>JAJYHT010000053.1 GCA_021784595.1 Bacillota bacterium | reverse complement strand
TTGGGGCATCGAGACCCGCCTCCACTGGGTTTGGGATGTGGTCTATGATGAAGACCGCTCCCAAGTGCGCACAGAGAATGAGCCGCGTGTCATGGCCACTCTGCGTAATACGGCCATTAGCTTACTCCGTCACGTGGAGGTGTCCAATATTCAACGCGCCGTGAATTATTTGCATCGACATCCGCAACAGGTCGCACGCATTCTCTTCCCATAATTCCCTGCGGAATCCATGCGATATTTTTCCCGGTCGTAAACGACCGGTTAACTTCCATTTGGGACGCCAGGTGGCCGTTCTCAGCTGACCTCGTTGGGGTTTCGTGCAAGGGCCCGACTCCCGAAAATCGCTACAGCTTGCATCACGACTTTGACGTTATCTTGTTGTAGCGCCGCTGTATATTGAAATTTCAGGTCTCCTACGATATACTGACTACAAAAATGAAGTTGTGAAGCGTGATTTTGTCGAAAGAGAATCCGATAGTTCAAAAGTATGGTTATAGTTCCGGATCGGGAGGTGATTTAATGTCCATCCAGTGGATCAATGAGCGCTATCCCGAAGGTAATCGAATCTTTGACTCCATGAGAGAAGCTGAGGAGTGGGCCGATTCGTTATTCTCTGACTTTGCTGGGAGCATGGAGTCGAATGTTGGTTACGCCACACCTGATCGAAAAGTGTTTGATTTTTTGAGCGAATTTCTTCCAAAATGGGCAAGATATAACCATTCGGATATCACAATCCATACCGATATCGAACAGTTTGACCAAAAGCCATTGTATAAAATCTGGGTGACATTAAAGGAACCAACTCCTGGAACTTAAATTTTTGGTTTAAACAAATCGTAAGAAAGCGGAGTTCGCATGGCAACAATGCGTAGAGTAGTCCTACTTCTTGCCTTGATTAAGCATAGATCACGGAGACTGCTCCACTACGCAACCAATGGGCCCATCGACGAATTGTCCAAAGAGGCCGCTGGTCGTAAAGTAGAGATTAACTATGTCACCGTTCGCGACAGGCTCCGATCCGCCGCCGGTAAATTGCCATTTTGATACGCTGCCATGAAACTGATAATTCCAAGGCTGTGTGTGTGGGCTGTAAGTTGCTCCCGTATTAAGATTGTAAGTCTGGTCGGTGATAGCAGAGAACACAGTTCCAGATGAGATCCACACCGTCACATACCCTCCGGCGTACCCATTCACGAGGGCGGCGCCCGATGAGGTAACATTATAACCCCATTGAAATGTTGGTGTGGGACTCACTTGAGAATTAAATGTACTCCATCCATTATTTCCAACTTCATAGAGCTGCTGACATGACGGAGCCCCACCTGATCCTGTCCTGGTGGTGCTGGGAATAATCGTGGCTGTGTTAGAGGGCCCATGTAACGTCTCCCCGTAGGAGGCTCTGGATATGGTGTCTGCTCTGGCAGTTGGGATTCCTTGGCCAACCACGAAAGTAATTGCTACGACAGCTACGGCCGCCACTGAAGTTTTCCAGTTCATGTCCTAAACCTCCTGTCGTCAACCAGCACTAAAGCTCCCGTACTCTATTTCCTTGAGTTTCATATCGTCATCATACAGAGATTTCGATGCCGATGCAACCGCCAATCCTTGAAATGCGCTACTTTGCCCTCATTCTCGTTGGGTTCTTTAGGCACTTATTGAAAGCTTATAACTGATCACCCAAGAACGACTCCGAAATCAGCACATGGGGAGCCTTTTGCGCTGTGCTAGAGCCTGCATTTTGATTGGGGTTGAGAAAATCATCGGGGTTTGTCCCTTCTATTTTTACGGAAAGCATACAAAAATGGCCTCTATCATCTGTAGAGATGTCAAGACCAGAAGTCACAACAGGACGATAACGCCTATTTCGATCCATGGATCACCTGACAGATGACGGCATTCCTGGGTCGCGCTGCCTTACGCGATCACGCGATAACACTCCATATCCCGTTTTCGATAAATACATTGCCATCTTCCTTGCCCAAGAATGCGGTCAAACCACCGCCCCATAATCTCACGAAATTCCCTCCTGACTCATATTCCACGCCCAACAGACGCGGTACGGTTAGGATAGCCTGGATTTCATGGGGGATTCAGGTGAAGGGGTCGACAGGACTACGATGACATTAATTTGCGATCAGCTATACCGCGTACTTCGTATCGATCGAATGATTGTTCCAACTCAATACGAGGTGCGATATTGAAGACCCTTCTATTTTGCCCGCCTTTGCTGTCATGCACTGCAGTGCTGGCACCACCTGTCAAACCCGCTCTAACCTCTATGGCCGTTTGAGGGTGACCCAGACCGGTGATGGAGCAAAGGGTTTTAACAGTTTGCTAAAATTTTACCTATGGTTACCCATTATTGTATAATTGTGTTATGAATCGCAAACTTGTGGGCATTCGAGAAGGGGTCCACCTTAAAATTGTGATCACGCTGCAATGCGTCGAGACAGCGGTACCAATTGGGACCAGGGATCCTCATTCCAGAACTCTTGCCAACGCCCCGACCGATGAATGGCCCGGAGAGTGGCGATGGATTGCGCACCGGATTCCGTCCATCGCATTCCGCTGCCACTTTCCCGCTGCTTGAGCACCACCTTACAGGCACTCTCAATGATTCCCGAACCGATGGGAAACCCTTGGGCCCGATACTGCGGATACTGGAGACGATGGTGATGGTACGCAAAATAGGCTTGCTCTCTGACCACCTGTTCTTGGGCTGCCGCCGGTAACGGCGGCAACGCTTTCCAGACCTCGTCCAGGATCTCTCCGCCTTCATGGCGGAGCCGATGCAACACATCGTCCACCCACGCGTATTGGAGGGCGTCATCCTGGGGCCAGACTGCCTTTGCCACCGCCCAAATATGTTGACTGGCGTGATAAAAATCGAGAATTTCTACCCAGGTCTTTCCGGCCACCTGTAAATGGGCCGCGCTTTCTTCCCAAATCCAGTGGGCTCCGTCGCCAATGAGAACCAGATGACGACAGGACGGATCGTCCAAGCCCATCTGCAGCGCATGCGCATACAAGCGCGGCAAAAAGTCGGCCTGCGGCTCAAAGCCCACGCAGTAATTCACCTCGGCAGAGGACAGACAGGGCTCCTCTTCGGGAGCCAATGGCCCGAGCGATTTCGGTTCAAAACGCGCACAGACCCCGACTTTTCCTTCATGCCAACCTTGATGGCCGTCCCGCCATCGTTTCGTGTGAACCATGGCTCCATCCAACGCCATCAAGAGCGTACTGGGACCCGGTGCCGTCGGCACCGATGTGTTGCCGCATTGAGCGTCTTCAATGGCCGCCTGCTCCTGGGATTCTGCCCACGATCCCACCTTTTCGGTCACCCGACGGACCATTTCGCCATCGACTTTCAATCGCAGGGTCTGCTCGAGCATATCGGGAACTTGGTCAAACGGCACGTCAATGGCGAGGCGCGTGATGATGGCTGCCAGTTTGGGGGAAACTTGACCGGGCCCCAACTTCAATACGCGATCCTGCGGGGCCTCGCTTCCATGCCCTTGCGGGCATACCATATAAGGGCGAGCCCAGTCGTAATCGCCGAAAATGCCGGTGATATGCCGAGATCGGTGGAGAGCGACCTGCCGCAAGGGAGCGCCACATTCTCGACAGACGCCCACAGCGTCCGGGACCGGGGACACCATGAGGGCTTCCGTAATCTGTCGACCAATGCTTTGCGTCAGGATTTGTGTGCCGGTTTCGATGGCATCTAATGTCGTCATCGCCTGCCGTACGGCAGGCGACAAACGCTGAAGAATCGTCTGCACGACGACCGCACTCTCCTCTTGAACCCACTCGGTGATCGTACGCTTTTCCTTGCCTTCGCGTTGACTGTCCGCTATTATCATATCTACAACTCCTCCTCACCGGTCGGGCAAACCTGATGTGATGAGGAGTTACTTCGTCATGCATCGACCAAAATCCTTTGCGTACCAATTATTACCATTTAAGCCATTAACTTACTCACAAAAATAAGGTACACCCCTAGAAATTTGTCTTGACGGGCTTTCGCTGTCGCCCCTAAATGGGGCCCTCGGTTTTAGACGTTTCGACACAGCAACAGTATATGATACTTCAAACTAACTCTTGATATCCACCTTGAACTAAGAGCCGCTACGTTGAAGGGGGGCTCCTTAAAACAGGCAGTTCGGATGCATCAAAGTTTAATTCCCCCGCTTCAACCTCTCGTGGTGACGCCTCATGGTGACGCCGAAGAAAATATTAGGTTTGGTTGGGAAATAAAAAACCCGCAATCGCTTGCGGTGAAAGGGTTTTAGGATGGTGTCCCCGGCAGGATTCGAACCTGCGACGCCGGGATTAGAAGTCCCAAAAGGCGTTGGATGGATGTGTTGGAGTAAGTGAGACAGAGTGGGTCAGAGTGTGATGCTCTAAGACTTTCGAGACATTGGCTTTGACCCCCTAATGGGCCGAATTTGGCCCGGTTTGGCTGAGTTGGCACACATTTGGCACACAAAAATGTGACGTTTATCTCAAGCCGTTGACCATCTCAGAAAGCTGTCACGCGATGAATTGTGAGGCCCCCTTCGCGGCATTTGGCCGTCAAATGGTCCTGCTAAGGGGCTTTAAAAAGTCGGGACAAATTGTGGATTTGCGGGTCAAGCGCCAAGGAGATAGGATAATGGTTCGTGTGGGGGCAACAATATCTTTTATACCACCCACTAAAATTTTCATGGTGAGTCGCTTTGAATCATCCTGCTTTTTACCTGATTTCGCGGATAATATTATAGGAGCATATATCAGTACTCTCAGGTGCGGCCATGTTAACGCACTGGAAGCGTCATCGCCCCTCATGAGATGTTTATAGGACCTTCTAATCGGGGGCTAATTTTTGTTTACCCGAATCTGATTGTCTAGAACGGGCCGAGAAGCCCCTCCCCACACATGTCCGTATACAGCGAGGCCATCGACACTATCGGGGCTTCTACACGCTTGTGGCGCGATTTCTATGAAATAAGGAGGAGATCATCGAATGCGCGAAGCCGTTAATAACGTGACCTTACGAATCCCCGTCCCCATCGTGGCCGCCGTAAAGCAATTTGCCGAAGACCAAAGGGTCTCGCAAAATCAGGCGTTTGTTTAACTGCTCCAAGCCGGACTTGCGAGAACTCAGGGACCGCCTAATCATTAGACCCAGTAGTTTCGCCCTTTAACACAGGAAATGAGAGCCGTCCCGTGCGATGGCTCTTTTTGTTTCCCGAGCACGACAATTCTCCAAGGAAAGGATGGCGTCAACATGGTCAATCTTCCCTCCCTGTCCCACATTCAACAGCCCGTGGATTATGCGCTATGGCTCCACGGGGAGTATTCTGGCTACGTAACCCTTGGCATGATGGAAAACGGCAACAATTCGAAGGCTTGGGAGACCCGGGCCGTCTCCGCCATTCCGCAGGTCTTGACACAGTATTCGAACCATCTTGATATGGTAATCACACTCAACCGTTTTAACGGGCCTCGTCAATCCAAAAATCTTCGGGAACTGAATGCGATATGGGTCGATCTGGACTATCACACCAAGCCCCAGTGGCAACAGGCGAACCCAGAGGTGGTACTAGAAGAAGCCGTGAAGGTGCTCACCCATGCCCAGATTCCCCTGCCGACGTTTGCCCAAACATCGGGGAACGGGATGTGGCTCCTCTGGCGTATTGATCCCATTCTACCCACCATGCTGCCACGGTGGCAAAAAGTCATCAAACACCTACGGCAGACCCTAAGTTCCCTAGGTGCTGATCCCAGTGCGGTGGATGTCGCCCGATGTGTCCGCCTCATGGGTGCCACCAATAGCAAGACGGGTAATCAGCCCGCAGTCTTAGAACAGATTGCGGCGCATTGGGACGCTTCATGGACTGCGGCCCTTCCCCATGCCGCGAACTATTACTGGCAGACTCGCTGGGACTTCGAAAGTCTCGAATACGCCATCCTAGGCAGGCACAAGTCCCACAGGACCCCACAAGATACGCCCAACAGGAAAACCCCTTCAACACGACGGCGTAAACCGGATTGGCTCCGTAACTATACCGTGGAGACACGGTATCAAGCCGTGGTGAAGGACATTCTAAACTTGATTGTGATGCGATATGGCGAACATCTCCCTCACGGAGAGCGAGACCGTTATTTCTTTCCGCTGGGTGTATCCCTGAGCCAATTGGGAGTGGAGGATATCGTATCGGCGATGAAAGAACTCGTGCAGTCTTTGAGTGATTGGGACGAAGAAGAACTGGCCAATCGGTTACATGCCGTCACCAAGACAATTCAAAATCACAGAGCCGGGGTAACAAGTGAATGGAAGGGCCACACGTTTTCCCCACTATATCGCCTAAGCAATGAAACACTCATTGATCGGCTAGATATTACGGCAGAAGAACAACGGCAGATGACCACCATCATCGGTCCTGAGGAACGTCGAAGACGGGACCGAGAACGAAAGAAACACGAACGTGCCAAGCATGGTAAGCCATCACGAGAAGCCGCAGCCTCTGCCCATCGGTCGGAAGTGCAGAAACTTTATGCTTTGGGATATAATAAGTCAGCCATCGCAAAACAAGTGGGAATCAGTCGGCGACAGGTTATTCGATTGCTGAGCTCATCAGGTGTGACATGAGTGTCTTGTTGTATGAAAAATACCTAGTACAACAAGAATTTCATGTCACACTTTCATCAATCGTTTTTGTCTTTTCCGGTTTAGTTCTTAAGGGGTGTGGCTCATCCATTAGAGAGCCTGCCATTGAATTCGTTCGTAAAAAAATTCTATCGCCTTTATTCGAGGATTTGACAGGGAATCTTTCGCTAATTACTTTAGCCAGAATAACCGAATAGCGGTACTATAACCCTTTACGATTGCGCCCATTCCGCTACAATGCGAAGGGAAGGAGCGAGATGCATGCCAACGATTACGATTGGAACCACGACCATCCCTTATACTATTGAAGAACGGCCTCGTCGCCAACATCCCGCTATCCAGATTGATGCCTCTCGACACGTGACTGTTTTAGTGCCTTCACAGTTTGATGTTCAACAACTGGAGCCTCTTGTGAACCGCAAGGCTCGGTGGCTGTTAAAGCATTTGACAGCATCGCCAACACCGTACATCACCCCTTCCAAGGAATTTGTCAGCGGAGAAGGCTTCTTACTTCGTGGACACCTTTTGCGCCTAAAAGTACAGCAGAATAACACGATTGAGCCCAGCGCCATTGTGGAGGGACGAACGTTGCGTGTTACCATTCCGTCGCTGGCGCTAGCTCAACAACCGATCCTGGTACGTGAACTTCTCATCCAGTGGTACACCCAACAGGCTGAAACCCTTTTCCCCGAGCGCATCAACCACTATACGCCGACGGTGGGAGCCAGTCTGGTACGGCTCAAGATCGCAGAGTACAAATCTCGTTGGGGCTTCTGCCGTGACGATGGACTCATTGCGTTAAATTGGCGGCTCATCCAAGCTCCACTCTCTGTCATCGATTACGTCATGGTCCATGAGTTGACGCATCGCCGCTATCCGCATCACCGCCAGACGTTTTGGGATGCGATCCGGGTGATTCTCCCGGACTTTGAGGTGCGGAAACGGTGGCTTCGGGATCATGGGGCAGAATTGGGGTGGTAGATTAAAAAAAGTCCTTGTGTGATCTGTCCGTCGCGTTGGCATCCTTAAGACTGTGCATTAACTGCAACCCAATACTGATTATTCGTCTAGCAGAATGGGGGTCTATTGTTGATCCGTGCACTGCTTTATTTAACACAGGTACGATGTGTTGAATGACAACGTATTCGCTTTGGGAGATTGTGCCACGTTGACGCAACATCTCAAGAATCCGGCCTATTCCTGCAAATTGAATGTTGGTTTTATCAACAAGCAACGATGTAAGTTGTCGTTCTAAGTTCAATCTCATAGCGGCAAGTGCTAAATTGGGATCCTGTTTTAGCAGTTGTTCGTAGACCAAGTCATCTGGACCTTGGACTATAGACTCAACAGAAGCCGAATCAATAAACCCTTCTTGTTTGGCTAATTGTTGTACCTCTTCGACACCTTCTTTGAGATCCATTTTGATTCCTCCGGGTAATTCCAGATGTCGGAGCAGGGGCAATATCCATGGGAGCCCTGCAAGGACTAACAGTGCGACGCTTATATAATCTATCGTAGCCTTATGATCAACCATATGAATGATAAGTAATCCTACCGAAACACCTGAAAACATAAACGCAGCAATTTTGTAGCTGCGATTATTATTTTCCATGACGGTTTTCCTCTAAGCGAGTTACCACGGTCCTTAATAGCATCATGAATAAGGATAAATGAACGAAAATTCCTTGCTGCTTTATATGATAGATCATGGGCAGTTTATAGGCGATGATGGGTATTGTTCCCATATCTCCGGGAGTGATCGGATGACGCCCACTGTCATATAGAGCAACGATTCTGCCTGTGCTACTGTGTAAATGCCTTGAGAATAGCCGTGACTTTCCACATTGGACAACTGTAATAGATCATGCAACATGGTTAGTGCGATACACAATCGCTTATGGGGTGCCGAAACCGGAACAATCCCATTTGGCGCATTACACGGTTTGATGTCCTGGACTACAGACGACGGAGAGATGACTTTGTTCAAAGCTTGCAACATTGCGTCGGCTTTCCCATTAGACGGCACCTGGAGATCCCATAGTTTCAACCATGTAGACAGCGTGTGCTCCGCGACTGGACGTAAATTTTTTACTAGGTCTTTGGGTTCAAAGTGCCATGATCGAAAAACATCAATACAGTCGCTGAGTTGTTTGACGGTTTTTTCCCATGCTTTGTTAGCCTCTGGATTGTTGTGTGGAATAGGAGATGGCAGACTAAAAGCAAGAGGCACCAACCTGGTTTCTGGGTAGCCAAGTTGTGGAAGTACATTGGTATACCAATGGGATTGATCCATAAGAATCGCTCTTCTGTCTGTTCTAATGATATGTTTGCCATTCACGGCCAGATTCGGTGACAGCCAAGCATCAAAAGATATTGTTATTTGTGTGGCTTGTCGGATAAAGTCGATAAGGATTAAGGGAACCGGGAGCATGCAGAACCGATCGTGACCATCGCAAGTGAAATATTGCAACCCAGAAGTCAGCATGGGATAAAAATCATTTGGTTTATATATTGAAACGCCTAAAGCTTGAATATCAGAACCGAACAATTGGGTTTTTGTATGCCCATCTCGTGATTCTAAAAATAGTTTCGGAAAAAATATTAGGGCTGGTGCTTCTGCACCACCGTGACCCGTCACATCTTGCGGCGCAAGCCGAAGGCGATAACTCCCGTTGTCATTCGCAACTATGTCAAAAATAGCATCGTTAGCCATGACATCCTCCTTATTAGAATATATTGGACATTGCTTAGCCTTACAAAAGACGTACCCTCCCCAACTCCATCAACTGCCCTGTCAACCGATCCAACGTACCAGACTCCACGACCCCGGCGACCCGTAATTGCCGCCGAATAAACCTCTGCATTTCCCGCTGCACATCCTCTTTGACTTGCCAATCAATCACTCGTAGCCCTTGGAGTCCTTCTACAATCGATTCAGCCAATGCAGTCATGGTACCCGTCCGTTCTCCAGAAGCATCTAATGCCTCCACCAACAGGCTCCGAAACGCCGACACGGTAGGGGATAGACCATCGGCTTGACTGCCTTGAACAATTTCCTGTGCCTCGGTCCGCATGGTGGCCATTTGTTGCAAGAGTTCTGCCAATGTAATCCGAAGTTGACGGTATTGCTGAATTAGCTCATCCAACCGTTGTCGCAGGGATGTCCAAGCGACTGGGTTTTCTTTCTGACGGACACGAATCTCATGGCGCAAGGCATGTTCCATTTCATGCGCACGGGCTTCCGGATCAGGAAGTCCCTCCATGATTTTTTGATGAAAGGCGGGGTCCAGAATGGATATCGGAGCTAAAAGGCTGGTTACTCCCGAAGACCGAATATGGTCATCAATGAGCTGGCGAACCTTCGCGCCGACACCAGAAAGATCCAAGGTCTCTTGCCGATACCGATTCTTGGCCCCCATGCGAATTTTTGCGAGCCAGCGCATGTCATCGAGATAAGGTGCCGCCACCGGATCGGGCATCACGCGGTCCAAGTGCTTGGCAAACTGCAAAAAAGCGTTATCAAAATGAATCCGCCGATCTTCCGGTTCTAAATGGCGCACCAATGCATCCAAATCATTCGGGTCAATGCCATCAAAAATCCGCATGACGGTCCGGTGGGCCTGTTCCAAGGCTGGAAGGTCATCGCTTAACGGGTGCATGATCTCTTGGACATCCTGCACCTCGAAAATGCCTAACGCCTCATCTAACAATCCGCCAATGCCGTAATAATCCACCACCAGCCCATAGGTTTTACCGGGAGCGGGCCGATTCACCCGGGCAATGGCTTGAAGCAAGGTATGTTCGCGCAGTCCATCATCCAAATACAGCACTTGTTCCACGGGCGCATCAAATCCAGTGATGAGCTTATCGCAGACAATGAGGATGGCTAAGGGATCTACATCCAACGGCTGTTTAAAGCGGTCAATGATCCTCGCTTCTTGGTCCGCCGTCAGTTTATACTGCTTCATTCGGTCATTGTCATCGTTGGTCACGGAAATTATTACGGCACTTTCTGGCCCATTAAGGCGTCGAATGGTTTCCTCATAAAGTACCGCCGTCTCGCGATCAATCGCCACAATTTGCGCCTTAAACCCATTGGGCTGGATATGGGTTTCATAATGCTGAATCAAATCCAGACACACCTGCTCAATCCGTTGCGGACTCCGAATAATGCTGTTCAGATTGGCGTAACGTTTCTTAATCGCTTCCCGTTCTTCCTCGCGGTAATCGCGAAACACGCGGTCAAATAGCGCATCTAAGGAGTGCCCTTCCACCTGCACCTCCGGCAGTCGGGACTCATAGAAGATCGGCACGGTCGCGCCATCCGCGACCGACTGCTTAATGGTATAGGTATCAATGTAAGAGCCAAACGTCTGGGGCGTACTCCGATCCTTTTTATCAATGGGTGTCCCGGTAAAGCCAAGGAAGCAGGCATGCGGCAACGCGACCCGCATGTTATGCGCCAACCCGTGGTATTGGGTTCGATGAGCCTCATCCACCATCACAAAGAGATTACTCTCTTCACTCAGGATTGGGTGCTTGGCCGTAGGGGAGGTTTTCGGGACTTGGAACTTTTGAATGGTGGTCATGAGCGTCTGTCCCGGTCCGCTATTTAGCAACTGATCGCGTAACTGCTGGATGCTCTCCACGCGCACGGGATTAGGAAATCCGCACCGTTGGAAGGTTCCCGCGATCTGCCGGTCTAAGTCCCGTCGATCCGTAACCACCAAAATTGTGGGATTTTGCAAACCGGGAGTGCGCCGCAGTTTCAACGCCATATAGACCATGGTCAACGACTTCCCCGACCCTTGGGTATGCCACACCACGCCACCCCGTCCTGCATTATTTGGCGCATGCACAATGCGATCCATGGCTTTGGTCACGGCTCGCCATTGTTGATATCGGGCGACTTTTTTTATGATCGTATGCCCATCGGGTTCAAAGACGATGAAGTTGCGCGTCAGGTCCAACAGATGTGCGGGAGTCAACGCGCCCGCCAGCAGGGGATCTTGGGGCAACGCATCCGCACCCAAGTCCTCTATGGCCCATGGATAAGGATCTTTCCATTCCGCCCAATGCCGGGCCGGAGCTTGAATCGGAGCCAGCCGTGCGCCTTGGCCCCAAATCGCCACACAGAGTTGATTCGTCCAGAAGAGTTGGGGCGCCACCCGCTGATAGCGTTCCACTTGATCCACAGCCTCTTCAAGGGGATGGGAGACCAACGCCGGGTTCTTCGCTTCAATGACCACCAAGGGAAGCCCATTGACAAAGAGCACGAGATCGGCCCGGATCTTTTCAGTGCCATGCACCCAAAACTGGTCGACCACAACAAAATCATTATTTGAAGGGTCATCCCAATCAATAAGCCGTACCGTCTGGTGTCGCCGCCCTTGACCGAGATCTTGTTCCAGACTAAAGTACGTGGTCAAATCTTGATGCACTTGCGCATTAGCTTCCAAGAGGCTGGCGGCTTGGACTTGCGTGACCCGGCGCACAGCTTGAACCGCGTTGTCCGGTGAAATCCATGGATTAAGACGTTTGATGGCATCTAACAGCCGTTGGGGCAGATAGGCATGCGCCAAGGAATCCCGTTCTTGATCAATGGTAGAACCGGAGACATGCGTCCAGCCGAGTTGGGTCAGACGGCGCAGGGCGGGGGATTCGGAGAGGTGGGATTCAGACCATTGGTTCATATTGCTACCTCAACTTCACCCTGTAAAAGAATTTGGAGCAAACTCGTTTTTAGTTGACTCAGACGTTCCAAATAATCTAATTCTTGTTGTATGCGTGTAAGTATTGTTGTTAGAATCTCTGCGGTTTGGACTTGTTTCTTCCAGGGCGGGGAAGGAACCAAAAATGGACGCAGGATCTCTAAGTTGATATTTTTTTGTGCACTCTCTTTCGCCAGACTGTCAATATAAGGCTGAGAATAGCTAAGGAAGTGATAGAGATATTCTAGATTCATCGAACTGGTCTTAGGTTGGATTCCTACAATGCTGTCAGGAAAACAAGCGTCAATACCAAGTATTGCAACGTCTCCGATATTAGCCGCAATAGTCAATACGATTGTTCCTTTAGGAAACAATCGGCTCACCTTAAGCCCTTCCTCGTTTAGTGTTTGGGTAAAAGTACCGATATAACCCAAAGCGGATCCAATATCGCCTGTCTGAATAAAGGGATAAGACCCACCATAAAATCTTGGATCGTTTCGTGGCCTATGGCTAAAACGACCTCGTTCCACGCTGGCGATGTCTTGCAATTGGATGGATGGGTATTCAGTAAAATGCCCATGAAAAATATATTTTTGTGTGGCATGGTAAAGATTGCGAAGTTCACTGATCAAATTCTCCGTCTTTTGAATTGTACTATCCACACTCCCCAAAATCTCCGCAATGCGCCGTTGCACGGGGAGCGGGGGGAGAGGCACAAGGACGTTGTCAAAGGCATTATTGGGTATTCGCTGCCGTCCCGTTGTTCCCGTCATTTGATCGATTAATTGATTCCTGATATGAAAATCCTTGAGTAGGTAGAACAAGAAGCCGCTATCAAGGGTGATAGGGTTTTTTGGAGCAAGTACCGTAAGTTCCGTGGAACCGTGAGCAATGTCAAGAGTGACCAAAGCTGTCTTGCCATTTTCTGCACTTGGTGTTATTCGAGCAAGTAGGACATCACCTTTCTGGAATCTCGAACCGCTGCCATTCCATGGTCTAAAAGAATGAGATGTTGGGTCTGGGAACTCAGTTGATATATCTTCCATCGCTAGATAAGGGTAGACCACTCCCTTTTTTAAAGAGCGATGAGGATTAATTTCGACCAGTTCAGTGAGCCCGAACATCCTACTCATACCCCAACTCCTTGAGATACCCATACATCTTCGCTTCCAATTCAGCCCGTTGGGCTTCCAGTTCCCGTAATTCCCGAATCACCGCCCCAATGTCCACGGATTCCTGTTCTTCAGTGGTGTCTACATACCGCGAAATATTGAGATTATAGTCATTTTGTCGGATTTCCTCAATTGACACCACCCGTGCATACTTCTCCAGGTCCTCATACGCGGTATACGCATCCACAATCTTCGCGATGTCCTCGGGACGCAAGCGGTTTTGGTTTTTGCCCGCTTGGAAGTCCCGCGACGCCTCAATAAACAAGACGCGGTGCCGATGGCTTTCGGGTTTCGCTTCAGGATGGCCGCCGGAATGCCCGTCCCATAGAAAAGATTTGGGGGAAGGCCGATCACCGCATCAATCAAATCATCTTCTAAAAGTCCTTGGCGAATATGTTGCTCGCTATTTCCCCTAAACAAGATCCCGTGGGGCATCACTACCCCCAGACGCCCGGTGACATTCAGAGTCGCCACCATATGTTGGACGAAGGCCAAATCCCCATAACTCTTCGGCGGCAGGCCATATTTAAAACGACCATACGGATCATGCTCCGCTGCTTCGCGTCCCCAGTTTTTGAGACTAAACGGCGGATTGGCTATGACTCGGTCAAACAGCATCACTTCGCCATGGTCCACCAGCTTGGGATCGCGGATGGTGTCCCCTTTTACAATCTGGGCATCGACCAAGCCGTGCAGAAGCATGTTCATCTTGCAGATGCTCCACGTGTTGAGATTCTTTTCTTGTCCGTAGAGACTCACATTCTTGGCATTGCCTCCGTGGGCCTCAATGTAGTGAACCGACTCAATCAGCATCCCCCCCGAACCGACGGTCGGGTCACAAATCCGCATACCCTCTTCGGGTTGGAGCAGGGCTACAAGCAATTGCACGACACCACGAGGCGTGTAGAACTCGCCGCCTTTCTTCCCCGCATCATCGGCAAACTGGGCAATGAGATATTCATACGCACGGCCTAACATATCCGGTTCGGGCAGATCGCGATTCCCCATGCGGATTTGACTAAAGTGTGCCAACAGGCGCAATAAGACCTGATCCGGAAGGCGGTCTTTATTGTTGAAATCAATGCTAACCAGCACGCCTTCCAGCCGCCGATTTTGTTCTTCCAAGGCTTCGAAGGCTTTGTTAATCGCTTCCCCGACATTGACCGCGATGGTGCGCAAATGGCTCCATCGAGCACGTTCGGGGACAAAGAATTGGTATTCCACGGGCTCGTCGGGATCGGCACCGGGAATATGCTGTAAAGCGTCACGTTCTTCCTCAAAGACATCATTAAGCCGTTTCAGAAATAATAGCCCAAAGATATAATTCTTGTAGTCCGCTGAGTCAATACTGCCTCGCAAGATGTTGGCGGATTCCCACAGGTGCGATTCGAGTTCTTGAAGCGTCAAAGCCATAGAGATTCGGAACCCCTTCCATTCGACACAACATTCGATGATATTGAGAATTATACTGGATTAGGAAGGAATTAGGGAGAGGTCGTACCACAGCGATTGTGGCTTCGAAGGGTAGCATCCACAACGCTAAATTAACGCGCTGGGAAAGGGTAGCGAGTAACGCGGACAGCGCAGCTTGAATAACGTCGAAGTCAAGGTCTCAAGTCCTGTCCGAGTCGTCCTTATAGGTGACCGCCAGAGGGCATATTACGTCAGTTTGGCCATCGGTATCCTAACATTAACCAACCGTGTACAAGGATTGCTCTCAATAAATCACATCATAGTGCATAATTATGCAATAAGCAGCAGCGTCGTATCTCTAGTTGGTATGCCTTGGGTAGAAACCTTATGTATTGCTTGATCAGTGCGAGTTCCTGAGTGATCTTCAAACAAGGATAACACCCCCACCTCTAGGTCGTGTCATCACGGATAAACCTTGTTCCCCCTACCACTTAAGCAGACGTTTGTTTCCTTCGCAATCCCCTTATCCCTCCTAATCTAAGACTCCGCAACCATGTCGAGTCATCGACACGATAGTATCGCTTATAAGCCAATCGCGTAAATGCTAATGACACGGCCTGAGTTGACCCTCGATTCAATCCGGGGGCTAATCCACTTATCATGCAATAGTATGGACGTGGAATACTTGTCATCTCTTATATACGGGATAACCCCCCTAAAATGGCCCCACTCGTGATCCTATTTTCCAAAAAAATTTTGTTCTTTAACCGGGGACAAATTGCGTGACCCATTCCGAGTAATAAAGGTGAAGAGAACGTTGAAAGTCACCGTCACTCCATTAAGTCCCATTTAAGGAGGAATCCTTTATCACACACTGCGTTGCGTCTCATACGCCTCAATGCGTTGGTAGGTAACGGTTTTGGGATTTAGCTTCATCTCTAGGGGTGATTAAAGTTGATAGAATTTGGGCAATTTTATGATCCCCAACTATGAGCCCATATCAACCAGCAAAATGGAGGTGAAGTCATGGCACCGGCCTGTACAATCCGAGTAGCCATAGCCCACGGCAATGAGACCCGAGAGCCTTCTGGAACTCATCACATCTCACAGAATCTGTGCTTCGTGGCCAGCATTCGAGCCTTTTAAATTTTGTCACCGTTATCCCTGATTTATGACTCGTAGTCTATTATGCTCTAAACCATCGCTCCCACTTGATGCTCCGGGATTCACGCCGTTTTTTTCCGTATGGGTATACCCGCGCATTACGCACCACCAACTCAGAAACCTATAAGGAGACGATCACATGAATACCTACCCTGTTTTGCTGACGGCCCAAGAAGCCGCAGACATTCTCCGAGTGTCCCGCTGGCGCATTTACGACCTCATTACGCAAAACGTCATCCCCGCCGTGCGTCTAGGCCGTCAAATACGCATCCCACGGGACAAGCTGTGGGAACTAATTCAGGCACAACGTCAGGCCATGTAGGGCGACGACTTCCCTCTTGCCCTTCCAGAAATATCCCCATGTTCTGCTCGCTTTTCATCTAGTGAGCAGGAGATTATTTATCTCCTGCTCATTATTGAAATCATTGCTACACAACAGTATCATGATGGCTGTGTGCCAAATGTGTGCCGTTGTGAAAAAACACACAGGAGGAAAAAGTATGGCTGGACAAATCATCTCCCGAGGGGACCGGACGTGGTTGATCCGGATCTTTATTGGTCGGGACCCGAAGACAGGAAAACGGACCTATCACAACCAGACGGTCCATGGAACCAAAAAAGAAGCGCAACAGGTCTTGAATTCGTTGTTGCGCGATCATGACATGGGTTCCTTAGTGGCTCCGCAACGGCGTACGCTTAACGAATACCTTGACGAATGGTTCCAATCGGCAGTGAAAACGAAGGTTCGTCCCCAGACCTATGCTCACTATAGGGCCACGATAGACCGATACGTGAGACCCGCTTTGGGGCCGCGCAAATTAGCAACGATTAAGCCACTGGATCTACAGAAGCTGTATTCGGCGATGCAAGAACAGGGCCTGACTCCCCGAACGATTCGGTACACCCATGCCATTCTCTCGTCCGCCCTGAAGCAGGCTGTCCGGTGGCAGATGCTCAGTCAAAATCCAGCGGACAAGGTCTCGGTGCCTAAACAGCAACGACGAGAGATGTATGCATTGAGTCCAGAAGAAGCGAAACGCTTTCTTAGCGCGGCAGAATCCTCTCGCTGGTTTACGTTGTTCCAATTCGCCCTCGTCACGGGGATGCGACCGGAAGAATATTTTGGTCTACGTTGGGAGGACATCGACTGGCAAAACGGACGAGTGCAAGTGAAAAAAGTGCTGGTGCGGGTGGCCAAAGGTGGTGGCTGGCGATGGGACGAACCGAAAACGCAGAACAGTGGCCGCAGCATACCGATTCCCCAAACCCTCATCGCGTCGTTGAAAACGCTGAAAGTGGAACAAGCCAAGCAACGCCTAAGTCTTGGGGAAAGGTGGAAGGACCACGGGTTGGTGTTTACCGCAGAAAACGGTGAGCCGATTCATCACTCGAACTTCAGAATCCGACACTTTAAGCCGTTGGTCAAGAAAGCTGGACTCCCAGAAGACCTGCGGCTCTATGACCTGCGTCATACGTGTGCCACATTGCTCCTAGTGGCAGGCGAAAACCCCAAGGTGGTCAGTGAACGACTCGGACATGCGAGCATTACGCTCACCCTAGACACCTACAGTCATGTGTTGCCGACGTTGCAACAGCAGGCCACGAGTAAACTCGAAAGCCTCCTGTTTGGGAACGGCACACTATAGGCACACAAAATAAAAATCACCGTCTGCGTTGGCAACGGTGAAAACCCGGAAACCCTTGTGGCGCCTCAAATAATTTGGTGTCCCCGGCAGGATTCGAACCTGCGACGCCGGGATTAGAAGTCCCGCGCTCTATCCCCTGAGCTACGGGGACACGATGCTACCTGCTCAGTTTGTATGGTTTTTGATGTCTCATGATGATTTGCCTTGACTGCGGGCCGTTGACCGTTTTACGGGCATTTGTTGACTCCCGTAAACTGTTACTCTGTCTAAAAAATATGGTCGGGGCGACAGGATTCGAACCTGCGACCCCTTGCTCCCAAAGCAAGTGCGCTACCAAGCTGCGCTACGCCCCGGTCAACAGCAAAAAAATTCTAACATAAAGCTCACCAATCGTCAATTGCGCCGGACACTGATTGCCATAGCTGCCACGATGACCACGAACATAGCCAGGCCGGCTACATCACTGTATCCCATGTGGGATAGGAAAAATCCTACTGCCAAAGACACCACTCCCAACAACGCTAAGATGGGATCATCGACAAACAATCCCCAAACTTCTGCAATCCATTTCATGCCGTGGCCACCTTCTTTTTTAAAACGGATACCAGTATACCGCTCATTAACAGGTATCCGGCAATCAGCAACAAGATGGCACCGTCTTGCATTGGCCAATGCACGCCCATTGACTGCCCCGCCCAAAATGTTCCAAAGCTAGTCAACATAACACCCACTACAAATTTCATAACATTTTCTGGCACCTTGGCTAGCGGTGCACGAAGCGCCACTCCTAGCGACACCACCACTACTAGTCCCGCCAAGGCTCCCACAATAGCACTCGGATACGCGTTGGCTCCTGAGCCCATGGTTAGGACGATGACCACCACTTCCAGCCCTTCCAAAAACACTCCGTTGAACGCAGTGGCTTGCGCCTCAAAAGAGCCGCCCTGTCCCTGCTGCAATCGTTGAACTTCTTTTGCATAGGCTTGGCTTTCGTCATGCAGAGACTTTTTCCCAGCAAATCGCAACACGGCCTTGCGCAGCCACTTCAACCCAAACAACAGTAAAAGAGCGCCAATAATGCCTCGCAAAACCCCAATTGGCACGACCCGCAACACTCCCTCGCCCAAGATCAGCACTAAGGCTGCCAGAGCTATTACCGCCCAAAACGTCCCGCGCATAGCTGGCCGAAATCCTCGTACGGTCCCGACCGCCAAGACAATCGTCAATGCTTCCACAAATTCCACCGAAGCGGCTAAAAATGCGGCGACAATCACGTATAAGTTCATTAAAACTCTCCCTTCAAAGGGCTGCACTCCTAAATGGCTCATATTCATTGTACTGGAACCAGGGATGCCGCAATACCGAAGACCTAATTTTTAGATAATACAATCCAATGCAGCGACCAGGTTCGACCTGGGTTTAAATCCATTACCACCGCGGTAGGAGGCTGTCCATTGCGCGGGCGGTGTACGGCACCGGGGTTAAGCAAGGACACCACACCCGGCTGGTAGAAACGCACATGGGAGTGGCCAAAAATAACGATTTGGCAGCCATTTTCATGCCCCCATTGGGTTAACTCATCCAATCTTCGGTGAACCGGCCATTGATGGCTGTGGATCACACCTACACGGAATGCTCCGTCATCCCAAATAGTATGCCAAGGAGAATCGGGCTCTAAATCATTGTTGCCCTGCGCGCCATAATAGGGCAAGCCCCATTGTTGCGCCAGCGCCAATCCATCCCGATAGAAGTCCCCCGCCGACACCACCGCATTCACCGCGTTAGGTGCATTCGGAAACCATTGGCTTACAGTATCAACGTGCCCGTGGGTATCGCTAAACACCAAATAACGCATCGTCCGACCTACTCTTCCAATAGTCAAGAAGTTGGCGCACCGCCTGCCCTCGGTGCGAAATCGCATGCTTTTTTATTGCATCCATTTCTGCCAAACTGGTTTTCCCATTCAACGAAAAGATGGGGTCCACGCCAAACCCGCCCCGACCCCGTGGCCAGCCAAGAATCATGCCCTCTACGACTCCTTCAAAGAAGCGCACCTCCCCTTTGGGATTGGACAAGCATAGAACCGCCCGCATCCGCGCTGTCCTCCGCTCCCAAGGCACTTCCATTAACCGCAGCAGAATTTCGCGAGAATTGACCCAGGGATCTTCACTGACATACCGGGCGGATAAAATGCCCGGTTCCCCCCCTAGAGCGTCAACTTCAACGCCCGAGTCATCTCCTAATGCATAAACGCCCATCGCGCGAGCCAACTCTCGAGCCTTCAGCGCGGCATTTTCCGCATAAGTGGCACCCGTCTCGGCCACCACTTCAAGCTCTCCGGGATAAGCCTCGATCACAATGCCGAGCGGGTCCAATAACTCACGAAATTCCCGAAACTTGCCTCGATTGTGGGTTGCCACCATCAACTTGTCAGGACCCCGCAACGAGCACCTCTCCTTCTGGCAAAGCCGCCCTTTGCAGCCCGACAATCTGGTCAATGCCGAGTTGCGCCATATCAATCAAATCAAACAAGCTATCGAGATTAAACCATCCCTGTTCCCCAGTTCCTTGGATTTCCACGATTTGATGCCTGGCCGTCATCACCAAATTTAAATCCACATCGATGTGGCTGTCCTCTTGATAATTGAGATCCAAGAGAGGGATGCCCCCTTTCAGACCCACGCTAATCGCTGACAGCCAATCTTTAAATGGCGGCGTGGCAAACGGAGTGGTACGATGAATTTTCAGCATCGCCTGCATCAAGGCCAAATATGAGGCCGTAATGGCAGCGGTACGAGTGCCGCCATCGGCCTGCAGTACGTCGCAGTCGAGTAGGATGCTGCGTTCACCGATAGCCTTAAGATTCATCGACGCCCGCAGGGCTCGACCGATCAATCGCTGTATTTCCACCGTTCTGCCCTGTTGACGCCCCCGCGCTGCCTCCCGTTGGGTCCGGTCATGGGTGGCGCGCGGCAGCATACCATACTCGGCAGAAATCCATCCTTGTCCCGTCCCGCGCACAAAGGGCGGTACACGGTCCTCCACCGTCGCTGTCACCAAGACCCGGGTATTGCCCATGTCAATCAGGCATGATCCTTCCGCCCATGCGTTGTATCCTACCGTCAACTGTATCGCCCGCAGTTCATTGTCCGCCCGACCATCGCCTCGCATGGATGTTGCCCTCCGCATTCGTGCTAAATTTTAGTACAAAAAACTCCCGCTTCGAGCGGGAGAAAACTTTGGTGGAGGCGGGGACGTGCTGCCCGTCCCGTCCGAAGATACGTCATGTTCGATTTCTACGAGCGTAGCACCGCAATCAATCTTATTCGGCCCCATCGGTCGATGCGCGGTGAGTCCGAACCAGCCCTAGTTTCCCCTATCACTCCGGGCCGATATGACAGGGTATCCTACATATTTTACGTTGACTCACCCGAGGCAGGAGCAAGGATGAGGAACGTTAGCCGAGTTTAAGCGGCTAAAGCGTATTCTTCGTTGTTGTTGTTCGCAGTTAAGCTGTTCCGCTGTTTAACGAGGCACGGACCTCGGCTCGCTGTCCAACATGGCGTCTATCCCCGTCGAATCTAGTTCGCCCCCAAATGTCTATTTAAAGCGTTGCTTCATCGTCCGCTCAATTTGACGTTGGGCATCTCTCGATGCAATACTATCACGCTTGTCAAATTCCTTTTTGCCTCGTGCGATTGCTAAAGCTAGTTTTACCCGCCCATGGGTGTCAAAATACAAGCGCAATGGCACCAAAGTCAAACCTTTTTGCTTCACCATCTGACCTAGTTCCCGAATCTGCTTCTTATGAAGCAACAGTTTTCGGTTTCGATAGGGATCGTGATTCCAACGATTGCCAAATTCGTACGGTGCAACATGACAGTTGAACAAATACAGTTCCCCATCAATGAACCTAGCAAAACTGTCGCGCAAGTTGACTCGACCCAAACGCAACGACTTGACCTCGGTCCCGGTCAATACGATTCCGGCTTCCATCACATCTTCGATAAAATAGTCGTGACGCGCCTTGCGATTTTCCACAATCGATTTTTCCGCTTTGGCCATGCTGGGCCCTCCAAAACATAATGCCCTAATATTGTATGGTACTCACGGGTATCTGTCAAAGCGCTTGGACCCGGCCAACCCACAGCGTCTTGGTATTTGCGAATATTTGCAAGATAGGCCACATACAGTGGAACACCACGGGTGACGAGGTGAACAATATGAAAATTATTTGGTGGCGCATCGAAAGGCCAGGCGAAGTGACCGCGGGCGCGGTTGACTGGGGCCCAACAAGCCCGGATGCAGTGATTACATTAGGAGAAAAAAGTTTTCCTGTCCTGATGTCCGAAGAACCCACCGCAACATTGTTAGAAAAATTTTTGAAGTGGGCTGATGAAGGCAATCGACCACCCTCTTAGTTGGCGACGCGCTTAGGGTGAGAAGTGGCCACCATGACCTGGCACGGCTCCGCCGAAGGCAGCGTGATGGTGGTCGCACCATGTCCCAAAGGCACAATCCCCCTCCAGGAACCTTGACGCAACAACATGGCAGGCCGTCTGCCATATCCCACAACAACCATGGTCTCCCCGTGTTGAGCTGCCCACCAAGCGCCAGGGCCCGGACGCAGCTTTTGCCATGCGGCCATCCTGCGCCGCCACATCACCGAATGCACCTCAAGCCACATCGGCGCTCCCAATCCTTCGCCAGCCACGATGCGGTCCCGGCCCACCTCCAGCACCGTCCGTATGCAAAAGGGCCGGAAATATCGCACCGCACTCCCAACGTGCCAACCGCCCGGCAATTTCATCGATGTCACCCTTCCCTCGGTCCATTACCCGAATAACGCCAAGTCCCCGAAAAAGGTTTCATGCTTTGGGCATAGGAATCGAATGCTTGACCCCATACTACCCAAGGAGGTGACTTCATGGCGCTCAATCTATGGAATCCGGCAACCGGACTCTCTATTCCAGCGATTCTTGTGACAGCTTTTCTGTTGGGGATGGTGCATGGTGTTACACCGGACGAACACACCTGGCCCATTACCTTCAGCTACGCCATTGGCGCCTATTCCACACGGGGCGGTCTACTGGCGGGACTAACCTTTTCAGCAGCATTCACTGTGCAGCGGGCCATTGCCTCTGAATTAGCCTTTTTAGCCTTAGCGCGGTGGATGCAAAACCCTCGCATAGATGCGGTCGTATACGTCATTGTGGGGCTGACTATGTTTTTAGCAGGACAATACATTCTTAAAACAGGAAAAGTCTTTCATATCCACGGCGTCAAAACACATCAGCATGGTTTTGAAGAAACTCGCGACATTCCTCCAAAACTTGCCCTGGTACATGGTTTCATCGCCGGTTGGGGATTTGGCGCGTTCGCCATCATATTGTATACGGTGTTGGCGCCGGGAATGCATAGCGCCTATTGGGGATGGGCTCCGGGCGCGTTGTTTGGATTGGGAACCATGGTGATTCAAGCTACTGCTGGCGCGCTGTTCGGCCATTGGATGAGACGGGCCAAAATTCCCGAGCACTTAGCCCGGAGCGTAGCCCAAACCACAGCCAGCAGCACCCTGCGGTACGGCGGTTTAGCTTTCATGATTGCGGGATCCGCCAGTCTTATGTTTCCACGGCTTAGCGACTGGGCCATTGTGACGCCGATCCACGTCCACAACTTGCATACGCTCGGCATTGGCTTTGTACTGGTGGCATTCACGGTCCTGGTGGTAGGCATTGGTTCGCTGGTTCACGCCATGAGGAAGGCGCGCCGATTGGCCCGGAGCTAACGGCGGCGTGGTCGGGGACGGAGGGATCCTTCTTCCAAACCAAAATCGATCCGGCACAGACCCGTATCAACCCGCATCACAATCACCGTGACCGGATTGCCCAACCCATATTCACGGCCGGTGCGCTGCCCTCGCAATCGATAATGAACGGGATCATAAACCCAATAGTCCTGCGGCAGATCTTCAAGCCGCACCAAGCCTTCAATCAAGTTGGGCAATTCCACAAAAATACCGAAATTGGTTACGCCAGAAATTACCGCTTCATACTGCTCTCCGACCTTATCGGCCATAAATTCCGCCTCTTTGAGCGACACCGAGTCGCGTTCGGCCTCCATGGCCTCGCGCTCCCGGAAGGACACATCATCTGCAACCGTGGACACTAATTGCCCCCAACGCTGGCGGTCTGCATCGGTAACTTGATGAGCCAAATGCGCCGTTAAAATGCGATGTACCCACAGGTCTGGGTACCGCCGAATGGGAGAGGTAAAATGCGTATATTCCTCGGTCGCCAACCCAAAATGTCCTGTATTAAGCGCTCCGTACCGCGCTTGTTTCATGGATCGCAACAGCGCACTGTTAACCACCCGCTCCTCAGGCAGACCTTTGACCCGGTTGATGAGATTCTGCAGGGATTTGGGCGTCACGGCCTCTGGCAGCCGATACCCTAAGACGCCAATCATTTCCCGAAATTGCGTCATTTTGTCCAGGCTCGGTTCATCGTGGATTCGAAACAGCCCAGGGAGTTCCGCCCTTAACAATTCGTGGGCTACCGCTTCGTTGGCCAATAGCATAAATTCTTCTATTATGGACTCCGCAATGCCTCGCGACCGCACCACAACATCCACCGGATGGCCATGATCATCCAGGATGACTTTGGCTTCGGGCAACTCGAAATCCACCGCTCCGCGCGCTATACGCTTGTTGCGCAAGATATTTCGCACCGCCATCAATTCATCGAACCATGGCTTTAGGTTTAGGGGGTCCTCCCCCCCTTGCAAAACCTGGTTAACCCCCTCATAAGTCAGTCGGTGCTGGGTCCTTATCACCGAGCGAAAGAACTGGCTGCCCAGAATGTCCCCAGATTCACTGATATCCACCACAGCGCTGACAGTGAGTCGCAACACCCCTGGATTGAGGCTGGCAATGCCGTTGGACAGCCGTTCAGGAAGCATGGGAATGACCCGGTCGACCAGATAGACGCTTGTCCCTCGGCGACGCGCCTCAAGGTCCAACGCACTGCCTTCTGGAACATAATAAGTAACGTCAGCAATATGGACTCCGATCCGATAGCCCGTCTTAGCGCGGGATAACGAAATGGCGTCATCCAAATCTTTGGCGTCGCTGCCATCGATGGTCACGATTAAATCGCCCGTTAAATCTACCCGTCCTTGCCGCTGCTGATCTGACACTTGATCGGGCAACTGTTGGGCCTCCATCAGCACCGCATCGGGAAACTTCTCGCTCAGTTGATGTTCGGCAGCAATGATAGAAACGTCAAGACCTGGGCTTCCGGCAGCGCCCAACACTTCCAAAACCTCACCACGCACAGGGCGTTTGGGATCCAAGGGCCATTCAGTGATTTTAGCACGCACGACATCGCCAGCGTGCCATCGAACATGCGAAGATGCACCCACTTCTATCGTAGGGCGTCGCGCATCTCTGGGAATCAACCGCCATCCCGTACGGTGCCGTTCCAAGGACCCAATCAAGACGTCTGTGGCTCGTTCGACGACATTCATCACACGCCCATCCCAACCTTGCGCCGAAGGACGTATCCATACGGTGACCACATCATCGTGCCGCGCTCCCGCCAGCCAGCGCTCCGGTACAAAGACGTCAGCTCCTGGATAGTCGGGACTGACGACAAACCCAAAACCGCGCGGGTTTATTCGCAGGTGTCCTTGGCGCGTCGTGACCGTGACCCCGCCTTCGGGCGACCGGACAACCCAACCTTCTTGCCGATATTGCCGATAGATTCGAAAAAACGCTTTGGTACTAGGATGGCGTCTCGTCAGTCGCTTGACTAATTCATCTTCCGAAATTGGCTCCCGATTGTAGAGCAGAGCAAAAAGTTCTTCAGACAACTTGTCGCTTTGGGGACGATATGTCTTATGTTTTGCCATTTTCACGTTTACTCCTGATCCTCTAAGAATTGTGCACACAGGGAAAATACGGTCTGACGGTCCACATCTAGGGGCAAAATATGCCCTGATCGCTCCAACAGTACGATCCGCTTGTGTGGAGATCCAATTCGTTGCGCCCAGAGCCATGCGCTGATTGGTGCCACCGTCTTGTCCTGCCCGCCCTGTACCATCAACACCGGCCGTTTAACCAAAGATGCGCGTTTTCTGATAACCCAGTTGCGATAGACTAACAATTCGTGCACGCTGGTTAACGGAAATTCCTGATATGAGAACATTTGATCAGCGAACCTGGGCTCTGAATTGATTGAAATTGAAGGAAGAAAAAAGCGCGCACAGTGTGCCAAGAACGCCCACCACTGCACGAGCCGGTAAGGCGCGGCCAATGCCACAATTTTCCCTCGAGCAAGATCGACCCCTAAATCCATGGCAATCAGCGCCCCTAAGGACAGTCCCACCACATGCACCACCTGATGGCGCGTTTGCCAGGTCCTTAAGGCATCTGCCGCCGTTCGGCGCCACTCTTGCCAGCGAACCTTCATCAAATCCGACACCGTGGTTCCGTGTCCAGCCAACCGGACCCCATAAACATGAAACCCCTGCACAGCCAGAAACTGTCCCAGAGGTTTCATCTCTTGCGGTGACCCTGTAAACCCGTGAATTAATAAACAGCCAGGTCCCTCGGTCCCCAGTTCGAAGCTGTCCGAATAAATCTTTACCGCCACAGTCGCGCTAAAATCAGGGTCACTACAGCAAACAAGATCGCCAGCACCAGAGCCACTCGCTCTAACAGCTCGTCTACCCCGCGCTTCTTTCCGCCATATGCCTGTTGCGAGCCCCCGCCAAAGGCTCCCGAAATTCCTGCACTGTAGCCCGTCTGCAATAAAATGGCCGCCATGACGGCCAGTCCTAATACGACGTCAATCACAATCAAGGTCGTTATCACAGTCATCGTCCCAACTTATTTTTCTGATTGTCCTAGTATACCGCATTATCTGAGCAAAACACAGTCAGCCCAAAAGCCGTCCTCGCTCTTAATGACTGGCCGGCATATTCAGAGATATTTTTTTCTGGATCGAAGCATCCGACTGTTTCAACGCCTGCTGCATCAGGTTCATATCGCGTTCGGCCAAGTTGGGCGGCAGCGCTGCCGCCGCGTTTAGACGAACCGATAGAAATCGTGCCAAATCAGCGTCCGGGAGCATAGAGGCTAATTTTAAGTTCGTAGCGCACAAATCCAGGTATTGCTGGTCATTGGCATGCTCTCCCATGGCTCGTATCAAGTGTTCCAGAGAATCCTGCTGCTGCGCGGGATCCAAAGGCAACAATTGGTGAAACAATTGTCCCATCGTAGCCTCCCGATCCTCCTCCGGCATAGAAGCGATCGCCACCACATCAATTTGTTCCGCCATCTCGTCCATCTCCTTCTGAATCAATGACTTGCTAGGCAACTATGTAGACTTTCGTCGCTCGCTATTATACCCTTTCTAAAAATATTCCACCCTGTTTCCCAAGAAGAAGGGCCCCCATATTAGGGGACCCCGTTTTTCACCTCAATGGACATCTCATGGATTTGACGTCTCTAAACTCTCCAAGCTGATGCCCCGGGTTTCCTTGCCTAAAACCATGACCGCTATGGCCACCACAATCAAGACCGCCATAAACAAATAGAAGACGGTCTCTAAGCCAAAGTGGTTGGCGAACAACCACCCCACAATAGTTGGACCCACAATGCCGCCCAGTCTTCCGATGCCCATGGCCCAGCCGCTGCCAGTTCCCCGCAGCAAGGTGGGATACTGCTCTGTCGTAAATGTGTAGGTGACACCCCACGCACCCAAATTGAAAAAGGACAGCACGGATCCAAAGACCAAAAATTGCCAGGTGAGATGGGCATTCCCGAACAAGGCCGCGGCCACTGCGGACATCAGGATATACACTCCCAACACAGGTTTTCGTCCCCAACGATCCACTAACAATGCCGCAGAAAAATATCCGGGTATTTGCACCACCGTAACCAGCAGGGTATATTGCAGCGACTCTACCAGACTGTAGCCATGTTGCACCAGCACAGAGGGAAACCAAAGGAAAATTCCGTAATAGGCAAAGTTCATCCCAATCCACAAGATCCAAAGCATGGCCGTGCGACGCGCCACCCCCGGCGAAAACAAATCGCTGAACCGGCCAGTCCTGCGAGGCGCACGCGCCACACTAGACACCGCCACTTCTGTATGGCCCATTTGACGCAATACCCGCGCCGCTTCGGCCACCCGACCCGTTTTAGCCAGATATCGCGGGGATTCCGGAATGCCCCGGCGCAAGTACAACACATAAAAGGCGGGCAGCATGCCAATTAAGAAACCACTGCGCCACCCAAAGTGAGGAATGAACAGATACGACACTAAAGCCGCCACAAACCATCCGACCGCCCAAAGACTTTCTAGCAGCACGATCCCCCGTCCCCTTTGCTGTGTGGGCAAAAACTCGGTAACCAGGGTCGTCGTCACCGGCAACTCGCCACCTAGACCCACTCCCACCACAAACCTCAGCACGACGAGCATCCATAGTGCAATCGATAGTGCTGACAATCCAGTCGCTATCGCATAAATCAAAAGTGTCAGCATAAACAGTTGTCGACGTCCAAAACGGTCTGCCAGCATGCCTGACAGCGCCGCACCCACCGCCATTCCCACCAAACTGATACTGGCTACCAAGCCAATCTGAACACTGTTGAGATGCCATGCTCCGATCAGGGCCGCCAAAATAAAGGAGATAATCCCTACGTCCATCGAATCAAATAATGTCCCTAATCCCCCCACGGCTATCAAACGATAATGAAACCGCGTCAAACGGCCTTGATCCAGTTCATGATCCACCGTCATAGCTTCCCCTCCCCCAAGTGATACCCCATGATATGGAGCAGACTTGCACAATGTGCAAAATGGGTTCTCAAACACTAGTAACCTGATGTAGTATTAGGGTAATTAACATCATGGAGGGATAGGCGTGGCAATCTATCAAATGAACATGGAAGAATTTCTCCTGCATTGGCAACAAGGAGGACTGGTGGTCGATGTGCGTGAGCCAGAAGAACATCTTACCGGCATTGTTCCCGGCGCATACCTTTTGCCATTGGGAACAGTCCAGGCCAAGGCCCACGCTCTGCCGCAAACAGCGCGCCTAGCCATCATCTGCCGCAGTGGGCAGCGCAGCAACCAAGCGGCCTCCCACTTGAACCGCTTAGGCTTTGACGCAGTGAATGTTCAAGGCGGAATGCTCGCCTGGACCGGACCCTTGCACTTCCCCCAGATATCCGACTTATCCCAGAGTATGGCGCGCGATTAACCATCCCATCAATTGCGCCACGCTGTTGGCCAGCAAATCGACCCCGCGGTCCTGGAACAATGAATACGCCAAGGGCCCGGGTGAGCCACCCAACATGCCGCAAAAAAGACAGGGCGGATCATCTAATGACCTGTCGGTTTCATAGCGGGCGGCGGTTTGCCAGTCATCTAAATTGTCACCCACGTAAATCAAAAGACGCGGCGACAACACGCGCACAATTTCTGCCAACCCCCCGGGATCCGGTTTGTGCCATCCACGGTCTTCGGTCACCTGGGCACTCTCTGCAATGACCCCTTCGAGCCCTGCCAATTTCATCGCCGTAGTGGTTTCACCGGCATTGCGCCCGGTATATAGTCCATAGCGGAAGGGTGCTCGCACCAATAATTCTTTGGACACCAAAGCCCGTTCATGCACCATGAGACCTGGGCCGTCCACCGTTTGGTTGGCAATGCCAAAGACTTGATGGCTCTGATCGCCTGCGTAAAATTCTTGCGCCAAACGAGTAATCCGAGCGCGGTCCCAAGACGACCGCACCGTTTCAAAGTCCTTGGCTTCGGTCAGATTTTCCAGCGCTCGATACAAACCTTCCAGGCCTCCCCCGTATTGCCCAACCGCCCGCGCTATGGCAGCAATGTCGGGCAACGCCGCACGCAATTCCATGATGTCTCTGGTGCCGAGGATACGGGCCTTGACTAAAAATATCAAGACGATGCCTTGGGCCAATGCCCAATCGCTGTTGAATCCCCCAGCTGCCTTAAAGTAGGCGGTCTCTTGTGGGGTAACCGCCATCTCCTCAGTCACAAAACCCATCTCCTGAAGATACGCGGTGACCGCTTTACAGATTACGACCGGATAGCTCTGGTGGACATCAATTAAAACGCCATCCATATCAAAGACAATAACATCCGCCACCTCGGCCTGCATGGCAGCGCGGGAGGTGGCAAAAATTCCATCGGACACTTGTCTCAACTCTAAGTTCACCGACCAAAGGCCCCCCATCCGGCATACTCCAACTGCGCATCTTCGGCTTCCATGATGATTAAACGGTTATATTTCGCCACTCTCTCGCTGCGCGCCGGTGCTCCTGTCTTGAGTTGGCCCGTATTCATAGCGACACTCAAATCGGCAATCGATGTATCTTCGGTTTCACCAGAACGGTGGGACACGATGGTATGCCATCCATGGGCTTGGGACAAACGAATCGCCTCCAGCGTTTCGCTCACGGTGCCAATCTGATTCAACTTGATTAGCACCGCATTGGCGGATTGCTGTTCCATACCCTTTAAAATTCTGGTGGGATTGGTCACAAAGAGATCATCTCCAATCAGTTGCGCCCGTCCTCCCAGTTCCTGCTGCAAGTAATGCCATCCATCCCAGTCGTCTTCTGCCAGACCATCCTCAATGGATATCACCGGATAATTATCCAAAATTTCTTGATAAAACGCTACCAGCTGGTCAACCGTCCTAATCTGCCCCGAAAGACGATATCCCTGGGGTGTCAGCAATTCATTAGCCGCCACGTCCAATGCCAATGCCATGTCCTGTCCGGGCTTCAAGCCCGCCTTCTCAATGGCCTGCACTAAAAAATCCAGAACCTCCCGGTCATCATTCAAGTCCGGCGCAAATCCTCCCTCATCGCCCACGGCTGTTCTTAATCCACGCTCCTGCATTAGCGACTTTAGGGCATGATAGGTTTCCGAAGCCATGCGCATGGCTTCGGCAAAGGTGCGTGCCCCGGCCGGCACCAGCATAAACTCCTGAATATCCACATTATTGTCGGCATGCACTCCGCCGTTGACCACGTTTAGCAAGGGCACCGGCAGCAACCGGGCATTGGTTCCGCCGATGTAGCGATAGAGCGGCACAGACAGTGACGCTGCTGCCGCGTTTAACACGGCCAGCGATACGCCTAAGACGGCGTTGGCCCCCAAACGCGCTTTCTGGGGGTCGCCATCCAAGTCTCTGAGCAATTGGTCGATGCGCCATTGAGCCTCTACGGGCATCCCTACCAAAGCCGGGCCAATTATTTCGTTTATATTACGGCACGCATTCTGCACACCCTTGCCTTGATAGCGCGTTCCCCCATCCCGAAGTTCCACGGCTTCATGCGCACCAGTCGAGGCGCCTGATGGCACCCTCGCCCATCCCGAAACACCCGATTGCAGATCGACTTTAACCGCGATAGTAGGATTGCCCCGTGAGTCCAATATTTCATAGGCACGCATAGTTCGAACGATGTCAGACATTTTTTATCCTCCCAACGGTTATGGTCCTTTGTGAAGATTTTACTGCAGCAATGAGGTCCCTGTCATTTCCGGAGGAATCGGCAATCCCATCCCGTCGAGCAAGGTCGGCGCCACATCTTTCAGTCCCCCGCCGCTTTTCAAAGATCGCCCATGCAATTGCGCCGGCGAAGCGATGACAATCAGCGGCACCGGATTGGTCGTATGCTGTGTATTGGGTTCTCCGTGGGCGTCGCGCATGGTTTCGGCATTTCCATGATCGGCCACGATCATAAGCATCCCGTTGTGGTCCAAAACTTTTTGAGCAATAGCTCCCACCGCCTGGTCCACCACCCGCACAGCTTCCTCGGTCGCTCTAAGATGTCCTGTGTGGCCCACCATATCGCTATTGGCAAAATTGAGCAGAATGAAGTCAAAACGCTCCCCATCCAACGCATCAAGCACCACGTCGCGAATTTGTGGAGCGCTCATGGCTGGCGCTAAATCATACGTTGCCACTTTAGGCGACGGCACCATGATACGCTCCTCCTTCGGATACGTTTTTTCAACGCCGCCATTAAAGAAGAAGGTCACGTGGGCATACTTTTCGGTTTCTGCCACATGCAACTGGCGTAGATCATGCTCACTCAGCCATTGCGCCAGATTGTTTCGCACACTTAACGGAGCAAACAAATGGGGCAGTACAAAATCTTCATCATATTGGGTCATGCCCCCCATCCAACGCACTTGGGGCATCGGTCGAGAAAATGCCGAGAAGTTGGGATCCGCCAAAGCTCGCGTAATTTGCCGCACCCGATCAGCGCGAAAGTTCCAGACGAACACCACGTCTTCGGCTTCAACCGTACCTACCGGCTGCTGGTGGGAATCCGTGATGACCGTGGGCCGCACAAATTCATCGGTAATACCCTCGGCATACTGAACCATCAACGCTTCCACCGCACTGGAGGCCGTGTCGCCGATGCCTTGCACCATGGCGCGATAGGCACGTTCGGTCCGGTCCCAACGCTGGTCGCGGTCCATCGCATAGTACCGTCCCCCAATCGACGCCACCCGGCCTACTCCCGTCGTGTTAATGGTGTTGGCCAACCATTCGAGTGATGAGGCGGCACTTTTAGGCGGCACATCGCGGCCATCAAGCCACAAATGCAGGAAAATCTCCTTAGGCGCTCCATGGGCGGCAATCAATGACAGCAACGCCGCCAAATGCTCTTGATGGCTGTGAACTCCCCCTGGAGACAGCAGCCCCATGAGGTGAAGGCGACGGCCCCGACTGACTGCCAGCAGTTCCTCAAACACAGGGTTTGCCAGCAGACTGCCCTCTCTGATGGCATCATTGATCCGAACCAAGTTTTGATGAATCACACGACCCGCTCCAATGGTCAGATGCCCTACATTGGAATCACCCATCTGTCCGTCCATCAAACCCACAGCTCGGCCATGCGCTGCCACCAGGGTACTCGGGTACTCCCCTGCCAATCGATTCATATTAGCAGCTGGCGCACTAGCAATAGCATTGGTGGGGCTGGCTTCGGCCTCGCCCCACCCGTCCAGAACCATTAGCACTACGGGTTTTACCACGCTGTAAACTTCCTTTCCTCTCACGACACCATAAGCTCAATCATGGCCATCAAAGTCCCTGCCTCTAAAGAGGCTCCCCCGACCAATGCGCCATCAATGTCCGACTGGCACGCAAAATCCCTAATATTCTTGGGCGACACGCTCCCGCCGTATAATATTCGCGTCGCATCGGCTATGTCTGGTGGCATCAGGCGACGAATGGCCGTCGCCACCTGATTGGCATCTTGGGGTGTCGGCACGCTGCCGGTTCCAATCGCCCAGATGGGTTCGTAAGCCACCACAACCCGGCTTGCCTGTTCTGGCCCCAGCCCCTCTAAAGCACTTGCCACTTGGCGGCCAATCACCTCGACGGTCCGGTCTTGTTGGCGTTCTTGCCAGGTCTCGCCAACACATAACACAGGCTGAAGATGGGCCTGGATTGCCGCTTGGACTTTTTTGGCCACCGTGGCGTCATCTTCCTCAAAGTACTGACGGCGCTCCGAGTGACCCACAATCACAAACTCAGCGCCGGCCTCCCTGAGCAAGTATCCTGACACCGCACCCGTCATAGCGCCTTCCGATCCCAGATCCAGGTTTTGCGCACCCACTCTAATCGCGGTGCCCGCCACTCTTTGCGCCAGTGGCCATAAGCTCAACGATGTGGGGCAGATCAACACATCGACAGCATCTAGTCCGGCGCTGGTTTCAAGGCGCCGAATCAATTCGCGCCCATAAGCCACCGATTGCGCTACGGTTTTAAACATCTTCCAGTTTGCCGCCAACAAGGGACGCCGTGTCATTCTTCCACCTGCCTCTCTTGCATTAGCGCGCCAACTCCAGGCAACGTCTTGCCCTCCAAAAATTGCAGCGTGGCGCCCCCCCCGGTGGACACATGGGTCAATTTTTCGCTAACCCCTGCCTTATGCACGGCTGCCACCGAATCTCCGCCGCCCACCACCACCTGTGCCGCAGAAAGCCCCGCCAAGGTGTGGGCCACGGCCATCGTCGCAGCGGCAAAAGCATCCCACTCAAAGACCCCCATGGGACCATTCCACAATACGGTACGGGCGGGCGCCAAAACGGCTTCAATTTGGCTTATGCTGTCGGGCCCTAAATCTAGTGCCATGTCACCATCACCTAACTTGTCCACGGCCACCACCCGCGACGGGGCGTCAAAACGGAATTCCTGGGCGACTACGACGTCAACCGGCAAGATTATAGGCACTTTGTTGGATTGAGATTTTCTCAACAACTCTTTCGCGGTCACCACAGCGCCGTCTTCCACTTTAGAAGCTCCCATGAAAAATCCTTGGGCCGCCAAGAACGTGTTCGCCATCCCGCCGCCAATGATTAGCCCATCGACCTGGTCCAAGAGTTTGTCCAACAACACCACTTTATCACTCACCTTAGCACCGCCGATTATCGCCCAATAGGGGCGTTGCGGGTGACCCAAGATATCCCCCAACGCCTTGAGTTCACGCTCCATAAGCCGCCCGGCATACTTCGGCAAATATTGCGCAACCCCTACAATGGAGGCAGTTTCCCGATGAGCGGTGCCAAAAGCGTCATTGACGTAAATATCCGCCAAAGATGCCAATTCTTTGGCAAACTCCGGGTCGTTGGCCTTCTCCCTGGGATCAAAGCGCAGATTTTCCAATACCAACACCGCCCCCGGCGGTAGAGCCTTTACCGCTGAAGTCACGGCAGGGCCCACCACCTGATCGATAAACGACACTGGATTAGGCAGCAGCAACGTTTTTAAATGATCGGCCACCACGGCCAAACTGTCCTCCCGATTTGCAGACTTTGGCCGCCCCCGGTGGCTCATCACAATCACCCGGGCTTGCCGCTCCAGCAAGTAGCGAAGGGTCGGCAAGGCTGCTACAATGCGCGTGTCGTCGGTAATTTGTCCGGTCACGGGGTCTTGCGGAACATTAAAATCCACCCGCACCAGTACCCGTTTTCCCGCCAGATCCGCGATATCATCCAAGGTTGCAAACTGAGCCATGCGGCTACACACCCTTTCGGGCAACAAGTCCCGTTAATTCCACCAATCGATTGGCATAACCCCATTCATTGTCGTACCACGACAAAACCTTGACCATATGATCGCCAATCACCATCGTCTCCAATCCATCAACAATGCTGGAGCGCGGATCCCCCTTGTAATCGGACGAGACCAAAGGTTCTTCGGAAAATCCCAAAATGCCCTTTAATGCGCCCCGGGCTGCCTCTTTAAAGGCCTGATTGGCACTTTCAACTGACACTGGTTTCGTCGTGTTGAACGTCACATCAACAATCGACACCACCGAAGTCGGCACTCGCAAGGACATGCCATTCAGCTTACCCTTCAATTGCGGCAGCACCAGATGCAATGCGCGGGCGGCGCCAGTACTGCTGGGAATGATATTGATGGCGGCAGCCCGCGCGCGCCGCAGATCGGAGTGGGCAAGATCCAACAACTTTTGGTCGTTGGTGTAGCTGTGCACGGTCGTCATCATCCCTGATTCGACGCCAAACGTCTCGTCAATCACCTTGGCCACCGGCGCCAAGCAATTGGTTGTACAGGAGGCATTGGAAATCACAAAGTCGGTTTGCGGATTGTAACGGTGGTCGTTGACCCCTAAGACAATGGTAATATCTTCGCCCTTAGCAGGCGCGGAAATTATGACTCGTTTGGCGCCTCCCCGATCAATGTGGGCTCGGGCTTTGGCCGCATCGGTAAACAGCCCCGTAGACTCCACAACAATGTCCACGCCTAATTCGCGCCACGGAATTTGCCCCGGATCCCGCTCCGCCAAAATCTGTATGGTCTTGTCGCCCACCCGAAGATCGGTGCCCTCGGCGCGCACCTCCTGATTAAACACACCGTAGTTCGAGTCATACTTGAGGAGGTGCCCCACTGTTGCTGCATTGGTCAGATCATTAATCGCGACAATTTCGAAATCTTTCTGCTCTTGCGCAATGCGAAAAAAGCGACGGCCAATGCTGCCGCCTCCATTGATTCCCACTTTAACCACGATATTCCCTCCTCATGAGTAGGCACGCCCTTATCGCGGGCCATAAGCCTATTTTACCGAAAAATTCCCACGACTCACAACCTCTGAAGTCAATCATTCAGTTCTTTGCGCTCTCCGGTGACCATGTAAATGACCCATTCCCCAAGATTGGTGGCATGATCGGCCACCCGCTCAATGTAGTTTGCCACAAAAAGCAAGTGAGTCGCTTGCAGTACTGTGTCAGGCCGTTCTCTCATCAATTGTTGCAAATCGTCAAAGATACGAGAATATAAGTGATCCACATCGTCATCGAGGCGAATCATGGTCACCGCTTCTTCCAAACTGCGGTGAATATAGGCATTGAGGGCCAGCCGCACCATTGAGCTGGACAACCGCGCCATTTCCGGAATGTCCACCAGAGGTTTTACCAATGGCTCTTGTTCTAACCGCACGGTAACCTTGGCAATGTCGGACGCATGGTCAGCCATCCGCTCGAGATCGGTGATGATTTTCAAGATGGTGGACACAATGCGCAAATCCCCGGCCAATGGCTGCTGCAGCGCCAACAGCGTCAAGCAGCGACGCTCAATGTCAATCTCCATGGCATCAACCCGGTCGTCATCATCAATCACCTGCACGGCTAGGGTGACATTGCGTTCGGTCAAGGATTTGACTGAACGGCGAATTTGTTCTTCCACCAAAGCCCCCATCCGGATTAATTCTTGATCCAACTGTTGCAACTCAGCGCGGAAAGATTGACGAAGCACGATAGCCCTCCTACTCATACCGACCCGTGAGAAATTCTTCGGTTTCTTCCCGTTTAGGGGCGGTAAATACGTCCCGGGTGGAACCCACTTCAATCAAACGGCCATCTCGGAAAAAGGCGATAAGATCCGAAACCCGGGCTGCTTGTTGCAAATTATGAGTCACGAGAATAATAGTGTATTCCCCTTTCAAGGCCAAAATCAACTCTTCAATTTTGGCGGTTGACGAAGGATCCAAAGCAGCCGTCGGCTCATCCATCAATAAAACTTGGGGTGAAACTGCCAATGCCCGCGCTATGCATAAGCGCTGCTGTTGTCCCCCGGATAGAGAGCTAGCGGGACGGCGCAGTTTTCCGCGCACCTCGTCCCACAAAGAAGCCTGTTTAAGGCTATGTTCCACCACGGCGCGCAACCGGCTGGAATTCTTAACCCCCTCCAAACGGGGACCATAAGCCACGTTATCAAAAACACTAAACGGAAAGGGGTTAGGTTGTTGAAAAACCATACCCACCATGCGTCTTAATCCGACTAAATCCACGTCATCCCCGATTGCCTCCACGCTGCCCACATGGATTTGTCCCTTGAGGTGCACTCCCGGCATGCGGTCCACCAACCGGTTGACAGTTCTTAGAAAAGTGGACTTGCCACAACCCGAAGGCCCAATGACCGCCATCACACGCCCACTGGGCACCGTCAAGGAAATCTCTTGGAGTACCCACTGGTCACGGTACGCGACAGACAAGCGATCCACAATGAGATCAGGCGGCGAGTTCATCACTACGAAGCTCCTTTGTGTCGCATGTGCTCGCTTTTCGAGCACGACTACCATTCATTGTACGGCGACTGTCTTCAGCCATCTACTGCTTTTAGCCAGCGGGCAAGTTTTTGCGACACATAGAGCACGAGCACGACCAATGTCAGCAAAACCACTCCCGTGGCGGCGGCTTTGGCATCCGCATGCGGTGCCACCGACTCGGTTCTGAGATACCACAAGTGCACCGCCAGGGTTTCACCGGGAGCGGAGAACGCCCAATGTTTGGAGACGTTAATCCCCGCGGTGAATATCAAGGCGGCAGACTCTCCCATAAGCCGCGCCATAGCCATGCCCAAACCGGAGACCAAGGCCGGCAACGCCGTGGGCAGCACCACCCGCAAAAGCGTCAGATATCGTGTACCCCCCAATGCTAGAGAAGCTTCGCGAAAAGTATCGGGAACCCCCTCTAGGGCACTTACGCTCATATCCACCACAAACGGCCAGTTCATTGCTGTAAGCGCCACGACGCCCGTACCGATCGACAACGACCAACCTAAGCCCACGATGACCCATTGGTACACCAAAAGCCCGATCACGATGGTCGGAATGCTCAAAAATGTATACCGAATGCGGTCAAACAACAGAATAAAGCCTGGCCGAGCTCCGTATTCAACCCGCAGCACAGCTCCCGCCAGACCCAAGGGAACGGTTATCAACGAAGCCGCCCCCACCATCGTCATCGTGTTCAGCAGTTCGGGACCAATGCCTCCAAAAATTCCCGTTTCCGCTGGAGGGCTCCACAGAAAATGCCACGAAATCTCGGGAAGTCCCTGCCAAAGCAGACCACCTACCAACGAAGCAAAAACGATTAGGGCGATGGCGCTGCCGACCAATGCTAAACGATGCCACCTGGTGCCCTTCACACCTCAGCCCTCCCGCGTATCCTTTCCACCAGCAAAACCAGACCGTACATTATCAGTAGCAGTGAAAGCGCCATGAAATCCAATACGTGGTGCCCCTCTACCCCGGGAGGCAATAAACTGATATCACTCAACAGTTCTGTGGTCAAGGTGGCGGCGGGAGAAAGAAGCCCATGCGGCAGTAACGTTTGTCCTCCAATCACCATTTGTACTGCCATCGTTTCTCCCAAGGCCCGTCCCACCGCCACAATCCCGGCTTCAATCAAGGGCGCCTTTACAGATCTCAAAACCAGTCTGCCTAAAGTCTGGTCCGGTGTCGCCCCTAATGCTAGTGAACCGTCAATCCACCGTTCAGGAACCCGTGCAAACGCATTGATCGTCAAAAGAGAAAGAGTGGGCAAAATCATCAAGGCGAGCACCAACCCAGCGGCCAAAAGGCTAAACCCCGAGCTGCCACTGACCTGGCGAATCAGCGGCACCACGGCACTCAGGCCCCACCAGCCAAAGATCACCGAGGGAATGGCGACCAATGCGCCCATTCCCTGGCGAACCGGTGCAAGCCATGCCCTTTTACCCATCAAAACGGTAACCGCAGCTACCGACAGAGACAGAGGATATGCCAATGCCAATGCCAACATGGTGACGGATACCGATCCCATAAAAAATGGCAACAAGCCAAATTGACCGCGCGTCGGATTATAGTCCACGCCCAGCAATGTGCGATTTAAGCCATGGTGCAGCACGAACTGTGCCGCCCCCACCGCCAACGTTCCCCAAATCGCTAAGCCTAGTCCAATTAACAACGCCGCTGACAACCAGAATATCCGGTGCTGAATGCGCTCCATTCGGAGATTATGTTGGTGAACGTTCATTGATGGCCCTGTACCATCGAGTCCACCGGATAAATGCCAAATTCCTCTCTTTTAGGCGTTTGGCTGAGCCAAAAGGCCAACTGCTTGACCAATGCGGAGGCTTGAGAGGGCACATACAACGTCGGTTCAGTATAGTAAGGCCAGTTCGTTGGCCGATTGTTGGCAAATCGATTCGGGCCCACAGCCATCACAACCACTCCTTTTAACCCAGGCCGCCATTCTAAATATCCTAGAGCGCCGGGTGTGCTCAACACCGTTTTGTACAAGGCCCCGTTTGACAGTTGAATAATTGCATGGGGCGTCAGGGATTGCCCTAACAAGACCCGCTGTTCCACCACGTACCTAGATCCAGAGGACAGAGGCCTCGATACGATGACCACCCTCAGATTGGGACCTCCAGCTTGATGCCAATTTTTATATCTGCCAGTAAACAATTCCCTTAAACTATGTGACGAAACCCATCGGGGAACATTCGCGCGATGGGCAATAAATAGTACTGGCAAACGTCCCAACGGATACTTGATCAACCTTGTCGCCACAAGATGGGAAGGGGCAATGTCCGACATGCCAATATCGGCCTGTCCTTTGGAGACTGCTGCCAAGCCCGCCCAAGACCCGCCCCCAGTCACCGACACTCTCACCAAAGGATGCTTGGATTCCCATTCAGGCAGTACCTCTTTGATCAATGGCACCAACGCCGTTGAACCCATGATAGATACATGAATCCGAGTGGTCGCCAGCCCACTGGACGTGCTCGCCCCCAATGTTGCACAGAAGGCTCCTAAGAAAATCCACCGTAGATTACGCATAAGATTAATCTCCCTCCAAAGAGGGCGGGCTACTCAGAAAACCTATGCAGCCACACGGTGAATGTGGTCCCTTGTCCCACCTGGCTACTTACTTCTATGCGACCTTGATGCAGTTCCATGATATGTTTGACAATAGCCAGTCCCAAACCGGTGCCGCCTGATGCGCGAGAGCGTGCTCGATCCACCCGGTAGAACCGTTCAAATATCCGCGATATATCTTGGGACGGTATGCCAATCCCGGTATCTTTCACGGCGATGCCCACCATCGAGTCTCCTGGCAACGAGGCTAGTTTAATCGTAATCAGACCGCCGGCTGGCGTGTATTGCACTGCATTGGAGATTAAATTCAAAAACACTTCCGCCAATAAATCGGGGTCGCCTGCGACCATCGGAATGTGGCTCGGCAATTGATTGTCGAAAATCAATTCCGATGCCTCAGCCCGGGGACCCAATTTGACCACTATCGATTCCACTAACACTGGCACGTCCACCGGTATTCGATTGACCGGCAGCGAATGGTGCTCCATTCGCGACAAGGCCAGCAAATCATCCACTAAGTGACTCATGCGGGTGGCTTCTTCATGGATAAGTTGGATAAATCGTCGGGCGGTATCGGGGTCCGTGTCGTCTTGCAAGGTTTCGGTAAAGCCACGAATAATGGTCAGGGGCGTTTGCAATTCATGGCTGACATTGGCCACAAAATCCTGTCGCATGCGTTCAACCTGTTTTTGGGCTGAAACATTGCGTGCCACAAGAACCGCACCCACCCCGCCCAGCGGTTGATTAAGCGCCGCCACCGTGACCTCTATCACCTCATCCTCCGCGTCATGGGGACTCCATAGAACCGTTTCCGTGATTCCGCTGGTCGTCACCTGATGCACCGCATCGTCTATCGCCACGTCCCGAATCACTTCCAGCAGGTGGCTGCCCAGCACGTCCTTGCTTTCGATCCCAAACAATTGATATGCGGCTTGATTTATCAACGTAACGGTCAAACCGTGGCTGAGAATGATGATGCCGTTGGCCATGCTGGTCAGGATCGCTTCCAGACGCTCTTTATCCTGTTCCAAATCTTCAGTCCGTTCTTTCAGCGCTTCCGCCACACGGTTCATACCGTGCGCCAAACGGTCCAGCGCGTCGGCCTGGTCAAGATAGACGCGGGCTTCCAAATCCCCCGAAGCCCACCGGTCCACGGTATTTTCCAGCTGCACAATAGATTCACTTAAAAAGGTGTCTTGGGTCTTAAGATGCAATACCAAGCGCATGGTCCACACCCAAGCCAATACGATCAAGATCACGGATTCCAATCTCGCATGAGGAAGTGACGCCAACCAGGCTGCTGCGGTCAACGCCAGTGCCGCCAAGAGGGGCGTCACGTAATGCCTGGCGAGAGCCCAGTTCACGATTCGCGAAACCGATATCCCACGCCACGGACGGTCTCAATAAAGCGTGGGTTTTGCGGATCCTCCAAAAGTTTTTCCCGCAAATGCCGCACGTGCACATCCACAGTGCGTGCATCGCCAAAGAAGTCTTGCCCCCATACCCGCATCAGCAAATCGTCGCGCGTAAAAGCCCGTCCCGGGTTTTTGGCCAGAATGTGAAGGAGTTCAAATTCGGTGAAGGTGAGATTCAAAATCCGTCCATCTAAAGATGCAGCTCTCCGGTCAAGATCTACGATTAGTCCCGTACGGGAAATTTCCGGGGATTCCCCGTCTCCATCTTCGCGGGGACGGCTGCGGCGCAATATGGCTTTTACCCGCGCTACCAGCTCGCGCGGCGAAAAAGGCTTGGTCACATAATCATCGGCGCCGAGTTCGAGTCCTAGGACTCGATCCACTTCGTCCTTGCGGGCTGTTAGCATAATTATGGGAATCTCCGTCTCTCGCCGCAGTTGGCGACACACGTCGAGTCCTGACATTCCCGGCAACATGACGTCGAGCACCACCAAATCCGGAGATTCACGGCGTGCCATCCTCAGAGCTTCAGCCCCATCATGGCTTACCAGTACGTCGAAACCTTCCCGGGTTAAATTGTAAGCTACCAGCTCTACAATCGCCGCCTCATCATCCACGATCAACACGCGTTGTCCCATAGCTATTCCTTTGACGGAACCTCCTCCATGACAACTCGTCGGGCATGAATTTTAATGCTCGGCACATTCACTGCCGTCATCTCTTCGATAATATCATGCACCATTTGTTGAGCTTCTTCGAGAACTGAAAAAATATGGCGGGGCGTAGTAAGCCATACTTCCATCTCTATGAACAGCCCTCCTGGAGTTGATTGTACCACGGTTCTGGCAACCCTTGCGATGCCTGCCACACCCCGCACGATATGACTGGCGATGGCCGCCACCACCGTATCGGCAATGAAGAATTTTCCCAATGACGAATAGGTCGGACGAACGATGGATTTTTCGACCACCATTTGGCGATGACGTCCGCGAAACATAAACCGCAATGGGTCCACCCAATACCCGGTAAAGCTCTTCTTAACTTCCATAGTCGGCGCTGGGATCACATGCTTTCCTTGCTGCCTGCGCACTAATTGCGCTAATTCGCGTTCTTGCGGCGATGTCACCTGTTCAATGCGTATCCAGTCCACCGTCTGGTCGACCAATTCCAATGCCAGTAAGATGTGGCGAATCATTTCTTTTGACGTACCGAGAATCAGTAAATCATGCGGGGCCAAACGCCTTAGCGCCTCGCGCACCGCCAAGGCATGCTCCTCATCGGCCATAATGGCCCGTTTAACCGCCGCCACGCGCGTGGCTTCGCGTTTGGCCGAGATTCCCGCCACAATTCGCCCATCTACAATCAACAATCCGTCATCTATAATACTGTCCGCATTTATCTGTTCCGCCACCATTGACGCTCGGTGGCTCTTCCCGGTACCGCTCGGCCCCACCAGCGCATGCACATTCACCGGCTGCCACTCCTCATGGTGCTGGCCGCTTCGACCAATTGAGCAATCAAACGCACTCGCTTAGGCATATAACTCCACTCGATATGTTCATGGCGGGCATGCGGGCCCTGTCCCACCGCTCCTAGACCGTCAAGCGTGGCTACAAAAGCCGCCGTGAAATTACCGTCGCTCGCGCCGCCTACCCGTACGCCCTCCAATTCTTGCCCGGTCTCTTGCCTCCAAATCCATTGCGCGCGTTCAAACCATGCCGCTGAGGAAGCCATGGCCTCCATCGGAGGCCGATTAAATCCCCCGTGATAATGCACGGTGGTATGCGTGTCAAAGATTGGGGGGTGAGCCAAGGTGCTTTCGATGCGTTCCATCTCGCTGCGGGTCTGAACACGGACGTCAATCGCCATTTGAGCATGCCCAGGCACCACGTTGGAGCGGGTCCCCCCCTCAACTGTCCCCACATTCACACTAGTGCCCATTACGCGATTTTCCAAGGTTTTGAGCCACAAAATCTGTTGCGCGGCCTCAGTGATGGCACTGGCCCCTTTTTCCGGTTCAAGTCCTGCATGACTTTGCACCCCGGTGATATCGGCATTAAAATCACCCACACCAGCGCGTGCAATTTTAAGCGCGCCATTAGGCATGCCCGATTCCAACACCAAGGCAACCGGCGCCCCTTGAGCCTGCAGTTCAATGATAGCGCGGCTTTTTTCGCTGCCAACCTCCTCATCCGGCGTGATCAACAGATGAAACGGAGTTGCCGGATCAAGGCTGCGAATCGCATAAATACCCAGAGCCAATCCCGCCTTCATATCCAAAATTCCCGGACCAAAAATTTTCCCCTGACCGTCTTCTTGCCACGGCATAACCTCGAGCGTCCCCAACGGCCATACGGTATCGGCATGCGCCAACAACAAGGCGCCCCCCCGTCCGCGCCACAGTTCCAAGATGGGCAAGCCCCCATTTTCATGCCAAGTCATCTCCACATTGGGAACTCCCTCTAAATCCTCGACGGCGCGCGCCATCACTTGGCGTATCCGTTCGGCTTCACCTGAAGGAGATTCGATGGCTACCAGTTCATACAGCAATTGTTTTAGCGCCGATTCCTGCTCCGCGCTAAAATCCCAACCCAAGGACATTGGGCTTGCCCCCTCTCGCAGCGGTCAACTCATCATGAGTCCAGGTTTCATGGTAGGTCCCAAATCGCCGCAATTTCTCGGGGTCCGGCTCCACGCCAATGCCCGGCCCTTGTGGGACCGAAAGCGTGCCGTCGCTGTTCAACACAAAGGGCGCGTCGATAAGATCCTCGTGAAAATAGCGGTCACTAGCGGAGGTATCGCCAGGCAACAAAAAATTGGGCAATGTGGTGAGGTGCAAATTATGGGCTCGGCCAACGCCGGTTTCGAGCATGCCGCCGCACCAAACTGGCACGTCATGCGTCTTAGCCATGTTATGAACCATCTTGGCCTCTGCTAGCCCTCCGACCCGTCCCACCTTGATGTTGATAATTTCTGCCGACCCTAATCCAATCGCTTTTCGCGCGTCCTCGGCCGAACGAATGGACTCATCGAGACAAATCGGAGTCTGCAGCCCGGCCGCCAGCACGCCGTGGTCGACATAATCATCTTCCGCCAATGGTTGCTCGAGCATCATTAAGTGCAATGCATCCAGTCGACGCAGTATGGCCAAGTCATCCAATCGATAAGCGGAGTTGGCATCCGCCATGATCGCCACCTCATCCCCCACCGCCCGCCGCAAAGCTCGCAAGGGCTCGAAATCCCGGCCGGGCTTGATCTTCACCTTAAGCCGACGATAACCTTGCCGCAGATACTCTTCAGCCACCTTGATCAATTGCGCGTCGGTAGGCTGAATGCCAATCGACACCCCAACCGGAATCCGCGACTTGTCGGGGTTGCCTCCCAAAATTTTCCACAACGGTTGAGATTGGCTTTTGGCCCACCAATCCCAAATGGCCATTTCAATCACGGCCTTGGCCATACGGTTGCCTCGCACGGGGCCCAAGAAACGCCGCACATCCTCTGGGTTTTGGATGTCTTGTGCCATCAGACGAGGCAGCAGGTGATTTTTTAAGGCGTAATATACGGATGCATGAGTTTCCTCTGAATATAGCGGATCGGCATCTGCAACCGATTCCGCGTAGCCCGAAATCCCATCGGCCATCACTTCCAAAACCCAACAGGACTTTACTGTCTCTACGCCAAAAGAGGTTTCAAAAGGAGATTTTAAGGGCAACTCTACAAAATTTAGGGTTATTCTCTCAATGCGCATCAAATGTGTCCTCCCACATTAGCCGCTGCGTCTTTGCAATTGATAGAACCAGCGGTCTCGCCGATCACTGACAATGCCCACTACTACATAGTTTCGGGACATCAACACTTCCATTTTTCTCTGGATCCGGCCTGCCCACCACAAGGCTTTTTGAGGGTCGATTCGGCGCACTGCATCAATATCATCAGGTATCGCTAAAAATCTGCCCGAGCCTGTGCTTGGCACAGATCCACCCCATTCGATGAACAATCGGTGACTCGGGAATTCGCCGTTAATGGCGTCGCCCAACACTCCATAGAAATTTGGGTAAAAATCGGTGGCCACCCCTCCCAGCACATTGAGGTTGAGGTGAGCATTTTTTCGTTGCAAAGGATCGAAAGTCCACCCGACATATTCCATGTCATGTTCGGCCGCATATTGCAATTGATAATGCTTTAAGGCACGGCCCACGGACAAGCGACGGAAAGCAGGCAGCACCGCCAGCATGTGGGAATGCAAATACCACTGGCCGTGGCGCCTGCCCGAAAAGGCCACCGCCATCCCCACAGGTGCTGGCTGCCCGTCCCAAAATGCCAAGAGGACGAGCCCTCCCTCTTGGGCAAATACCCGCAGCAGCGACACCGGAACCGGCTCCGTGCCTTCCCATACGCGGGTTTCCAAGTCCAACACTTTTTGTAGATCGCTTATCTCATGAACGGGTTCAATGACAAGCGGTGAATCGGGCATCAAATCATTCCTTTCCCCCAGGGCGTATTCAACAATTCATCAATAATCCGAGCCGTCGCTCCCCAAACCGTGCCCCAAGGCAAGGGATACCGGGAATATCCACCCGACGTGTCAAGAGCTCGGCGCAGATCTTCTAGGGACACCCAATGTGCTTGTTCCGCCTCCCGGGACAAAATAAGGGGTGGGAGCGTGCTAAGACAAAAGACGTGAGGCAATATGGTATAGCCGGTAGGCGGTATGTACACCGGGGACAACGTGTCCACATGATAGGATGCGTTAAGCTGCACCCCCACCTCTTCCTGTGTTTCGCGGCATGCGGTGTCGCACAACGTCTTGTCGTAGAGAGGATCAAAACGTCCGCCCGGGCAAGCGATCTGGCCCGCATGCTCTGCCATGGTGACCGGACGCTGAATCAACAATATGTGATTGCTGTGCCGGATCGGAACCAACACCACCGCCACCGCCGCTGGTTTAGCCCATGAAGCAAAGTCTATGCTGGGAGCGTTAGAGATTGGCGGCACCTCCTTAGGTTTAGGCAGGAATTGTCCTCTTCTCGACGAATATGTATGTTTATGTTAGCACATGGAGGTGTTTTATGCGGGTACTTACCACGGAGGATTTATTCGCGTTTCGGCTCGACGGGAGCGTAGAAGTGTCTCCAGTTGAAGATCTAGTGATTTATGTAGAATCACAGGCACAGCCTAAAGACAATAGCTACCGACGCCAACTTATGGCTGTGCGCCCTGGCCAGGATCCGTTTGTATTCACGGCGGGTCCCAGCGATACCCATCCCGCCTTTTCCCCAGACGGTCATTGGGTGGCCTTTTTGTCTGAGCGCAGCGGACAATCGCAAATATGGCTTTTGCCGACACATGGCGGCGAATCTCGCCAGTTGTCTAAAATAGAGGGCGGAATTGCTGAGTTTATTTGGGCACCGGATGGCCAGAGCCTTTTTGCGATTGCCAAACTATCCGCAATGGGCATCATGCCCGAGAAAACTCAGCAAGAATCCGACAGCGAGGAACCTCGGGTCAAATTCAATCGCGATGTCAAAGTCATTAGCGAACTAGCGCATAAAATGGATGGAGTGGGATATTACGACGAAAAGCGGCCCCATATAGTCCAAATTTTCCTGGAGCATGACCAACAACCACGACAATTAACCTCGGGCCCTTACCGTCACGCAGGTCTGGCCATCCACCCCGACGGCACCAAATTGCTCGTGCGATCCCGCTACGGCCAAGCCTATGACCGACAATGGCCGGAGGGCGTCTTGTATCTTCTGGATTTGTCGCAAGAGTCTACACCGACCCCTCGCGCCTTGACAGATGACACTTTGTCAGTTGGGCAAGCCGCATTTACACCTCACGGCGATCAAATCGTCTTTGTCGCAGATCACGAGGACGCGTGGGGTTATGACACCCCGAGTCTTTACATATGCCAGTGGCAAAGTGGCGTAATCACTCCCCTGGCCCATCACTGGGATTTCCCCATTGGCAACCTATCGTTATCTGACATGATCGGAAGCGGCAGCAGTCCGTTGATTTTCAGTACGGACGGCACCCACCTCTTTACCTTGACATCGCAGCGAGGCGCCACGCATTTAGTGCGTGTGAACCTTGAAGACCAAACTGTTCTGACGCTCACCGCGCAGGACGCGGTCAACTACAGTTATGCGCTAAACGCGAGCCAGAGCCATGCCGCATTGGTTCGCAGCACGCCTACCAACCCCAGCGAGGTGGTGTGGCTGGATCTTTCCGCAAGCACCGAGCAGTCTTTAGCCAATCCCAATGCAGCACTGCTTAAGCAAATCGCCTTAGCCACACCGGAGCGGTTTCACTATAACACCGATCAAGGGCCTGAGATTGACGGGTGGGTGATGAAGCCCGCGGAATTTCAGCCCGATCGCCAATATCCCGCCGTCTTGGAAATTCATGGCGGACCCATGATGATGTATGCTCAAAGCTTCTTCTTCGAATTCCAATGGCTGGCCGCCAATGGCTATGGCGTCATCTACACGAATCCGCGTGGATCGCAAGGCTATGGCGCCGAATTTTGCAAGGCGATTCAAAAAGAATGGGGCAACCTGGACTATGCGGACATCATGTGGGGCCTGGACCAGGCGCTGGACCTAAACCCTTGGATTGATGCCACGCGTCTTGGCGTTGCGGGCGGGTCCTATGGTGGATACATGACCAACTGGATTGTTGGACACACCGATCGCTTCCGCGCTGGGGTCACCATGCGATCGGTCGTTGACTGGCGAGCCATGGTGGGAACTGGAGACGGCGGCTGGCATTGGATGCGCCGGGCGGGCGGTGTGCCCCCATGGCAAAATGATGACTGGTACCGGCAACAAAGCCCGATTACCTACGTCGATCAGATCACCACCCCACTCCTAATCGAACACCAGGAAGGCGATCTCCGGTGCCCCATCGAACAAGGCGAGATTCTCTACAGTGCGATCAAGTACTTGAACAAAGCGCCCGTCAAATTTGTGCGCTACCCCAATGAGTTTCACGGCATGAGCAGAGACGGCAAGCCCTGGCATCGCATCCACCGTTTGGAAAGCATGGTGGATTGGTTTAATGCGCATATACCTCCAATAGAGGATTAAAGGCATGCGACGCGCCACGGGGTGGCTATTGGCGACAGGCGTGGCGGTCCTGGCGGCAGGGATGGCCATAGCGCATAATCAAGATTCAGCTGGGGCCACTCCTGCCATGCTGGCCACCCGTGGCATTCGTGTCATCGACGTCTCAGACAGCGCCACGCGCATTACAAGTCAAGAAGCGCTGGTCGACAGTCAAACCGCCCACCACAATGTTCTTTTGACCCCCAGCACACCGCCGGATGCGCGCCTGGTGCGCATCACTGCCACGCACACATTAGCCTGGCTTGTCACCCTGCATCAGGTGACCATTGTCCGCTTGTCCACTGGTCAAAGCCATGAGACCGCACTCGCCATCGTGTTGGTGAACGCTCAAAATGGAAGGTGGGTCACATGGACCGCTCTATCGCCTTAGCTCAGAGCTGATACCGGCATTGTCTTACAAAGTGGCCAGCCACTCTGACAGATCGCGACCAATGAGGGTTTGGGTCAGGACAATGTCTTGGCGAAAATCCTGGAGCAATCGTCGATAAGTATCGGGCGCTATTTCTTGATGCACCAGATAATGTTGATTCAAGAGACCGCTCAGTTGCAGCGCCAGATATTCTGGGATAATGCGCTTGACCATGCGGCCGGTGGCCTTAAGACCATGAAACAGAGAGGTTCTGCGCACAATCCCCGAGGGGTTGGTGTGATGTCCCAGCACGGGTGTGAACCCTGGATCCACGCCAATGAACTTAAAAACTTTAGCAAACACCTCGAACGGATGGTCCCGAAGATCCTCGTTAAGAATAAACAACAGTTGTTCGTGCGAAAACATCGTTTGGTACCGAGCTATGTGCTGGGCATAGCGGCCCAGCTCGCGATAAAGTAGAAATGCCGATGTTTTTGGGTTTTGGGCGCGTTGCTCTTCTGCCGCCAGCGCTTCCTCAAAAGTTTCCAATGGTTCGGACTTGAGCAGCCGCTGAAACATGAATTGGGAAAACGCTCGCTCCATGGGATTTCTCAACACCGCAATCAAACGTGCGTCAGGCAGCCGCAGCCGGATATTGTCTGGCGCCCTGTGGTGCCACAGGTACAAAGTGGATGCTTCTCCAATCGCCTGAAAATTTTCCGCTTTAGAAAAGAGCCTCACGTAATCTACCCATGTGTCTACCGCCCACGGCTTATGCTCTCCCTCGTAGGCAAAAAACATCGGCTCTTTCAACTCACTCATAAAGACCTCAGGATGCTGGCGCAATCCCTGGTAAAGATGGGTTGTTCCTGTCCTGGGCGCGCCAATGATGAGAAAATTTGGAACCACTGCTTGACCACCTTTCGCAAATCGTCATTGTCACTGTAGCGAAAATTACCCAGCCGAAAACTGAACATCTCCTGAAATGCCCCGGTCGGCGGGCTGTGTTCGGACCCGATTACGGTATATTGGACAAAAGGCATCAACAAAGGCGGTTATAACGTGGCCAATGCTTATTGGATTTTGACCCAACGACAACGGTGCGACTTGGAGTTGCTGGTGACTGGGGGTTTTTCACCTCTTGCAGGATTTTTAAGCGAGGATGAATATCAGTCGGTCCTGCACAATATGACACTCCGTTCTGGGGCTTTGTGGCCGATTCCGGTAACCTTGGACATCCCCGCCGAGCTCGCCCAGTCCCTCGAACCGGGACAACCCTTGGTGCTGTGCCGAGCCGATGGCACACCTCTGGCTACCATGGATGTCACCGACATTTATTCGCCAGATTTCGTCTATGAAGCCCTGCAGATCTATGGGACTCAGAGCTTGGCGCATGCCGGAGTCCGGCTGCTTTACGAACGTCACCCGTTTTACGTCGGGGGCCCCGTCGTCGACATTGACCCGGAGCGCTCTGAGGTCGCCCGCCACGTAGACTTTTTACCGCCCTATTACACGCCATGGGAACTTCGCTCGCGATGGAAAGAGGTAGCGAAGCCAATTGTCGCCTTTCACACCCGAAATGCTATGCATGGAGCCCACTTTGCATTAACTCGGTCAGCTATTGAGCAAACCCAAGGTCATCTCTTGCTCCATCCCACCACCGGACCCACAAATCCCGGAGACATGTCCGCGGCGCTGCGCATCCGGTCGATTGCCGCTTTGACGGCAAGCTATCCCAAACAGGCAGTCACCCTGTCCACGTTGCCCTTAGCAATGCGCATGGCAGGCCCGCGCGAAACACTCTGGCAAGCCTTGATTCGTCAAAACTTTGGCGCCGATTACTTTATTGTCGGCCGTGCCCCAGCCGACCCTGGGCAAAATCCCGACCGTTCGGACGGATATTGGTGGCCCCCCTATAAAGCGCACGAATTATTCCAATCAGCGGCATCGCAGCTGCGCATCAAGCCATTGATTTTTCCCGAATACGCTTGGAACAAGCGGCAACAGGCGTATATGCCAAAGCCTCTAAAAGATCCTGCCAATGACTACGCCACACTGTCTGGATCTTGGGCACGCAGGCGACTGTCTAAGAAGGAGAATTTACCCCAATGGTTCGCTCCCAAAGCCGTGCGTGAAGTGATGGAAAGTGCGTACTGCCAGCAGGATCACGGGTTGGTGATCTTGTTTACAGGATTGCCGGCATCAGGGAAAAGCACGCTCGCGACTGCCTTAAGAAATGTTTTGCTGGTCAATGACAATCGTCAGGTAAGCTTGCTGGACGGCGATATGATCCGCCGCCAGCTATCCAAAGGACTTGGCTTTTCGCCAGAGGATCGCAGGGAGCACTTAAAACGCGTCGGGTTCGTGTCCCAAATCATTGCACAGCACGGGGGGATTGCCTTGGTGTCGATGATCGCTCCCTATGAAGAAGGCCGGCTCGCACTGCGCCACATGATTGAAGAATGGGGACAATTTTTCGAAATCTACTTGTCGACCTCCCTCAAAGAGTGCCAACGGCGCGATCCCAAAGGTCTATACGCTCAGGCCCGAAGTGGCCGGCTAAAGCATATGACAGGCATTGATGAGCCCTATGAAGTGCCCTCTACCGCCGATTTGATCTTGGATACCGCGCAACACTCCGTCCCTGCTCTTGTTGACGCGATCTGGAACCACCTTCAAGAGAGGGGCGCCGTAAGGGGTCTGCCTGTTATCCAGGATCTCCTAAGCATCGAGCGCTAATCGCCAGCTTAGGGTCGCGCTGAAGATAGCGCGTTATCCTACTCCTCATCTGATTTTCGTATTCAGAATAGTTTTGGCCTCTCTGTTCATCCTATCCACCGACAGGGAGGAGATTTCATGAGATTCTTAGTCATGTTTGCAGGCAGTCTAACCGCATTGGTGGTCGTGGTGGGTTTCTTAGCGTGGCTGTTGCCGACCATTACGCGTCGCATGATCGGGATCCTGCTCACGCGGCCCATGAGTGATACCCTGGCAGAACTCTATGTTTCGATGAAATCGACGCCATTGATGGATTTTTTATATTCTTCACTGCGTTCTCAAAGCGGCGATGTGGTTATACGGCCGATGGGCTCCGCCAAACCGGTGCATGGTTTTGACGATCTTGCGCTGGTACCGGCACAGTTGGCTAGACGACCCGTCTTGGCGACCGAGGAAGTCGCCTTGGATGCCATATTGGGGGCCCAATGCAAAAAACCTCTGACCTTTAGCATGCCGCTTTTCATATCCGGCATGGCCTATGGATTAGCCTTGAATGAAGCTTCCCGAATTGCCATCGCAGAGGCTTCCAGCCGGGCAAAGATTCCGATTAATTCAGGTCAAGGCCCGTTTCTAGCAGCGGAGCGTCAAAAGGCCTACCGCTATATTCTCCAATTTGGACGTTGGACCTGGAATCGAGATCCCGCTATTTTGCAACAAGCCGATATGATTGAAGTGCAAGTGGGACAAGGCGCAATGCCAGGCAACGCGGTGTTGGCCACGCCCAGTGACGTAGGCCCCGAGATTAAGGCGCTAATGCACTTGGACCCCAGCCAAGCGCCCATCATCCACGCCGATTTGTTTTTAAAAGATCCTGCCCACCCGACGCCTCTTAAAGAAGTGGTGCAATATTTACGGTCGGTTACCGACGGCATTCCGATTGCCCTTAAGATGGGTGCCGGCGATCACTTGGAGCATGATCTAGCCAACGCATTGGAGGCAGCCGTGGATGTTGTCGTCATTGATGGCACGGAAGGCGCGACAGGCAATGCACCCATTACCCTTTCGGATCATTTTGGCATTCCCTCTCTTTATGCCCTGGCGCGCGCCCGCAAGTATCTCCAAGTCCATGACGCCACCCATCGCGTGGATCTGGTAATTTCCGGCGGCTTTCGCGAACCGGGAGACTTCCTTAAGGCATACGCCTTAGGAGCACGGGCTGTCGGTTTGGGCACCATCGCCATGTTTGCCTTGGCGCACAAGCAAATCACCCGAACGGTGCCCTTTTTGCCACCCACTGACCTGGTATTTTACCGCGCTAAACCTGGGGTACCGTTGGATATCGCCCGAGCTGCATTAGGATTGGCGAACTTTCTTTCCAGTTGCCGCAAAGAGATGGAGATGGCGATTCGCACGATGGGCCATACCAGCGTATGGGATTTAAGTCCAGAGGACCTCTGCGCCCTGGATCCTGAAATCGCCCGGATCACCGGCACCCATTACGCGGGAGAGCCCCTCGTTTAAAAATTTGTGGGTACGGATTATGTGATGGAACCGGAACGTTTCCTATGACCGGGATCCTTCTGGAGTCACTGAAAAGCGGCCAAAAACCCGCACCCCTGGTCCATCCAGCTGGATGCCAGGCCACTGCAGCACTGTGCAGGGCCGCGTCCGACCTAAAAATTATTGACAGCCTCGGTCAAAATCTTCAAAAACCCTTCAAGATCTTTGTCATATGGGAGGTGGCCCGCCCCAGGCATTACCCATAAGGGCAAGCTGTCTCCTACCACTTGACAGAGGTTCGGCAAAGGAAACAGCGGATCGCGGTCACCGTGAATAAGGGCCACGGGACGCTTTGCGGCTAATATCTTTTCAAGAAACTGCGAGTCCTCATAAAATGTGCGCATGCGTGCCATTTCAATGGCATGACGCCATCCATACTGCAAGCGCTTGCGATCTTGTCGGGTTAGGGTTCGGGGGTCCACGCCCAAGGCCTGAACCATGCGCAAGCCAAAATGCTGCCATCCGGTAATCCAAATCGCAATGCGATTAATGAGCGGATAGGGTGTGGGAGACATGGCGTGCTGTGGAGCAAAAAACCCAGCGCTGGAAACCAGCACGGCGCCACCAACTCTGCTCGCAAGCATGCCCAGGGCCTCGCCGGCCACCATGCCTCCAAAGGAATGGCCCAACAGAAGGGGCTCCGTTAGGTATAGATGGTCGATGAAGGCACCTACCGCCGCCACATAGTCATCCATTTGATGAGGAGTCTTTAGACTCCCCGACCCACCAAATCCAGGAAGATCCATGGCATAAACCGCACTGTTCAACGGCCAGCGCTCCATCATCGGACGATAGGCCAATCGTGAAGAACCCATGCCATGAATGAGAATCCACGGTGGCTGCGCCCCCTCGCGCAGTGCGTAGAAAAGTCGAATGCTTTGCCCTTTCAACGTTATCTGCATATGCCGATCGGCCACTTTAGTCATGATTTCTTACCACCAAAACTCTTCGCTGTTTCCAGACGAGGTCACCACGTCATAGAGTGCCCGATTTCCCGGGCGACGCGTAAATGTCCACGTGCCGTTCAATCCCGTTTGTCCGGAGCCGACCAATTTAATATGATTGGAGGATCGGACCTGATAAATTCTTACGAGCGTATTCGCCTCGGGTTCGCCATCACCTGCTTTGACTACCGACACCAAGAGATTATGGCCAGACAACGGGGCTGCCGCCACAGATTCCGAGCCGGCGCCGGTCGCAAATTGCCAATGCAAATTGACTGGGCCTTTCGCCCCGCTATTATACGATGCGTCAGCTGACACCACCACGGTGTACACGTTATTCGGCATTAGCAAATGTCTCGGCACCAGGCCCAATTGGTTTTGCGCCATAGAGTTCACCCCGGGCATGTCGCGATATACCGAAACCCTATGGGTACCCAAGAATAATCCCACACGAACATTGTTAAGATTTTGCACGGTAGGAAAATCTACCGTAATTGGGTATCCGTACCGGTTGCCAAATCCCCCAGGAACCGGATCTGGACTTTCCAAATCCACCCATCCGGTAGGCACCCCGGTCTGCCCAGGCCGTGGATAGGTAATGGCCATAGGAAGATTGGAACTGTACCCGTATCCCAGATCCATCACCACGGCCCCCGTCGCGCCGTTCGTTGCACCTTCGCCGCTAAAAAACAGGTTGGCCGAGAGTAAGGACAACCGATGGTACACCGTATCGACCAAATCTTGAATGACCGCCACCGGTGGCAATGGTTGTGTCCATTCGATGCCGACCTCGCCATCCAGGATGCTCGGCCATCCAAAAACCAAATCACGCGCCCAGGGCGTTTTCCCCGAAAACCCGGTTCGATTGGGCTCTTCCATATGAAATGACGGTGCGTGATATCCATTGACCGCCAAGTACTGCGCGTGTGCTTGGGCTGCCTCTGCGAGGGAACTATTCCAGTGCACCGGGGCCTCCTCGAGAATGGAACGGTAGGCATTAAGCGCCGTTAATGCCACTCGATCGGACTGAGTTTCGCCCGCCGTTTTAACAGCTTTTGAGGACTTGACGATGGTGAGCGTCCAGGAAGATTCCGGTTGCTGAAACCCCGGCGCCATAAAGGTCACTTGGTACCGGCCAGGATTCAAGTGCGGCACTTTCCAACCGACAAAACCGTTCGAAAAGTAATGCGTTTTTAAGCCTGCTATGGTACCTCTGGGTCCTCGTATCGACATGGCAAAATCGTCGGTTTCCAAATTCTTAGGGGCATCGCCAATAAACTGGACCCCCAACAAGCGTGGCGACCGCCAGGCCACATACGACAGGGGAATCACAGGACTAATTTGGTCAGCCCCTTCATAGCCGTGGTTGGCCGGAGTGGAATACGGACCAAATAGGGACGGCACTAAATGAATGGGCCAATATCCTGTGATCGGTGCGGTGAGCGTCGATGGTTGGGGGCCAGACACGAATCCGATGAATGACAAACCGGAGACTGCCAGCATCGCCGCCATAAAACGCCGGGGTTCTGTCCACCTATTGGCCATCCGCTTGCCTCCCCCTGATCTTCTTTCCAATGATATGATAGGGACATCTTAGTTGATGGGGGTCAAAATGCACAATCCCTCCGATCTCGAACTCATGTACGGCATCTCTATTCATGATACCCAATCATTCGAAGATTTGTATGCGCGGTACGCGCCCAGGCTTTTAGGCTTTATCCGTCATATAATTCCCGACCGGGATGAATCTGAAGATGTCTTGCAGCACGTATTCCTTTATATATGGCAACATCCCGGCATATACCATTCAGAGCGTGGAACGGTTCAGGCTTATCTGTTCCGGGTTGCTAAAAGCAGGGCTATCGACTTCTTGCGAAAGAATCGGCGCCGGTGGGAATATACGGTGACTGAGGACAACGGAGCACAATCTTTGTGGCAAGATGCTCCTATCGACGACAGGCTAATGGCAGAGGAGACGCTTGAAGCATTAAGTCCGCACGAGCGGACGACCATTGAACTAATTGTGTGGTATGGCTTTACCCAACGCGAAGTCTCCCAACTTCTGCACCGGCCCTTAGGCACGGTGAAAAGCTGGACTCGGCGAGGATTGGATAAACTGCGTCAGCAATACGTGAATGGGCATAAAGGAGCCGAATAATGAAGCACTTAACCGACGCCGAATTGCTGCAAAGTCTCGGCCCAATGCTTTTGAACCATCCGCACTTGGCGCACTGCGCCGCTTGTAGACAGCGCCAGGACCTTTTGAGCGCCGCCATCCAGGTGCTGGGAATGCCCCCTGCCATCACTCCAACGACCACTGCGGCGGACATATTGCAGAGGGATTCTCGAGTGAAGACCTCTAAACGAACGCCATTCTTAGGGGGTGCTCTCGCAATTATGGCGGCCCTGATCGGATTCTTGGCAAGCGTTCCAACAGCACCGAGCCCTATAGCTATGCCCTCTTTGGCACTTCGCGCTGAAGACGTCTCGTTTGCTCAATCTCGGGTTGCGGTCCAGTGGAAGCCAGGGTCTCCAGTTGGCCTTATGACGGTCTCGCACATGCCTCCCATGGCCCACCGGGTATTGGAAGTGTGGATGATTCACGGTCGGCATCACGTTCCCGTAGCCATTATTCCCAGTGTCTCTGGAATCACGCAAGTAGCCTTTGCAGTCCCCAATCCGGACATAGGCTATCAGGCGATCGGCATAACACTGGAGCCGTCGCCCGATATGCCAGCCCCAACGGGTCCCAAGGTCTTTTTCGTCAGCCTTTTGCCGCCATCATCAAAATTGTAGCAAGAGACGGGTGTCGCACTGCGTTCCCATGGGTGAAAATGCAGGCTTCGGATCTGGACAGCCCCCTTATGAAACGTCAGAGTAATAGGGGACAGTGCTAAAGGGGGATCTCATGTGAAATACCAACTGATTATTATAGGCGCTGGAGTGTGGGGGACCTCGGCCGCCCTCGCCGCCGCCCAATATGGACTGAAATCCATTTTGCTAATTGAAGCCAACAACGGCGTCGCCACTGAAAGCAGTGCCAAAGCGGGGGGAATCGTGACCGATTTAGTGTGGAATCCTGAGGACGTGTCTTGGGTGCAGAGGAGTCGCATTCTTTACCAAAGAGCCTTTGCCAAAAGCCAGGACCGCTCCATCCTGCAACGCTATGGGATGCTGACATTGGCCGAGCCAAGCCGGGCCGCGCTGCTTGAAAAACGCGCAGGGGGGCTCTTGGACCGTGGTATTGCTGCGCAATTGTGGGACGTAGCCCGCATAACAGAAAATTTCCCCCAGTTAGACCGGTTGCGTCGAGATACCGTTGCCCTTTGGACCCCAGAGGATTTCCATGTCAATCCCACAGCATACGCGGAAGCGACCGTAAGCGAGGCTCGCGACCTGGGACTATCGCTTCGCTTAGGACATCCGGTGACGGCCATTCGTTTGGAGTCCCGCCAAGTTGCGGTGGAAGTGGGCGGCGAAATCGTGATGGGGGACAACGTCTTGGTAGCCGCAGGGACGTGGACCCGAAAATTGCTGCAACCGATAGGTTTTCAACTGCCCATGCGTCCCTACCGAGTACAGCTCTCATCGCTTGACTTCCCACACGGATATCACCTGCCCATTCTCTGGGAATTAGCTACTGACGTCTATTTAGTACCCGATGGTCCGCATAATCTTCTGGCGGGCGATGGCACCCGCCTCTTTGAACACGATCCCGACCACTATCAGACCACCGGTGATGAGGAGTTCGAGTCCACCATAGCGGGTCACGTAATCGATCTCATGAGTCGAGCCGACACGGCTGGGCTGCGCACCTCATGGGCAGGATTATGTGCCAGCACGCCTGACCGCCGGCCGTTAGTGGGACCGGTGGCAGACCGGCTGTTTGTCGCCTGTGGCGACCAAGGATTTGGTGTGATGCGCGGGCCAGCACTCGGCGAGTTGGCGGCACAAATTGTTTTGGGTGAAGCCCAGGCTCCGCATCTCAACCCGTTAAGATATCCCTTGACTGATTTCCCCATCCGACCAGGTTTCACGTTGGAAGAAGACGTGTAAACCGTCCTGTGGCCAGTGGCTCTCTAAAATGGGGCCACTGGCCGGCGTCCATATTTAGACTGCGTCATCAACGATGCTCCTAATCGTTGCGGCAATTTCCTTGGCCATCGAGGTTACGCTGGGTTGGTCAAAAAATTGGCTAATCATCGTGGGATCCAAAGCTGAAATGGATATCTCCCCGTCCTGGCGGTAGACATTGATTTTACACGGTAGCAGCAATCCAATGTCGATGGTTTCAGACAACATGGCAGCTGCAGACTTAGCATGACAAACTTCTAAAATGACAATGGGCTCCCGCTCAAATCCCTTAGTTTTTAGGATCTCCCCAATATTCAACACATTAAGCACCTTAAACCCGTGTGCGTCCACCGCTTGATGCACACTCTGAATGGCGTCCTCTAAAGTTTTGGTGGTCGGTTTGGTATATGCCAGCATGGCCCACGCCTCTTTTCTGGTTAGATTATAGTCTTCCTCTCGATTGCAAGTCCTCCAGCACAGCCCTTATATCATCCGGATTCAACAGAGAAGCCTCTCGTCTCAGGCTATCCACTAATCCACAAGCTCCTACCACTCGCGACACTTGATTCAGCGCTCCAGCCATGGCCGCCAATTGCGTTAAGATGGCCTTGCAGTCTTCTTCGCGTTCTAACATCGCTTGTATGCCCCGAGCTTGTCCTTCAATACGGCGCATCCGACGAATCAAGTCCCCCGTATCCCAATATTGCCCGATAACCACAGGTCGCACAGGCTGTTCTTTGTCTGGAATAATAATCCCCTCCCTGGTTACCCTTAAGAGTAGTTTGCTAGATCCGCCAAAACAAATACCGTTGACTTTTTTTGCTGCTACCGTCATTATATACCCTAGGTGGTATATAAGCGAGGAGGGAGAGCATGATTTTTGTGCCGATGTGGGACGGGTCACTGGGGTGCGCTTCATTTCTGCTAGGCGACGAGGCACAAGGGCAGGCTATGGTGGTAGATCCGTTGGGCAATCTAGGAGCTGATTCGTATATCTTAGGAGCGGCCGAGTTAGGACTGGAGATAACGGCCATAGTCGAAACCCATGTGCATGCCGATCATCATTCAGCGGCCCGCGAGTTATCTCAAAAAACGGGCGTGCCGGTCTCGCTCAGCCATCGGGCTCCTGTAGCCTATGATTTCAATCCGCTTCGTCAGAACGACACCATTGACTTAGGACACGTCAAAGCCGTGGTGTGGGAAACTCCTGGTCATACCCCTGATAGTATTTCTCTTGTCGTAACCGATGCCACCAGGGCTTCTGAACCATGGCTCATACTGAGTGGCGACTCATTGTTTGTGGGAGATGTTGGACGACCAGACCTAGCGGACCCAACCCCCGAAATGGTTAAAGCAGCCGCTTTGGATCAGTTTCATTCGATTCGCGACAAAATTTTAACATTGCCTGATACATGCGAGTTATATCCGGCACATTACGGGGCGTCTGCCTGCGGAGGGCTTTTTCTCAGTTCCAAACCGGTATCCACCATTGGCTATGAACGTCGATGGAACCGATTTGTGCAATTCACGGAACCTGACGAATTTGTGGAACAGGTACTCATGCTCTTAAAACCGCCCCCAGAGAGTGCAGCCGCTATCCGCGCTGAAAACTTGGGCGTGGCCGCGCCTGTCTAATCCTAAGAGAAGGAGGATTGATGAATCCATGGCATCTATGACTGCGCAGGATTTTATGAATCAAGTACAGCAAGGTTCGGTTATCTTACTCGATGTCAATCCGCCTCATGCTTACTCTAAGGCGCATCCGGCGGGGAGCTACAACTTCCCATTCCATCGCCGCCAGTGGGGCCAGGAGGTAAAGAGGGCCTTAAATGGGCAAAATCCTCCCATCGGAATTTTCGCGGAAAATAGTGTGATTGCGCAATCGGCCAAAGATAGCCTTGAAGAAGCAGGTATTACCGTGCCCTTCGTTTTTGATCAAGGCGTCAAGGGATGGGAACAAGCTGGCCTACCGGTTGCACGAGTTCATGACTTAACCGTTGACGAGCTCTTGCAAAACCTTGACAATTATATTGTTGTGGATGTTCGGGAATCCTATGAATTGCGATCTGGCATTATTCCTGGTGCTATCAGCATTCCCATGGGACAATTGCAAGCGCGCATGTCGGAACTCGACAAAGCTAAGCCCCACGCCATTGTCTGTGCATCGGGCAGCCGAAGCGCATCGGTCGCAGCTTGGCTTTCCCAACAAGGGTTTAACGTCGCCAACGTGGTCGGCGGGATGTCATTATGGATCGGGGCACGCCATCCCGTGCAACGCACTTAAAGCGTCTATCTTTTAGAAAAGGAGGTGTTGTAGTCATGGCATTGCTCGACAGTCAAGTAAGCCAACAAGTCTCGCAGTTCTTTGACGGCATGCAGGATGCCGTCACCGTCGAATTTTACGCTGGACCCGAAGCCGAAATGGCAGAGACTTTTAACGAATTGATTAATGAAGTGGCGGACCTTTCCGATTTAGTGATGGTCAAAACTACCGAGAAGGCTCCGATGCTAGAACCGGGGCATGGCGGCAATGAGACTATTACAGGTCCTGTCGCCGAGCTCTTAGACAACACCGGAAATCGAACGGGAGTGAGATTTTTAGGAATTCCCAGCGGGCATGAATTTGGTGCTTTTCTTGAAGCGCTCAAAGCGGTATCCACACATACCAGCGGTCTTAGCGATCAGGCGCGTGAGGCGTTAGCCACGATTTCAAAGCCGCTTCACATTCAGGTCTTTACAACCCCCACCTGACCATATTGTCCCCGGGCTGTACGCCTGGCTCATGATATGGCATTGGCTTCACCGCACATTGTAGCTGATATGATTGATGCGGGGGAATTTCCCGAGCTATCCAGCAAATATAGCGTCTATGGGGTTCCCAAGTCTATGATTAACGGCAAACTCGAGGTGACTGGCGCGGTCCCCGAGGCGCAACTGCTAAAACTGGTGTTGGACGCCCAAAAACAATAATAAAGAAAGGACCCTTCTTGAAAAGGGTCCTTTCTTTTTATTCACGAACACCCAATGCCCGCACTAACTTAGGACGGTCAAACCCCACAATCACCGTTCCATTCACTATGATCACCGGCACGCCGGTTTGCCCAGACTTTCGCTGCAGTTCTTGCGCCGCTTGGGGCCCTTTGGAAACATCCACTTCTTTAAAAGGGACTTTGCGCTCCTGCAAGAACTTTTTAGCAGTCCGGCAATGGGGTCAGGTGGGGGTGGTGTAGACCACAACAGCCATCCCTAAAACCTCCTACAAATTGTTATACCAACAGCTTATTATACCGCTTATTTCTCGATCTATCTGTTGGAACCTTCTTTGTGTCCGCTCCGTATGATGGCATTACATTCCTTAGGAGCCGGAGGCATCAGCGATGAATTCGCACGTGAGCCATTACCTTCTAGAGGCGATTACCCCTTGGGGCATTCGCACGTTCTATGCAGACTTGTTCAGCCATGCCAAAGCCATCATTATGCTGTCTGGAGGATCGCTAGCGGATTCCTCGTTTCTTCTTCGTGAAATTCTGCAGACTCTCACGACCTTTACTGAAGTATTCCACTCAGCAGTGCATCCCGAACTAATCACTGCGTTACGGGTTGACCAAAAGCTCGTGATAGCCCACCGAGCGATCATAGCGGAAGCACCGAACGCAGTCGATGCGCAATCCGTTATCGATGTTCCTATTTCTGCCACCTTACACACAGGAGATCCTCTCAGCCATAAACTGCCCGCTCGTGTGCCCGCCTTGTTAGGGATGGCCAAGTGCGCGATGGATGAACTCGAAGCGTCGATCCGTCCCGATATTGATCAGCAGGCCGTCACCTCAGCCCGATACCACCTGCTGCAATTTTTGTCCGGATCAGGCCAACAGGGAAATCGAGCCCGGCATTTCTGGGGAGCCACCGTGAGTGGTGCGGGATGGACCAACTTTCTCTCAAATGTTCTGTCTTCACAAAAACATCGGATACGCTTTGAAGGCCCCCCCGGTTTGAATCACACCAGTCTCATTCGCTGGTTTGGGGAACGCGCCATGCTGTCCGGATACGAAGTGCATCTGTTTCATTGCGAGTGGGACCCCACCCGCATTGACCACGTGGTGATTCCCGAACTATCTCTGGGAGTTACGTTGTCTACTGCCCCCCATGCCCTGCCCGACTTGCTTGGCGATGACGTCATCGACATGGGCCAATGGCGCAAGCATTCGTTTTCTGTAGACCCTTGGGAAGTATTGACCGTCTATCGCATCGCAATAGCTAGAGCCGAGGCTTTGCTGTCGAACGCTCCTCATATTAAAGAGCCGCAGTTCACAATGCAAAATCTCTTGTCCGTGCTTCAATCACTAGTCGAATCTCTCCTGCACCCCACCGCCCGTGCCCTATAAAGACCCGCCTGATTTTCTAGATATTTCCTTCTTTCACATAAATATGCGCATCTTGTCGCATAAAACTCATCCTGTTCGCATAATTCTTTTATGACACCATCTCGTTGTTGCAGGAATTCTGATTCTTATGTCGAAATTTACTTTTGGTTTGTTGGTTGTCCTTTTTTCCTCACCTCATAATTGTTCTGTCAACAAAGGAGGATTCCATTGATTAATAAGGGTCTTAAGAAAGAGCTCAGCCTCTTGGACCTTACCATGGCTTCATTGGGCGGCATTATCGGTTCAGGATGGCTATTCGGAGCATTATTCGCCGCTAACGATGCTGGACCATCCAGCATCATCGCTTGGATTCTTGGAGGTTTCGCGGTTTTGCTGATTGGTCTTGTGTACGCCGAGTTAGGGGCCATGCTTCCCGAATCTGGATCCATCGCGCGATATCCCCATTACACGCACGGACACCTCACCAGTTTCATCATGGGGTGGGCAGCGTGGATTGCCTATGCCTCAGTTCCCGCGATTGAGGCAGAAGGCGTGATGCAATACGCCTCGCACTGGTTCCCTGCACTGTGGGATGCCAAATCGACGCCCAACATTTTGTCTGGTATCGGTCTTTTGGTTGCCGCCCTACTCATGTTGGCCTTTTTCATCATCAACTACTATGGTGTCCGCAGTTTCGCCAAAGTGAACACGACCGTCACTATAGTGAAATTTATCATGCCCAGTTTGACCATCATCGTCTTTTTGTTTTCTGGTCTTCACTGGGTCAACCTGTCGCATTACGGCGGGTTCGCGCCAGATGGCAGCTCAGGTGTACTAGTGGCACTGGCCACTTCAGGCGTTATCTTCTCTTATCTAGGTTTCCGCCAAGCGGTAGACCTAGCTGGTGAGGCTCGCAATCCGCAGCGCGACGTTCCCCGGGCGCTCATCTATTCGATTCTCATCGGCATCATTCTGTACGTGCTACTTGAAGTGGTCTTCTTGGGCGCCGTGCCTGCGGCCGATTTGGCCAAAGGATGGGCCAGCGTGGCTTTGACTTCGCCATTTGCCGAAGTGGCCGCCAGCTTGAACTTGGGTTTCTTTGTCACCCTACTGTATGCCGACGCGGTGTTGTCTCCAGCCGGTACCGGAAACGTTTATATGGCTTCCACAACGCGTGTCTTGTACGCTTTGGCCAAAAACGGCTATTTCCCCAAGGGACTGGCTAAAATCGATCCAAAGACCGGAATTCCGGTAGGCGCCCTGGTAGTCGCCTTTATTCTTGGTCTAGTCTTCTTGCTTCCGTTTCCATCTTGGCAGTCGTTGGTCGGACTGATATCAGCAGCTACCGTGTTCACCTACATTATCGGCCCCATTTCGCTCTCGGTTCTACGCAGAACCGCGCCGGACGCTCGCCGCCCATTTAAGCTCAACGGGTCCGGCATCATTGCTCCCACGGCATTTGCGATTGGTACCCTAATCGTCTACTTCACCGGTTGGGTTACGGATTCTAAACTCCTCATTGCCATTCTTCTTGGTGTTGTCCTGTACGCGATTGCAGCGGCAGTTTCCCCCAATTCGATTCAACGCCCGGATGGACAGTCCGTCAAGAGCGGCGTTTGGTTAATCGTATACCTACTCGCGATGTTGGGCATGACCTATGTGGGATCTTCGAAACTGGGCGAACTGAAGAACATCATTCCTTATCCGATGGACTTAATCGTCGTCATCATCCTCGCGCTGATCTTCTTCTATTGGGGCGTGGCCAGCGGCTATCGCACCAAAGACGTGGGCGCGGCACTCGAAGCGATCGATGAAACCCGCGAAGCGGGATCGTTCTAGCTATCGTCTGAGAATCCCTTCTGTTTCCACCGATGACGTGCCGAATCGATTAATGATTCAGCACGTCACCGGTTTTTCACGCTCATTGCGGCGTGCGGGAGGTCATGCATGTGCCCCGTCACGGCGTACAAACAATCTTCACATGATCGCTTAACCCATTTGAGTCCACAAAGGTTCCATGTATACTGAAATCGTGGAATTCTTGAATTTCGCCAGGCAGCGATCAATGGGTGGGTAAAGGAGGCCTTAGCACTGATGTTGGACATCTCACGCGCAGCTCTTATCGTCGTCGACCTTCAAAATGACTTTTGTCCAGGCGGAAGCCTAGCGGTTCCTCATGGCGATCAGATCATTCCGGTAGTGCAGCAATATCTAGCGCTATTCGAAACGCACCAACGACCCGTCATTCTGACACGGGATTTTCACCCCAAAGACCATATCTCGTTTAAATCCCAAGGTGGACCGTGGCCTGCCCATTGCGTGCAAGAGACCATTGGCTGTGAATTGCATCCTTCGTTGCGAGTGCCGCCCCAAGCGCATCACGTCGTCAAAGGATTTAATCCAGCCGTCGATGCCTATAGCGGATTTGAGGGTGTTGTGAGCGATACGCCAGGCCATTTGACCACCATGACTCTTCACCAACTGTTGCAAGCGCACGAGGTGGCGGAAGTCTATTTATGCGGGCTTGCCACCGACTATTGTGTGAGGGCAACCGCGCTCGATGCCTTAAGTCTAGGCTATGGAGCGGGAATTATTGCGGATGGAGTAAAGGGCGTCAACGTAGAGCCCACAGATAGCGAGCGGGCGTTGCGGGAAATGGCCTCGCAAGGGGCTGTGTTGTTAGAATCTCATTTAAGGATAGGACCTTGAGTACGGTGCTGTTAGTCATTGACATGCAAGAGTCCTTGGCGCGGCCTCAAGAGGAAGGCGACCCCCGGACCCGTTTGCTGTCCACCGTCAAAGTGTTGATACAGCAGGCGCGGTTTCACGCAATCCCAGTAGGCTATGTGTGGACGCCCGCAGCAACCGACGGCCATTACTATGCGCCAGCAGTGGATCAACCGGCTAAAGCGTCTGGGGTGCTGGCCAATGATGGCATATTGAAGGATTTGGCCGTGTTGCCCAAAGACTTTTTAGTGACTAAGCCCAGTTGGAGTGCTTTCAACCATACGTCGTTACCCTTTCATCTCGCGAGCCTGCGGGCGCACACGCTTGTCTTGACGGGCATTTCCACGAACCTTTCGATAGAAAGCACCGCGCGCGATGCCTATGATCATCGGTTTGACGTCATTGCCATTTCTGACGCCATGCTCGGAACCTCTCGCGATGAGCATTTTTTTACGCTCACCCGAGTTTTTCCCCGCATAAGCCGGGTAATGACCTCAACTCAGTTCATCACCTGGCTGTCTAAGCCCCAGAAAGGATCTGGCCATGTCTAAAACCCGGCAAATTCAACTGCTGGTAGGGGCTGGTTTAATTTTGACTGCGCTTTGGGCCTTGCCAGGCACTTTGATGCGCACCACCGTAAGCATATTAGTGTTAGCTGCGGCAGTGCTGGTATGGGTGGTTTCGCGCCGTTCTCTTAGAGACCCGGGTGGTGCAAGCGATTCCTTGTCTCAATCCTTGGAGGATCCGGCTGGAACCACTTTTGAGATCGGCAGCGCCGCTTTGCCTCACTTGCGTCAAGGACTGAACCGTGACACCGCCCAGCACATTGCCAACATCATCCAAACGACAGCAGGAGTGGAAGCCGTCGCCATCACCGACACCAATATTGTTCTCGGATGGGCTGGAAAAGATTGTCCGCATCACGGGCCGGGCAGCCTATTGTCCTTGACCACGCGTCAAGTTATGCGGGATCGGGCGGTTCGCATTCTTCACACCGATGAACTCCAAGGCGCCTATGATGATTGTCAATTGGGCATCGTCGTCATCGCTCCCTTAGTCTCCCATGACCAAGCTGTCGGGTCGGTCAAACTTTATGTCGCCGAAGAAAGCATGTTGCCCCACCGCGTCAGCCGATTTGCCGAAGGCATTGCCCAACTGCTCTCTATTCTTTTGGAGGTAGCTGAACTGGACCGACAGCGCAGTTTGGCGTCGGCCGCCAGACTCGAGGCGCTGCAAGCCCAAATTCGGCCCCACTTTCTCTTTAACGTTCTGAACACCATTATCTCGTTTTCGCGCACCGACCCTGACAAAGCCCGAGACCTTTTGATTCAATTGGCCTCGTTTTTTCGCCGTTCGCTGTCCCATAAGGGACCCACCATTTTGCTGAAGGACGAAATCGATTATGTGCAAACCTACTTAAATTTAGAAAAAGCTCGTTATGGAGATAAATTGCGCTACCGATTGCGAATCCAGCCTGAAGCCCTCAATATCCCGGTTCCGGTCCTTATGCTGCAGCCATTAATCGAAAATGCCGTCATCCATGGCATCGCCACCAAAGAAGATACGGGCATGGTAAGTCTCACCGTACGCTTTAGGGGAGAAGACATTGTGATTTACATTTCAGACAACGGATGTGGCATACCAAAAGCAAAGCAGTACGAAATATTTGAGATGGGTGCTGGGCAAGGCATGGGTCTGGGCTTAAGCAACGTGGCGGAGCGCCTGGTTGGCCTATACGGCAATAAATACCATTTGCGTTTGCGGTCCCAAGAAGACAAAGGAACCACCATTAGGCTGGTGATTCCCGTGCCCATTGCCCACTAACTTTCCCTGGCCCGCTTATCCATTCACTTCTTGTCCGGGCTTTTGCTGACCAATCTGCTCCACAATGATCGGCAATATTTCAGGGTCTTCCAATCCCGTCACATCCCCGGTGGCTTGCCCGCTTTTCAGTAAATCTTTCAACAATCGCCGAACAATTTTCCCACTTCGTGTCTTAGGCATCGCGTCCAACCGATAAACTTGAGCTGGCCGAGCAATGGCACCAATCGCATCCACCACCGCTTGTGATAGATATTGCCGCCAATCCTCTCCTGCCAACACATCGCTGCCGGCATTAATAGTCACAAACGATACAGGCACCATGCCTTTGATCGGGTCTTCAATTCCCACTACAGCCGCCTCCGAGACTCCCTCGACATCGAGCAGCGCGGACTCCATCTCCATTGTCGACAACCGATGCCCCGATACATTAATCACGTCATCGATGCGCCCCAAAACCCAAATGTGCCCGTCTTGGTCTTCGATGGCAGCGTCCGCCGTGCTGTAGGCACCCGAAAATTGGCGGAAGTAGTGCGAGTGAAAACGTTCCGGGTCGCCAAAAATGGTGCGGGCCAAACCCGGAAATGGCGCGGTTAGCAAAAGATATCCCACCACGCCAGCAGGCACCGATTGCCCGTTTAAGTCTACGATGGCATATCGATGCCCGGGCAATGGCACTCCACAGGATCCCGGCTTGGCGCGAGTAACGCTGGCCACCGAAGATGTCCATGCGCTCCCGGTCTCACTTTGCCCATAGGTGTTGTTGATTTCCAATCGGCCCCCGCCTACCACGTCTCGAACCCATTGCCAGGTCGTGGCATCCAATGGTTCACCCACCAGTGCAATGAGTTTAAGCGAAGACAGGTCATGGCTCCCTACCCAAGATTCTCCATAGCGCGCCCACATTCGCAGCAAAGTGGGCGCCGTAAACACTTTGGTGACCTTATTCTGCTCGATAATCTCGTATGCGCGATCCGGATTCGGGTAGTCCAAGGCCCCTTCATAAACCAACGCGGTGGCTCCGTGGGCCAATGCGCCGACCAATTCAAAAATGGGAAACGTCAACCACCCGGCATCGGCGGTGCACCAGTAGACATCTTCGGGTCCGAGATCGAGCGCATATTTGACATTGTGATAAGCAGCCACCAAAAATCCCAGTCCTGAATGCACCAACCCCTTAGGCTTCGATGTCGTGCCTGAGGTATATATCACAAAGCCTGGCGCATTGGCGTCCATCGGCACCGGATCTTGAAGTTCCGTCGTGTCTTTCATCAAGGTATCCCAGTATTGGTCGCGCATTGGATCCATATGAATCTGGTTGGTTCCGGTGCGGCGCACGACGATGACATGCTCTACGCTGGGCACGCGCTCGATAATGGCATCTAGATTGTTCTTGAGAGGAATCGCTCGGCCCCTGCGCATGGCTTGATCCGCAGTGATGATGACTTTGGGCCGGGTGTCTGTCAGGCGATCATACAAGGCGCCTGGGGAAAATCCGGAAAATATGATGTTGTAAATAGCGCCAATGCGGTAGCAGGCATGGACAGCGGCAAAAGTCTCCAACAAGTTGGGAAGATAGATGGCGACCACATCACCTTCGGCCACGCCCCAATTAACAAGTATTTTCGCCATTTTTGATGTTTCGGTGTAAAGTTCTTGGTAAGTCCAGGAGCGCTCCTGGCCCTCTTCCCCAATCCATTTTAGGGCCACTTTATCCCCACGAGTGGGCAAATGCCGATCAATACAATTCACACTGACATTCCCTTTACCCCCCACAAAGAACCGGAAATCCGGCAATTCACCCTCAAGGGGCGTCTCCCACGGGGTGTCCCAAACCAGTTCTTGTGCTACCGAGGCCCAATATTCCCCCAAATTATCAAGAGAATCTTTATATAGCCGTCGGTAATCCTCTTCGCTTTCAATCGGCAATCTGCCCGATTTCTCCAGTGAAGGATCGACTAAATGACTATCTGCTATCATCTGCGGTATGTCAGGCATTTCGGGTGCCATATTCCTTAACCTCCTTGCATCAATGTTCCACCATGCGGGAAAACCACAATAGAGGATCGCCTGTAAGAGATCCCTGTGGCAAAGTGAATAGTATAGGTATTCGGAATTACCTGCCCACTTTCCTGTTAAGGAGTAAGCCTTAACCCAAGAATTTCATCAAAAATCGCGGTCTGATGCCTGACTTGACAATTCCGACGGCAACTGCACACGGGTGAGTTTTAATAGCGGAAATTTTTAGGTTATAGAGAGAGCGGACCTGGTATATTGGTGGTATGGTCTGCAAGCCTGACCATAATAGAATATGTGGATGTTGTTCGTGGTGGCCTCGCCGGAACAATCTGGAGTATCGCTGACGGATGGCGCCTTATATGCTGATCAGTGCGCATCCCTAGCACAAAGACGTGGATTTTAGAGGTTCTTGGATAGATAGTCGGTCGTATAATCGATCCTTAAATGTGAAGGTTGGGGGCATCCATGCTTAAAGCGCTGATTGTGGAAGACGAATATCCTGCCAGACAGGAACTGAGATATTTGCTTGAGCCTTATCAGGATCAGTTGGAAGTCATTGGAGAAGCCCAATCCGTCAAAGAGGCATTACGATTGATAGAGGCGATGGATTATGACGTAGTCTTTTTAGACGTTCAAATGCCAGGAGCCAACGGGCTGGAATTAGCTAGACAGTTAAAAACGCTGAAGCCTAGCTTGCGGGTTGTGTTCGTATCAGCCCATGAAAATTATGCCGTCGACGCCTTTGCCATCCAAGTGGTCGATTACCTCTTGAAGCCCGTCAGCAGCGACCGCATGGCGGAAACCATGAGACGGCTCTTGGCTCCGGAAGAGGGCAATGAAAAACCCAAGGATACTATCCCGGCATTGGCCTGGGTTCCGTGCGAAGTCAATGGACATACCATTCCGGTTGCTGTAGGCGACATTATTTACGCCACGGCCGAACGCGACATCATTTACATTTGCACCGTTCAAGATCGTTATCCCACTAGATTCACATTGCAAGAGCTGCAAGAAAGGCTTCCCCCCGAAACCTTCTTACGGACTCACCGCAGCTTTATTGCCAATCTGCACCAAGTGAAAGAAATCATGCCCTATTTCAACGGAACCTACTTGCTAAAGATGAAAGACAAGCCGCAAAGCGAAGTTGTGGTCAGCCGCAGCAATGTGCGCAGGGTCAAGGAACTCTTTAACATCACGTAAGCCCAAACGCGGTGGGATCGTGATGCCAGGCGTCCCCTCCGTCGCTCCAATGCTCCTTTTTCCAAATCGGCACCCGCGCTTTGACGCGGTCAATGCCGTGCCTGGCGGCCTCAAAAGCTTCTGGGCGGTGTCCCGTGGAGACGGCCACCAGTACGCTTATGGCGCCTACTGGCAAGTCCCCCGTCCGATGAATCAACACCACATGCCGCGCTCCAAACTCGTCTTTAAGTTCTGCTCCAATCTGGGCGAGTTCCTTTTCGGCCAGTCCTACATATGCGTCATAATAAAGTCCTTGCGACGATTTGCCCTCGAATTCATTGCGCACGGTTCCGAGAAATATGGCTTGCGCTCCGACGGCAGGATCCGCGATCGCCTGCAGCGCTTCCTCTACATCAATCGGTTCTTTGGTAATGCGATAGACATCCATCGTGCTAGCCTCCACTCACCGGCGGAATCACCGCGATTTCATCACCATCTTCCAACGGCCTTTCGCCCGACGCCCACTCTTCATTCACTGAGTACAGCCAATGCGTGCTATCTGGTCCCAGTTGCGGCTGCAACAGGTGAACCATCTCACCCAGGGTAGTGCCTTGTGGAATCACATAATTTTTGTTCCGGCAATTCATACGATCGGCCGCAAATGAGAAAAATAGGGTGGTTACCGTAATGTCCTGGCTCATACATCCTCCTAAGGGGTTGTGAAATGAAAGAAAGGACGACAATTTATGCCTCGTCGTGTACGACTTCTTCCATGCGTTCTCGTACTCATGATCCTAGCCGCAACCACGGCTTTTGTCTACCGCATCCATAGCCCCATCGCCCATGCCGCTGGGTTGGAACCCCCGAGATTTCAAGTCATGCTGTGGCCGCATAGCGCTCCCCACCATGCTGGCATTGGGGATCGGGTGATCATTACATCCAATGTGCCGGAATCCCCCGCCTTCATTAGTCGTCACTTGCGGGTAAGGCCCGCGATATCGGTAAAAATAAACGCGGTATCATCCCATCGGTTCATCGTGCGTCCAGTATCTTCGTGGCCTGGTCTCACCACCATCACCATCGCGTTAGAGCTTGCCCACGCTAAAGCGGTGTCCGATACATTTGAAACCGATGCCAACAAGCGCCTCCTCATTGACCTATCCAGCCAACGCTTATTGGTCTTTGAAGATGACCGCTTGATTCGGCTAATGCCAGTGTCCACCGGGGTTCCACCCACTTGGACAACTCCTAACGGCACCTTTTGGATATTCCGCAAAGTCGCCGACGATCACATGAAGGGCGGGCTGGCCGGATCGCCCGATGCCTGGGATGTGGAGCATGTGCCGTGGGCCCAGTATATATACCGCGGCATTGCCATTCACGGAGCCTGGTGGAATCGGCAATTTGGCATTGCACGGAGCCACGGGTGTATCCAGCTGCGGACTAGGACCTTTAATCCTCGTCCTGGAGATTCTCCCGACGACGCACAATGGCTCTACCAATTTACCGATATTGGCACCCCGGTCCTGATTATCGGTCAGACGCCCCCGCTGGCAAAGGCTCCTCTGCGATACCCAGTCCCGGACCACTCAACTGCTTGGCCGACTGTCGCCAGGTACGACGCATCATCAACCCAGTGAAAATCAAGATAGGAGGTGTAAATAGCTGCATTAACGTGGTAAATCCAATGCCCCACACCGGGTTGATATAGTGTATTAAATATAGGGGATTGTCTCGAGTGGTTTCGCCCACAAACCCACGCAATATGGCATAGTAAAACATGGCTGACCAGAATTGATAGCCCGGCGGCGGCGTCCGATACCGTTCAATCCAAAAATATCTCACGATCAAGATGACCCCGATGGAAGAGCCAATGAGTTGTTCCGGCCAGCGGCCAAATCCCAATTGTGTCATTCGACCCAACACTTCGTGATTAAAAATGTTGCCAATCCGGACCATGAATATGCCTAATCCAATGCCTGGCACGGTCCAATCCACAATATGGTTGAACACCAAAGGTTTTTTGCGCAGTTGATACCATAGGGCCAGAACACCCAGACCGACAGCCCCGTCATACGCCAAGCCTCCATCCCAAATGCGCAGAATTTGCATTGGGTCTGTCCAAATCCACTGTGGTTCGTTGGCCAGCACAAATACCAGCCGCGCGCCAATCACTCCCCACAGCACGGTCCATAACGTGACATTGGACAAACGATCGGGATCCTCGCCCAGTTGCCGTCCTCGTTCAATGAGATACCAAGCCCCGCCGAGAATGGCCATCACCATAAAAATGCCATACCAATGCACGCCAATGGGCCCGATTTTGAAGGCAAACGGATTTAATTTGGGAATGTACATGAAAACCTCCTATAGGGTGCGAAAGACTTCGTTTGCCGCGTCTAATGTCGTTTCAATAATCTCGTCGCGGTGCGCGTGTGACGGAAACATCGTTTCAAATGGAGACGGCGGGACAAAAATTCCACGCTCCAACATCCCATGGAAAAATTTGCGATACCGCACTCGATCCGTATTTTCGACTTCAATAAAATTTTTGGGGGACGTGTCGCTGAAAAAGAGGGTAAACATGCCTCCCGCCACATTGACCGATACCCCAATGTGATGACGGCGGCCCCGAGCCACCAATTGGTCGGCCAAATATTGTGTTCGTTGTCCTAATTGCTCATAAAAAGCTTGCCCCCCTATAGCGGCTAATTGGGCGCTGCCAGCCGCTACAGCAATGGGATTGCCCGAAAATGTGCCGGCCTGATAGACCGCGCCTAAAGGTGCCACTAGGGACATGTATTCCCGTTTGCCGCCATATGCTCCAAGAGGCATGCCTGCACCAATCACTTTGGCCAGACATACCAAATCCGGTTCCAACCCATATTTTCGCATAGCTCCGCCAAAGGCTACCCGAAACCCGGTCATCACCTCGTCCACCACCCAAAGCGCTCCGTGGGCGTGGGCCAGGTCGCGGACGGATTCTAAATATCCAGGCAAGGGCGGCACCGTCCCCATATTACCCGCCACTGGCTCCATGATGACGGCGGCAATTTCATGTCCATACTGGCTAAACGCTTCGGTTAGAGCTTGCACATCATTGTAAGGAACCGTGATGGTCAAAGCCGCCAATTGCTCGGGCACGCCTTGGGAATCCGGCACGCCCAGCGTAGCCGCCCCAGAACCCGCCTTGATCAACAAAGAATCGTGATGGCCGTGGTAGCATCCCGTAAATTTGATGACGCGATGGCGCCCGGTAACCGCACGTGCAACCCGCAGTGCGCTCATCGTGGCCTCAGTCCCCGAATTCACCAGTCGAACCATTTCCAGTCCAGGGACCTCGCGGGTTAAGAATTCCGCATAGGTTACCTCTTGTGTGGTCGGCGCTCCGTACCCTAGCCCCAAAGCGGCCTGCGCGATTACCGCTTCAACCACAGGGGGGGCCGCATGGCCCAATATTAGAGGGCCATAACCCATGACATAGTCGATTACGGTGCGGCCGTCTTCAGTTATTAAATAGGGACCTTGCCCCGACTTCACAAAAAATGGAGTGCCCCCGACACCGCGAAAAGAGCGCACCGGACTGTTCACTCCCCCGGGCATCACAGCTTGTGCCCGTTCCCACCAATCTGCCATAAGAGCCTCCCTTTAGCGTTATACATTAAATCGAAAATTTACCACATCGCCATCTTTCATCACGTAATCTTTTCCTTCCAAGCGTACCAGACCCATTTCTCGAGCCTTAACCATGCTGGCCGCCCGCACCAAATCCTCGTACGCTACCACTTCCGCTCGAATAAAGCCCCGTTCAATGTCGGAATGAATTTTACCTGCCGCTTGTTTGGCCAGCGTACCCGTTTTAATGGTCCAGGCCCGCACTTCATCTTCGCCTGCGGTAAGAAATGAAATGAGTCCTAGTTTTTGATACATGGCACCCGCTACGCGACTCAGTCCGCTACGGTCAATACCTAAATCCGACATAAAAACTTCCTGATCCTCATCCGAGAGTTGTTCGATTTCCTGTTCCAGTGCTGCAGCCATGGTTACCACCGGAACATCTTTAGTCGCTGCTAAGGCCACAATCTGATCGTCATCGCGGTATGTTCTGGTTTTAAATTGTTCTTCATCTAGGTTTACCACCCACACCAAAGGCTTTAGAGTCAAAAACTGATATCCGCGTATCAACCGCAATTCATCTTCATTCAGCGTCATTTGATTTAAACGCTGGTTGTTTTCCAAGGCATCTATCAGTCGGTCCACCAAATCAAGCTCTTCTTGATACTCACGGGTAATCTTCTTTCCAGTGCGAATGCGCTCTTTGCGTTTTTCCAGCAAATCCAGATCCGACAACATCAGCTCGAGTTCCATTTCCTCGATGTCCGCCAAAGGAGCGGCAGGTTCCCCTAATTCACTCGGATAGCCCCGCACGACTAAAATTAAAGCATCAACCAAGCGTACATCGTTAAGAAACCGATTGGGTCCGCCACTTTCTGAGCGACTCAGGCCCGGCACATCTACTACCGACAATTGGGCTGGGGTAACCTTTTTCGGATGGTAGAAGTTGGACAGCCAAGTCAAACGGTGGTCCGGTATCGGGGCCAAAGCTTGACGAGATTCAGCTCTTCCTCCGCCAAACTGATTCACCTCAGCTTGTGAATGCGTCAGCAAATTAAATACGGTGGTCTTGCCGCAACGCGGCAATCCTATCAATCCAACGTCCACTGTCGACCTCCATTTCTTACCCGATTATACCCAATGCGCGTATTCCATGCCAACCAAAAAGGGGCGTCGGCTCAATGCCGACGCCCCATGCGCAACATGTCATTCCTGTTCGGTATCACCATCCACGATTAACTGTTCATGATTGGACGGAGCTCTAGGCGGCCGGATGCTTTCGTCACCATTTAAATCGATTCCGAGTTCACGGGCCACTTCTTGTTGAAACCGTTCTTGGGTAACATGCCGCAAGGTTTTTTTGTTTTCGGCCATCGTATTCACCTCCCGCATTATGTGTGCCGGGATAGTGTGTACCGCTATTGGAGCCGCTACTCCATTTGTTGCTGCCGAATTAGGAGTGGGATTGCAGAGTTTCCAACAGTTGGCCATTTAAATATATGTTGGCTTCAATAACTGCCACGGCGCCTAGCATGGCCGAAACGCTGCAATATTTCTCCTGACTCAAATGCACTGCCCGCAAGATTTTGTCAGCTGCCGCTTCGTCTGCCTTAAAACGATAATTCAACTGAATGGTGCGATAAATCTTAGGGTGCTCCGGTGCCCGACTCCCATCCATATCCATTTTAAACTCTTCGACAACGATGCGCATTTTGTTCAAAATTGACACGACATCGATACCCGTGCACCCGCCTAGCGCAATCAGGGTCAGTTCCATGGGCCGCACACCCTGGTTTTGTCCTCCCACTTCAGGGGCGGAATCCATTACAACGGAATGTCCCGATGCTGAATGTCCGATAAACTTCATTCCCCCTGAAAATTCCACTTCCGCGATGGACACCTTTCGCTCATCCTCTCTATTGCTACTGTCGTCTCTTAATGACACACGATAATCGGTAGAATTTGTCTGCAATCACGATATGCGGCTGATGCGAAATTCCGCGGGCAAGGGTGGTTCCGTCCACCACTGGGGATGTTCACTAATAGCCTCATCGCGTTCCGCTTCATTCTTAAAACAACGTTGCCAGCGATCACAATGCGCGCACTGGATGCTAACCTCGCGCGATGGCAATTTATGGGCGGCCTGATATTCGCGGGCGGCTGCCACCCGAGCCAACACCCACTCTTGCCACAATGCGTCGCCCGTGCTTTGGTATGTTAACCTCCCGTGGGTCATCCGTGATTCCACCACCAAACGGCCCGCTGCAAAGTCTCCGATGGCCAAATACAATTGCAATTGAGCCCAATGCGACACCAATGGTCCCTCATCCGCGATACCGACAAATTTATCGTGATTGACCGTTTTATATTCAATCACCATGGCGCCTTGCTTAAAATCGACAACCGCGTCCATCCGTCCCGAAATTCCCCTTTCCGGATCCCGGATAGGAGCCTCGATCGCCCGAACATTTTCTGTCTGCAACAGCTCATTTTGAAACGATTTGTGCAGCATGCTCCCTTCACGCATCGCCTCTTGCGCTAACGGTTCAATCAGTCGTCCAAACCCCAGCAGTTCCATCACCGCATAGCGCATACACTGGCCGGCCATCGAAGGCGGGAATAAGCGGGGCTTTTTTGGCGTCTTGGCTTGGGGCATCGTTTGCACTCTCTCCTATCGGTTTACCGATATTGGTCTCCTGGCGTTAATACATGGACTTCGACCGGGTCATCCGCCAAAAGATCTCTTAAGGCATCAGGACTTCCGGACAAGACGTCAAATGTCCCATAGTGCATGGGAATCACGACTTTGGGACCTAACAACTTGACAGCAAAAGCAGCTTCTTTTGGTCCCATGGTAAAATGCCCGCCAATCGGCAACAAGCAAACATCAGGCGCATATAAAGTACGGATATGCTGCATGTCCCCAAACACATTCGTATCGCCCGCATGGTAAAGACTCATTCCATTTTCCAAGGTCACCACATACCCGCCGGGCTCGCCCCCATAGACAATGCCGTCTTCGGTAGAAATGCCCGAACTATGATCGGCATGCACCATGGTTGCCCGGATTTCACCAAGTTCCAACGTCCCTCCTTTATTCATCCCAATAGTTTTTTCAACCCCTTGGCGCTCTATGTATTGGGCAATTTCAAAATTGGCAATGACCATGGCTCCCGAATGCTTAGCCAATCTGACTGCGCTGCCCATATGATCAAAATGCCCGTGGCTAATGAATATATAATCGACCGATCCCCATTGGCTCAAATCATTAAATTGAGGGGGACACTTAGGGTTGCCTTCCGATCCGAGCCAGGGGTCAAACACCAGCGTTTTCCCCCCAGGAGATTTAACAATGAAGCTTGCGTGTCCCAGCCAGGTAATTTCCGTACCGTCCAATGTCATGGCGAAATCCTCCTTATACCGCACTAGGGTTTTGAGAAAATATCCATAAAAGCGCCGAATCCCAAGTCGTATGGACTGTGTCAGCGCCAGCCTGTTTAAGGTCATTGACGGTGAACGTATTGTACGCTAACCCCAAGGCTTGGCAGCCGGCCGATTTGGCCGCTTTCATATCATAAGGGCTGTCTCCAATATACACTACTTCAGATCCGTCAACACCCCAATCCTTGATCGCTGCCAACAAAGGGTCAGGATGCGGCTTATGCAGATGCGTGCTGTCATGGTGCACCACGACAGAAAAGTAGCTCCATAGGCCAAATAATTCTAGTCCGTGACGTGCCATATCCAACCGTTTGGAGGTGGCAATGCCCAAAGGATATCCCATCGCATAAAGCTTGTGGAGAGCCACGTCGGCTCCTGGAATAATACTGATGTGACTGTCATGTTCCTTGTGGTTATGGTTTCGATAGATATCCACGAGCCGTTCAATTTCCGAGTCGCTTAAATCCGGGCGCATTTGGGCAAACTGATCGTCCAAGGTTTGCCCGAAATATGGCATTAGTTCGGCGTCCGTCACTGTTTGCCCCAAACCCTCCAAAAATGCGTAATGATAGCTGGCCAAAATCAACTCCATGGTATCCAAGATGGTGCCATCTAGATCGCACAATACGTGACTAATCATCTATCGCGGGCCACCTTAGCACATAGCTTGATTCGTCGAGACTATCAAATCCGCGAGCGGCATGGGCCCCAAACAGATCTTTTCCGGACGCGCCCAATGGCGCCTGATATTCTAGCGCGGCAGCCAAGTCCAGAGCCAAGCGCAAGTCTTTTAGCCGGTTGGCGACCGAAAACCCAGGCTGGAAGTCATGCCTGCGCATGCGGTCGGCCATTTTAGTCACCTCAAACGACTGTGCCGAACCATGCGTCATCACATCATCCAATGCATCCAAAGACAATCCCGCCGCTAGGCCTAATCGGATCCCTTCCGCGGCGGCCATCAAATTCAAAGCAGAAACCATGTTCGAAACCACTTTCAGAGCTTGCCCCTGCCCTGTTGGTCCTACCTTAACCACATGTTTGCCCATACGCTCTAGATAAGGTCTAATGCGCTCAAAGGAATTGTCCGATGCCCCGACCATTATCGTAAGGGTCGCATTGCGGGCTCCGATATCTCCTCCGGTAACCGGCGCATCACACCAATCGGCGCCCTTCTCCCTAGCCTCTAAAGCTAGTTGGCGAGTCAACTGGACGGATACGGTGGAATGGTCCACAATGACGGTTTTAGTCTTTAGACCGGACAACACCCCATTGGGTCCCCTCATCACGTCAGTCAATGCCTTATCGTCGGACACCATTATAAAAATTATCTCTGACACTTCGGCTGTCTCTCTCGGAGAATTTGTTAAATGAGCCCCTTTGGCCACAAGCGGATCTGCTTTTGCTTGAGTGCGGTTATATACCGCTATCGATTGATGGGCCAAAAGATGCTCTGCCATGGGATATCCCATAATGCCTAATCCGATAAACCCCAGACGTGTGGGCGTGTTCGTTGATATCCCCTCCTCGGTTGTACCAAGATCTTATCATGAGATGAGCAAAATTCCCAGGCAAGGCGCGCCATATGGAGTAGTTTTTGCGGCTAGTCGCTGTGTGGGAACCAAATTGCAGTGGAGGAGAGCCTTTGGCTTCCCACCCATCCGACCAGCATGGGTGGGAACGGCCGCAGGGCACGCGGTGAAAAAGCTTGTTCACTCTCCATGAGGGGATCCCCTGACATGATAAAATATGAGGCAAACCAAGACAATGGGACGTCACGTCAATGAGTTCGCAAAAATGCACAGTTGCATCTCCATCGCAATAACGGAAGGAATGATTATTATCGGATCTTTTCTAAGTCCAACACTCGCGGTCCAATTAGAGACCGATTTGGTAAAAGGCAATCAGCAAGTTGTGGAAGCTTGGAACACGCTGCCTCTTGGCACCTCCTCGATTGACTCCCTGGCATGGGACCAAGGAATAGCCATCTATGGCGGACAGCACTGTCCTCTCAATGGAGCAGTAGGACTAGGAGTTTCCGGTCCGGTGACAGGCCAGACACTCGACCGGGTAGAGGCCTTTTATGCATCGCATCGCCACCCATCAATTGTTCGGGTCTCTTCGTTGGCAGATGGGACTCTGATCGCACTGACCGGGCAACGCGGCTATGTTTTAACAGCATTTTCCCATCGGTGGGTGTTAGACCTCGCTTCGTGGAAGTCTATGTTAACGGCCCCGGACGCGCGGGTCCATCAGGCCAACCCTGGCGAAGAAATGCTTTGGGCCCGCACAGTGGCGTCGGGGTTTTCTTCCGAAGACACTGTCCAAGGGGATTCCCTGGCTTTAGAGCGGGCATTTTTTCGCATGTCGAGCGGAATTCCGGTCATTGCCTTTGAGCATGGGCATCCGGCGGGCGCCGGCATGTTAGCCTTAAATGATGGAATCGCAGCGCTATTTGCGACTAGCACGCGTCTCTCATTTCGGCGCAAGGGCCTACACCTGGCCCTATTGGATTGGAGACTTCGCTATGCCCAGCAACAGGGCATGCGATGGGCAACCATTGAAACCGAGCCCGGATCTGACTCGCAACGCAACGTCGAACGCATTGGATTTCGGCTGGCCTACGTAACGGCGGAATTGAGCCATCCCCTGCTGCAGGGCTGACACGGATTATACGAGGAGGGCCACATAGTGAAACCGAAGAAATTTCTCGTGCGACGTGCCCAACCGGGGGATGCGGAAGCTATTGTGCGCGTCCATGTTGCAAGTTGGCGCACAACGTACCACGATTTGCTAGACCCGACTATTTTTGATGACATGGAAAAAAGTTTAGACCAGCGAATCGCGCGACAAGATGAGTGGCTAGCTCGCCCTGATATTGTGACCTATGTGGCAACGACCCTGCACCATCATATTGTAGGCTTTATCAATGGAGGACCGGCCCGAAGGCACGATTTAGGTCTGGATGCCGAACTTTATGCCATCTATTTGCTGTCGGGATGGCAGAAAAGTGGGGTGGGCACAGCGTTGGTCAGGCAGCTGGCCCTATCTCTGCAAGTGCGGGGATACCATAGCCTCTTGGTGTGGGTCTTGTCGGGCAACCCTTCTCGTTCCTTTTATGAACGACTGGGAGGCCGTGCGTTGACCGAATCCCCCATCACCATTGGTTCACAGACATTAGATGAAACTGCGTATGGATGGGATGATATTGCGGTCGTTTCTGGATGAAGACTTCCCAGACTGACGCGCAGGTCTACCGGCATTGCGGCTTAATGGTTCCCGGCGGCAGATTTTTATCGGATATCTTCAGAGGATAATGGGTAGAGAAATGATCCGGATCCACGAGCTCTCGGTACTTGTCGATCACTTTTTTGAGATCGGACCACGCCTCGACCTTCCATGAGGGATTGCGCAGCAGGGCGGCGGGGTGGTACGTCGGCATAAGCCATATCCCTTGATGCTCTGTCCATTGACCGTGCACTCGGGTCACCCGAGCTTGGGGGCCTAAAAAACTCTGAATCGCGGTGGATCCCAGCAGCACCATAATCCTGGGGCTGAGAATGGACAGTTGTGCTGCAAGGTGCGGCCGACATGCTGCAAGTTCTTGGGGAAGCGGCACCCGATTGCCTGGCGGACGGCATTTGACCACATTCAATATGTATGCATTTTTGCCACGGCTAAATCCCATGGCATCCAGCATTTTGTCGAGCAAGTGTCCGGCTGCTCCCACGAACGGCCGCAATAAGCGATCTTCCTCGGCCCCTGGCCCTTCACCGCAAAATACAATATGGCTATCCAATGCTCCCTCACCAAACACTACCCCGTGGGCCTGGTCTCTTAAATCACACCGTCGGCACTGGGATACTTGCATTTCGAGTGCTTCTAGCGGATGCATGTCGTTGCGCCCCCTCTTGGGCACTATGATACGTCAAGTGGCCAGGCTCGTCATCTAGTCAGCCATATGGTTATTGCAAGTCATTCGTGACTGTCTCTCCTTAGGGTATAATGACCGAGAGAATTTCATCGGCAAATACAAAGGAGGCGGGCCAGGTTGCGCATCGGCCGTGGGTTTACACAGTTCCTTTTGGCCCTCGCCGCGATACTCTTGACCGGATGCGGAGCAAGCGGCAACGCCTTTCATTTGCCACCCCAGACGATAAGCGGCTCCTCTATCAAAGCCACGGTTTCCTGGACGCCGAGTCCGCTGGTGGCGTTAAAACCTTGCCAGGTGACCGTGACACTGAAAAATTCCCATGATGTCGCCATTGTCCAAGGCGCTGCCGTGGCGGTCAAATTTACCATGCAAGATATGAGCATGCCCCCGTTGCATGCCCGCCTCACACCCACCGGAACGCCCGGTGCATATAAAGGACAACTCATCCCGGTCATGGCTGGTCCTTGGCTCATTGATGTGACGATAAATTACCACGGACACCGCGTGACCAAATCTTGGTCTGTGCTGGCCGACAACTGAGAACACCGCTGGTAAAATATCAGTTAAACATGTGGCTTTAAAAGGAGGTTTGCCCTCTATGGATCAAACGGCGGAACATCGCCGATTGCGGTTAGGTGCATTTTTGATGTCCCTAGCAAGTTATGCGCTTGCCGTCTCGGTGCGGATCCAGCACTTAAGCAATCTAGCCGATAAAAGAGGCTGCGTCGATCAACACACGCTGCAATATAGCTGGATTCTTTTGACCGGTGTGGTGGCAGGCATCGCGGCAGGTCCCTGGCTCTATCACTGGGTACAGCGAGGTGTGCGCGCGTTTATGCCCAATGCCAGTGAAACCCTTCGGCTAAAACGGATTAAAGCCGTAGCGGTGGGATTTATCATTTTGGGCATGGCTGTCGATTTTTTGTGGATTATTCCCAGCCTGAACTTATTTGTGGACATGCATCGCCCTCTTTTAGTCGAAGCCGATGTCATTCTTTACGGCATGGGCACCATATCTGGGGCCTCCTGGTTTGCTTTGCTTGACCGTCAGGCTTGGCTCGGATTGTTGATTATGCCCGCCATGGCTTTAATGATTATTGGCAGTGTGTTAAGCCGTCACGGTTGGTGTTAAGCCATCAGGTTCTAGACGCGCACTTCAGCAGAGTGTCATCCAATTCCGCTTAAAGCGTGGTTCAGAACCCAGAGTAAAACGGCGTTGGCACTGGGTGCTATTCAGCGTATGGATAAATCAACCCTATGCATTGACACCGACAAAGCCTACAATAGTGGGTACTTAAATCAAGCGACCCTAAGGGGGCCCGATATGTTGCCGAGCGTTGTGGCCAAAGCAGGATTTTTTGCCTTATGGCATCCAGAAGTGATGGTGTTGGTGATTATTCTCGGATTTACCTATCGACAGCTGGTGGGGCCGCTTCGCTCGCGATTTGGCCCGAATCTGCCGCCTTTTCCGCGCATGCGCCGATTGGCCATGTACTTGAGCCTGGTTACATTGTACATCGCCGTGGGTACACCCTTGCAGATTTTAGCCGACCAATTTTTATTGACTGCGCATATGATCCAATTCGTCTTATTGGCTATGGTGTTGCCCCCGCTATTTTTGATTGGGCTACCAGATTGGTTGATAGCACCCCTGTTGCGTCCTCACAGTGTAATGGCCGCAATTAAATTTTTTACCCGGCCTGGCGTAGCTCTTTTGGCATTTACCGTGGTTCCGATCTTATTTCAAGTGCCCAATCTTTTAGAAGCCACATTAAAATACAACGGACTGTATTTGGTCGAGGAGTATCTTATGATGCTGGCCTCTATCTTTTTATGGTGGCCTGTATATAGCCCCACGAAAGCAATCCCTTCCATTGCACGGCCTCTAACCTTGCTGTATCTTTTTGCTATGAGTTTGCCCACGCTTTTGACTTTCGCGTTTATTACGCTAGCAGGCCAAGCTTTTTACTCGACCTTCATTACTGGCGCCCACGCCTTGGGAGTTTCGCCTCTAACGGATCAACAACTGGGGGGCGCTGTAATGAAAGTATCCACCATGCTCATATTATTGGTGGTGTTCATTAAAGAGTTTTACATGTGGGTGCAAGCCGAACGAGCTAAAGAGGCAGCGATCTCAATTCCTAATCGCCAAGCGCGCAACCCCAACTATCGTCCTTCACACCTCACCATGATCAAGGGGAAAAAGCGAGATTCGGGCACCTAGGGTGGGAGTGCATTCATGAAACCGGAATTACTGGTCTGGGCCCTCGGTGTCGGCCTTCTTCAAGGATTTTTGCACTGTTCGGGGATGTGTGGCCCATTCGTGCTAGCTTTTAGTCTGTCATATCGTAAGGATGCTGCCGGAAATCTCACCAAAGCCTCGACCGGTCATATCTTAAAACTGCATCTAGCCCACAACCTAGGGAGGATTCTAACGTTTACACTGCTAGGAGCGTTCTTTGGTGCATTGGGTTCTTTTGTCAACACAGCATCTGATGCTACGGGAATTCAAGCGGCGGCCGGGATATTCGGTGGCACTCTGATGATCTTGTGGGCCATCGATGAAGCGCGCACGGGCCATGGCGCCGGATTCATGGAACGGTGGTCGCTGATGAGCTTGGGTCCTTTTAGGTCTATTTTTCGCCGTGTGATGGCTAAAAAAACTCCGAGCACGGCATTTGTGGCCGGGATTTTATTGGGATTCCATCCGTGCGGGCTGATTTTCGCTATGTTGGTATCGGCTGCTGCCACAGGCTCCGCTGTCGGAGGCTCCCTGATTTTGTTGATGTTTGGGATCGGCACCATACCGTCGCTGCTCAGTGTTGCCGCCCTAGGATGGTTTGGCGGCAAACGTTTTCAAGGCCGCAAATTTTCCTATATCGCTGCAGGTCTCATCGCTTTAAGCGGCATTGTCTTTATGTTGCGGGGCATGGCGGTCAACGGCTGGATTCCGGATGTGAACCCATGGCTCTTTTAACTTGCTATTTATGCGAACAACCGGTCATAACGGCAGTGCCAGGCGATGGACACACTTTTTGTTGCCACGGATGCCGAGAACTCTGGCGGCTTTTGGGTGATGACGAAGTCCTGGAACTCAAGAGCAGGCCGGGATTGAATTGGGAAAATTTGCGGGCGAGCTTAGCGCCCGAAGCGCCAAAAATTTCCGTCAGCGCCGATCCGCGAACTGTGACATTGGATATCGATGGCATGTGGTGCGCCTCATGTTCGATACTCGTTGAACAAGTCCTCACACGCATGCCAGGAGTTATGGCCGCCCAGATCGATTTTGCCACCAGTACCGCCCATATTGCGGTGGATGCCAGCACTACCTCGTCTGGAGATCTTACCCGCGCCATATCCAAACTGGGTTATGGCGCCAAAGAGCGGGACGACGACAGTGCCGACGAATCGGATCGGGATTTGATGCTTGTGAAACGTTTTGGCGTCAGCGCCGTCCTGGCCATTTTCGTGATGATGTTCAGTGTACCCGTATGGTCAGGCTACCTCCCGCATTTGCCTACCGCCTTGCGTGACGTCTTAGCGTATGGATTGTGGGCCTTGGCCACACCGGTCGTGTTTTGGGGAGGGTGGCCGTTTCTTCGTGGCGCCTGGTCCTCGCTTCGCCACGGAGTCCCCACCATGGATCTCTTAATTGCCATAGGAAGCCTGTCCGCGTATGGGTATAGTGCCTACACCGCTGTCTTTGGCGGCCGCTATCTGTATTTCGACACCTCCACTATGCTGGTGTCGTTCTTGCTGTTGAGCCGTAACTTAGAGGTCGGCACGCGTAATCGTGCGGCGGGCGTGGTTCGTATGTTGGCCCAGCTAAACGTTAAGGAAGCCACGCTGTGGGACCATGGGATCGAAAGCAAAACTCCCACTGAGAGCCTGCAGGTAGGCCAAGAGATTGTGATTCGGCCGGGAGAACGGGTGCCGGTCGATGGGCTTGTCGTTTCGGGATATTCCACACTGGATGAGTCTTTTTTAACGGGTGAGTCACTTCCCGTGGATAAAACAGCTGGTGACACGGTTTATGCGGGGACTATCAACCATACCGGTCGTTTAATCGTTGAGACACGACGCGTCGCCGAGGAAACTGTGCTTGCCCAAACTGCTCGATTTGTCCACGCCGCACAAGGAGCCCAAGGCCAGTGGCGCAAACTGGCAGACCATGTGCTGAGGATTTTTGTTCCATTTGTGCTGGTAGTAGGCCTCTTGACTTTCTCGGCGTGGTTTTGGATTGGCCAAGCTCCCCTCTCTGAGGCCATCTTGCGAACCATCGCGGTGTTTGTGATTGCCTGCCCGTGCGCCTTGAGTGTGGCCACTCCGCTCGCCGTGTTGGCGGGAGCCCAAAGGCTGGGTCGGTACGGCATGTTGTTGCGCAGCGAAGACGCATTGGAGCGTTCAGCCCGCGTCGACACCGTCATGTTGGACAAGACCGGCACTTTGACTCAAGGTCGGATGGCGGTGGACCAAGTCATACCCAATGGGACATTTCTTATCCAAATGGCGGCTTCCGTTGAGATGGCGTCGGAACATCCTATCGCAACCGCCATCGCCCGCTTTGCCAGTTCACAGAACATCCCCTTGCTGCCAGTGGACAATTTTGACTCCCAACCAGGTTTTGGGGTGCGCGGTCTGGTAGACGGGCATGAAATCCAAGTGGTCGCCATGCGCAATCCTGACCACTTGCCCACCAGCCTCAAATCCGAGGCTTCGCACCTGCTGCAAGCTGGGCGCACGATGGCTCAAATCGTTATCGACGGCCAGGTTGAGGGCGTTATAGCGATCAGCGATCAAGTGCGTCCAGAAGCCAAAGACGCCATCGACGAATTGCACAGACGCGGATTTTCTCTCTGGATGGTCACGGGCGACAACGCACAAACCGCCCACGTGGTCGCCCAACAATTAGGCATTACGGACTTTCTAAGTCAGCAAACGCCGGTGGATAAGGCATCCTTAGTGCAACAGTTGCAACAGGCCGGCCACCGCGTCGCCTTCGTAGGAGACGGCGTCAACGACGCTCCCGCATTGGTGCAGGCGGACCTGGGAATTGCTATGGGCACTGGATCAGATATTGCCGTGGAAGCCGGGCATCTCACCATGACCCGACCCAATTTGGTCAATATCGTGGATACCCTGTCCACCAGCCAAGAGGTAGCTCACATTATTAGGCAAAATTTGTTGTGGGCATTGCTTTACAATTTGGTGGCATTGCCGGCGGCCGCATTGGGATTGGCTTATCCCTTTGTGGCGGCTCTGGCCATGCTTTTGTCAAGCGCTTTTGTCTTAGGGAATTCTCTAAGAATCCTAGGATGGTCCCCCAAACGTTATGTAGCTGGGGCTGGCATTGTGATATCCGCACTAGGAACGCTAGCGGTACTGGCCTACTGGGGTCTGTAGCCAAGGATTGCAGGCTATCGGCGCTACATTTTTCGCTATAGTGCCATTACTGATGGAATGGGCGCTGATGCCTTGGAGGACGACTCGTCGCAGGCTTTGACCACTGGCGCCACCTATGGCATGGACTCATTTTAAAGGCAGATGTTGGGCTGATCCAGTTGGAAGACTAGCGCAACGCCCGGTTGCGATACCTTTTGTTTTATCGAGTCTCGGGAGAAACTCCAGGCAATGAAACGCCGTAACCCATACCAGTTCCGGCGCCAAACTCATGTTACAATAATTCTGAAATCACCTGAAAGGTTGTTTGTGTGATGAGTAAAACACGAGACACCGCTTACACCATGAACATTACGACTCCTTCCATTCAAAAGAGTCACCGCCTGGTCATCGGACTTGTTGTCATGCTGGTGGCGATTGGCCTAGCGACCCTTTTTGTCTTAGATCAATTTTCCAAACATACGGCCAAGACCGTCCCCATGAGTCCTACCCCACAAGGCGGCGCCGCCATCGCCATCAGAAGTTCCAGCGCGGTCCCTAATGCCCTTTTAAGTTTTTTGCCCTTAGGCGCCTCCGATTCGCTTGGCATGGCATTGAAACATGCCACCGGCAATATTGGGGACAAGACTTTGCCAGCACATTTCACGGTATACATGACCAAGCGTCATCGCTACTTTGTGTCCGTCGCGGTGCCCGTAAACGTCAAAGTACTAGAACGAGGTGGAGAAATTATTACCGGAAGTGCGCCTGGTGCTTCCAGTCTTCAATCTGGAGACTTATACGTGGCCGGCAACATGCATGGCTACGGAGTCCAGATGAACCCCAAAACCCATATTGCAGTTTTTGAATTTTACCTCGCGCCCAGGGACAATACCGTATGGGCAATCAACTGGAATGCGCTAGGCATCATCAGCCAAAATGACTCATTGAACTAAATGTTAGATTAGTTTCTAACTTCCATAGTTTCTCAAGGTACCAAATGTTCGCTAGTCAAAGAATTTTTGTATAATTTTTTTACAACTATCTACTCATTAATTAAATTTTGCTTTATTCTATATCTTGATCGTGGCAACTTGTCTCTTTGCAGACGTCGGGATTCCGGTTTATTAGACGCAATATTCTTTATCTTACAAGAATATGCAGCAGGCACTTCCCGTTCACTACCGCGGCTTGCCGTAGTGAAGCCAGAGCCGGAATTTACCCGAAAACACGAAACTGAATGGCGGGAGCGATGCTTGTGTCTTCCAAACGTCGTCGTGGCCTTGTTAAGCGAGGCGCGCTTAGTTTGTTGATCGCAGTTGGCTTGTCAGGGTGTGGATTTGATACAACTCAATCAGCCCTAAATCCTGCAGGGACCGTGGCACAAATCCAAGCCAGAATGATCACCTCCAGCTTTTGGATAATGATGGTCGTGTCGGTAGTGGTCTTCAGCGCCCTGATTGTGGCGATAATCCGGTTCCGAGCCAAACCAGGCCAAAAGACCCTGCCCCCCCAAACCGAGGGAAACAATCGGATTGAATTCTTGTGGACCGTGACGCCTGCCATCATTTTGGCTCTTATGATGATTGGCACCATCAATCAATCATTTGTTTTAGGAAAAATTTATCCAGCATCCCAAGCTCTGCAAGTCGATGTCACTGGCCACCAGTTCTGGTGGCAATTTCAATATCCGTCGGCAAATATTACCACGGCCAACGAACTGCACATCCCAGTTGGAGAGAAAGTTGAGCTTATTTTAACTTCGGCCGATGTGATGCATAGTTTTTGGGTTCCCCGCCTAGGAGGAAAAACGGACCTCATACCCGGACGCACTAACTACATGTGGATTGAAGCCAGCCAGCCTGGTATCTATCACGGCCAGTGTGCAGAGTTTTGCGGAACCGGACATGCCGACATGCGCATTACCGTGGATGCCGAACCGCCAGCCAGATACGCGGTGTGGGTGCAATCCATGACGCATCCCGTAAGCGTTCCCCCCAAGAGCAGTACGTTGGCATACCAAGGCTACCTGGACTTCGCGTCTGCCGGCTGTGAATCCTGTCACACTATTGGCGGAACGAACTTCGCCGGTGCGGTAGGCCCCAATCTTACCGATCTGTCGGATAGATTGATGATTGCTGCAAACCTGATCCCCAACACACTGGCAAACCGTGAAGCTTGGATCCATGACCCCCAAGCGGTAAAACCTGGGGCATTAATGCCAAACTTGCACCTGCCCAGCAATGAAGTGACGGCGATTGCCACCTACTTGGGAACCCTTAAGTAGGCGCAATTGCCAATACTCTCGAGAAATGGAGGTTTAAAATGGCTGAACATTCGCAACCACTTGTACATCGCTATGAAGTCCCCTCCATCAGCACTCAGCACGGGCGCTTGTGGAGTTGGCTCACTTCGGTGGACCATAAGCAATTGGGACGCATGTATCTGGTGGCTTCCTTCATCTTCTTCCTGTTGGGCGGCGTTGAGGCATTTTTGATCCGCATTCAATTAGCAGTGCCCAATAATCATTTTTTGTCTGCTCAACTGTACAATCAAGTGTTCACAATGCATGGCATCACCATGCTGTTTTTTGCGGTGATGCCCTTGACTTCAGGCTTTATGAATTACATGGTGCCCTTAATGATTGGCGCCCGCGATGTCGCGTTTCCACGACTGAACGCCTTAAGTTTCTGGTTGTTTTTATTCGGCGGGATCATGCTGTATAGCAGTTGGTTTTTAGGCGGCGCTCCCAATGCGGGGTGGTGGAATTATGTACCCATCAGCGGACTTCAATTCAACCCCGGCCATGGCATTGATTTTTACGATATAGGATTGCAAATAACTGGACTCGGCAGCATTATCGGGTCTATTAACTTCCTGGTCACCATCATCAATATGCGCGCACCCGGCATGACCATGATGCGGTTGCCGCTGTTTGTGTGGTCAACCTTTGTGACCTCGCTTTTGATTTTGTTTGCTCTGCCGCCTCTCAGTGTGACCATGTTCTTGCAAACCTTTGACCGGTTGTTTGGTGCGCAATTCTTTAATGTTGCCGCGGGCGGCAATCCATTGTTATGGACCAACCTGTTTTGGATTTTTGGCCATCCAGAAGTCTATATTCTAATCCTCCCGGTATTCGGGATTGTGTCAGAAATTCTACCGACTTTTGCCAGAAAGCCCATTTTCGGCTATACCGCAATGGTTATGGCGACTTTCGTGATAGGATTTTTAGCCTTCACAGTATGGGTGCATCACATGTTCTCTCTGGGTTATGGCCCTGTGGTCAACTCCATTTTCGGGATTACTTCCATGTTGATCGCTATTCCCACCGGCGTTAAAGTATTCAACTGGATCGCCACCCTATGGAACGGACAGTTGCGGCTTACCACCGCCGTGCTCTGGGTTCTAGGGTTTTTGGTCTGCTTTACCATTGGGGGTATGAGCGGTGTTATGCTCGCGGTATCGCCGGCGGATCTTCAATACAACAACAGCTATTTTGTGGTCGCGCACTTTCATTACGTACTGATTGGCGGCTCTCTATTTGGACTCTTCGCGGGACTGTACTACTGGTTTCCTAAGATTACTGGCAAGATGATGAACGAAACCTTGGGAAAGTGGAACTTCTGGCTGATGTTCATTGGGTTTAACGTCACATTTTTCCCGTTCCATATCTTGGGCCTGTTAGGCATGCCCCGACGCATCTACACCTACGCTCCGGGACTCGGCTTGACCTTTTGGAACCAGGTTTCCACCTTTGGCGTGTTCATTCTCACCGCGGGTTTGCTGGTATTCATCGCCAACCTTTTCTTGTCCTTGAGCAAACAAGGGGCGATGGGAGTTGCAGATCCCTGGGACGGTCGCACATTGGAATGGACAATTGCTTCCCCACCACCTGAATACAATTATGAGCACATTCCCTTGGTGCGGTCTCGCGATGCACTGTGGGCCGAAAAAATGTATGGCAACGGCACCATGCTTAATGCCGAAGAACTCGACCACCATGCCCCCCAAGGAATGATTCATATGCCGGCTCGCACAATGCTGCCTGTGCTGTTGGCGTTTGGCCTCTTTGTAGCGGGCTATGGATTTATCTTTTCCATCGTATGGCTCGATGTGGTAGGCCTATTAATTACCTTCGCTTCCCTGCTGAAGTCCATGTTTGAAGTGGACCGCGGCAGTTATATACCGGTACAGACGCATCCGGAGGTGAGTATCGATGGCTGATATGCCAATTCAAGGCACCAGTGAAATAGACTCGCGGGTCAGTGCCGAATTTCAGGCTCCCATGGACAATGGTGTGTTGGGGATGTGGATTTGGCTGTCCGGCGAGGGCGTCTTTTTTGCATCACTGATCGGTGCCTACATCATGTTGCACAATAACCTTAATTCCGGTCCTAGTGCGAAGATCCTTGATCTGCCAACAGCTGCCGTCAGTACGGTGATCATTTTGCTAAGCAGCATGACAATGATGTTCAGCCTGGGCCAAGTGCAAAAAGGAAAACTGGTGGCAACCAGACTCTGGTTGGCAATAACAGCAGTGCTGGGTTTAGCCTTTGTCTTGGTCGAATTGGAAGATTACGCTTCGCTGTACCAACAACACTTTACATTTCACACCAGCCCTTTTAGCTCAGCCTTTTATGCTCTCACCGGCTTTGACGGGGCCCATGTGGCGTTTGGGGTCTTATGGGCGGTGGGTTTGTTAATCTACACGTTTAACCGCAATTTTTTGAACGAAAGCATTTTGAAATTGAAAGTCCTCAGTCTCTATTGGGGCTTTGTCACCATTATCTGGATGGTCGTGTTTACCGTGGTATATCTTCTGGGGAAGGTGGCGTAAGGGATGAGCGTCAAACCTAATCTTCTGGCTCGTAAATTACCCACCGGGTACCTGTTGGCGTTTGGCATTTTGTCCATCATTTTAGCCGGAATAGCGGCGTATGTCGTAACTACCCAAACGGCATTCAAATCCCTTGAGATCCCAGTCATCGTCGTCATGGCCATCTTAGTGATTTTGATCCAGGCAGTGGTCTTTATGAATCTGGGCAATCGCAAGGTCTATCCGGTGTTCTTCGCGTATGGAGCCTTTTTGGCTCTCATCATTGCGGTCAGTCCACAATTGATCGTGACCGCAGAACCCTTGCCTCCCTCAAGCAAGGTAACGCCGAGCCAAGAACTGGCGATAGGAAAACAAATCGTCACCCAGACTTGTGTGAGTTGCCACATCATCAATGGCACCGGAGGTACCATTGGCCCCAATCTCAATCAGGTGTTTGCGGGAAAAGTGAGTGCCAGTCTTCTAGCGCCGACCAGCGACCCGAATAATCCGACCTGGCTCGCCCAGTGGATTGCCGATCCTGCTAATGTGTGGTCTGGAGCGAAGATGCCTAATTTGGGTCTCAGCGCACCACAAATTCAAGGCGTCGTGATGTATCTTGATCAAGACGTGAAATAGGGCGGGCTGCTTGGCATAGTTGGTCAAAAATCCATCGAGTAGAGGTGACATTCTACTCGATGGATACATTTTTAGCCAAAAGATTTTAGTTCGATGTCTCAAACCAATCCTAAACCTTGACGAATCTCATTCAGCCAGCGACGCGCATCCGCTATCTTTGTTTGAACAAATTCCGGCCCTGTAGACAGGGATTGTTTTCGTCTTGACACCACCGCCTGGGCCGTTAACTGGGCTATCCATTCATAGGGGATATCAGGAGCGATTTCGCTGAGATAATCGGGAGTAATGTCGCTAAATTGAATATGGTCGCGTTCCAATCGACTCACCAATGCTCCTACCAGATGATGGGCAGATCGAAAGGGCATCCCGCGCCCTACCAACATATCGGCCAAATCAGTCGCGGCCGTGTAATCCCGGCCTACCCGCTGGGTGATGCGGTCTTCCATGAGCACGAGCGTGTTTATCATCCCGGCCGCCACGGGCAATAAGGCATCCAACGTGTCCACCACGTTGAATACGGCCTCTTTGTCTTCTTGCATATCCGAATGATATGCCAAAGGCAGGCCTTTCATCACGGTCAACAACGCCATCAAACTGCCAAACACCCGCCCGGATTTCCCGCGCATCAATTCTGCCACATCGGGGTTGCGTTTTTGCGGCATGATGGAAGAGCCAGTACTGTATCCATCTGCCATCCGCACATACCCAAATTCTTCAGTAGACCACAGGACTAATTCTTCGCCCAAACGGCTCAGATGAACCATCAAAATACTGGCCCAAGACAAATATTCCAGCAAGAAGTCTCGATCCGCCACCGCATCCATGGAATTTTGATAGACACCGTCAAGCCCTAAGCTGTCCGCTACACTTTGGGGGTCCGTAGGATAAGGAGTCCCCGAAATGGCCCCAGCTCCCAAGGGAGAAAATGCGACGTGGTGCAGCCATTCCGACAATCGTTCTATGTCTCGTTGCAACATGGCCACGTAGGCCATCAGATGGTGCGCCCAGAGCACGGGCTGGGCGGCTTGCAAATGCGTGTAGCCCGGAATGACAACATTTTTGTGCTCCTGCGCCTGGTTCAGCAAAGCCTCAATCAGGAGCAAAAGCGCTTCTTGCTGGCGGTGTCCCACCTGGCGCATATAGAGATGCATATCCAGCGCCACTTGGTCGTTGCGGCTGCGGCCTGTGTGCAGTTTGCCGGCTACTGGGCCGATGATTTCCAAAAGCCTGGCCTCGACATTCATATGCACATCCTCATGCTGAAGACGCGGAGTAAAGGCACCCGTTTCGGCTTCTCTCTCTATTTGTCTCAAGCCTTCTTCTATGAGGCGCGCTTCATCAAGGCCGATAATGCCTTGTCGTCCAAGCATCGCTACATGAGCTAACGATCCTTCGATGTCATAGGGCAAGAGCCGCCAGTCAAAAGTGATGGACGCCGTAAATGCCTGCGCGTCATGATCCGGCAGGGATTGAAATCGGGGGTTGCGTGCTACCGTCATGGGTTCTAGTGTCCTTCCCGCAAGCGATGGCGAATAGCTAATGGCAACCCAAACAATCGGATGAATCCCTCAGCGTCATGGTGGTCGTATTGTCCTCCGTCAAATGTCGCCAGATCTTGCGAGTATAGTGAAAAGGGCGAGGTGGCCGCCTGACTGGTGACTCTTCCTTTATAGAGGTTAAGCACAACTTCTCCGCTGACCACCTGATTTGATTGATCGACAAACGCGCTCAAAGCTTCCCGCAATGGCGAAAACCACCATCCGTCATAAATCAAGCGTGCCATGCGCAACCCCACTTCGCTGGCGAAAGCACGAGTTTCCCGATCCCAAGTCAACGCCGTTAATGCCTGGTGCGCTTCATATAAAATGGTGCCGCCAGGAGTCTCATACACCCCGCGCGATTTCATCCCCACCAGCCGATTCTCCACCATGGTGATGCGCCCAATGCCATGCCGAGCGCCCCAGGCATTGACCTGTTCCATCAGCATGACAGGTTCTAGATCGACACCGTTCAAAGACGTGGGATAGCCCTCCCGAAATCCGACCCGGATGGTTTGAATCTCATCGGGTGCCTCTTTAGGGTCCGTTGTCCAAGTATACACGTCCAAAGGGGTCGAGATTGCGGGATCCTCCAACACCCCGCCTTCATGACTCACGTGCCATATGTTTTGGTCGCGAGAATAGGGACTCTTGGGCGTGGCTGCCACAGGAATGCCATGTTCTTTGGCGTACTCCATGGCTTCGAGGCGGCCCGTAATATGCCACTCACGCCACGGTGCAATAACACGCAAGTCGGGAGCCAACGCCATAATTCCCAATTCGAAACGGACTTGGTCATTGCCCTTGCCGGTGGCACCATGCGCCACCGCCTTGGCATCATATTGCCTGGCCACCCGCACCAACTCCTGGGCTATGAGCGGTCGCGCAATGGAGGTGCCCAGCAAATATACTCCTTCATAGACAGCCTCTGATCGCAACATAGGAAACGCAAAATCCGTTAAGAACTGATGGCGCAAGTCCCGAATTTCTACTGCCTCTGCACCCGATTGCAATGCTTTTTGTCTTACCGCCTCTAAATCTTCTCCTTGACCCAAATCCGCACAAAAGGCGATTACCTTTACACCGTAATTTTCTTTGAGCCAGGGTATAATGATAGAGGTATCCAATCCTCCCGAATAAGCCAGGACGACGCGGTCCCCCGGCATCACGCCACTTGTCATGCTTGTCTCCCCACTCTCATCCAGACATTTGCTGCTGGGTCATTTGGTCCAGCACCGTTCCTAATATGGTACAACATGCTGCAATTGCCGTCTCGTCAATCACAAACGGCGGCAACATCCGAATCACGTGAGATTGCGGGGCATTAATGATAAGTCCCAAGCTCAGAGCCTGCTGAACAATAGGCGCCGCTGGCACACTGGTTTTTATGCCCCACATTAATCCTCTTCCGCGCACCTCCCGAATGAGATCAGGATACCTGTTTTGAAGTGCTCTGAGTTGACTTTGCATTACGGTTCCCATCTGGCGAATATGCTCCAACCCGCCGTGGTCCAGCCAGTCAATGACTGCCAACGCCATTTTGCTGGCTAAGGGATTGCCGCCAAACGTGGTGCCGTGGTCGCCTGGTTCAAATGCCTGTGCCCATTTCGCAGACACCAGCAATCCCCCAATCGGCATCCCGGCTCCCATCCCTTTGGCCACCGTAATCAGATCCGGTTCCAATTCACCTTCAACCTGGTACCCAAACCATTGTCCAGTACGTCCCATCCCGCTTTGAACTTCATCAAACAGTATCACAGCGCCAGCTTGATGGATCATGCGCACGGCTTCCGATAGATATCCCGGTGGGGGCACAACGATCCCACCTTCTCCCTGAATCGGCTCCATGATGACCCCTGCAGGCTGCCAACGAGCCAACGCTTCGGCCAAAGAATCCAAATCGCCGTAGGTTATGGGAACGAATCCTGGCACTAAGGGCTCAAATGGCTCTTGATAGCGGCGAACCGGAGTCGCCGACAGGCTACCTAATGTCCGTCCGTGAAATCCTCCATGCATGGTTAAAATATGGTGTCGGCCCAAAGGATGCCCAATCCGCCGCATCAATTTGATCCCGGCTTCATTGGCTTCAGTGCCGCTATTGGACCATAGAGACCACATCCCACCGCTAATTCCCGCGATGCGTTCACTCAATTCGATGCCCGGTTGATGCCAAAACAAATTGGACGTGTGCATCAGGGCCGAAGCATCTTGTAAAATCCTTTGGATGTCTGGATGATGGTAACCAAGACTGTTCACCCCAATGCCAGCCAAAAAATCCCAATAGTGACGTCCTTCGCTGTCCCACACTTCGGCGCCCTCTCCGGCTGACAAAATCACCGGATATCGTTTATACACTCCCACTAAATGCGACTGCACCGTGCTGTTCACATTTCCTTCCCCCCTACTACTTGCGTCGTCATCTCCGGATGATACCAACTCCCGATACCAACCCAACCCACACCCTTGTTGGATGCTGCCAGGGCAGCCCTGACCTTAGGAATCATCCCCCTAGAAATACGCCCTGCGGCGATAAGCGCGTCAGCTTTTGACTCAGCCAAATTAGTCAAAAGTGTGGCCGCATCATCTGCGTCCATGCGGACTCCGCCCGTATCGGTATAGTACAACAAGACATCCGCGTCTAATTGTTGAGCCAATCCTGATGCCGCCCAGTCGCCATTAATGTTCAATATCTTCCCTGACCCCACTGCCGGCGCCAAAGGCGCAACGACCGGTATCATGGCTAAATCCCATAAGGCCGTGACCAGTGCGGAGTGCACCGTTCCAACCTGCCCTACTAATCCCAACTGCTGACTTAAGGACAAGGGTGCCGCATCGAAAAAGCCCCCATCAGCTCCGCTTAATCCGACTGCCGACAACCCCACTCGCCGACATAGACTAACCACTTCAAGGTTGGCCGTGCCGCGCATTTCGCGGATAACGTCCTCCATGACTTCGGGCGTTGTCACCCGTTGCCCGTCGATAAATACGGTTTGTGCCTGCCGGCGCGCCAGGGCGTCGGTAATCAAAGATCCTGCTCCATGGACAATAAGCAGTTGATGGCCCTCTCGGGCCAATTGGATAATCTCCTCCAACCACCTGTCTTGGGTACGCGTTCCCAAGACGCTGCCCCCAATTTTGACTACTATTCGCATCTACGTGCGGTAACGGGCGTTGATTTCCACATAACGCTCCGTTAAATCACAGCCCCACGCTTCCGCTTGGGCGGAACCGGCGTGCAAATTCACCTCAAATAGCACTTCCGTGTCAGCCATCAATGCTTTGGCACGGTCTTCATCAAAAGGCAGCGGCTGGCCAGCCTGCAAGAGATTTAATCCATTCATGGTCAAATCCACCTGATTGGGATCGAATTCATGGCCTGCCGAACCCACAGCCGCTACCACCCGGCCCCAATTGGGATCTCTCCCATAAACTGCGCTCTTGACCAGGGAAGACCGCACCGCGGCCCGGGCTTTCAGCGCTGCATCCTTCTCCGATACCGCGCCTTGGACCTTGACTGTTAAAAGATGAGTCGCTCCTTCACCATCTTGCGCGATTTGCCGGGCGCCATACTGCATCAATTCAATGAGCGCCTGGCCAAACACCTCTTGATCCGGGTCAGACGCCACGGGCACCCCGCTTAATCCATTAGCCAAACATAACACCATATCATTGGTCGACGGATCTCCATCTACAGAAACCCGATGAAAGCTTTTATCGACGGCTTGAGCGACCAAAGCATCCAGCATCGGCTTGGCAATTTCGGCGTCAGTAGTGATAAAGGCCAACATAGTCGCCATTTGTGGATGAATCATTCCCGATCCCTTGACCATCATACCAATGTGCACGGTGCCGCCCGCCAGCGTCACCGACGCTGCCCGAGTTTTGGGCATGGTATCCGTGGTCAAAATGGCATGACTGGCATCGATCCCATCGCCTAACTCTGTCGGCGTCTCCCATGACTTAGTTAATTCCTGGATACCATGCCGAATGATCTCCATGGGCAGGGGAACCCCGATCACCCCGGTGGACGCTACTGCGACTAGTGGGGGATCCAAGCGCAAGCCTTGGGCCATTAACTCCTGCATTGCCACCGCATCCTGATATCCTTGGCTTCCCGTCATGGCGTTGGCATTGGTCGAGTTGATGACGATTGCCTGACAAACGCCACGTTCCGCCACGTCATGCGTGACTAATACCGGGGCGGCTTTTACGGCATTCGTGGTAAACATTGCAGAAAATATCGCAGGTCGTTCCGACCATAGCAGAGCCATATCGAATCGTGCTGCCCGCAAGCCGGAATGTACCCCATAGGCATGGAACCCCATAGGATAGGCCGCATTGCCCTCACAAAGGGCAATCGGGTGCCGGTCATTGGCTATATAAGACACTGGTTGCATCGCAATCCCTTCTTTTGAAAAGTGTTTTCCCTTTGATTTTTTATCTTCACTGCAACCCCGCCGTAAGCGGCCAGCGGTTCCAACGATTGGCATGTTGAACCGCCTGGCCTGCGGCCCCTTTGCCTAGGTTGTCCAACGCCGCACTCAATACGGTGGCGTTCCCCCGCGGATCCGCCAGGGCCATGATTTCCACACGATTGGTTCCCCGTACGCGACCGGTGCGCACCCTTTGATCGGAACCCAAAATATCGACGAACGGATTGTTGCGATAAAAGTCGTGCCACACGGCCAAAATATCAGGCACTGACACCGTGGGTTCCGGCCAATACACGGTCACCAGCATCCCCCGCGCCATAGGCATTAGGTGCGGTTGAAAAGTTACCATGCTCCCGGCCACGGCTTGCATCTCAGCGGTATGCCGATGCATGCCCGGGACGCTGTATGGTTCAATGTTCTCGGCCATTTCCGCCATCAATAGTCGCACTTGCGGGCTTCGTCCAGCTCCGGTTACGCCGGACTTGCCATCCACAAACAACCGTGGAAAGACTACTCCTGCCCTTGCCAACGGCCCTATGAGCGAGAAAAACCCTGTCGGGTAGCAGCCCGGATTCCCCACGATCTTGGCCTCTGCATATTCCATGTGGGGATCATCTGCATATCCGCCCACACTATGCGCCAGTGCTTGGGGTGCTAAGTGCGGACCATAGGCCGCTTCATAGACAGCTTGATCGCGAAACCGAAAATCGGCAGACAAGTCTATCACTCGAATCCCCATCTCAGCGTAATGCTGAACCCACGCCGTAGCGGCTTGGGCTGGCAGCGCATTAAATATTAAATCCGGCTCCGCGTCGGCTACGGACTCAATAGGAACCAACTGCCCCAACCAGTCCGGACGCCCAAACCATTCTGATAAACTCTTGCCCACGTCTTGCCGAGCAGAAGCCGCCACCAGCCTCCAGCCAGGATGGCGATGAATGATGCGCAACAATTCTTGCCCGACGTATCCAGTAGCTCCTAGAACCGCAACCTTCAATCGTTTCACCTCGTCGTATAAATATACGACTTGAGGGATTTTGATGCAATAGAATGTTGCAGGAGTCCAATGACAGCAAGTAGCGCCGGAACCCGTATAAATTAGGGCGCGAACGGGTGAAAGGGTCTGCCGAACAGGCTTTCTGCGAAGAAAATCACCTAACCGCTTCTCAAGCGGTAGGTGCGGGTGACGTCACTTAGATTTTTTTTGTTTGTTTTTAGAATTCGATTTGGATTTGGGTTTTTTCAAAATAGAAATCTCTCCAGTCGGCTCAAGACGCGCCTCCTTAACATCTTTGGGTTGCGTATCTTTCTGCCGCAATTCCATGAAGAGGTCAGCTCTAGACACTCGTTCGCGTTTCAGTTCCTCTTGGTCAATATTGCCTTGAAAAATCAGGCGGCTAGGGACACCCTGGGTAATCTTCTCCAACCATCGGAATCTTACGTTCAACCAGGTCAGAAGATATTGCAACACGCCTAGCGCCACCGTAATCCCAATGGCATTAATAAGCGGCGTCTTGGTGTCTTCCATCCCGATGGCCACCGCCTCACCAATCATAATGATAACGGCAAAATCAAACGGACCCATCTTGGCCAGAGTCCTTTTCCCCATTAGACGGAAAACAATAAGAGCTACAATATAGAGAACCGTAGTGCGATAAATCAACGTGAGCAATTCGAGCACGGTGTGTCCCTCCTCCTCATCATAGGCTTATCGTTCGACGGACCTCTCATTGGTATACCCAAGAACTTCGCAATTGTGGAGGAGATTTGGTACAGTGGAGGTAATTCTTGGAGGAGGGCCCTATTATCCATGACAAAAATTGACGTTTTGGAAAAGGCGCGCGAATTTAATGTTAAGTTTGTTCGACTTCAATTTACCGATATTCTGGGCGTGGTCAAAAATGTCGCCATTCCGGTCGAATCGTTAAGCCAAGCATTGGACGGCAAAATCATGTTTGATGGCTCATCCATCGAGGGCTTTGTTCGGGTGGAAGAATCGGACATGTATTTAGCACCCGATCCTGATACATTCGCCATTTTCCCGTGGAAGCCGAAAGAAGGCATGACTGCGCGCCTTATGTGCGATATTAAGAATCCTGACGGCTCGCCGTTTGATGGTTGCCCGCGCACTGCCCTCAAACGCGTGCTGGCCGAAAGCCGTGATATGGGTTACGAGGTGATGGTGGGCCCAGAGCCGGAATTTTTCTTATTTTCCCGAGATGCCAACGGCATGGCGACCACCAAAACTATCGACCAAGCTGGATACTTTGACCTATCCCCAGTAGACTTGGGAGAGGACGCCCGCCGAGAGATGGTGCTGACTTTAGAGCAGATGGGGTTTGAGATTGAGGCCACGCACCATGAAGTTGCTCCTGGTCAGCACGAAATCGACTTCCGATACGCCGATGCGCTGAAAACCGCAGACAATATTGCGACATTTCGTTTTGTGGTGCGCACCGTAGCCATGCAGCATAATTTCCACGCAACTTTTATGCCTAAACCCATTCAAGGTATTAACGGTTCGGGATTGCACTTCCATCAAAGCCTCTTTTCTGGAGATACCAACGCCTTTGCCGATAAAAACAACGAAGGCATCAGCAAATTGGCTCATCGTTATATTGCCGGTCTGATTCATCATGCCAAAGGCTTTACCGCAATCACAAATCCTCTGGTCAACAGCTACAAACGGTTGGTGCCTGGTTACGAAGCCCCGGTATATATTGCGTGGTCGATGGGAAATCGAAGCCCCATGATTCGAATACCTGCTTCGCGCGGGGATAAGACGCGAGTCGAATTGCGCTCGCCGGATCCTTCGTGCAACCCCTATTTGGCGTTAGCGGTCACCATTAAAGCAGGACTGGACGGCATTCGGCGTAAACTGGATGCTCCACCGCCTATCACTCGCAATGTCTACCGAATGCACGACAATGAACGACGAGACATGGGCATTGAAAACCTGCCCGCCAGTTTAGAGGAAGCTCTTGATTATTTAGAGGCTGATTCCGTGATGCTAGAAGCGCTCGGCGATCATATCAGCCGCCGCTACATCGAGGCAAAGCGAATCGAATGGGATGTTTACCGTCATCAGGTGCACGACTGGGAAATCGACCAATATCTCACGGTGTATTGAGCGGCGAACCCCCCACGGGGCTTTCGCTCAAGTATCAATTACGAAAGAAGATGCCGCGAGACTTTATTGGCTTTTTCAAATCTCGCATCGGTGGAGGGGGCGCATCCAAAACGCCCCCCTCCACGGTGAAGCGGAGTCAACTCACTGTGGTTTTTATCTGTTCCTGCCCCTGACCTTTGTGGATAGGCAACAACCACCACCCTGCTGCCATCAAAGTCAGCGGCAATACCACCGCCCACCCGACAAACGCAAGGGCCAGCACGCTTAACAAACCGCTTAAAAACGTTGCCAAACGGCCTTGATGATTGGGCACAATGCGCCACGCTGATGCCATGGCTAAAATGTACAGCACAATGAACACTGCCGATGGCCAGACAATTAAGGATGCCAGCGAAACCTGGAAGAACGCGCTAACCCCTAAGATGACAGTGAAAGGAACCGTCAATGCCAGGAACACCCGAAACGGCGTGCGCCACCGAGCATGTAGGACTGCGAAGCATCGTGGCAAATCCCCCTCTCGGGCTTGCGCATACACTAATCGTGAAAACCCTGCAATATACGTGTGCATGGTCCCATAGGTGATCAACAGAGCCAAGATGGTTGTCGCAACCCGTCCTGCCTGCCCTAGTCCTAAGCCAATCAAACGCGCGAGGCCTGCATCACCCAATCCCGTGCGGTAAGTCTCAGTGCCTATCGTGACCGCGGATACACTGAGATAGAGAATGGCGATCACCCCTACCGCCAATCCTAGCGCCCTAGGGATGTCGCGCTGAGGATTGACAAATTCCTCGGCGAGATGCCCGATCATTTCCCAGCCCACGAACGCCCAGTACAATAAGGCGACGGACTGCCCCACTGGCCACCATCCATGGGGCCAAAACGGGGTGTACGAACCCGCCTGCATATGGGGCAAGGCACTGGCCACAGCTGCCAATAACAACAGGCTAATCGCGAGCACGAGGGCGGTGGCGGCCCAACCAGACCACTCAATGCCCACTAAGTTCACTACCAATGCCAAGGTTAACAGCGAGCCCGCCACCACGACGACGTCTATGTGCGACCAATTGAGCAGCGCGCCCAGATAGCCCGCCCCAATTAAGGCGGCAGCAGGCGCGGCCACCGGCACAGTGCCCAAATATAAAATGCCTACCATGCGTCCTGCTCTGGGACCAAATGCCCTGCGCACATAGCTGGCGATGCCGCCCGCGTCGGGACGGACCACCGCCAAACGTCCAAAAGTCCATGCCATGGGCAGGGCCATCAACGCCATAATCGCCCATGCCACGATGGCCGCTGGTCCTGCCAAACGTGCTGTCACTTCCGGTAGAATCAGCACGCCTGAACCCAATACACCAGCAATGGTCATCCCAGCGCCTTCCCGCCACGTTAATACCCGTTTCAGTGTGGTCAACGATTTAGCCCATCCAATCGGGCACGAATCTCTAAAAGACTTCCTTCTGTAAATGTCCGGTCGTCCACGACAATCGGGGCATTAGGCGCAAAGGCCTGCAAAATCTCGGCAACCTTTGTGGCAGCGATGATTAACTGCGTATCTTGCAACAGCATTGGCAAAGTTTTGGGGTCTTCGCTCGTGCCCTCGATGATCTTTAGATGCCCAAATCCGGCAGACTGAACCATTTCCGTTAACCGTTTCGTGCCTTCCCATGTGACGCAGGCCACTCCCACGCGTCCACCCTGGGGCACTTTTTCTAACGCCCGCAGTGTCTTTAAATGCGCCGTGAGCAGTCCTGGCATGACCGAAGCTGCCAATCCCGGCAACGCTCTTTGCACCTCTTCTATATGCTGAAACGTGGTCACTAACAACGTATACTGACGTAGTGCCGCTTCGTCCCATTGCCCTAAAGCGTCCAGAACCAATGGATCGGCAGTCACCTGGAGAGCATTGGACAAATCCTGCGCAAGTAGAGTGGCCTGCTCCATGCTACACTCCACCACGGCGATGCGAAGATGAGGGTAGCGTCTCGCATGGGCTCGCATGGCACGTGGCAACAGTGCTTTGGCAAACACGATCGGATCTTCTCCCAGAGTTTGAAGGCGTTCTAGCGTCTCTGTCATCAAGGTCTGCAGCGCCCCAGACAGCGGAGTTCTAATAGGAGGGCAGGCAAAAAAACCTTTCCCCGGTTGGCCTGTCACATAACCCAAATCTTCCAGCGCCGAATAGGCCCGAACCACCGTGTTACGATGGATTCGCAAGACGGCTGCCAATTCTCTCACACTGGGCAATCTTTCTCCATCCTGAAAATCACCATCTTCGATAGCCGCCCTCAATTGCCGAATCAATTGATCGTGCAACGGCCATTCCCATTTGGGATCAACGAAGAGTTCCATGCCGCACCGTCCTTCTGTACCATAATGTGGGTACAGTGTACCATAGGAACTATCAACAAGGGAACGATGAGGACTCCACAGTTCTCAGGATATTTAGGCCATGTGCAACTTGCGGTTGGAATTTACTTCAAACCACCCTTGTCGGCAATTTCGACCAAGGTTGGAATGTGAATTCCGTACTCGACGATTGGCGCACCCCCGCTGGTGGGAATCCTAAGACGACGGCTCTGCGATGGGGCCGCTGCTTATCGTGGGTCACAACGATGGTTCAGGGCAGATGCTGCTGCGCTAACGCCCCCGAAAGTTGATGATTCACAATGAATATTATAACCGCACCGAAAATCAGGTTAAGATGGCTGTAGGTGGAGGGAGGAACACAAGGCGAAGCCCCATCCCGCCGTCATTGGCTTGTGCACTACCCGATGGCCGTTGAGAAAACCTGTTCCGCCGTTTTCTGCGGCTTAGCCCCGAATGCCAACGTTCAACTTCCGCCCTGGCCCAGGAGCATGCCGTCGTGAGCCGCGGGATGCTCCTGGGCCTCTGTCTTATCGAACTCGAACACATCCCAGGGCTACCTCGAAAATGAACGTCTTAATGGACGTCTGCGGACGGATTGTGATATGCTCTGCGTAAAATTCGTTCACGGAGGATAAGCGCACGTGAAATCCAGTACGATGAACGATTACTTGGAACCAGGGTTTGGTACACCAACACTGCAAATTCCATTTCGCCTCCGAGGAGAAGAAGGACGAGCTCTGTTCTACTACACAGTCAATGAGGACCCCGGGTTTTGGGGATTCGATTTACTGGGTCTTCCCTTCGATATCGGGCTCGCCAGAGGGTTCCCCGTGTTCTTAGCTCGGACAGATTTCCCAACGGCCGGATACCGGGGCGAAGCCGGATGGTTGCAACTCCTTCAAATTTCATCGCACGAAGGAGAGATTCCAGACATTGCGCTGGACATGGACGAGAGGCACTATCCCGTGAGCCTGTCGTTTCGCCCGTCACTTTTCGACGCGCCGGGCCCGAACCCGCCTCGGAACCATGAAATCTGGGAAGCGGAGACCTATCTGGTGGCTTGCCCTGATGTCAGCCGGAGTCCGCGTCTCTTTGCCGTACTGGGGGTGGGATGGGGCTATGACCTCGTCCACGGTGTGGTTTTTGCTCGACCTTTACGTCAACTCTCGGAGGCGCATTGGCAAAACCGACTGGAGTTCTTGCGGAATCAGTGTCCGGGATGGGGTTTCCAGAAATCCTTCGGCATCAGATAACCATGGCCCCCTTCTCCGCCAGAAGGGGGTGCGACGTCAGCCTGAGGTTGATGCCGATGCGCCACCGACTCTCGCTCCCCACGACCCATGCGTGTCGGCTCAATGCAACGGATTGCAGTTTCCGGCCGATTGTAGATTTTCGAGAGGTACCCATCCTTCTTCATTGTGGGCGTTTTGACCCCAGATCCATCCGGCTAGAACCTGTGTGCCCGTTACCAGGTCACCAGGCGTAACGGTCAACTCGATAGAATTGTAATCGGTTGTCACCACTGCTCGCGTTTGGTCCGAAATGTTGAGAAGTTGTTCCGGGACCCACGCGCCTGCGCCCGAGGCGGTAGTGCACCAGAGCCACGACGACCAGCGGATATCCCGCCGCCCGACCTCCACTGGCTCCCCACAACGGAACCGACTCCCCTCAGCATAGCTTCGGTTGTGCTCCCGGCTTACACGATACTCCACGTCCATAGGCATCCTCCTCATCGGTAGTTTGAGTCCCAACCGATTTCGGCAGTGACCCTCGAATTCCTTGGCACGCAGATTAGCGCACCAAGGTTGCCATGTCGTTGACGTGCATCCCGTTAATGACGGAACGGAGGCATGCTGATCGCGTAGCTGCCCAAGAGATTCAGACAGCTCCCGCGGGTTTGTTTTCTTTTGCTAATGCGAAGCATTGCATTAGCACCGTTATGAAAATGATAGGCGACGGTTTTTGCGCAAAACAGACCGATTCACTCGTAATGAGGCAGGAGATAATCCAACCGCAGATTGCAAAATAGCCGATATTTAAAGAAATCGATGGGACACCAGGTCTCGGGGGTGTTCCATTGCCTTTTTGGCTCTTTGGCGGATCAACTCTACCTCATCCTCATCAATCGCACGTTCAAATCGGCGGAAACCTGCCATGCGTTCCGATCTTTGCTGCCCTAGCGCATCAATTTCTCGCACTTTTTCAACGGCAATGTGTCCTCCTATAGTAAAGTTTTCCAACCTCCCAGACAAAGCGAGTATCATGGTTTCCGCCATACAAGCCTCAACCATTTTGGGTGGAAATCCAAAATCGAAACCCATGTCTGCCTGTTCTCCTGGCACTTCAATGACGCCGCCATCAAGCACCAAAACATCGGGCCGCGCTTGACTAACTCGAGAGGAAATATTGCGGGGCCTCGCAACGTCAGTAATCACCGAGCCAGGCTTTAAGTCTTCGGGCTCCACAATGGCGTCTTGAGCTGACGACACCGCTACCACGATGTCCGAATCCCGCACGGATTGAGATACATCTTGAGACACCGTAATACTGAGGTCTGGATTTTGTTCAGACAGCCGCTTGGCCAAGTCTTGCAGCGGTTCTAAGGTGCGTGCTACGAGGCGAAGATATTTTACGTGCGGCGCCAGTATGTATGATGTCGCTTCCCCAATCGCTCCGGTCGCCCCAATCACCGTCACTTGAGCCGTGGCTAAGTCGATGCCCATGCGATCAGCGCCACGCAGGGTGCCCTCCACCGCCGTTGCCGTGGTATAAGAGTTTCCGGTGGTTACCGGTATGGACAACCGCTGGGCTAAAGAAACCCCACGATCGCCGGCAATTTTCGTAAATGCCCCCAAACCCAAGATTTCGGCGCCCATTTTCTCAGCCATATGCCCAGCTTGCTCCAATTTCTTTAAAACCCACTCATAGGGCGATTCCAACAAAATTTTCGGCGTGAGGGGCAACCCAATCAACCAACCTTCAAGTTCTTCACCCGTTATCGATTTCACTCCTGTGGCATGCCCGACCATCACCGGTCCTACGGCTTTGAACCCGGTTTCCACTAATCCCTGGGGTAAATACCGGGTAAACCGATATTTGCGCGCGAAATCATCAAAACGGAGCGGATGAACCACAAATGCAAATCGTCGCATAAAGCGCCTCCTGTGCACAAGACTGTGCACATTTTACCACAGCACTTGAAAGCTGTCAGTGAAGACTTATCACACAAACGTTGGGAAGCTCAAGCTTTAGGCCGCCCATCCCAATTAAGAAGACCAGAGAAGTTTATCCCAATGGTCTTTTCTGCCCAGCAGCTGTCTACACAGGTTTTCAAACAGCTTTGTCTCAGCTCCCCGAAAGAGAAAGAGAGCCGAAATTCACAGTAAGATGATGGCCGTTGTTTCTGGCGCCCCTTTGAGAGATGGTTGCCTTCGGGTTCACGAGTCACAAAACCCCACTCTTGGTCACGAAGGTCACCGACTCGTCAATGGCACGGGATGATACCGCCAGTGTTGCCTTCGTTATGCGGCCGAACCCGGCAACATACCTTCCACGGTTCTCTTTTTGGTATACTGCAGGTATTCACACCAGACGCTGGGATGGGCCCCGTGAGATACTGAGAAAAGGCGAGAATTCCATGAATTCAAAGCGCAGTACGGTAAAAATCATGACGGCCTCACCCAACGCTACTGACCACCGCGTATTTGTCGGACGGCATCCTCAATTGACCCTCTTTCGGGACTGGCTGTCGTCTCCCGATCCCCCCACCACGGTCTACGCGGTATCGGGAATCGGGGGCATAGGAAAATCTCAACTCTTAGCGCACCTGTACCATATAGCGCGAACCTCCGGTCAAAATGCCTTGTGGATGGATGGCCGAGCCTGTGTGCGCACGCCACAAGGTTTTTTAGACCATCTGGCGAGTGCGCTGATTTTAAGCGACATGTCGGGATCTGGTCCAGACTCCCCGATGCAGTCCCTGTTACATGCCATCGAGACAGGACCCGTCCTCCTCGTAATCGACAATTTCGAAGCCTTGTCGGCGATTGCGGAGTGGTGGACGTACGGATTCTTGGGCAGCCTGCCTGATCGAGGCGTGCTTGCCGTCTTGGCTGCCCGCACCTTTGCCATACCGTCGACGACACTGCACTCACCTGCTGACAAACACTGGGTGCAGGTCCCGCTCGATCCACTCTCTCAGTCCGAAGCCCACAGTCTCGTAGTACGGACTCTCCCGTCATTCCCGTGGCGCATTCGACAACAGATCGTGACGAAAACGGGCGGGCATCCTTTAGCGTTGACGCTCGTCACGGAAAGAATTCATGCACAGCAAACGGCCATGACAGTCGACCCCCAACCACTTGCCGACCCTCTCCCAAACGATGCACCGCCCTTTTACCAAGTCTTGAGCTCCCACTGGCTGCGCGAGCTGGTTGACGAAACCCTGCAACCAGCCGTGGATGTTCTCACCTTAATAGGTTCGGCGGACCAGGACATCCTGTCCGCGGGAATTGGACAGCCATTAACTACGCACCAGTACTTTTCCTTAGCATCCTTGTCCTTCATCCAACCCGGGCACGACGGATTGGTGCTGCACGATCTGGTCCGTACCTATCTTTTTCGCGGATATGGCAGGACGCCAGCCGGACTACATGCGCACACTTCGGGATCGCTTGGCGGCCGCTTTGGTTGAACAGTTCCAATCAGGGTCCTCCGCGCAACGAGTGGCATCCGCGCGCCGTTTGCTGAATTTAAGCTTGGAAGCACTGCGTGCCCCGGCCGAATACGCTGACCTCTCCAGCCACGCTTGGTACTATCACCAAACGCCATACCAACCGGATGACCTTCCCTATCTGCAGACCATGCTGGAAGACTGGGCAAATGCCTACGCCATTCCCGGGCAACAGGACCTGTATCAACGGTTTCTGGTGGCCTTTGCGGCACGTTTCCCCCAAGATATCAGGGTGCTCCGCAACGATCAGGGCAAACCCGCCGCCGCGTCCTTCTTCACCCTCGTGCATCAACAGAGTGCAGACTTGTTGGTGCGCTACTTTCCTGACGAAATCCGAGAATGCCTAACGTCAGAAGAATTGGGTCGGACACCTGACCAATCCAGCACGTATTATGCGATTTTAGTCTGTGTAGATCGCAGAGATCCCAGCATTTCGGTTTCGGAATTGACGGGAATATTGATCCGTGGCGGACTTTCGCTGCTGGGCAGCGGTACACGCGTCACCCTAGTCGCCACCAATCCCCAACTAATGCAACTGTTGCGCACTCTCGGCTTTGCGATTAAACCGACTAAAACACACGCCTGTGATGTTCAAGGATTACCAGCGCACGTGTGCACACTCGATCTGACCGGCGGTCGCTTCCCCCTCTGGATTCGTTATCTAATTAAGAAAACGGATTTCCCAGACTTACCCACCGAGGCCTTTGTGCCCCTCCATTTGCCTCACCAGGAAATTCAGGCAGAAACGGTGCGCCGTGCCTTGGCCCTGATTAGAACGCCACATCTGTTCCATCAAAACGATCTGGTGTTCAAACTTCCCTTAGCGCCGGAAGAATTGCGCTTAGTTCTGTTGCGAGCCCTAACCGGCCGGGATCCCTCTCTCTTGCGATTCGTATCGAACGACTTGCTCACCGTACTGCAGGCAACCTTTTTGGCATTGGATCCTTCCGTCACCCAGGTCGCTGCTGGTCTTAACCTCAGCCGTGCCAGCTATTACCGCCGCCTTCGCTCGGGCCTTGAAGGCTTGGCGCATTGGCTGAGCACACTGTCTGAAGCTGCGGACCCGCCTCAAACCTCATCGTGATCACCAACCCTGGGCAAATGTCTCCTCGATCAACCACGCCATGCGTGCAGACCGTGAGAGCCTAACCCGTGCGCGTTAACTCCATCCAGTGCAGCAGGCCATCGTCTCATCTAAAAGCTTATCCCCACACCCCTATTGA
>JAJYHT010000100.1 GCA_021784595.1 Bacillota bacterium | reverse complement strand
CCGATCTCATGTTTCGCCACCCCAATGTGGTGATGACGCCTCACCTGGGAGGCTCGACCCATGAGGCGCTGGCAGAAGTAGGCATCATGACGGCAAAAGGCGTGATTTCCGCGTTAAATGGCAATACCCCTCCCAATGTGGTCAACGTCCCGATCCCTCCCTTGGAGTCGGATGAATTTCAGGCACTGGATCAGGCCGCAGGTGTCGTCGGCCGCATTTTTGCCCGAGCGGTAAATCCAGCGGAAGGAAGCTTGATCTTAACACTCTCGGGCCAAATTCCCGAAAGCGCTTCACTATGGTTACGCCAGCGGGTATTGGCCGCTGTCTTGAATGAACGTCTAGACGACCGTGTCAACACCGTCAATGCTCTGCTAAAGGCCGAGGCTCAAGGCCTTCACATGTTGATCGAAGAAAAATTCAATCCCAACAATCCTGCGCAATTAGGCCTTAGATGGGAAGGCGACCCTGAATCAGCGACGGAGGTCTGGTTGACCAACCATTTACCCCACTTAAAAAAAGTCCGTGGCATTCCTCTCGATCTGCCATGGCCTGATCGGGCGCTGATGACGTGGCACCACGATGCGCCTGGGGTAGTTGGAAAAGTTGGCACGCTGGTGGGTCAGTACGGCATCAATATTGCCAATCTTCATTTGGGCCGAAGAGTGCAGGGCCAGGACGCGCTGATGGTGCTAACCCTAGACGCCGAGGTTCCTCAGTCCTTACAGTCCGATGTGCAAGCCATTGCGGACATTCGTCAAGTTTTTGTGTTTCCTTAGGCGTTAGCCTCGGGATACAAAAGGATTGTCGCGGATCCAAAATCTCCAGTCGAAATCGGCTGCTTCTTTAGCATAGCTCACATTAATGCGGGGACCCCGAGCAATTTTTGTCTTTGACACGGGGTCCTCAATTTGATGCAGTGACAAGGGAGACTCAAAAAGCGGCCAGCCATATTGTCGAGAGTTGATCCCTAGTGCCTGGGCAAGTTTGGCCGGCCCATTGGTTAAACGTTGCGAATCCTTGGAAAACGACGGATTGAACAATGCCATATTGCGTCGGCGGGCCATAATATCGAGTCCGACCAGTGGTTCTAGCGCTCGCACCAAAATCGCTTCGCCCTTCCCCTCAGGAGCCGAAACCACGTTTAGGCAATAATGCATGCCATAAATAAAATAGACATAAGCATGCCCCGGCGGCCCAAACATTACCCTTGTTCGTTTGGTGGCGACGCCGCTATAGCTATGAGCTGCCCTATCCAAGGACCCCCGATACATTTCTACTTCGACGATGCGTCCGGCAGTCAGCCCTTCTGGAGTTTGATGCGCCAAGACCACTCCCAACAACGCATACGCTAAATCTTCAGTGTCTTTTTCATAAAATGATTGAGGAAGGGGCTGGCCCCAAAGACTATTCAATCTGATGCCTCCGAACACAGCATGATATAATCTTTTCTACTATGTCACATTTCTACGGCTGTTCGTTATGATTAAAACTGGCAGTGCGACATCCCCGCTTCATGGCGGTCATTGCCCGCCCTGGCTATTTTCTCGCATGCGAGAACTCAGTGCTGCCATTGTGGAAGCCATGCTGATTGATTATGATGCCTCCGAAGTGTTGAGTCGATTCAGTGACCCGGTCTGGTTTCAGGCGTTTGGATCAGTTCTCGGATTTGATTGGCACTCGTCTGGACTTACCACCGTCGTGTTGGGCGCGCTCAAAGAGGGCCTAGCTCCACGTGAACAAGACTTGGGTTTGTTCGTAGCAGGCGGCAAAGGTCGCGCCTCACGGAAAACACCAGACGAGATTGAATCGAAGGGGTCCCAGTTTGGTCTCTCCGACAGATTGCAATCACTTACCTATGCCAGCAAAATGGCCGCCAAAGTCGACAGCGCCTTAGTCCAGGACGGATACCAGTTGTATCATCATGTGATGTTGTTTGACTCCTTAGGCCATTGGACTGTCATCCAGCAAGGCATGAATGAAGCCAATGGCATGGCTCGCCGCTATCACTGGCGCGATAACACTCGGGATACCTTCACCCGCACTCCACACACAGGCATCGCAGGAGAACAGGGTCCAAACGTGTTCGACTTAACCAGTACTCCTAATTGGCCGTTTCATGAGGCCAGCCTGGACCTTATCCATCATCCCGAGGAAGTGCTGCTGCGCTTGCGCCGAATTGAAGCAAACCCCGATGGGCATCGGGATTTGCTGTTGCCACGCATGCACTCGATTCCCTCTTCACGTCACCTCGATGCCATCCTTAAGAAAATTTATCACATCGAGCCCGAGTCGTTCGAAGGACTGGTAGGTTTGCCCGGAGTCGGGGCCAGCACCGTGCGCGCTTTAGCGATGGTGGCTGAAGTGGTGCACGGCGCCGTCCCAACATTTTCCGATCCCGTCCGATACAGCTTTGCACACGGGGGAAAAGATGGATACCCCTATCCGGTCAATCGGACTGACTACGAAACGTCCATTGCCTCTTTAAAGAATGCGATTGAACGGGCTCGGATGCAGGATCGCGAAAAAATGGATGCCCTGCGACGTCTGGCGAATCCACGTCCAACTGTTGATTAAAGTCCGCGCGCGACGACTATGCCCAATGGAATAGGACGGGTCGGTGTGTCCACGTGGAACTCACGGACGCGCACGACGGTAAGTCTCTCCCGGATGCACATCCGATCAGATGATGTCGTGTTGGCAGATCGGACTTACGCTAAACCGAACGCGCATGCCATCGCACGATTGGGGTTGACTGGGTAGGTTCAGGCCCGAGTTTGGTAAGAGCGGGAATTTTTGGACACTCTATCCTGAACGATAGGAGGGATAGACATGTGGCCGCACATACCTTTGGCGGCACGAGGACAAACGTCTCCCGTGATCATCCTGACCGCATTCGGGATCGTAACCGCGCTGTTTGGCGGCGCTGGCCTTTGGCTGTTTCACCATGTCGCAGGGGATCAAGACGATAATGACCGGATTTCCAAATCGTAAACAAATGACGTTAGGATAGCCAATATGCCGGATTGATGGGCCAACCGCTCCTTATCTAGGGGTCGAAAGGCCCCTTTTTTTGGTCCAGATGGCCCTCGGTTAGTCCCCAAGCGACGTGATACCCTATGTTTAAGGGCATTGCATCGATACGTTTGGGATAAGTTTACGACGGCAACATTTCTCGGATTGTCTGCTACAAGGTTTCGCTGCACAGGTTTGCGACTTTTCTCCTTGTATTATCCGGCTTTGACTATCCCATGGGATTTGATGTGCAAACTTGAGTGGATATCCCAAAGGTGCCGAAGTATGCTCCCGAGAGATTCTTCTTGCCTGTGGCTTTCGCCCGAATCCCTCGCCGGTCGGGTAAGCGACGCCTTTTATGCCAGAAAGGAGCACGCCATGACACCGAGCACAGGAAATTTTATTGTGGAAGGACTGTTTTTGCTCACATTTATTGTCGGTTTATTTCTTCCCCATCATCGCCACTAGTCGTAGGCGATAAATTCATGGATTGCGAAAGGAGAGAGAGGCCCCATGGCTAATTGGACAACAACCGCCAAACGCCAGCTAGGAGAAATTATGTCGGTGCAAACTTGGTTGCCCGACACGATGCCCGAATACGCTCAAGGTTTCATGTACATGTTAGGGTCGTTGACCGCATCCAGTTTTGTGGTCCTGATACTCTCCGGTATTGTGCTAGCAGCAAATGGACCCGCAGCCTGGTCGTACAATCCAGCAGTGAAATTTGTGGCCGCAGTGCATTTTTGGTCGGTGCAAGCCTTCTTCTTTTTCATGATGCTCCATCTATGGCGCGTGTTTTTCACCGGAGCTTGGCGTGGGGGACGCGGCATGACCTGGGTGCTCGGTGCGGTAGCCTTTATCGTGGCCATCCCGACCGCGTTTACTGGTTTTTTAATTAACGGCGACTTATATTCGCAGTGGAATGCCGTGCAAGCCAAAGACGGACTAAATGCCCTAGGCTTAGGATGGGTGAACTTGCCTAATGCCGGTCAGATGTTTGGCATGCACGTCGTCGTCTTGCCATTGACCTTGACCCTCATAATCGGCGCTCACATTACCCGAGTGCGCCTCAAAAGCGTGGTTCCGCCGTATCCCGAGAATGTTTCAACACCTGTTAAGGAGGACACCCCATGAGCGTGCGCAAAAACGATATGGTTCATGATTACCGCATGGTGCCTGACGACTTTTTAAAGCACTTACTGTCGACATTGGGTATTGTGCTGGTGCTAGTGCTAGTGGCGTCTGCCCTGTTTTCCCTACCTGAAAAACAGCCGCTCACCATTAAAGCCTATGCCACACAAAATCCTGTGGCGTTTGAACAAATGGCGCTGCGTGCCTTGGATGGCCAAGGGCAGATTGCTAACTACGGGCCGCCCTACAATCATGGCACGGGGAATGTGGAAAGTCCCCTGCAAAAAGCGGTGGGTATCCTTCATCCAATAAATGCCGAGACTGACTTTATCCTGACGCCACTCAGCATGGCAGCTTCGGTAAATCCCGCTATAGAGCCGGCTCTAACCACTTTTGAGCATGCCTCATCCGCAACCCAATCCCAATGGGAATCTCACTATGCAACCGCCTTACAAAAGGCCCAATATCGCAACGGGGCAGTGGTGGTTCCCAAGGGAGGCGATTACGGACCGCTGCCGACCCTGATGAACGCCACGTTAGCATTAGGCAAAAGTGGCTTGATGTCAGGAGCCCTGACGCGCAATAGTTCGGTGATTACCCGATTCAACAATCAAAACTATCTGTTGTTTCTGCAAGGCCAGCCTCTGCAACAGGATCCTGCTACAGCTAGCCTGGCTGGAGGCAACTGGGGTATTATTCATCCGGCGGTCAACGGCTACCCTGGGGCATGGTGGATGACCATCCCGACTTGGGTCTATCAATGGCCCGCCGTAGCGAATTCTTCCGCCAGCGATGCCTATGCGCTGTCTATCGGGTTTCTGTTCTGGCTGGTGCTGACCCTTATCCCGTGGATTCCGGGCTTAAATCAAGTGCCTCGCTATTTGGGACTATACCGTCTGATTTGGCGTGACTTTTATCACCACCGCCCTGTACCCGGACCCATCCCCGACCAAAGACCGGAGAACCGTCATGCTGCCTCGTGATCGATGGTTCCCTGCACTGCGCGCCCTAATTGGAAGTGTGTTGGGCATCATCGGCTTCGGCACCTTAAGCTTGGGGTTTGCCCAGTGGCATATCTCAAACCTGCTCCTTGGACTCGGTGAAATGCTGATAGGGACTTTTTTAGCACTCGGGGTGCTCACGCCGCTGCGTCGCAGGCATAGCCACCCATCGGCGTAAACCCATAGTTCATAGGGATGCGCTGCCTGCACATGCACTACCCGGACAATCGGCTTACCCAAGCCGATTTTGTCTGTCAACGCTGCGGGCACATGAATAACGTCGGATTTTTCGAAAGCGAGGTCCGCAACGGTTGGAAGCCGAGCGGTCGCGGAACCAAGAAGCTTTGGGCGGAACCCGCGAACCTCAACGGGATGAGATGGCGGAAGCGTTCATAAGGCACCTATAGCCCGGCCATCTGCACGGCCGGGCATTGTGTGAGAAATGGAGAGGAACTATGGCCCAGTTCTATCAGGTCGTACTAGCATTGCATGTCACGGCCGCATTTTCCGGTTTTGCCGTGAGTTTAGGATTAGTCATCGCCGCATATCGCAGCCGCAGAACAGGGACTTTAAGTGCGCGATTTTGGCGCTGGCAGGCCGTCATACAAATTGTAACGCTGGCTTTGGGGGTGTTGGGCGCTAGCCTCTACGCCATGGGCGGACGCCCTAAAGTGGCTTGGCACTTGCTATATGGAGCCATCGCACTATTAACTATTTTGATTCAATGGGGCTTGCGTCCACATCAAACGCTACGAGGGATTTTAGCGGCGGACTATGGGCGATTTAATGAAGTCTGGGTGTTCTTTGGTTTGAATCTCTTCCTTTGGATTATGTACGGTCGCGGTCTGACCACCGGACTATGGGGTTTTTAACAGAGATTTTCACGCTTTATGATCACAGAGCGCCAGCTCCCGTTCCTGCTGTCCATCCTAAATAACTGTGTTCGGATAAATATATCGTCCGATACGAGCCTCTGTTGCCCAATCAAACGCATATCCAACGGTTTAATTTGGATCCCCCAACGCCTGACAGTTTGGGTTTTCGCAGCCCGTATTCCCTGCTATACTGGATGAATATCCCTCAAGCATATGCCTAACGATACACATTTTTACGAAAGAAGGTGCTTTTTAAGGAATGGCTCCTCGTACCCTTTTTGAAAAGATTTGGGACCAGCATAATGTGACGGCTATCGACAACGCCCTATCATTATTGTATATTGACCTCCATTTACTGCACGAAGTGACTTCCCCTCAAGCTTTTGAAGGACTGAGGATTAACCACCGTAAGGTTCGGCGTCCCGACAAGAGTTTCGCCGTGATGGACCATAACGTGCCCACTGACGACCGTACCGTTCCCATTAAAGATCCTATTGCTTTGCGGCAGATCGAACTCCTCGCGCTTAACTGCCAGGAATTTAGCATTCCGTTGTTTGATCTTACTCATCCCGAACAGGGCATCGTGCACATTGTGAGTCCTGAACAAGGGTTGACCCAGCCTGGCATGACCATTGTTTGCGGAGACAGCCACACGGCCACGCACGGCGCTTTTGGCGCACTGGCCTTTGGAATTGGGACCAGCGAAGTGGAGCATGTTTTGGCAACCCAGTGTTTAGTACAGGCCAGGCCTCGGACCATGCAAGTTCAATTTATCGGTGAGCGCCCTTTTGGTGTGACGGCAAAAGATATGATTCTCGCCCTCATTGGTCAAATTGGCACCGCTGGTGCCACAGGCTTCGTCATTGAATACACGGGCCAAGCCGTGCGCGAGCTTACCATGGAAGAACGCATGACCCTATGCAACATGTCAATTGAGGCAGGAGCGCGGGCAGGCATGGTCGCCCCGGACATGACGACCGTCAATTATCTGCGAGGGCGCCATTTTGCACCCCAAGGCGACGCCTTTGACGCCGCAGCCAAAGCCTGGCTCGCCTTAGCCAGCGATCCGGGAGCTGCCTATGATCAAACAGTGACCGTTGATCTTAACCAAATGGTCCCGATGGTCACCTGGGGTACCAGTCCAGGGATGGTGACTTCGATTGATTCCCAAGTTCCAGATCCCCAGACCGGTCATGACAAATCGGAACAGCAGGCATGGGAGTTGGCACTGGATTATATGGGTCTAAAACCCGGCACAGCCATCAAAGACATTCCCATTGATCGGGTTTTTATTGGATCGTGCACCAATGGGCGCCTTGAAGACCTGATCCGGGCATCGCGAATTGTCGAAGGTCACCATGTTGCGCCCGCAGTGCGCGCTATGGTGGTGCCGGGTTCGGGTATTGTCAAACGAGCGGCAGAGCGGCTAGGATTGGACCAAGTGTTTCGGGAGGCAGGCTTCGAATGGCGAGAACCCGGCTGTAGCATGTGTTTGGGAATGAATGACGATATTCTCGAACCGGGTGAACGATGTGCATCGACTTCCAACCGCAACTTTGAAGGTCGCCAAGGACGAGGCGGACGCACCCATTTGGTGAGTCCTGAAATGGCTGCGGCAGCAGCTATCTTTGGGCACTTTGTGGACGTGCGCCCCTTTCTCAAAGAAGTGGAGGTGTCGTCATGAAGCCATTAGTGCATCACCGGGGACGTACCATCCCTTTGAACCGTCCCAACATCGATACCGATCAAATCATACCTAAACAATTCTTGAAACGAGTCGAGCGCACCGGTTTTGGCCAATATTTGTTTTTTGACTGGCGATTTGCCGAGAATGGACAAGAAAAGCCGGAATTCGTGCTTAATCAACCCCAATTCCAAGACGCTAGCATTTTGCTGGCAGGCCCCAATTTCGGATGCGGGTCGTCGCGCGAGCACGCTCCCTGGGCTTTGCAGGACTGGGGTATAACGGCAATTGTTTCGTCAGCTTTTGCCGATATTTTTTACAACAACTGTTTGAAGAACGGATTGCTGCCCATCATTTTGCCCGAAGAACAAGTTCAGGCCTTGATGGCACAGGCCGAGCAGCCCCAAGGACTCTGGTTAACCATTGACGTCGCTACACGCACTGTGCAAACCGACAACGGAGAACGCCTCGGGTTTCCCCTTGATACCTATGCGCAAGAAAGCCTATTAGAGGGTTTGGACGATATCGGCCGATCACTGCGATTAGCCCCCGACATCCAAGACTACGAATCTCGGGTCGCCCCCCGAGTCAATACCCTGTCATAAGTGTCATGGCATCAGGACGCCCGGCTATGACCCGACGTCCTGATGTGCTTTAAAGAGAAATTAGGCGATTGCTGGACTGCGATCCCGACCAAGATATAAAGCCAAAAAGATTAGCGCGGATCCTATGTAAAAAGAATTTGACAAGGCGGTATGAGTGAGCCACACCGACAACAGCACTCCGATGATGGGCTGCAAGTATAAAAACAGCGCCGCCAATGCTACGGGTACTTTGCTAACCGCAAACATCCAAAGATAATACGCCACAGCGGTAGCCATTATCGCCAAATATAAGAGCGCCCACAATTCCCCATGAACCCACGTGCGCGGCGCTTTGCCCCCTAACAGCAACCAAATTGGAAGTACCCCCAAAAATCCGGCCAGCAACGTGGCGGTGTTGGCAGTGGGTGCAGAAAGCATGCCAACCAAACGAGAGGAAAAGACATTGTAGGTGGCAAAGCACATTACTGCACCCAAGAGCACGATGTCACCCCGCAAGTACCCCAAATGACCAATGGTCGGAAAGCCCGCAATGGCCCACGCACCAATAACGGCTACGGCTAATGCCCATTTCCTTCCTCGACCCAATGCTTCGCGTAGCACCAACGAGGCAATGACAGCCGTCGCCAACGGTTCCAATGCAATCGACATGGCCGCCATCGCCGGTGACGACAAGTAGAGCCCCATGGATTGCAAGTAGACCGGCAGGGAGAATCCCACAATTCCCAGTCCTAGTGCCATCCATATGGCTTTCATGCTCCACCTGCCGCGAGAACCTACCCAAAGAAACGGTATCAGCATCAGAGCGCCCACTCCCAAACGCACCATCGTCAAAAACAATGCTGTCATACCGTGTAGAGCGATGGCAGTAGCCGGATAGGCAGCCGCCCAAATCACGTTCATTAAAACAAGCACTCCGATATTTCCAAATCTAGGCTTCAATGCGGGAGACTCCTTGTCATAACTCATATAACTCAGGGTTTACTTTGTCATAGCAACCAGTCATTGGTCAATCACCACGATGTTGACTATCATAAAGTTATACAGTGCCATGCTACAAGAAAAGATTTTTGGGGATTTGGACATCCTCTTAGTGATGTAAAGGAGATGAGGGATATGGCCACACACGTGAAGCCAGGTGATGCTCAGCAATTTTGGGACAATTTTTATGGCCCGAACGCTGGGTACCTCTTTGACCTCTATGAAAATTATCTGAACAACCCAGCGAGTGTAGATCCTGCGACTCGCGCAATTTTTGACGAAATGGGGCCTCCGCCCGTAAGCCCAACCTTTGACGAGGCTCCCGCTGACGCCGTGCCCAACGACATAATGCGCGTCGACCTGATTGGGCGAGCCAGCGAATTAGTCCGCAATATTAAAGCATACGGGCACTTGTCGGCGAAAATCAACCCACTTGATCCGCCACCAGCGCTCGACCCATTATTGCAGCTCGACACCTATCATTTAACCGCTACAGAATTAAAGAGCTTGCCAGCGCGTGCCGTATGGGAGGATGCTCCCAGTACCGTGCGCAATGCATGGGACGTGATCACCTATCTAACCTCTTTGTATACCGGTACCACAGCCTATGAATTTCGCCAGATCCAAGATGTTGCCGAAAGACGCTGGCTTGACCAATATGTGGAGAGCGGCAGTGCCCGCCCACAACTAAGCTCAAGTGAAAAACGCAATCTCTTGCAGCGTCTGGTCACGGTGGAACAATTTGAACGTTTTTTGCATGGCACTTTTCCAGGACAAAAACGATTTTCGATCGAAGGCAATGATGTCCTAGTACCCATGCTCGATACCTTAACCCACTTAGCCGCACACTCTAGAATCCCCGAGATCATGATTGGCATGGCTCACCGGGGGCGTCTCAACGTCTTGGCACATAATCTGGGCAAGCCCTACAAAGACATATTTTCTGAATTCCACACCGCTCCCAATAAAGATATGACTCCTTCAGAAGGATCTATGGGCATCAATTTCGGGTGGACCGGCGATGTAAAATATCACCTGGGCGCCAAAAAAACACTGCAAGAGAGCAACATGGTGGAAATAAGGCTCACGCTGGCTAACAATCCGAGCCACTTGGAATTTGTCGACCCAGTCGTGGAAGGCTACTCTCGGGCCGCTCAGGATGATCGTCGCCCATCAGGAGCGCCTATTCAGTACATTGATCGCGCTCTAACCATTTTGATTCATGGAGATGCCGCATTCCCGGGGGAGGGTATTGTGGCGGAAACCTTAAACTTGTCTCGTCTGCCAGGGTATTACACCGGCGGGACGATCCATATCATCGCCAACAATAACTTAGGATTTACCACGGAAAGTACCGATGAGCGGTCCACGATGTATGCCAGTGACCTAGCCAAAGGATTCGAAATCCCCATCGTGCATGTCAACGCAGATGATCCCGAGGCATGTTTGGTCGCAGTGCAAATGGCGTATGCCTATCGCCAGCAGTATCACAAGGACTTTTTGATTGACGTCGTCGGCTACCGTCGTTGGGGACACAACGAGGGGGACGATCCTAGCATCACACAACCGGAAATGTATGCCATCATTGGCGAGCATCCAACGGTAGCGACCCTCTATGCTCAACAGTTGGCTCAAGCGGGCATCGTCTCTAATGCACAAGTCGATGAGATGATTCATCAAACACAAGAGCAGTTGCGCCATATTTACGCGGAAACCGCGGCCAATCCCACAGAATTTATGTTGTCCGAGCATGCCCACGAACCCGAATCGGTGCCAGCCCTGCCCGTGTCGGCGCAAACGTTGCGTAGCCTTAACGATCAACTGTTGACCTGGCCTGAAAACTTGGCCGTCAATCCAAAATTAGAGCGAATTCTCATGCGCCGCAAGGACGCCTTAGACGTTGTCGGCGGCATCGATTGGGCGCACGCTGAAATTTTGGCTTTCGGGTCGATTGTCGCCGATGGCACTCCAATTCGCCTAGGAGGGCAGGACAGCGAACGCGGCACGTTTAGTCAACGTCATCTTGTCTTGCATGACATGCATACAGGGGCCAAGTACAATCCGTTGCAGCACCTGCGCGATGCTAAGGCCTCTTTCGTGGTATACAACAGTCCCTTGTCAGAAGGCTCGGTGTTGGGTTTCGAATATGGATACAGTGTGCAGGCGCCTGAAGCGTTAGTGCTATGGGAAGCGCAATATGGAGATTTTGCCAATTCGGGACAGGTCATGATTGACCAATTTATCGCACCGGGCCGTGCCAAATGGCGTCAGCAGTCTTCTTTGGTGATGTTATTGCCGCATGGCTACGAAGGTATGGGACCCGAGCATTCAAGCGGACGTGTTGAACGGTATCTGCAGTTGTCAGCCGAGGAAAACTGGCGAGTGGCCAATCCAACCAGTGCCGCTCAATATTTTCATCTATTGCGATCGCAAGCGGCTAGACTCTTAGTCAAACCGAGACCTCTTGTCATCATGACCCCGAAAAGCTTGATTCGGAACACTTTGGCGTTTTCTAGCCTCAACGACTTGACAACGGGAGAGTTTGAGCCAGTCTTCGTGCGCCATGCCCTCCTTCCCGAACAAGTCACTCGGCTAGTGCTCTGCAGTGGAAAAGTCGGTGTGGAACTTGAAGCCTTCCTCAAGCAAGACGGCGTGATCGACGCGAGTTGGATTCAAGTAGCACGTGTGGAGCAATTGTTCCCATTTCCAAAGATAGCCTTGGAACAACTCATGAACTCACTGCCTAACCTCAAGGAGGTTATTTGGATGCAAGAAGAGCCACAAAACATGGGGCCGTGGCACTATATCAAGCCATACCTGGACGATCTTTTCGGCACGCGGGCCGTCAAATATATCGGACGCCCCCCGCATGCCAGCCCTGCAGAAGGTCAAAGCCAGGTGCATGCCAAAGAGCAACGGCGCATCTTGACCCAAGCCGTGTCGGCTATTGAGGAGGGAGTAAATTGAGTAAGGTAATAGTTCCCGAAATAGGGGAATCAATTGTAGAAGCCACTGTGGGAAACTGGTTGAAAAATATCGGCGACCTGGTGACAGCGGGTGAACCACTGGTGGAACTAGAAACTGACAAGGTAAACTTGGAGATTACCGCCAACGAAAGTGGACAAATCTCCTCAATTAGCAAAGTTAGTGGAGAAGTGGTTGCTGTAGGCGATACGCTCGCCGAAATCACGCCCGTGTCGGGAGTGGTTGAAGAAGCGCCGGCACCAGTTGCCGCTCCCTTGCCCCAGGCCAATCCTCCGGTGGAGTCAGCTGCCGCAGTGCGGGCCACTCCCGATGTACGCCGACTAGCACGAGAACATGGTTTGGATTTAGAGCAAATCCCTAGCAACAGCAAAGGGCGGATTACCCGTGACAATGTGACCTCCTACGTCGAGTCCAGCCAGCCTGCCCCTATCGTTCCTCAACAAGCGCCGGGCATTGTACCGGCGGAAAAGACTTCAGATGCTCGGCCCGGACGACCAATAGAACGCGTGCGGATGTCCCGTCGTCGGCTGACCATTGCACAGCGCTTAGTGCAGGCTCAACATACAGCCGCCATGCTCACGACGTTTAACGAGGTGGACATGTCAGCCATCTTAGACCTTCGGAGACGCCGCAAGGACACGTTTTTTGAAAAACATGGCGTTCGCCTAGGCTTTATGTCTTTCTTTACCAAAGCGTCGATCGCCGCGTTAAAGTCGATGCCGCGACTTAATGCAGAGATTGCAGGCGACGAGATGATCTTAAAACACTATTACGACATTGGGGTTGCCGTGTCTACTGATGCAGGATTGGTTGTGCCCGTTGTTCGCGATGCAGACCGTTTAAACTTCGCGCAACTCGAAAAGCATATTGCCGAAGTAGCGCAAAAGGCGCGCAACAACACGCTTAGCCTGGACGATTTGCAAGGCGGTACGTTTACCATCACCAACGGCGGGGTATTCGGCTCCTTGCTGTCTACCCCCATTTTAAATGCGCCTCAAGTCGCCATCCTGGGCATGCACAAAATTGAGGAACGTCCCGTTGCGATTAATGGCCAAGTCGTCGTGCGTCCCATGATGTACTTGGCCTTGTCCTATGACCACCGTATCGTTGATGGAAGCGAAGCAGTGCGCTTTTTAGTGTTAATTAAAGAACTTCTTGAAGATCCCGAGTCTCTTTTGCTAGAAGGTTAACTTGTATTAAACTCTGACCCCCGCCCGAACCCTCACCGGTCCAGGCGGGGCTTTTTGCACATACGTTTCTGCGAGTGTCCCTATCGCGGCTCTCGCGGACGATATACGTTAAGTCCTATTTTTTCGTCCCTGTCTGATGCCACCGCCACATTGCCTTCGGTACTAGCGATGATAATCGTTTTTCCTGAAGCGGACGGTCCAAATGATTGGCTCAAGTCTACGCGAATGGTCAGAATATCACCGTCAATGGTCCAGTCTACATTTTTCATTGAAATGCCCCCTTTAGCTGCGGAAATATACTTAAACACAGACCATTATGATACAAGGAACTGTCGCTGGGTGTCCCCGACTAGAGGGCTTTTGACAAACTTTCAAAATGAATCAGCTCTTGACTGTTCCTTACACTCGACAATGGATATTCCGTTACTTCGCGCGTCGATCGTTTTCGTTCATAGAGGTCAGTTGCACTCGAAACCCGCCAGTCTGCAAGGTCACCCACCTGTTTTAGGTAATTCTTGTTGTCATCGATTTGACCCATGATGTTGTCAGCGTCGCTCACGGTGTAAAAAAACATCCTCGCACCGCAATTCGGGATCGCTCTTTTCATTCGTCAGGGGGAGTCAGTAGAATCCCTCCGATCTGCAGTCAGCCAAGTTAGATAGCATGGCATTAGCGTCAACATACCGTGGACTCGCGAATTCCTGGTGGGGTTTCTATGTGCAGACGCGGCGCTTTCGATGCAGCGTCTGCGGTAAAACCTTTTACGAGGGCTTGCCCCGCGTTGATGCTCGGCGCTTAATGACGCAACGGTTAGTCGCTTGGCTCTGATCCAGGGCTACTCGTTGGCCCTTTGCCCATGTAGGCCAGGAAGTAGGAATCTCCGAACGGACCATGAGGGATATTTTCCGCAAGCGCGGGAACATCACACGGTTCAGATGAGGTCATGTTTGCCTATAAGTCATGAGTAGTTCAGTTGTCGAATGAGTTTAAACAGTAGCAATGTGCTCATCCCCGGTGCGGAGCATTTACACGCAACAAGTTTTGCAGGTTGTCCCATTTATGTACCCCAAACGGCCTCCTTATGACTACAGGCGACAAGGTGTGTCTCAGGAACGCCACAACGCCTCCTTGGAATACATCCCTATTCCCTCTGTCTAATGGCGCACTAGATGCTGGACATGGAGACGCGGTAGGTTTGGCCGGCTATGCGGGTTGGAATGGCCGTGAAAGACGGACCGGGCAGTGATGGGCCCACGGCTGATCCGCCCCGAACACGGCCGCACCCGCTCCTGGTGATCGAATCCGTCTTTAGCGCATGAAGACCCGCTCCCCCGAATATGCTACAGAAATCTCTCAGTTCAAGCTCCGCCGAATCGCTTCCACTGCGTCGACGGACAAATCCACAAACTCGGCAATCTGCTGGACATCCATCCCCGCCAAAAGCATCTTGCGGGCAGTAGTCGCGGCCCGCTGATGCTCCCCTTCTTGGCGACCTTCTTGGCGACCTTCTTGGCGACCTTCTTGGCGACCTTCTTCGCGACCTTCTTCGCGACCTTCTTCTCTTGCGCTTTCCACATCCGCCGTATAGGTCATGAGCCCTTTCTGCCGTTCCTCGTACAGTTGGCGGGTGCGTTCATCTTGGCTCAAAAACTCCAACGTGGTCAGTGCCTTCTTCAGCGCGGGTTCCTGCATCGCTAATTCCTCCAATTGTTCGCGTGTCTTGGTGGTCAAAAACAACATCCATCGCACCAGCCGCCGCTCCAGTCCAACAGCCTGCGCCTGCAACTTCTGCAGTTCCACAAAATGCACTTCCAGCAGATCCGTCAACATCAGCCCCGTGGCGTCTTCGCGCAGATGAAAAGTGCTATGATAGCGGTCGGTCGGAACATAGTCGAAGTCCAAGACGTTGATCGTCACCGCTTTATGCAGCTGGCGGTAGTGGTCGCCTTCCTGCAACTGCCCTTGAAACAGTTTGGCCCAGTAAAACAGCGTCCGCTTTGCCATATCCCGCCGGTCCCGCAACTGGATCTCCACATCCACCAGCATGCCCGACTCGGTGCGCGCTTTAACATCCAAGACGGACATCTTGTCCGACAACGCATCCTTCTCCAAAAATGGATGCAGAATCTCCACGCTCGCAATCAACGGTTGTCCCGCATCCTCAAATACCGCATTGAGAAAGTTCAGCAAAACGTCCTGATTTTCTTCGGCCCCAAATATGCGCTTGAAGACGAAATCCACCTTCGGGCTGAGCAACTCCCCCAATCCCATCCGCTCCCCATTCGTACCTATTCCCATTATAGCCAACAACGAGGCTTGCGTTCAACGACGGCGCGGGTCCGAGATTTTCGTCGCGGAACATCCGTCGAACCATCGTCCACTCCATGTGAGGGGATATTGAGACTTCAGTTGTGCACAATAATCCGACTAATATCGAATGAAGACTGGGTGTGCCCCAAATGTGCCGCAGGCCATCGCCTTTTGCTCTCGGGTCGGAGTTGGGAAAACACTTCGCCGCCACCAGCCAAAACTCCTATATGCTTCAAAAATATTCTGTTAAGTTATCACCTTATGGGGAAGCCCCCCACCTTCCGTTCCTAAAATGGCAGCCCCAATCGCTAATGCCCCTAAATTTTCGACCCTGATTTGGCCACCCAAGATTCATCACCAGCCAACAATTGGGTCCTGCTACGGTGACCCAAACCATCCAGGCATTAAAGGGCACAGAGGAATTTCCTCAACTCCGATAATTTCAAAAGCATTCCAATTAAGTGGATAATTATACCACATGGAATAGAAGCGGCGCCGTAGCGGGAGGATTTATTACCGGATTCTGGAGTGTTGTGAAAGCGGTCGTACCCGCAGCAATTGTGGCCATCGTGCCATTTCCTGCAGTAGTCTTGCCATCTGCATTCATTTTTTTGAATATGGGGGACCGAAAACCCTGTTTGCCACGGAATGGCGAGTTTTGCCACCGAATGTAGGCTCTCAAGATGCGATTGCCACCATGGTACGCAGAGGACATCCTCCTGCAGGGCTATCCGATACCCGCGCATAGCCAATGAGCGCCGCGTCACACCTTGTCTAGCGGACCCCTCAAAGGAATCCCATTCAGTATGAAATCATGCCGATTGTAGCTTAATCCGAATGCTTAGGCCGCGATTGACAATCGACGCAACCCGGCCCACGAGCCATGAGATCGATAGCCTTACACGCACCATCCTCATAAACGGACACGACGCTCATCCTCGCGATGACGGCGACGGCATCTCTCTTTCAGACCTCATCCTACCGTTCTATTCGGAAAATCTCGGAGACGGTCAACGATGAACAACAAAGCCCTCCTTGGAACGCGGCTGGTTCCAATCTCCAGAGGGACGATTGGCCTTAAAAGACCTAGGACCTGCATGGCTGTGCATGTGCCCATGTGTTCATTGTCTGGCCTTATCGCGGGCTCTTTGATAGAATCTCTACGTGGCAAACCAACAATAGAAGGTAGGCTTTCACCTATGCCCAACACTCTCGATGCAGTCGACCACTTTCGTCAACAACTAATCAACCATCCCATGTATAACGCAATAAATACATTGCCCGCATTGCATATCTATATGCAGCATCACGTTTTTGCAGTCTGGGATTTCATGACTCTATTAAAGCGGCTACAAAATGATTTGACCCAAGTGTCGGTCCCTTGGATTCCAAAACCTCATCCTGACTTCGTCCGCTTTATCAACGAAATTGTGTTGGGAGAAGAAAGTGATGAAGATGGCCAAGGAGGCTATTTGAGTCATTTCGAATTATATCTGGCCTCAATGGAGGAATCGGGAGCCGATACGGGACCAATAACCACGTTGATCGCACACGTCCAAAATGGAGGAAATCCTTTGGAACAGCTATGGCAGCTAAAGGTGCCCGACAGTGTCTATCAGTTTGTGCAGACTTCCCTCTCCTTAGCGCAATCGTCCACCACCCACGAGGTGTGTTCCGCATTCTTCTATGGTCGGGAGGACATCATTCCAGACATGTTCCGTACGATTGTGAAAGAACTGAGCATAAACGCAAAAATGGAACGCTTTCTCTATTACTTGAATCGCCATATCGAAGTGGACAGTGAGCAACATGGACCACTCGCGCAACAATTGCTCACTCAGCTAATAGGAGGGGATCAGACAAAGTACCAGGAGGCGCAAGATGCGGCCATACGCGCTTTAAAAGCGAGGTTAAATCTCTGGGATGGGGTGTTGGCAGACATTAAGGCCACCGCTGCCCTTCACTAAGGATCTTGGTTCGGTTGTGCAGCATCTTCCTGCGCGGCATGTTGCCGTCGTTTTGCCCTAAAGTTTTGGGCTTAACTGTGGCGTCGGATGGGAAGATTCGATGACCGCTATTCAAATTGATCACGCAGCGCTAGACGTCTCAGATGTCGAGGACTCGATTGCCTTCTATTGTGGTCTTTTAGGCGCCGAGCCAGTGCGTCTGGATGAATTTCTGGGCGGTCAAGCGCCTTTGGCACCCGCCCGGATCGAACCGACGCTAATTGACCTATTTGAGAAAAAAGAGCCGCGCCACGGGCTCAACCACCTTTGCATCGAAGCAGCGACTCCGTGGAACAGATGATGAATGACCTGGCATCGCACGGATATCAGCCCGAACCCCTCCAAGTGCGATGTGGATTCAGGGCCAGGGCTATAGGGTATACATTGCAGATCCAGATGAATCGAAATCCGCGCTTATGTAGATAGTCGACGTTGATTAAACCGATCCGCCGAGCGAATAATCGTCTCGATTAGTTGGCCTATCGCGGCATTGCCGACCTTTCCATGCCTCTCAACCAGAGCGATTTGGCGTTTGAGAGATAGGTCGCGAATCGGCACGAATAATATGTCGGGAACCTCAAAAGTCACCACGCGGGATAAAATGGACACTCCAACTCCGTGCGCCACCATCCCTAAAATGCCTTGAATAGAGGCCAGTTCCGCTGTGACTTTCACATCTCTGGGTGAGACCCCCCGCTCTGTCAGCATCCATTCAAAAATACTGCGGGTTCCCGAGCCTTCTTCCCGCAATATCAGATCTTCAGAAAGCACCTCTTTTAAACTTACCGAGTCACAGTGCGCCAAACGATGATCCTCTGCCAAAACACATCCTAGCTCATCCATCCACAGCCCAACGGATTTTAGCGACCGATGCCCGCCTCTCCCTTCACTAATGCCTAGATCCACTTCCCCAGACTCTACTAGCGAAAGCACATCATCGCTGTTAACCATCTGCAGATGCAACCGCACATCAGGATGTTGCTTACGAAAAATTCCTAGCGGTTGGGGTAGAAAGAATTCGGTAACGGTGTGACTAGCTGCCAACCGAATCACTTGATCTCCTGCGACTTTCGCACTAACCTCTCGGTATGCCTGACCCCAAGCCCCCTCGATTTGGATAGCATAATGATACAGCGTTTCTCCAGCTGGAGTTAAAGCCATTCCCCGATTGCCCCGGATGAATAGCTGGGCGGCGAAATCCTGTTCTAGTTGGGCAATATGATGAGATACAGCCGACACGGACATGTTGAGCTGACGGGCTGCTCCCGTCACATGACCCTGCCGAACCGTTGCCAAAAATGCGTGAAGTCGGCTGTCCATCGCTCACCCTTCTCTACAAATATCGTCATTCATCTGTTCGCTAACCGGAGTCCACCATTGCCGAGATAAATTTTCTATCAGCAACCGATAGTCCCATCCGACGCCTTGTGCGGCAATTGTCACCAATGATGCCTGATTATCCCGGTTAGGCCGGCCTGGGCCAGTAAGATTGGGTTTAAAATTTACATCGATAATACGGTATTGCCCCATCTGATCGGCGCGCGCATCAATCCTCAGCGGAGCCCGAGTTCCTAGACCGGTCCCGATAGCGGCACACTCGTCGTTTAAAGCCTCTAAGGGTGCTGATGTTATAGCTCCCAGCCAGCTATTAGCTGTCACCGGCACAATTCCGCTATAGGGCACAATGCCTTCTTGGTGTCCCTCCCGAAAGACGGCTGGCAAACACCAATGTCGATCTGCCATGTGCAACCCGGATTGATGGCGATAGCAACCCGGTGGCAATACCGCAATGGTAACCTCAGTTCCCGGCAAATATTGCTCAATCAGGACCGCTTCCCCCAATCCTCCACGGTCCCAGTGGGAAAGCCGGCGCCACACCTCATCCAATCCATGACATTTAAACACTCCTTGACTTCCTCTACCGCGCACTGGTTTAACGATGACCACGCGATAGCGGTCAACAAACCGTGCCACCAACTTGCGCGTCTCATGGGAGAAGCCCCTCACTATTTCTGCAGCAGGCACCAAATATCCTTTATCAGTCAGCCATTGGTGCATTACCCACTTGTTCTCGAATTGGTCCACCTGGGCAGGATCTTGTCCAACCACCGCGATCCGATTCATCAGGCTTCGGATTGGGTGGTTGCGATACAAGGTGGTGTTTAACCACAAAACCTCAGCACCCAACGCGACAGCCTCGTTTATTCCGGGTTCGTTGTCGGCAAAAACCCAATCGTCCTGATATTCTGGTCTGGGCTGGCTAACTGGGGTAATTAAGTCTACTCCCTGGGATTTCAAGGCATGGGCGATATCGGCTCCGCTGTCACGGTAGCCACCCGGCTTGAAAGGCTTGACGATGCCCTCAATCGGGGGCGGGGGGAAAGCTTGATACAGTACGGCAACCGGTTTGAATCGCAAGCGACAGCCACCACCTTATGACCATTGTTGTAATGGTAGAGCATTCCAACCAGATCGGGTAATGGCGTAAATGGCCACCGTTTTATTCCGCCAATCGGCATATTCCCTTAAGGCCATCCCATTGCGCTCGGCCACCCTAATGGATGGCGAATTTCGGGGGTTAATAATGGATATAAAGTGGGGGACAGTTAAGTGTTCAAACCCCCAATTGCGACAAGCACGCGCAGCCTCGGTGGCATAGCCTTTGCCCCAAAATTGGGAAACCAATAAATAGCCTATCTCGTATTCGACAGTACCCTCATGCACTTCTTGCGGCACAATGCCACATTGCCCTAGAAAGCTTTTATCCGTCTTGTCTTCAATAACCCACATTCCAACGCCAAACCGCCGATAATCTTCCATTGTGCGGCAAATCCACTCTTTAACCTCGTCTCTGGTACGCGTCCGAGGGTAATATTGCATGGCCACCGGATCTGAAAAAATGCGAAGCAAGTCATCCACATCATGCTCGGTCATCGTACGCAGCTGCAATCTCGCGGTGTCAATCATCACCAATTCTGGTCACCCGCCCACTCGGCTTCTTAACAACACGCTGCCGTCGGTAACCATTACGACTACATCATGTTGATTGCGCACGTCAAACTGGAGTTTTACCAACCCCTGCGCTTTGCTGCGCGAGGGCTTTGTCTCGACCACTGTTACGGTAGCAAACAGCGTGTCTCCCGGCCGCACCGGGGCCAGCCATTTAAGACTCTCCATACCCGTACCGCCCATGGTCTGTTGACCGAAATATCCTGCCTCTATCCAACGTCCCCATACTGCACTTAGCGTGTGAAAGCCTGACGCAATAATTCCTCCAAACGGCCCCTCTTCAGCGTACGCTTGATCGACATGAATAGGTTGGGGGTCAAAGGATTTGGCAAATAACAAGATGTCTTCCTCGGTAATAGTGATCGGTTGCAAAGTATAAGCGTCTGCCACGTGAAATTCCTCAAAGTACAGCGCTACCGCCTCCTTACCCTATAAACCTAAATTCTTGGCAATAATGGTTTTCATGATTTCATTGGTACCGGCATAAATCGACATGACCGCAATGTCACGATATCTCCTGGCAATTGGGTATTCCTCCATGTACCCATAACCGCCATGTAACTGCAGGCACTCGCCAATCACCCGTTTGGCAACATCCGTAGTCCACCATTTAGCCATCGAGACTTCTGTCACAATCTCTTCATGCTGCATATGACGCACAATCAATTGATCCAAAAACGTTCGTCCTAGCGCTGCCTCGGTCATCATTTCCGCCATTTTAAACCGGGTGTTTTGAAATTTGCTAATAGGCTGCCCAAACGCCTTGCGCTCGGTCACATATTGCATGGTGACGCGCAACGCCTCCTCCATGGCTACTTGCGCCGCAATCGCCACCAAGAGCCTTTCCTGCTGCAATTTCTCCGCAAGATAGCGAAAGCCCTGCCCTTCCTCTCCCAATAAATTGCTCTTGGGCACCCTGCAATCCTCGAAAAAAAGTTCCGCCGTATCTTGGCTATGTTGGCCTATTTTTTGCAGTTGACGACCGCGGCTAAATCCTGGTGTGCCGTCTGCCACCACAATCAGGCTCATTCCTCGATGGGGAGGACTGGCTTTGGGATCGGTTTTGCAGACTACCAGCACCAAGCCAGCTTGGATTCCATTGGTGATGAACGTCTTTTGCCCATTTAAGACGTAGCTGTCGCCATCGCGGATTGCAGTGGTACGCACATTAGCCAGGTCAGAACCCGTCCCGGGTTCCGTCATGGCGATAGCCGTAATCGTCTCACCTGAAACACATCCCGGAAGCCATCGCTGCTTTTGCTGTTCAGTGCCATAACTCACGAGGTAAGGCACCACAATGTCATTGTGAAGCCCAATGCCGACTAGACCCGAACCCACCCGCTCCAGTTCTTCGTTCACCACCACCGAATATCCAAAGTCCGCCCCGGCACCACCATACTCCTCGTCAACCATTGGACACAAAAATCCTTGGTCCCCCATTTGACGCCAAAACGTATGGGGAATCCGGCGCTCGGATTCCCATTGATCAAAATAAGGTACAGCATACTTGTCTAAAAACCCGCGCAATGATTGCCTGAACATCTCGTGTTCTTCTGTCAGATATGGATGATGCACTCATCTTCCTCCTCATCGCCCCAGAGTGCTGACACCCCAGGTCAGTCCACAATCCGTTCGATAATGGTGGCATTAGCCATCCCTCCACCTTCGCAGATGGCCATCAGCCCATACCGTCCTTGGCGCTGCTCCAGTGCGTTCAAAATCGTGGCGGTAAGGCGGGTTCCCGTCGCTCCTAATGGATGGCCAAGGGCAATGGCTCCACCATGCACGTTGACCTTGTCCATGGGTGCGCCAATCTCTTTTTGCCAGGCCAGCACCACAGAAGCAAATGCTTCATTGACTTCAAACAAATCAATGTCTGATACTTTGAGACCCGCCTTGTCCAACACTTTTTTCGTGGCTGGAATGCGATCTGTCAGCATGGTAATCGGATCGACTCCTACCACCGCGAATGACACGAAGCGTGCTCTGGGACGCAAACCCAATCGGTGGGCCACATCAGCCCGCATGACCAGCGCAGCGCTGGCACCGTCAGAAATTTGACTGGCATTCCCCGCCGTAACAAGTTCCAAATCTTTGAATGCGGGCGGCAACGACAGCATTTTTTCCAAACTGGCCTCTGGGCGAATCCCCTCATCTTGTGCAAAAGCACGAAGCGCGGGATTATCGGATGAAGTCGGTACCTGTACGGGAATGATTTCGTTGGCAAACAACCCCTGCTCTCGAGCGAGGGCCGCCAATTGATGGCTGCGCAATCCTAACCGGTCCAAATCCTCTCGGGTTAATCCCCACTCTTTGGCAATCATCTCCGCGCCCAAGGCCTGGTCAAAAAACTCCCGGTTCCAACGATCCAACCGATATCTTTGCTTTAAACTTTCCGTCATGGGAGTGCCGTAAACGCTTATGGTACTCAGCATAGGCACTCGGGTCATAGATTCCACACCGGCTGCCACGACAATGTCGTAAGCGCCGGCCATTACGCCTTGCGCTGCAAAACTAAGCGCCTGCAAGCTAGACCCGCATTGGCGATCCAAAGTTACCGCAGGAACCGTTTCCGGAAGTCCTGCTGAAAGCCACGCATTGCGGCCAATGTTGGCGCCTTGCTCACCCACCTGATCGACCGAGCCCACAATCACATCATCAACACTCGCACCATCTATCCCGTTTTTATCCACGAGCTGGCGCAGCAACCCTGCAAGCAAATCCACCGGATGCGTCAGCGCCAAACTTCCTTTGCGGCGGCCCAAAGGAGTGCGGACCGCATCTACAATTACAGCTTCATACACTGTCATTACCTCCATCTCATACTTAGCACGTGATGAGAGCGGCACGCCATAAAGCCGCCCATTCCGAACAGTTTAATCCGTGCTCATTTTATCACAACCGGCTCACTGCAACGGGCGATGAGAAAGTTCGGGCGGCTCTAAGAACCCCTGCCCGGTGCCTGATGCCATGCGTCCTCCGGCATGTGTGGAGACGAGCCGCAATCGTCTCCCTTCTCGGGTTGGGAGGTCGAATACCATATTGCGTTCTTGAGCGTAAATACTGCCGGCAACTTCCCCCACATTCAACACTGGTTGTAGACAACAATCGACATCTCTACCCAATGTCGCCCAAAACTCTAAATTGTGTTGCAAAAATAAACGAGATATCGCCTGGAATACCGGGTTTTCCTCACGTGCTGCAGAAAATTGTTGAGAAATCCACTCGGGATGTTCCACGGCCTTACAAAAGGTTTGCCAAAACTTCGGCTCTAACACTCCAAGCGAGACATAGCGCCGGTCCGCTGTCTGATAGAGGTTATAGCACACCACGGATCCCCCTAGTTGCTCCACTCCGTACGGATACCCCGCTGTGTCCTCGATCAGGACATGGGTAGTCAGAAGACCCATCATGGCATCGGCCATCGCAACATCAAGATGTTGTCCCTGACCCGATTTACTGCGTGCTACCAACGCCGCCAAGACGGCCTCGCTGGCCACAATCCCACCCACCAGATCCGCCATTTGGATCTTTGGCACCACGGGCCGATTCTCTTGATCGCTCAACTGTGCCAATAGCCCACTCATTGCCATATAGTTAATATCGTGTCCCGCTAAATCGCGCATGGGACCCGTTTGCCCATATCCGGTCAGAGAACAATAGATAATTTGGGGATTGACGGCTTGAGCTGCTTCGAATCCAATGCCAAGACGATCGGCCACTCCGGGCCTAAACCCTTCAAGCACCACATCGGTCTCTTTCAACAAGGTCAAGGCCTGGGCCTTTCCCTCCAGTGTCTTCAAGTCGATGGTGATGCTCGATTTGTTGCGATTGTTGGCGTTAAAGACCGCGGCACTCTGAACATGCCGTGCGGGGTCACCCCCGGGAGGTTCGATTTTGATAACCTCGGCGCCTAAGTCTGCCAAGCGCAAGCTGGCATAAGGACCCGGCAGCAGCATAGTAAAATCCAACACTCGGATGCCCTCTAACATAGCCACACTCCCCTATCGCGAGCCTCAAAAATTCTGTAGACAATCCGTCCCTACTAAACCTATGCTAACAGTATAGAAAGCAACAGGCGAATAAGATATTCGCCGTCGTTTGTGAAGGCACGACACGGATTACTTTTCCGAATCTTGTTTTTGGGGATTATAATCGCGTGGAAGGAATAAATCCTGAGCGATGCACGGATGTCAAAAAACGTCAGAAACTTCGGACTTTGTCTTCACATTAGGTGTGGCAGTTTCTTGTCCGCCCGAAAATTTAGTATGAGGAGGGTTTCTCACTTGATGAACACCCCGCTTTTAATTGAACGCCTCTTCCAATATGCACAAACTTATTTCCCTCGCAAGGAAATTGTATCGCGAACACCTGACGGCATTTTTCGCTACACGTATGCTGATTTCGGCAACCGCACACGGCGCTTGTCCTCGGCGCTAAGCCGTTTGGGCGTCGGTCCAGGAGACCGCGTAGGAACCTTTGCTTGGAATGACCACCGTCATCTCGAGGCCTATTTCGCTATTCCCTCTATGGGGTCAGTTCTGCATACCATCAATATTCGTTTAGCACCGGATCAAATCGCCTATATCGTCAACCACGCGGAAGACAAAGTCTTATTGGTTGATGCTGGCCTAGTGCCCTTACTAGCGCCAATACGGGACAAACTACCCACAGTTGAAGCGTTTGTGATTTTAGGAAATCAGGTGGACCCGTCAGCTAGCCCGTTGCAGCCAGCATACAGCTATGAAGCTTTGCTGGCCGAAGCCGATCCCGAGTTCGAGTACCCAACCGATTTGGACGAAAATTCCGCCATGGGCATGTGCTACACTTCGGCAACGACCGGGAATCCCAAAGGCGTCGCCTATTCCCACCGCGGCATCTATCTGCACAGCATGTCGATGGGTCTGGCAAATACCGTCGCTCTATCGGACACCGACGTGGCACTTCCGGTCGTGCCCATGTTCCATGCCAACGCCTGGGGAATGCCCTTTGCTGCAATTTGGTTCGGAGCAAAACTGGTTTTGCCCGGTCCCACGCCAACACCCGCCATTTTGTTAGATTTGATGTCCCAAGAGCAGGTGACCATATCAGCCGGAGTCCCTACCATTTGGCTCGGTGTACTGCAAGAATTGGAAGCGCACCCCCGTCCACTCTCATTGCGGATGGTGCTGTGCGGCGGGTCTGCCGCGCCGCCCGCACTGATTCGCGCTTACGAGGAGCGGCATGGAATTCCTTTCGCGCATGCTTACGGGATGACTGAAACCAGCCCACTGGCAACCTTCTCGCGCCTAAAAAGCTATCAACGGGATTTGCCCTATAACGAGCGCCTAGCAATTCGCGCCACCCAAGGACTTCTTGTGCCGGGTCTTGATATGCGCATCGTCAAAGATGGGGAAGATGTCGCCTGGGACGGAAAACAAATGGGTGAATTGTTGTTGCGAGGGCCATGGATCGCCGATGAATACTACCATGACGAGCGCACCACAAGCACCTTCATTGATGGCTGGTTGCATACTGGAGATGTGGCCTCAATCGACCCCGAGGGCTTCGTGCGTCTGGTGGACCGAACCAAAGACCTCATTAAGAGCGGTGGCGAGTGGATTTCCTCGGTTGACCTGGAAAACGCTATTATGGGGCACCCCGCGGTCCTGGAAGCAGCGGTAGTGGGTGTGACGCATCCTAAATGGGACGAGCGGCCCTTAGCATTTGTAGTGCTAAAACCTAACCAGAAGGTGACTAAAGAGGAGCTGCGGGAATTTCTCACCGGTCAATTTGCCAAGTGGTGGCTGCCCGACGACATTCTGTTTTTAGAAGAGATACCTAAAACTTCGGTCGGCAAATTCATGAAGCGGACGTTGCGCGACCAATACCATGATTACCTAATAAGTGACAAGGGGTCACTCTGACTTATGCAGTCTCTTGGACTCAAAACATTGAGGTAGGAGGAAGGCCGATGCCTAGCATTGGACAAATTCTCGAACGCAACGCCCACCGGGCGCCAAATCGTGAGGCACTGATTTACCGAGAAAACCGATATACCTATCAAGAACTAGACCGAAAGGTCAATCAAACCGCGCACGCCATTGCTCACTTAGGCGTAGGACATGGCGATCGCGTTGCCTTGATGGCTCCCAATAGCGATCAGTTTGTCATTGCCTATTATGCGCTGTTGAAACTCGGCGTGATTGTCGTTCCCACCAACATCCGTTTGGCGGCTCCCGAATTATCGTATCAGTTGGAGGACAGTGGGTCGCGCATGCTCCTTTTCGATCCTGAATTGGCGCCCGTGGTGGAGTCAGCCCTTGCCTCGTCCGACGTTAAGGGGGTCAGCCTTTCCAATTATGGCAATTGGGCCGCATTGGACGCCCTGGCAGCGTTGGAGTCGAGCGATCCCCCCGCCACTATCGTGGATGAGAGCGACGACGCCCAGATTCTCTATACCTCAGGAACAACAGGACGTCCCAAAGGTGTGCTGTTGGACCACCATCGAGTGATTTGGACGGGTCTTAACGTCTTAACTGGTGTTGGCTTGAGAGAAGGCGAACGCCTCTTGCACGTCGCTCCGCTGTATCATTCGGCCGAGTTGGATCTATTTCTGATGGGAGGAACTTACTTAGCCGCAACCCATGTGGTATTGCGTGAATTCAATCCCTCGGTGGTGCTGAAAACCTTAGCCGACGAACACATTACGGCATTTTTTGGCGTGCCCACGATGTATCAATTTATGTTGCGCGATCCCTCTTTAGAACATCTGGACCTTTCCAGCTGGAAAATAGGCATGTTTGGAGCGGCCCCTATGGCGCCATCTACGGTGACACATCTGGCCAACACTTTGCCCCACTTAGTTTTGTACAATCTGGCTGGCCTTACTGAAATGGGTCCGGGCGGCGTGTTTTTGGGAGGCGACGCTTTGCGTAACAATCCCGGAGCAGCCGGACGAGCGATCATCAATACGGAGGCCCGCGTCGTCAACCCCGAGTATCACGATGCCAACCCAGGGGAAGTCGGCGAGCTCTGGTTGCGGGGTGAAACCCTGATGAAAGGCTACTGGAACAATCCTGACGCCACGCGACAGACCATGCATGACGGATGGTTGATGACCGGCGACTTGGCCACCATAGACGAAAATGGCTTGATCACTTTAGTGGATCGGAAAAAGGACATGATTATCACTGGTGGCATGAATGTTTATTCAGTGGAAGTGGAAAACGCCATCATAACTCACCCAAGCATCGCCGACTGCGCCGTGGTAGGCGTGCCGCACCCAGATTATGGCGAGACCGTGGCCGCCATTGTTAGTCTTTATCCCGGGTCAGAGATTACCTTGGAGGAGCTCCGCAGGCATTGCCAGCCACTCATTGCAGACTATAAAATTCCTCGCAAGTTGGTGATCGGTCCAATTCCCAGGAATGCTTCCGGAAAAGTCTTGAAATACCAGTTGCGCCAACAGCATTCGTCCTAAATTAAGAAGCGGCAGACATCTAAGTCTGCCGCTTCTCTTCTTCAAGAGGGAAGATTGGGGTTGGCGTTGCTCCAGTCATTCTCTTGATAGTGGGCTGAAATCATCTGTTCATGATTTTGCCGAAACCACCGTTCCGCATTGTCACTAAATCCTAGTGGGACGTACCACCCTTTTTGCTCCATGAACCGATAAAATTCGTAAGCCGCATCAAGATGATACCGGGCCATTTCGGACAGAGCTCGGCGAATCCCTACATGAGAAATCTCGGTCGCGGCCCAAATGGCACGCACTGACATATTCTTAGAGAAATCCAACAGATCGGAAGCAATGGTTCGATCCGTAAACCCTTGCCCTGATTTAGGTTGTACAGCACTTGGGGGCTTCGGCATCATGGAACGTGGTCGACCTTGCAGACCTCCATCTAGATTTTCAAACTTGCGATCGATTGATTCTCCATTGGCGATATCAATGAGCTCGCTATAGTGCGTTTCCGCCTTGCGTCGTTCATATTCGATCATGGACCGCAGATCGGAATCCTGCGCAAACGACAAAAATCCCGTGGTCTTAGCAATAAGAGTCGCATCAGAGGATGCAATCTCGTGGATTTGTTGGAATTCTGAGGGAGTCAATTTTGGCATGACAATCCTCCTTCGATGTGATGGCACTGCGGGCTATATGATGTCCCGATCAGTCGCCGTTCATACCGAATTCACCGCTCGATACTAGAAAATTTGAGACAAAATTTTAGATGGCAATTCCGGTTTGTTGCTGCTGGCATCGAGATGGTTTTCTATTAATTTACCATCATGTATGGGTTTGATCCCAGTCTCCCAACCGGTCTCTCTGTTAAACCTAGGGGCGACCATCTCCTCTACACCACACTATTTAGAACATGTGCATTCGAGACACATTTGGCGTACCAATCGCATAATGTAGCACGGTGGAATTCCACTATTTGGTAATAATGAAGGAGGCTGAACTTTATGGCATTTTCCTTTGCAGTGGTAGACCCGACCGGGAATACCACTAGCACTGCAACCACTTCGCTCAACGTGTCGCCGACCAGCGCCATTATCACAGCATCCAATTTCACTCCCGGGTCCAGCACCACCGGCGTTGCCAATGTGTCAAACACAGGAACAGTTGACGAGTTCTACCAAGTCACCATCAATTGGTCCCCTACCGACAGTACGACAACCGGTGCCGCCACCCGGTTAGTGAATGAGTTGGTCGTGAGTGTCACGGCTGGATCTCCCAATGCCACCGCATCCCCGGTGTTCGCCGGAACCATGAACAATTTGATCGATCAACCAGCGAGCCCTGGGCAATCCCTGCCTCTCAGTATCGGCAACGAAAATGTTCAGTTTGTGGTCAGTCTTCCCTCAACTGCATCTTCCACCTATCAAGGCATCGACGTTGGCTTTGACATCGTGTTTGTTGCACTTTCCTGATACCGCCATTCTATCCAAGCCCTATCATCGAGGGGGCGCGCTTTTGGCGCCTCCCCGACGGAGGAGCCAAACCAGTACCCCAAAGGAGCGAGCCGTCTTATGAAGAAACGAATCGCGATTTTAACCTCAAATCACTTTGAACCGTCTGGTGCCCGTCAAGTATATGGTGGTGCCGAGCGCTACGGTGTCGAACTAACCAAACTCTTGCTTGACATGGACTGCGACGTTGAATGGTGGCAAGTCGGGGACAACTGGAACAAAGAAATTATCCCCGGCGTACCAATTCGCGGTGTGCCCGAAACCGAGACACCATACCAAACCATGCCTCATTTAAACCAGGTTTTCTTTGAGCAGGCCGTCGACGCCGACGGCGCAATTTACTTTGTCATGTATCTTGCCTATCCCACCGTATTTCCCAACAGCATTTCGATCTCCCACGGCATCTATTGGGATCATCCGGGCATGGATAAATTTTTGCCCAGCGCTCTTGACCGACAGGAATGGCATCGCAGACTTCAATTAGCCATTGGAGGCGTCAGGTCGGTTGTCTCGGTGGACACTGCAACCATTAATTGGGTTCGGGCCACCTGGCCAATTTTGGCACAGAAGTTTTCGTATGTGCCAAATTTTGTCGACCTGAATTCATTTTATCCCCAAAATAAAGAATCTCGTAGCCCTCATCCACGATTGCGGGTGGTGTTTCCCCGCCGTGCCACCACTGTTCGAGGAATAAATGAAGCAGGCAAAACTGCTTTGTGGCTTACCGAAAGTCACACAGATTTAGAATTTCACTTTGTTGGGCGCGCCCATGACGATAATATGGAACGTACGCTGACCACTTGGGCGTCGTCACATGATCGCATCTTTTACTACTGGCTTCCTCCTCACTTGATGGCAGAGCTCTACCGATTTTCAGACATTGTCTGGATCCCTACAAAATCGAGTGAGGGCACATCGTTGTCCTGTCTGGAAGCCATGGCGAGTGGCTGTGCGGTCATCACCACTGCTGTAGGGGGGCTCTGCGATTTAATTCAAGACGGATATAGTGGACTCTTAATCGAACCTACAGCACGGGCCCTAGCAGATGCCACGAAAAGATTGGCAAGCGATCCGCAGTTGCGCGAACGCCTTGGCACCCATGCTCGTGAAGTAGCCGAAACTTTTAGTTTGGATCGGTGGCACTCACGGTGGTCCGAGGTGATTACCCGCGTTTTTTAAGGATGGTGACCCTCGGTGCCATTTAGCTTTCTTACCACAGTGCGCAACAACAGCATTCGGACTGAGACTCTGGCTTTTCTATGTTCATTAACGCTTTGCGTTGAGTTAACCCAGACCCAGGTTCGCCCGATCCTTCTGCCTGCGGCCAACGCAGCCTCAGATCCCGTGTTTCATCCCACGTGCATCCAAATAGCCCAGGTTGTCCAAAACATGGCATTTCGGGAACAGGTATCGCTAAGTTTAACTCCTTTGAGCCCCGTTCCCCTTTTGGGTCCCTTCCCGCAAACCATTCCATGCGGGAGTTTTGAATTTACCGCGGCAATTTCAGTAGATTCCCACTTTTTAACCCTCATTTTACTGACAAAGGCCGAATTTTTGATAGCAACACAGGACACCATTTTTGCCGTTGAGGCAGTAGGCCAGCCTATCGTACGACTCATCTATGTAAATCCTCTTCTAAAAGGTCAATGGTCAGCCAAAATTGAGTCATTTTGCTACGGTTGCATTGCAATCCTAGCACCCCTTGTCCCTAGCTCGTCGTACCCTAATCGCTCATTTTCCAGTCTTGCTAAAATCCCCAACAATAAGATCACGTTTGGACTAACAGACGATAAAGGTGGGACGCCCAATTTCATTGCCCAAGAGGGCAAGCCCGCCCACGCACTCCGCCCTTCATTTTGGACGCGCATATTTAACCCAGTGCTGAGAAAATCCGAAAGTTAATTCTACGTCACCAAGTACGATTGAGTTCCCTGTTTTAGGCGTTCTAACCATAAAACTTTAAGTTCTTTTGGCAAGTGGTTCACATTATGGCACTAATTTCCATATGATACTGACTGACGATGATATGACTTCACTCTTCCCGTATTAGGAGTTAAAAGTTCTGTTGACTAATAACATTGGAGGTTTTAACTGATGGCACATGTCATCTCCATGTTGCCAGTGCGCAATGAAGCTGCACGGTGGTTGCGCGCTACACTGGAACAATTGTCAATATTGACCGACCGCATCGTGGTTTTTGACGATGCCTCAGCCGACGATACTGCAGATTTCTGCAAAAGTTATCCCAAGGTACGTTACTATCGTGGGGATATTCCTTGGTTCGAGCAAAACGAAGCAGAGCTGCGTCGCCACTTGTGGGAACTTGCAACCTACGAGAACCCTGAATGGATATTAGCCTTGGATGCCGACGAGCTCTTTGAAGAAAGAGCCACGTTGGAACTGCCATGGCTTCTGAATCAGGAAGATTATGACGCTGTTGCATTCCGTATCTTTGACTTTTGGAAAGGCACCGAACAGGTGCGCATCGACGGCGCATGGAACCCCTGGAATCGTTTTTCTCCATTGCTGGTGCGCTACGATTCAACACTTTCTCCTGACTGGATGGCACAACCAATTCACTGCGGACGATTTCCATTATCCTATCGCGACCGAGTCACGTTTTACAGCCATCTCCGGGTTCAACACTTTGGATGGGCCCGCGGAGATGAACATCTAAAAAAATATCTGTTTTATCGCGAACGCGATCTAGCAGTGTATGGCGCAGTCCAGTCCCATACTGAGAGCGTGCTTTCTAGTAGCATCACCCTTGAACCATGGATCCCGATGCCGAGTCCTGGTTGGTTTAGTGAAAAGGAGCACCGCTGATGCAACTATCATTTATTATGCCTAACCTACTAACATGGGATGGTGATCGTCCCGTCGTAGGCGGATTAGAGAGAATGGCATGGGCATTGATTGACACCGCACGGCGTGCAGGCTACGCCGTCGATGTGCATCAAAATGGATCATCTGACTGGGTTCAAACAGTGGATGGCGTGACCATAAGGGGTCACGGTCTCGCACGCCTCAATCTGTTGGCCGCTTTGGAATCCATGAATCACGAAACTACCACGTGCCTGTATCTCTCGATAATGCAAGAACCTATAGCCTATAAACCACACTCCCTTGTCGTGTCACATGGGGTTTGGTGGGAAGATCCCTCTCAAGATGTCCGAGGCCAGTTTGAGGCATGTCGCATGGCACTGAATCAAGCAGATGAAGTGGTATCCGTAGATTACAATTTCCTCAACGTAATTAGAGCTGTCTATCCCTCTCTCTCCAAAAAAATTACGGTCATTCCAAACTTTGTCGATACCGACCTATTTAAACCGCCAGCCATGCCGCGGGAGGATCCACCCGTGGTTCTGTTCCCTCGACGGATTGATCCAGCGCGCGGCATCGATCTGTTCTTAGATTCGGTAGCTAAGCTCGTGGACAAATACCCCGAGGTTCGCTTTATCATGAGCATCGACCGCAATAATCAACCATTCAACGCCCGTCTCGACACGCAGTTGCAGAGGCTCCCGTTCCGTGATCGCCTTGAAGTAATAAGCACACCATTTCATCAAATGCCTGCACTCTATCAAGCTGCTGACATTGTAGTCATTCCATCAACCTACAGTGAAGGTACGTCACTATCTTGTTTGGAGGCTTTAGCCAGCGGTTGTGCGGTAGTGGCCACCGATGTGGGTGGGCTGACCAATCTCATTCTCCCGCGATACAACGGGCTATTGGTGCCCCCCCGAAGTGATACGGTTAGCCAAGCACTGGAAGAATTGTTGGAAAACCGAGCATTCCGTTTGGCTTTGTCATCTCATGCACGCGAAAGTTCTCTGGCGTTTGGGTTGCTCCGATGGCAAAAAGCTTGGACCGCAGCCTTGATGAGAGTCTATGGTCCGCCTATGACTCGGAGGTGACCACAATGAGAGATTCATGGGTCAGCCGATTCTTCCAGCAATCCGATCCCTATTCGAACGTGATTTTAGTGCCCTTGCCAAAAACCTGGTGGAGTCGGCCTTACGAATATCACTGGGCACAAGAATTCGCTGATCCCACCGCAGTGGTCTTGGATGCCGCATCGGGCGTTTCCCATCCCTTCAAATTCTGGCTGGGTACGCGATGCCGCATTACCCATGCCTGCGACATTGACCCTCGCATCGGCGATGACAGGACCCTGTTGGAGGGAATTATCGATGACTTTGGTCCAGAGAACGCCCGCTATTTGATGGATAACTACGTGTCAAAAATTCATTTGGTTCAAGCATCGATTCTCGAACTGCCATATAACGATCAGTCGTTGGATACTGTTTTTTGCCTTTCTGTGCTGGAACATCTCTCCTCGACTGAGCAAGTGAAGACGTTGAGCGAGTTTTTTCGCATTCTGAAACCCGGCGGACTGCTTGTCATAACCTTAGATTATCCCACCGTTAATCGAGCATTTTTTCACCATATAGTGTTGAAAGCTGGTTTTGCTTTTGCAGGACCTGTTGATTTTTCGATACCGCATAATTTGTTAACCAGTCCTAACGGTGAACTAGGCTGTTTTCGTGCGGTACTGAGGCGATCTCTTATCCAATGGGAAGGGATTTAATGATGAGTGTTAAAATGGCGGTAGTGTTTGGAACCAGGCCGGAAGCCATTAAATTGGCGCCACTAGGACAAATATTGGCTCACTTGCCAAACGTCGGCTATATAGGTATCAACACGGGTCAGCACAGCAGTCTCATGCCGTCCGTCATGGAACGGTTCGGTGTGCCCACCGCATACCACCTAGACCTGCTCGCCCCAGGTCAAGCTTTAGTTGAGCTGCAAACTCGGATTCTGCTCGAAACCACTCGTATTCTAGTATCCGAGTCACCGGATCTGGTAATCGTGCAAGGAGATACTGCAACGGCCGTCATGACAGCCTGGGCCGCCTTTCATTGTGGCATTCCACTAGCTCATGTCGAGGCCGGACTTCGAACGCACCGACCAATGACGCCTTTCCCCGAGGAAACATACCGACGGACAATATCCACCTTCAGTCGGTGGAATTTCGCCCCGTCGGCCCAAGCCGCCCGTAACTTACGCCGCGAATCCGCTCCGGGAAAAATTTATATCACAGGCAATTCGGTAGTCGACGCATTACACCAGATTTTACAGTGGCCCCCACATTCCGCACCAACGTTTCCTAAACAAAAACTGCATCGTGTTGTGGCGACTATTCATCGACGAGAAAATCATCCCTATCTGTCCAATATTTTCAAGGCATTGAATACTTTGGCCGCGTATGAAAACATCGAACTCTTTTTTCCGCTTCACCCCAACCCCGTTGTTTTTTCCACTGCCCTAGAAGCATTTAGTCAAGGCCCGGTAACATTAATTGAACCCATGGATTATGAAGATTGGATCCACTTTCTTCGCACTGCGGACCTCATCATTAGCGATTCGGGAGGACTTCAAGAAGAGGCTCCGATACTCGGGATACCGCTACTAATTGCGCGAGAGGAAACCGAACGACCAGAAGTGGTCCGAAGTGGCTATGGTTACTTGGTGGGGCATGACTATCGCCGCATAGTAGCCATGGCTAGAGATTCCTTGTCTGGCCAACTTCGATTTCATAAGGGTAGCCCCTATGGCGATGGTCATGCCTCAGAACGCATTGCCTACCATCTGATGCGGGCAATCCACTTGGAAAAATGACTTCGTGGCTTGGTGAAAACAGCACTCCCTGCAAATTTTTATTGGATCAAACATCTTCAGTCTCGAACGAGTGGCCCTCAATCAACACCTGACCTGTTGCAAAGTCGCTCCCCCAAGCCGCATTCGGACAGGGTGTCCCGGCCTCATTTTATAGCGCTCTCGATTTTAGGAGTTAATCGATAGGCTTAAAGATCACACTCCAAGTACCGTTCCGTTCCCCATGTTACGACAAGAATTCGAGTACCCTTTGGAATTCAAAACTTTAAGCATACGAGCTGGACGAAAGGTAGCCAGCAATTCAAAACCCTGCTCAACACTCCAGTGCTTGAACAAATGAGATGATATCCATAAACGGCTCTTTGCCATCCTTTAAAATGGGTCTTACATCCAATTGTTTCACCGTTTCTCCTCCTGCCTCAGTGTTTTACTTTGTTTACCTGGTTTGTTTTCGTCTTCTCACCGTACGTATGCTTTTCGAGGCACTTGAGCCAAGCCTGCCAGGTCTCAGAACGGTTTTACCAATCAAGCGGTCATCCTTCCCACAAGGAGACTCGAGGCATAACCGGACGTCTACCGCCGCAAAGCCGCAAGCAAAGCAAGGGATCCTCGTCAACGTGAATTCCCCGAACATTTCTCACCCAAACGTTGGACTCAGGTTAGTTGCAATTCCTCTACCAGCGTGTGGTGATTGGGGTGTGGGATAATCAAAAGTTGGACGAGTGCACGCTCTCTGGCATAGAGCGCATGAACAGACTGGGGTTCAAGCACCGCGCACATTCCGGCCTCCAAGGTGGTTGATTCACCCATGGCTTGCACGATGATTGTGCCACTTAGGCATTGAATTAACGCATGACTTGACGTCTTATGATCCCGCAATACTTGTCCCGCCATAAACCCAAACCAAACCACCACAATGTGGCTTGATTCAAACAAATGCCGAACGGTGTAGTGGTCAGCGTGATAAAGCGTTGAATCGTCTGTTCGCCAAATATTCATCTGGCTTTCCCTTCTTTCGTTTCCAGTAACGGAATGACATCCGCCGTCAACCTTTCCGATAAAATGCCGCATTCTCCTCAATCGAGAATTCATCTTCCCCAAGGCAGGTCCTCTAGATAAAATATCGCCTCGACCAGACAAACCGGCACACAAGCGCCACAATCAATACAAACCTCGGGATCAATGAAAAGTTGTGAATCATGGTCAAACGCTGGCTTCCCATCAAGATCCCTACTCGGACGAATGCAATCGACCGGGCACTTTCACGCAACTTTAGTCTTTGACGGCGACGCAGCGGGTTGAGGTCTTCTTCCACACACTTCAACCATACCGCACAACAACGATTTGAAATTGTGACCAATCGCACAAAGAACGGTAAATTCGTTAATAAAGATAATATCCATGTATAGCGACAGCCCATAGAAATAGCCGCGCGCGATCTTAATCACAGCCTCATTCCTATTGTTGGAACGTTCCGGTCACCCTATAGATTCATGTCCGCCAACCAGGCTTTGTCAAGCAGAAGGGAAATGCCGGGAGATATTGCGAATAGACTACGATGAAAGAGGCCCACAGCGACCGCAATCCGACTCACTAGGGAACTTTTGGTCAATTTAATCCCTCAGAGAGTAGTGCAGAGTCATCGACACAGTACGGATAAAGCGCGCAAGAAATCGTCTCCACCCGGGCACTATGGCAGTAGGTGCCGATTTCATAAGGTGAGGGAAGTGAACCTTTCAGACCTTGACCAACAGTTCTTTAATCTTCCAACGGACCAAACTCGATTTCCTCTAATTCTTCAAGACGGTTCACATCGTCGTGCCATTGAACGACCAAACTACGCATTAAACAAGCCGGGTTGGTACGTACCCGAATTACGGTCCCAGTACGCGATTGATCTGGCAATCGCGGATCGAATACCATACTTCCTGCTCGTATAGCCACTTTGCCCCTCTCCTTTAAGAACAGTCTAGTCTTGCCAGCCAACAAATCCCCTACATCTATTTTATTACTTTGTGACGCCTTCTACATACCCTATTGCAATGGAATTAATAGCCGTTAGTTATGACCCCCAACCCATGCTGATGAACTGCGCAGTCTTTTTCACCCCTCTGTATCGCGCATGTAGGCCTCCATTTGACCACAAGATTTTAAATTATGAAGAACCCTCACAGTATGGTAAGATCCTCACTTACTATAGGGCGGTAGTGGGCTGCCCTGCGGTTTCAGCGCTATTCATCCAAGCCCAGTTGACCGTTATGATACCATCTCATCAGGAGCGTGGTGTTTGGTGTATCCAGACCTCGAGCAAGTTCTAGTGCCATTTGTAGGTCGCCCATATAGAGAAAAACGCGTGCAAGGGGTCGGGGGCCCGGGCATCACCGAAATTGCAGGACCGCTGGCAACGGTCGTGGCGAAACATAACTTAACCCTGGCCGAGCAGCACTTTTATCAACGGTACAGGAGTCAGGTGGTCCGCTATGGCGTGGACGCACCACGTTTGCTGGCTAGCGGGTACTTCCCAGATGATGCGTGGGTCGTGCTCGAATTCGTACCTCCTTTATTGGAAAAATTTCGCTGGTCAGAACGTCCTGACGTGCTGACCATTCTGGCCCATCTCCATCATATAGCCGGTGAGTCGCGGTTCATTGATCCTCATGATCTGTACGCGTTTCATTGGCCTGACACACTGACAGCCGATGCCTTGCAGTATTTTCCCAAAACCGTCGTGCCTTCCCTGCGTGAGCGAATCACTGCTTGCCAGGCTATGGCTCATCAGGTGCTTTTTCAGCCCATGGCCTTGATCCATGGGGACCCCAATCCGACCAATTGGGGAATCCGACCCAGTGGTCAGCCGGTATTGTTCGATTGGTCGCGTTACGGTTATGGGCATCCAGCTATCGATCTTGCCATTACGATTCCGGGACTCCCTCACCTGCCAGAAACGCAACGGATAGCCCAAGCCTATCTAGAACGAACCCCGGATGCTCAAACTGCATCGCAGCTAGCGCGTACCATTGGCTTGGCGAAGATTTGGTCTGCAGTCGAATTCTTGTCGATGGGCCACCGGGAAAAACTGTCCTCGGCAGCTGGTCGAGGCATTGCGATGCTGACGGCCGACTTTCCAAAATGGATTGCATATTGGCATCGAGTTCTAGTTACGGAGTGACCCACCGGGTAACAGAGCCAGCTCCCTGCCGGGAATACTGATTGCTGGGTCTCTTCATCTAGGCAAATCCAAAATACACCTTGGCGTCTGCCGACATCATGGAGGGATCCCAGACCGGAGACCAAACCACGTCCACCTGAACATCTTTGATCCCATCAATTCTCAAGAGTCTTTCGCGAGCGCCCTGTTCAATATAATTCGCGGCAGGACATCCCGGCGTTGTCATCGTCATCACCACCAAAACTTGGCGGTCCTTAATGGTCACCCCGTAAATCAGTCCCAAGTCCACAATGTTATACCCTAATTCGGGATCAATCACATCCCTGAGGGATTGTAAAACTTCTAATTCAGTCAGCTGGTTCATGGTGTTTTACTCCTTTCGGTAATCAGCATTGCGGTGTGAGTGGGTGGCCCGGTCAAAACTCTTCGATGGCGGACGCGCCATAACGCACGGCTGATATCTAAGGTTGACACCAGGGCAAGCCCCATCGCACCTTGGAAAAACCACTCCGATTGCCACGCCAACCCGAGCAACGCAAGAAAAATTGCCACGAAATATGCGATAAACGCAGGTTTATCCCGCGATTCGCGCACTAAATCTTGTACTCGTGGCGTTCGTTGTTTCCCCATCTTGGTACCAAAAGAATCCAACCACGCTAAAAAAGGCACAATTTTATAGAGTTGGGTGAGTCCTAGCCCCCCTACCCAGCCAAAAAGCCAGAAAAAAACCAAGGGTAACGTCCACTCGGTCCACTGACCGGTTATTCGCACCCATGCCTCCAGCAACACAGCAATGGTCAATGCCGCAAGCGCCCAACGCCCCATGTCCGCGTTTAGTTCCAAGATTCGACGTTTTCTGCTGTGATACAGTCGCACCATATCTACCAGGAAGATAGACAAGCCCACTCCCCCCATAACCCAGCCCACAGTACTGCTAAGGGATGATGATGCTACCCACTGGGAGACCCAAATCAAAGCGACACCCCCGCCCGTTGCGCTGTATGCCGTCCATCCCCACCATCCCCGGTGTTCCGGCGCCAGGGTGAACATGGAGAACAACTTATACGAGACGCCCATGGCGCTCAGAGTTAGCCAACCCACAATCCCTCCCATGATATGGGCCACTAGGCCTCGGCCAAAGATTGCCATGGCTAAACCCGGCGTCAGGAATGTCGGATAGCTTAAACCAATGGCAAATATTAGGCCCAATGACACCGTGAGCAAGAGAAACAACAGTCCTGAGGCAATGAACCACACCGGCAAATTCCAGGGCCAAGCGTGGGTCAGTGTGGCACCCAAATTCCATAACGCAACCACAATGCCTAGAACAATCAACGTGCCGCCCGTGGGCAATAACCAAGCGTCGCCAAAGATGAGGCCCCCCGGTAAAGTTAGGAACCCCAGCAACAATAGAACCAAACCTGCAGTCAAGCTTGCCCAGGTGATCCCAGACATGGCGTGACTCGTCAACTCTTTAGCAGTCAGTACGGGCACAAATTGTTGCAACGCACCCAGCATTAGCATGGTAGCCCATCCGATGGTGGTTAAATGCACCGCCACCAACGTCCACGCCGACGACAACGCTTGTAGAGGATTGGCAATCCCCAGCATGAGAATGAGCTCCGCGGTCGCCAACGATCCAATCGCCACATAAAAATATGCCAGACTCCATCGGGATACCCGCACTCCATGCATACGTCTGCCCCCTCGTGGTCTTAGTATGATCGAACCTTCCTTCATACATCGTGATCTCGATCACCCTGTGTCCTCATCTATGACGTTCAGCCCGACCTCGTGAGAATTACCTGCCCTATGTTATGATCATGGCGAAGGGACTCATCCATCATGGCTGAAAGAAGGTGCCAACACGTTATGCACCCGATAAGCATAGGACGCATTGGGGAGCCAGCCCGCGAGTCGGGCGCCTATCGAGTTTTAGTGGATCGCCTATGGCCGCGTGGCATTAAAAAAGAGCAAGCCCTTTGGGATGAATGGATGCCATCGGTAGCGCCCAGTAGTGCATTACGAACGTGGTACCATAGTCATCGCGTGCAACGCGATGCGTTTCGGCAACAATATCTGTTGGAGTTGCAACAACCTGCAATCCAGGAGGAGCTCAATCATCTTCGGACCATAGCTGAACAAACCCCCATCATATTGCTAACCTTCAGCCGGGATGTCGATGGCAGTCAAGTTCCGCTTCTGCGGGATTTTCTCCTACAATCATTATGATAAAGGGGTCGCCTTTTGCGTTGAGTGCGTGCTAGGCTAGCTTTTCAAGCAATCTCGCTGGAGAGAAATGTTAAGCACAGTGTTTAGCGTCATATCGCTGTAATGCCAAATATCGTTGCAAAGGAAGCTGTTTCTCGATGGTGCACAACGATCTATACCACCAATTGCGGCAAGACGCCGACCGCGCTGGGATATCAGCCACCGTCGTCGGCCTGCTCGTGTTCCGAGAGTCGCATATACTTTTATTAAAGCGACGTCCCGACGATTTCATGCCGGACGTGTGGGAAATCCCCGGAGGTCATGTGGATGCCGGTGAATCCATACCGATGGCTCTGACCCGTGAACTGGAGGAGGAAACCGGCCTTGCGTTGCATCGCATCGTTCAGTTTATCGATACCTTTGACTATCCTGGAGAGTTCGGACAAACCCGCCAATGGAACTTTGAGGTTGAAGTGCTGCCTCGAACAGACCTTATCCATCCAGAACATGTGGCCTATCTTTGGGCCTCTTCCACAGACCTTGAAGTTCTCTGCATGACCTCAGAAGAGCGACGGACCGTCGAGCACTACTTTGCCTGGAAAACGATGAATACCCCGCCATCATTGAAGACGCCTTCCGACTAGCAATCGCAATGAACTCTTAGTCAATAGTACATCGTAACAAATTTGTTCTCTATCGGCTTTCTCGATTATTGGACAGCGTCCTTGCGGTACCGAAAACTGCTCTGCCGCCAAACAGTCCTAAGGATCCAAAAGTGCCGATTAACATGAATAGGCCCCCAGCCCAAAATTCGCGCATGCCCCATACGAGTCCCTCCGAGGACAAGACTAGTCCAGCCACTCCGAGCATTAAAGTGATAGTAGACCACGAGGTGCGCCATATATCTGTCAATCGAGGCACTTTACCCTGACCATGCACATGCGCGTAGCGATGTAGCCATATCAAAAACGGCACAATTTTTTGAGAAAATCCTAGCAGAGTGAAACCTACCCAGCCTATCATGTAAACCCACAGCGCTGCCACCCAAAGTGTCGGATAGCCTAGCAACGCCATTGTGCCGAGAATCCACCATATAAGCAGAGACCCAGCGCCCAATGCCACGGTGGCCAATGCCGGGTCGTAAAGTGTACGGCGTGAAAATGCCTTAAGCCGTATTAAGTCGGCCAAATACATGATTCCCCCCACTACAGCCATCGTCCAGCCCCAATCAAACAGCCACGTTTGCTCCGTGAGCACACTGAGAACCCCTAAAATTACCGCCGACTGCTGCAAAAGCCAGGTCGCCAACCAAAACTTTGGCGTTTGCCGAGAAGCGGCAAACATGGCCCAGAGCCGATAGCTAACTCCCATTACCAAAAACCCGAACCATCCACCTAACCCAAGGCACAAATGTATCACTAAACCATGCCACATACTGAACGCTCCAGTAGACAGGTGGATGGCCAGCACCAGGCCCATGATTACGGTAATCGCTAAATACCAGAGTGCCGTGGCAATGAAGATCATTGGAATGTTCCATTGCCGCCTCTGTAACGTCAGATATAGATTGATTAGATGCCACCCTATTCCCCAAGCCAATAGAATGCCGCCCAGGATAATGCCCAGGCGCCACATCGCATTCATCGCGCCCACAAAGAGCACCACTGCCATCGAGTAAACCATCCATTGCATAAGGGCCATCCGATAAGACACTGGCTTTTCGTTGTGCAAAACAGGAACCAGTTGATAAAGTGCTCCCATCATAGCCATAGTAAACCCGGCCAGCGTAAACAAGTGCACCGTGGCTATAGTGTGGAACGAGGACACATTGCCGTATAGTAACAGCTGAAAAGGAGTTAACAGCCGAACGAACCCCGAAATAATGGCTAGAATGCCTGTAGCCATAAATAAAAGTGGAACAGCCAAAGCAGGCGTATGTTCAGTGTGGAGTCTTCCGATCGCCAGTGGGGGCCGTATGCCTGCCATATCCGTCACACCTCTTCTCTGTCGTTGACCGTTTCGGTTAGCAAATCGTTTCCGTTTGGTAGTCGAGAAGTTAATTCTTGGGCAATATTCCTGTCACCGGGTGCTTTTGTCGCCGGCCCCGGTTCACCGAAATCCCCAAGTTAACAAATTGAGACAACACAACCAAGAGGACTATGAAAGCCGCTCCCTCAATGGCCAGCGAGCTTCTTCTCGATATACCCCACACACTCACAGCACCGCCTAGCAGCATCAGTCCCGCAATGAGCACTGGCTGAATTCGTGAATGCATGGTCTGGGCTATGAAAAAAGCCTTGGCTGGCGGACCTGGCAAGCGTTTGGCGACGGCCAACGCAAGCATAAACGGGATAATGCGAGCTTGGTAACTCATAATAAGTCCCATGGTGCCCCAAAGGGCCAACACTACGGCCAATGGACTGGGTACTACCGCGAAAAAGGCTGCTCCTAACAAGAGTAGCCATGAGGCCATCACGCCTAAGAAGACGGAATCTAATCGTGGGCTTTTGCCCCGGCCAATCACCAGCCCTGATTGAACGATAGAGACCGCCACCGCGGCCGCCCATAGGACTCCAGACAAACGAAACAACAAAGGCTCTACCGCTGAACTCCATGCTGCCAGGAGACCGAGCACTGTCAATATCATCGGTATGGCTGGTCTGACTCGGTCCAGTTTTGACATAGAAAACATGGGATTGAGTTTGAGTTGCACACTTAGTAGCAAAAGGCCGATCCAGCCGGTGAGCGCTGTGGCCACATGAATTCGTAAAATGTCAAGAAATGGCCACCATCCAACAAAGGAAAATGCCATCGATAAACCTAACAACCAGGTGATATTAAAGCCTAATACTGCTCCCACTATGCCATAAAACATCGCATCGCGAGATTTTTTGGATCGCTTTAACTGGCCTAGCACGTTATTGCTCCATAACACTATGGCCAGCGCCAAGAAGGCGCCACCGATTGCCACCAGAACCCACAGTTCATGCGAAAAACCCCAGGCAAAAAGCATAAACCCGAGAGTGTACAGCATATATTGGACGACACCTCGTCGGCGTCCAACCGGATCGACATCGAACACTACCGGCACCCATTGAGACAAGACCCCCATGGCTGTCATGGAAAGAAACCCCAAAGTAAAGAGGTGTACCATAGTGATAACAATCGGCAGAGAAAAGTCAGACAACGCCACATCTGCTGCATGGGTGAACAGCACGATAGCGGCCAGCAACAAGAATAAATAAGCGGATCCGATGTAAAGCATAGGGACAACCATATGCGGCGCTTGCCCAATGTTTATGGTTGGTTTATATTGGCGCCCTTGCTGTTTGATTTCTTCCACTGTCACCTTGCCTCACCTCGACATGCTTAAGTTGCCCCTAGGCCATTTCCCAAAACTGGCCCACTTGCAAAGAGGGCAGATAAACTGAACTTCATTGAGCGATTTCATGCGTCTTAAGAATCCGCACAATAGCCGAATCATCCGATTGGGCCACTGTCTCATACGGAATTCCGTCGTCGTCAAGTTGCCCTAAAAGAAATATGGGAACACGGTCATTATGAATGACCACAACGTCTCCAACCTTTACCTCGGACAGCAGCCCCATGGTACGCTGCATCGGTTCGGGCGGCGTAAGGCCACGGTTATCGAGAAAGTGTTGAGGGCCATCGAAGGATACCCAAGGTTTTGGATAGGCCTCTGTTAATTGACCTTTGACCATCCCTGGCATGAAAGTGGTAACTATCATGTTGCCGGTACGAGCTTGCCCAACTGTATACCCACGCCGCTTCATTTGCGAAATCAACGGTCTGGGGTTAAATGTGGACTTCACCACCAACCCTTGACCAGGAGACAAATTATCCACCGTTTTCATCATGTGGCCAAACAGTGAAAAGCCCGCCTTAATGATGCCCTTCACTTCCACTACCACGGGTTCCATCGCACAACCTCCGTTCCCGGCACTGATCTAAATCAAGTGTCCCAACTCGCATAGCAAGATTAGCGTATTGCCTCGACTCAAACGGTGATATTGATCACGAAGCAGCAAAAGACCGTGCTGATAGCAGCCGGACCCGAGGAATTAATCATCAGAAAACCCGTGGCGGCTCCGGTTGTGCAATCTACGACAGACAGATGACTGCCGATCGTCGTGACCCACACGTCCGCCAACAGGCACCGAATAACTAAATGCCACCGGTCACCTGAAGCAAATTGGCGGTGCTGGCGACTGGATAGGATTCCAAAATAAATGCGGCGTCCGGGTTCTTATCCGTTTGATTGTGTAATGGGCATTAGGCAACCCATATCACCGTAACCGAAAAAGCAACCCGCACGGGAGTGCACCCGGCGGGCCCTTGTACCATGTTCTATCTATACTTTGACACTAGCGCAAAAACATGGCTTTGCAGGTCGACTAGGTAGTGTGCATCAGACAATAGCTGGGCCATATCAAAAGCTCCAGGCTCGTCGGGCGTAGGGGCTGCCATAGTTGGAAAGGGCCATATTTGCATCGGAAATGTTGCCAAGTGTTCGCCCCGATGACGTAAAACAGACGCCCATTCTTTTTAAGCTTGGACCACACTCTTACGGCTCGCTCGCCTGTGATGCCAATGCTGCTTGACCCAATACATCGGGCAAAGAGCTCTGATTGGATTCGATACGCCACAGCCAACTCACTAAAGAGCCCACTAGGGAAGCCGCACCAGCCACTGCCAACACCGCACCCAGACCATAACGCACTTCGATAAAGCCTAACAAAAAGACCCCCGCGATGGCTCCGATACGACTAAAAGCGGTAGACACGCCGAGCGCAGTGGCCCGAATCGGAGTGGGAAATATTTCCGCTGGAATAATGCCGCATGTAGTACCTGGTCCAGTGCCATTCAGTAAATTAACCACCATCAACCCACCCAAGAGAACAGCAAATACACGGAAATTTATCCATAGCATGACCGCTAAAACCCATAAGCCCATTCCGGATAACAAAAATCCACGCACTTGAAGAAATATTCTACCTGCTCGGTCCAATTTCATCATTGCCCACGCAGAACCCACTCCCCCAAACAAGGCGGCCAAACCAGTTCCTATAATCGCGCCAGTGGTCGAAGCGAGGCCATTGGATTTTAGCATCAACGGAAGCAACAATCCCAGACCATAGGTGGAAAAGTCCATTAGAAACCAGGGAACCAACGCTAGGCGCCAAGCGCGTCCAAGATGCGACGCACCTTTGGCAGTTGGTTGCCTGTTGCCCGCACGTCCACGCCCATATTGCAACCAATGCGGCGATTCCGGCAGAGTCCGCCGCATCATCAAGCCCACAGCCGCGGGAATCAACGCTAACGCAAATAGCATTCGCCAGCTTAACGCTGGTGGAAGCCATCCCACAATAACTGCCCCTAAGCCAAAGCTCATCACCGCGCCCACGGACCATGCCAACCATACGTAACCCAAATGATACCCCCTGGTTTCCCGGGAGGCGAATTCTGCCAAGTAAGTCGGAGAGATGGCGTAATCCGCACCCACTGCCAATCCCACCACAAACCGAGCGACCACCAACCATGTGTAATTGAAGAGCACTGCGGAAATTACGGAAAACACCATAAAGATAACCAGATCCCAGATTAAAAGAGTTTTGCGCCCCAAACGATCTGCTAAAATTCCGGCAACCAGTCCACCCACAATGGATCCTAGCAACATTGCCGAAGCCAGAAGTCCGGTTGCCGCTGCATCCAGATGAAATTGCTTGGTCAACGGGACCAGCGCCACCGCAATCACAGACAAATTGTAGCCATCAAGCAAAATTCCGATACTGGATACGGTACGAATCCGTTTCAATAGGCTGTCGGAACCGGGCAACGTTGTAGACATGACTCAGCACACTACTTTCTTGGTCGATTTGAGCGTTACCGATCTACCTGACTTTACCATCTGTACCACAATAGTTGGGGTATCTTCTTTGCATTGGTGAATAACAAGTTGTTGCCGATGTGCCGGATTGTGTTCATTTTAAACTATTGGCCGACCATATAGTCCTTTATGCCCGAACTAGTATATCCTCTGGCGCTTTGGTCAAAGGGGTATTTCCTTCGTCCTGGCGACCTACGATACTCATTTTGCCGGTTAATGCGATTTACAGGGAACATCCCACGCAACGCTCCCACTAATCATCGTGCGCGTCACTCCGTGAAAACACAACAATTAACCATCTCTTAGGATCTACTTGCAAGCCTAAATCTTTAGCGAACGGACTCGTTTCCGTCGAGGTTTCAAATCCAAGATATGGAATGGCGGCAATATCGAGATTGTCACCATGAGCATTTCCCAATAACTCACCGACCAGCGCATCGCAAAAATTTCTTGGCGACAGAGGCCAATTTTGTTATAATACGTGCCTCCAACATGGGGTAAAGGAGGTCATCGCATCGTGGGGACCCGTCCCAAAGACGCTGGATTAGTAGAACAAAAGGTTTTAGACGCTTGGTTGTCATGGGCCGAAAGCGAGCTGCCAGACCGTCGCCTGAGCGCAGACCTGGCCTATAAGAGGGCGCTTCGGAGTTCGGATGAAGCAGCCTGGCTGCACGCGGAAATCGTGGAGCGGGGTTATGTTCAACTAACCGACATGTTATCGCGACAGGATCCGTATTTTTCGAGGATTCGAGGTCAAATGGAGGATGCAGATGGTGAGGTTTTTGACGTGGACCTGCGCGTTCATCGGTATCATCGCTCGGAAGCCTTTCCTTTGGCAGATGGTCAAGAGATGCTCGATATCAGCCATCTAGCTCCCCTGGCCGATCTTGTGCGCAATCCTTCCCAACAGGAATTGCAGTTGACCGTGAATGATAAAGCTTTCTATCAATGGCCCGATGCCCGTAATATCGCGCATATTCGCGTCATGCACTGTACCGTCGAGGACATCGAACTGGAAAACAACCGCGTTGTCCGCGTTGCTCCACGCTATGGCGCTATTTTTGAGGATCGCGTGCGCAGACGTCTACAACAGTCGGCACTCCCTGCGCTCGACGTACTTGCCGATGTGCTGGATCGCGAGCAAAATGCCATCATTAACAACCGAAACCCTAAACAGCGTCTCCTGATCCTTGATGGACCCGCAGGCACTGGCAAAACGGTTGTCGCAGCTCATCGCATTGCAGTGGCCGCTTCACCTGATAGTCCCGGAATCTATCTAACCCCGACCACGACCTTGCGCGAGTATATACAACCGGTGCTGCCACGGCTTGGTCTAGAGCGGAACCGCGCCCGAGCATGGAGTCTGGTTGACCTGGCGATTAGTCTGTGGACCGATTTCCCTTGGGGAGACGATTTGAGTAGTATCGTCCCGGACGGCCCCGGGGATGCAGACACATGGACCCGTGCCTTTGAAACCACTAGGTCTAAACATCCGCGTGCCGATTGGGAAACTATTTATCGGCGGGCGGCCCAGTTATTAGGTCAAACACCCCGTCTCCAATTCGGCGTTGAAGACGTGCCAGGATTGCTGTGGATGGGCGCCTGGGCACGACGCCCGCTGCCGAATCCGCACCCACAATGGATCATTGTCGATGAAGCGCAAGCGATTCCTCTGCTTGCCTATCATGCTCTCCGAGAATGGCTTGGCCCTAAGATTTCATGGATTTTGGCCGGAGACCTCATGCAGCAAGGAAGTCACCACGAATTGGGTGGCTGGTCCCAGATCCAACAATCATTAAAATTGAATACAAGCCAAGTATCCCACTTGTGGCTTCGCTATAGCTACCGGGTCCCCCCCAACATCCACGCCGCTGCAGAGCGATTGCGCCTAGCGGTGAGTCCCAACGCACCTCGCAGCGAAAGCGTGCCGTGGCATTCCCATGCTGGCCAAGTCTCTATTGCAACAGTTCCCAGCCATGACGCATTGGCCATGCAAATTCGCACCACGCTAAATGATTGGCAGCAATTGGGCATAACTGCTGTGGCGCTATTAAGTCCCACTTCAGATCGTATCGAATATTGGGACCACCAACTGCACGCATTGGGTGTCACGTTTCAAGTACTGCGCGGGAACGATACCTATCGTGGAGGCCTCATTTTGACCTCGTTAGATACTGTCCGGGGATTGGAGTTCGACGGCGTGCTGCTAGTGGACGTCAATCTAGAAGCGTACCCTAAAACTCCCGATGGAGCTAGAAAGCTCTACACCTCCTTGACGCGTTCGCGCAGAGCCGTCCAATTGTTATCTGTAGCACCTCCCGAGGGCCATCCCTCACCATGGCTTAAGGTGGTGGAGAACTCAAAATAATTCAAAAGCATACCAGATGGCACAATACAGATTGGCAATAGCAATTCAGCCACAGAAGGCATGTGTTTATCACCGGGAAAGTGGTCTGATCAAGGTTATCAATTATTGTCTCAATTCTCTTATCAACGGGCTTACTACCATAGTGCCTGCGGAGACAATCTGAATTATCCTCCATATTATGTGGAAGACGCCACAACGTGGGATGGTGGGATGGAAATCGACAACAACGTGCGTAATGAGCCGTCAGAACCACAATACGAAATCGTTCAGGCTCCCGGTTCCACGTTCACGCGGGATACCAATTCGGCTTTTACCTATCAATCGGCTTATCGTGCCTTTGGGGCGAGCTTAACGGCTCAGAGCGGGTTTAGTAGCGATGTGAAAGAAGGATGGCATTGTTATAATTATACTCAATATCTGTGGGGTAATAACGGGTACCCAACGCAGTCAGGTATAACCTATGCTGGTGGGTAAGGTTGAGCAATTTAAGGAGGGGAAAAATGTGATCATGGGCAGACGAGGAGCCATAGCCATTGTGCTGGGTGTCATCGGTCTTGGGCTCATCACACTCTGGGTAATTTCTCGACCTATGGCTTCAGACCCGTAGGTGCGGAACTGCGGGCTGCTCAGGCGGGATCTTTCACCGAGGGCTATGAAGGGTGGGTCGGACGGCCTGTAACATTTGAAGGATTTCAGATTCAAAATAGTACAGGCCGACCAGAAACAGTGGTATCCGTGATACCCACCAACGTCCCGCCTCATGTCACTCTGAAAAGTGGGGTCACGCAAGTCCCCCCCGGCCAAGGCGTCGCTTTAGGATGGAAAACGACTCATTGGACGTCAGTACCCCGTTCGTTTAGCAGCCAAGGAGGAGCGCATGGCTGGGCACCGACTCTTGGGCTCGAAGCGACACGACCGGGAGTATACATCGTTGATGGCTTGCTGGTGCATTATCGTTGGAATCACCACACTTAGACCGTGTATTTGCCTGATCAATTTGTTTTATGCGCGGGGAGTCATCAACGCGGAACATGTCCGACCGATATCGCTCCTCCTCCCGTTTCGTGGAAAGTCAGTTTATGGTCACGCTTGCGACAAATCTTATCCCGATCCTAATCTTGGCCTTATCTACGTCACGGTGTACCGAAAAAGCGGTGCGTGTCGTACTCAGCGTTGGAACTTCTTAGGCCCGAAGAACGCAGCATTGTGTCTTAAGGCAGTGCCCGTCCTATACGCATTCCGCAGCTAAATTTCGAAAGAAACATTAAATAGCAGGAATGTGATTTAAAGCACATATCATGTCGATCCACCACAAACGCATTTTTTGCCGACACCCGCAGGCGAGCCGTCCCAAGATCCGGGTACAACGGTTGCCCTTCGCGCACAGTCCACCCCCAATGGAGTACGCCAGCCGATATTGTTAACGGATGTCAAGCCGTCGCAGCCAAAAGAATAGCGCCACACGTTTTAAGGGACCTCCTTCGCGCCTGCCCCTAGGACGTCCGATTTGTATGTTTCCTATGCGGACTTGCAACCATACTTTATTCTGTGAAACCATTGCTGGAAGTCCGGGTGATGAACTACAGCGCCGTCATGATAGATATTATTTGGTCGTATGGGCAACAAATTCGGTGCACTGGCATGTCTGACACGGGAAGAGCGCGGCCGTGGAACTGGGGGACCGTAGCCAGCTCTTTTGTAAAGCAAAGCAGAAGGGCAGCTCACCGTGAGATGCCCTTCCCCTTCAGAACCCCGCGTGCGCAATCAGAAAACCCGCTCTTACCAGACAGCTAACTGGCTGTCGATGAAGTGATATTGAGCTTTTGGGAACTTACACCGCCGAGGATTCGCTCTTCGGTGCAGTCGCGTAAGTGCGCACGCGGGCATTACGATAAAGAATGGCTGAAAGCACGGCAACCGGCAGGCATAAAGAAAACAAGAGATCGGGGTGCAGCCATTGGTAGGCTATTCCTCCTAGGCTATAGGCGAGAAAGGTAGCCAATCCCTGTGCCATGCCAAAGATGGCGAAGTAGCTGCCTTGTTGCCCCTCTTTGGGTAGAATGCCCATCAGGTTCATGATTTGACTAATACTAAAAACTTCGCCGACACTCAGCAAGATGATAGATACTGTCCAGCCAATCACCGTCTGCCAAAGACCTCCGACGATGAGGCCGCCCAACATGACGAAACCAGCATAGCCGTACCAAGGAGATTTGGTGTGGGAGAGCCAATGGCTGACGACAAGTTGAAGCACAAACACGATCACCATATCGATTCCGCCCAAGATACCATAGAGTGCTGTGCCATGCGGCAAGTGATACGACAAGTCTAGAGGAACATTAGATTCGAATTGCATTTCCACCAGGGCCCAGAGAATAAATGACCCCATCAGATACGTAAAGGCAATATCTTGCCGGAGGATCCCGCGCAGTCCACCCGTCTTCCCCTTCTCGGGAGCATCGGGTTTCCCGGCACCAGCGGGAGGGTTTTTGCCAAAGAATAGCGCGACAACCGGAACCATCACTGCGTAGGAGCTGGCAGCGACATAAAACGGGATTCGGGAATGTCCACCGTGTAGCAACAATGCGGAGAAAGGCATAGCAACAGCCATACCCACGTTGGTTAGCCAGTGGATCACATTAAGCGCCGTTCCGCGGTGCTCCATGGGGACTCCGATGTTAGAAAGTCCGCGAATCATACTCATCACGGTAGAGCCGGCCGCTCCCATCACCAGGAGCAGGAGAATGATCGCAAGCACTTGATGCTGAAACGCCAGTAGCCCAATCGCGGCTGCGGTCAACAGGCTAGAAATGTAGTACGTACGCAACAGCCCCCAACGTCCAGAGGACCAACTGCCAAGAAAACCGAAAACTGCACTCGATAAAAATCGGATGGACAGCAATAACCCGGCCTCGGCTGCCGTATCGTGCAGTTCATGGGTGAAATAGATGGTCAGAAACGGATACAGCATAAATGCGGCGGCAGGAATCACCAAGGAACTAACGAACAAGACGGCCGTACGTGGCGACAAGACACTGACCATGTCGTTCCAAATTGTATGTGAATTTGATTTTGGGGTCATGGAGATGGCCTCACTTAATGTCAGTATAGGTAATAGACTCTCTCGGCCTAACCCTGACGGGTTCTGGCGGGGTTTCTAATGTCGTCCTCAGAATCTCTTGCTTCTGCAATGGCTGCGTGGGAGGTAACCGCTTAGAATCCCCTCACCCCCTATCTTACGTTGGTATTTTCAAATTCAAGTTAACATAGCTGTCGATGTTGACCAAGTGATTTTGAAGAATTTTCTTCGATGTCGCTCCTGAATCTTATTTGATTCTCTGCAATTGTTTGTCTTTCGCATGCTTGGGTCATAACATGATACCCCTAGCAAAAATGGAAAAAGGATCGGGAAATGCCTTGTCCCACGAAAGCGAAGAGAACAAGATTGTCGTATCACCAAGACCAAACTATTTGCCATAATTTCGGTTAATACAAAATAGGATTTCTTCACGTGATTTCGTATTTTTGAATGAAAGGATCGAATCGAATGCGCCCGATTGTGCATAGAGTTGCCGTTGTTGGTGACCGTGGCCTATTTTTAGATATGTGTCGCGAATGCTTAAGACACCAACCCAATATTACAGTGGTTGGACCGGCATACCATTATATCAGCGCATTTTTATTAGATAGAACCAAGACAAAGATCGTCAGCAACAAGAAACTACCGTGACCCACCGGCGAGCTAGTATCTAATATTACCCAGTACTGCCCACAGATGGGAATCTTCATCTCCCAAACGCCAAATTGCGACGCCGCCCAAGTGGTCCTGTTGCGCTAGCGCAATCTTAAAGGCATCGCTGTAGCCATTTTCAAACCATACTGTGTGGCTTACGCCTCCACTGGTGTAAGTAAACCAGGGTTCCTGATAAGCACCATTCCATTGAATTGGTACACCCTGGTCCTCTGCCAAAGTAACGGCCTCTTGATCGTGCACCTCAACCGTGGTGCCATCGGAGCCCCAATCATACCCATAGGCCGCCAGGCCCAATACTATTTTGTTGGCCGGCATTCTGGATAGAGCATAATTCACCGCATCAGTGACCCACCCTATAGGCGCTATGGGTCCTGCGCCCGATCCAATGCAATGATAGTCATAAGTCATCAATACAACTTTGTCAGCATATTGACCGAGCACCTGGTAATCATAAGCCCGCCCATAAGGATCGGTGAAGGTTTTGGGAATCACCGCCACCGTGACGACTTTGCCTAACGGATTCAAGGCATCCGCAAGTTGGACCACAAAGTCGGACATTGCCTGGCGGTCCCAGTAGTTGAGCTGTTCAAAGTCGATATTATAGCCCGGATACTGATCCCGCACAGCCATCTGAGTTAAGCTCTGCACTACTTGCTCGCGGATCGTGGCATTGGTAAGAATGGTGTCGTTGCCTCCCGCATTGGTTACCAGCGGATAGACGCCAATGCCATGGGCGACGGCATAGGTGCGAACAAATGCCCGATGATAGCCCATAGTCACCAAACTGCCATCGGCGCGATAGCTATACCACAGCGGCGCAATGGCGGTCACGGCATTAAGATTGGCTGTCAGGCTATTTTGAGAGGCAACCGAATCGGGACTATATTGCGTGTAATACCCGAGCACCCACGGCTTGTTCTGGATGTCTGGCGAACTCTGGGAGACAGACGGGTTGGTGGAAGCCGGGGAAATCGACTTTACGGGACTAGGCGTGTCCCGGGACACGGTCCCTATTGACCGTGCGAGACCGGTATCCCTTTGACCAGCAACACGCTCCACAGTCGTTGGCACACCTACGGCAACTTCGGGTTCCATATTAGGGCCATCACGAAAAACACGTGGAGTTTCTCCATGGAATGCAGCCCGATGAGGCGAAATTGATGTCGACTGGGCTATCCCTTTTGTTATCAACGGCTGGCCCGCGTCATGGATGAGAGGCCTACCCATGGCATTCAAAGCGCTGAAAACCCCACTTAACAGGAATGCGCCTATGGCTACACTCCATGATTTCACCCACTACCACCCTCTCGACAAAACAGCGATAGGGTGACGGTACTGAAAAACTCCGCATTTGTCAGGTCGTGTATCCCGAGATGAGCAACCACACCGTTGACGCACATGCTAAATATAGCAAGAATTGTCCAAACGGACAGAACCCTCCCGTCATGGGATTTTATACCATACAAGGCTTTAACATTAAAGCATCCGCGAGCCTAGTTAGCAGGCGTTGGCAGTTTTTCATTGGATAACCTTATGTTGGTTACCACCCCATTGTCCAATACCATTTGCAGTTGCGGATGATATACCATCCTGCCACCCAAGAGGGCGTTTTGTTGACCTTGAACAAAAACGTTGGCATATTGCTTGAATCTGACGTATTGGACCGTAGGATACACTCGGATTATTTGGCTGATCGGCGACCCAATGCCAATTCCGGAATTGAGTCTCAACCGCGAGCTATTGTCAATGCTTACGGATTCCACGCCTCCCCTATTGCGGGACGATCCGTTACTGTAAAAGCTGACAGTCAACCCCTTCTTAGGATACTCCCATGCGGGAAATGGAGTTCCATGGCGCAAACCGACATCTTGGGGCTTGCCCAATAGAGAGCGCACTTGGGATTCAGATAGACCAATGTGCAATCCGCCTAAACTCACATTAGTGGTAGTCAGCGGTCCTGACAATCGAGTCTCGGCGGAGGTAACGTATCGGACCACTGAAGGAGGGTCCCAACCCGGCCACTGACCCGATTTGGGTGTCCAATATGTGCTGTTCCCGCTCGGTAAATCACGTTGCTGCAACACCCAGCCGGGTAGCGACGATAAAACTTGTTGGTCTGATGGTCTGGCTAAGATTTGTTTCACCAAGGTGGCATCCAAACTCAACTGCTTGGCTGAGACAAAGTGCAGCATCGCGGTTTGGACCTGAGGTGCCCATCGGTTGACCTCCCGTTCGATATAGGAAGGAACAAGCACCGGTCCGACCGCGCGATACTGACGGACTGCATACAAAACCGAAAGGTCGCTGCACGAAAACACCAAAACGGTATTAGACACCCGCGTGTCATGAAATGCAAAGACCTTATGGTGCGCATGCCCCACAGATCGGTAATGCACGCGGCTAGCCGCTGCCGGTACCGCTCCCCCGCACCCCGTCATAACGACTCCTAAACTTCCCAGCGTGGCTATGGCAATTCCCTTGTTGACACGGCTTAGTGCCATTGCAAAATCTCCCCGAAAAAGTATTTCATGCTACAGGAGTCCTCTTAGTCGGTTGCTCCATCTCTGCTGATATAACGCGTCGGATCCGATCTGTGTCACCGACAACACGAAAACACTTATTGGCCAATATGGACCGCCCATGTCGCCAGGGAAGTCTCTCCTATTATCAATATGCCCTGATGCGTCATCAAAATCAGTTTTGCCTCCCATTTACGCTTAACTTCTGGGACACCACTCACGGGAACAGCCTATCAAAAGTCCCACCGTCACTATGGATATCTAGAGGTTGCTAGCCTAAAAATGTCGGTCGAAGTATATTCTTTTGCCTACCAGTCAATCTGCGTCGGGTAGTCTAAAGACAGCTCGATATTCTCGACCGAGCAGTTGTGTTTGTGTGCCATGGTTGTGATATCTTGCAACATTTTTTGATATTCTTTCCCCCGCTCCATTAGCCGTTTAGCTATGGTAGGCAGGCTTTTTTGGCGTTCGTCGGCGTCTAATTCAAGATGTCGGATGTTTAGCATATCAACATACTGGGTTGCATAGCCAGCCATCCATGGATAATCCTTATTCATCAAGTTCACCATCCGTGAAAAAGAGGCCTCCGCCACCGAGTCCTTTAGGGTCTTCACGATTTCAGCCTGAAAGAGTCGGACAGTAGCCACCGAAGGATCCCAAAAAGCTCGCCTGTCTAGCAATGGCAGCGGCGCGTTTTTTGCCTGTTTTTTCGCATATAGGCGGATGAAGTCGTTAAGTGCAGCGGTAACAAACAAAATCTCAGGCCAAATCACCCGGGTCTTGTAGTAAAGATTTTGTTCCTGCGCAACCAATGCCATCCTCTTCATTTTATCCCGGTCCAAGCCATTTCCGACAAATTCAACATCGCTGTCACCCATCAGCGCATGGCGCAGATCATAGCACACTGACAGCACCCTAATGCGAGGCCCTTCATAATATTTGTATTCTAGCTCTTCCCCTACCACCGTATGCAAGGCGAGATATAGGGTATCCAAATCCATGCGGTCTCCCAATATTTCGATGCCAACATAATTTGGCGTATTGCGAACCATTAGCATGTGATTGAGTTCATCCTTTCAACGTCAACCTATTAGGCGTTTGTACCCCAACAACCGCCAGCATGTACAGTGTATCTCAAAAATAGCCACGCCGCGGTGGGTGATGCCACGGGAACACGCGTTCGACATATTTTTCGATGTGGGCGCGGTTGTACCAACGACCGTACCCTACTGTTATCCACGGCGCCCGTTCAACTTTTTTAGCTGGCCTAGATATGAACTTCGCCCGCCACCGCATCCAACTCTGGCACTGGTGATAGGTGAAGTTCCTAGACCGTGGAGTGTTCTTATTAACCATCAATTCCCATACCAAACTACGCCTATCTGTAAGGAAAATTACAGTCCGTATGAAGAAGAGCTCGTATAATTTCGCTACAAATCATAAGAGTGGACCCCTTCCATGAGTTTGTTTCAAATCGCGCGAGCTATTCATGGGAAAACCGTTGACGTTGACAGAGCCTTGATTTCACATTACACTACATAGTGTAGTTTATAGAGTTAGATAGCGTCACCCATCAGGAAAAGGTCCGTTCTTCGTGAAAAGTATCTCTATTTGAGGAGGAGTCCCATGTTTTTAGGTCGTTCCCTAACCGCATCAGTACTCGCATTGTCTACCTTATCGCTCATGTCTCCTGTGCCTCACCATCGAATAGCATCTGGCACTGAAATCGTCGGCGCCTTTCCAGCACCGGTAACCGGCCCGGGGCCTGGAACCTTGGCTTCTTGGACGCTTCATCCCAGCAGCGCTCGCACAGGATACTACGGGCAGGCCAAAACCGAAACCGGTAACAGCTTTTTTGTGGGATATTCATCAGCCACGCACAGTATCTATGTTCCTACCTTTGGAGGCACCACCTACATCTTAAACAGTTCCACCCTAAATACCACAGGGGAGTTCCCATCCCTGGCCGGTGGCCGGATTGGCCATGTCGTGCCCCAAAGTCACCTTTTGCTGGTAATGTCAGGCAGTGCCTTGGCGGCCTATAGTCTCAAGACCCATCAGGAACTCTTCACAGACCCTGTCGGAGGCAACGCTCTAGTCACCAGTCCAAATGGACAGGTCGCTTACGTGGGAGGCAATATGGATAAGACCATTACCGCAATCAATTTGCATACCGGGCAAATCCTAAATACCTACCCAGTTCCTCAAATCGGCGACATGGTCTGGGCACGGGGACAGATTTTCGCCGCTGATATCCAGTCTGGCGTCATGACCGCGTTGAATCCGCGTACCGATGCCATAACCACCATGGCCACTCCAGAAGTGGATAGCCAATTCAGCTATGCCGACATCCCTGCAGCCACTGCAGGTTTCATGCAGTTAGCGGTTGGCCCTCATCATAATACGGTGTATGCAGCGGGATTTTCAGGCCATATTCTCGAATTTTCGGCATCAAAGGACAAATACCTAGGAGAAGTAGCCATAAACGCTAACCCTGCCAGTGGCGGCAATAAGCTGAGTGGTTTGGCCATCTTGCCAGGAGGCAACAGCGCCTTGGTCACCGTCGAAAACCTTGATGAAAGCGTCGTAGTGAATTTGTCCAACGGAGCCATTCTCCACACATTCCCTAAGTTTGCCAGCAATCGATGGGTGACCATTCCCTAACCACTGCCGTTTCCCTCTGCAACGGCCAGGATCTCAGATGCCCATACGGCCATGTGAGATGCTGGCCGTTGCCATACCGCCAATAAGACAACAAAACTTCATCTGATTACACGGGAACCCTCCGACTTTTGGTCGGAGAAGGATAGTGTTACCTGGATCTGCCTGGCCCAGTCCCGCTTCTCCTTTCTCCGACGCTATCATGGTGAGCGAATAGTCATAGCGGTCCGCCCCTTGCATGAGGGTTCACAAATGATGAGAGATGGCTTGGATTAATCCTTGTGTGGATTGGATATTGAACTGGCCACTGGTCCCCACGGCTGAACAAACCGCGATACGTGGCCTCGGTCTTCAAGAGATCCCCGGTCTGGAATCCTTGCACGCACTTCTAGCGCATGAGGTATTCCCGGGGACACCGTATGGGTTGAGACGCGTACTTTGGCAACTGCCGCGTCCGGGGGCGGGGATGCTCAACACCTGTCGCTGCCAGTGCTCGAGATCGCGTCTGGACAGTGGCTTGGAGGTCTGCTATTTGTTGTTGCGATTGCGCCTGATACACCCTCCACTAGCCACCTCGATGTCCAAACCTGGGGACTTAAATTGTCCTTGACACCAGGCGGGTGTGGTGACGGGGTACTGGAGGGCACTGGGTCAACCCAGCTCGAGTTTGCTCAAGGCTCCGTCCTTTCATGGCGGGGCAGTTGACATTATATGACCAGCGAAACGTCCATCCTCATCGACGTCGGGGCAATAGGGTGAGAGAACGCGACTTCGAGGCGTAGGCCCGACTGGCACGTCTCTTCAGCCGCGAACTCCCTTAGAATTTTTTAAAAAGTCACTGTAGTACTGCCCTGGGCTTCGCTAAGAAAAGTCGCCGCCCCCGCCACTGGTATCCCTTCGATTAAATCGTCAGCTGTGATCCCCATCAGGTCCATGGTCATTTGGCACGCGATAAATTGGACCCCTGACTCTAGCGCCATCGCTCTTAACGCCTCTGGGCCCGGCAACGCCGCCAACTGATCACGAAAAGGCTCCAACGACGCAGGTACTGGGTAGTCGAGGGACCGACGCAACAACGAGAGGCCCCCAAATGTACAAAACACATGCACATCGGCATCCATTGCCACGGCCGCCATTGCGACGTTAAGCGCCTTAAAGGCCGTCTCTAACCCATCTTGACTTACGATGATGGCCACACGATCCATCTCCATCTCCCCCTCTACTTTAGACGCCGAATGACAAAGCGAAAGAACTCACCCTGTCGCTCCCCAGACAATAATTCATTCCCGGTCGCCCGGGTCCATGCCGCAAAATCCGCCATGGCCCCCGCATCTGTAGCGATAATTTCCATGAGTTGGCCCACCTCTATGCTGGAAATTCCCTTTTTAGCCCGAACCACAGGCATTGGGCATGTCAATCCCGAAGCATCTATCTTGACTGCAATAGTAGCAGTGCTGGTTTGATCATCCATATTGACACCCCCCTTCTATACAAGCTAGATAAGAAATAGGTTGCCTAAGGAAACAGGCTCCCTGTCCCATCCGACAAAATTGCACGCTCTATCGTGACACTACCACTTAATCCCGGGTGTGTATGTAAGATACTTCACACTATTATATATACTACCTAATATTCCGTATAAACTGTGAATTGTTGACTAAAGATCGTTATGGTTGCTTTAATCGTGCTTTGCACTGAGTACTTCCAGATCCGTATGCCGGACCCGATGCTCTGTAGTCTCGGTTACAGAACGCTCTGACATCCTATGTCATAATGCGCCCATGTCAGCGTAGACGGGAGGAAACCTTCTATGGCAAAAGAAGACCTTTGCAGTTGTGGTTCTGGTAAACCCGCCAGCGTGTGTTGCGGAGCTCAGCATGACACCGCATGTGCATGTGGGTCGGGCAAACCGGCGAATGAATGTTGCGGAGCTAAGTAATCCGGTATCAACCATCACCGTGACCAAGGTCACGGTGATGGTGGTTGATACGGCGGGCACCACTGTAGCGGACTACTCGCCTTTCGATTCAAGGAAAAATTCGTCTTTATTCCGGGATTTGGACCCAGGATGGACTACTCGGCAAGCCGCTACACCATCAAGATGATCTTGCAGGATGGCACTGCCGATTTCGAGTAGTGTGTCGACTCGCTCATCGCCAATGTGATAGTACACAAATCGACCGCGCGGTTCAGTTTGCACTAGTCCACAGCTCTTTAAACACGCCAAATGATTTGATAGATGTCCCTGGCCTATGCCTAGACGTTCCACTAGTTCCCCCACGTTCAGCGGACCCGCTTCGCGAAGATGTTCCAATACACGCAGTCGAATCGGGTGGCTCAACGCCTGCCAAAAAGCAGCTAGCAATTCTTCGCGATCTTGGCCCACAATAATCATCGCACACACACTCCTTCGAATGAACGATTCTCTGGCCATCCGTATACTCTGCTAGGCAGCGCCAACACCGCAGTGGATTCTGCATCCCCAGTGTTTGTCCGAACCAGACGTTTTGTCGCCGTCGTCAGTTTGTTGTTCACCAAAAATTTCCTCCTTGTATGCGCCAACTGAAAAGTTCATTTATCCCATACCTAATTAAAACCCGAAGGCGTAAATCAATAAGGATTCTCTTTAAGACTAGGGCACAAAACGAATTAACCAGCCACACATTCTAATAGTACAATGTTAAAATAGTTACGTCCACACCGACTCCTTCTGATGTTCTTTAGGCTAAGGGCAATCTGAGGTTGGAATTCTCCGGTTTTTGACCGAAGCCACCCTTTTCGGCCATCTTGACCCCGGTGCCGTGGGACGAGGTGCCACGGCACCCTTCCTAACCTCTTGCCTAGTATGCTCCGTCGTGTCAACGACGGAATTTTGGGATGCCCGGAAACGCACCCCTCCAGCCGTAACGGCCCTACTCAAGCGCTCTCGTGCCACCTCGCCCGCATCGCGGGCTCCTATTCACTTGCCATCATTTGTTTCACCGTTTGGCACTATATGCCAGGCTGTGGGTAAAGATAAGGTTAAGGCCGCAGTGTCCAGCGTATCGGTAACACCCGGGACCATGCCGGCTTCCACTTGAACCGTAGCCACACCATTCGTCATATTGACGGTTTGGGTCGTCACTCCGGCTTGTGCCCCAGTGACGTAGAATTGAATGCCATCCTCACTCCCTTTGGCATACGACACTTGAAGCGTACCATTGTAGTCTTTGACCACATTCCCGTTGCTGTCGACCACCGTCGCTGTCGGCAGTAAGAATTCGACGGCTGGCTTATCGTGACCACGCTTACGTCGTTTGCGACTTTTGCGTTTTTTGGTATACTACTTGTGAGGTGATTGACATGGGTCAGCATGACGTTTCTACAGCCCTCGCCATTGTCCGTGAGCACTTTGAAGAAATTGATGCCGCATTAACCCAGTTGCCGGATCTGCACGTCCGGATGGCTACGCGTGAGGTATTTCAACAATTGATTATCCGTCCCTCTTTGGGTCGTAAAACCTTAACGGCTCCAGCCATTCTCACACCCACGGAAGCCGCACGTCTGCTGGGAGCCAGTTCTGATTCGGTACGGCGCTGGTGCGAACAAGGCCTCATACCAGGCTATCGCACGCCCGGTGGTCATTGGCGGATTGCCCGTAAAGACCTAGACCAAGTCGACGCCTTCCGCCGTGCTCTCGATGCGGTCAGCAAAGTATGGGTAGAAGACCCGGAAACCCAGTTTGATGCCTAAAGAAAGCATGAGAGCGACGCTTGACACCACCGTCATTCTAGGGGCCGTGGGCAATTCGTTGGGACCGAATGCCAGCGTCATTGCCCAAGGCATTGCCAGTATTTATACCATGGTGTTGGCCCAAAGTGTCATCGCGGAAGCCCTACGTCATCTCCGCCGAGGTTTTGGCAAAGTGCCGCCGTTATCGGATCGTCAGATAGATACCCTCTTCGCTACGCTCTTTCAACACCAGTGGAATCCTGACACGCTACTGCCGGCACCTCCCACGACTCTGAACACGACTGCTGTCCAGCATGAATTTTGCTAGGACGCTGGCTTGTCCAGGAAGGATATATCGCTCCGGAGTCCGCACGTCGAATGAACCCTTACACGCGTGTCGGCGAGGTCTCTCCGAAAGACTTGCACGTTTTGGCGGTAGCCCTGGAATCGGACTCGCAGTTCAAACTCGACCCCCTCATAGGCGGTTAACGCGTAACTCCGCACCACATCGGACCAATACAACTCAGCAAACTCCAACAGTTCGCGCAATCCATTCGGTGTGGATCCCACGATACGATGCAGCGCCCGGGCATCAAGAAATGTTTCGCGAACAACCTTATCCCATTGGCCCTCTTGCGGATCTTCTGGCTTATCCAGAAAGCGTCCTGTTTCCGTGACCCACCGCGCCACATGGTCCGCCTCTAACCGTGAAAACCCTCCATAGATCTGCCCAAGACTATCGAGCAGCGCCAAAGAACCTGTGATTCAAGAAGAACTCCACCCGATATTGCACAAATCGCACCTTACTCTGTCCGATCCGTTTGTGGCTCTTTCAACCACCTTTTGCAAATAGCCATTCTTTATACCGTTTTGCATGTCGGGATCACAATTGTTGATCTGACGGTTCTCGTGATAGGGCAGAAATCGTGGTGAAGGACGGTCTAGCATTTTCCACGGGCGGCTGCCCGCGGTTCGCCATCAACGCTCCCCACATAGCGACACCAAAAGGCACACAATAAGTTAGTCCCGTTTTGGCAACCAGCCCGAGTGTGATCGGGCCCGTCCAATAGATACTCCCGTGGTTAATTAACGCTAGCAATGTTCCAACCACTAGAGACGTTTTCACTGCCTGCCGTACCAACCGGGGATGACGAATAGCACACCGCTCACAGTGCCAGGCGGTGCTCTGAGAGTGCGACAGCCGAAATAGCGAACGGCCCCAAAATGGCGGTCTGCCACAAATGTCACACACTGGTCGCCATTCCTGGTCCCGCATTGGACGGTGCCTCCTTCTTCTCCTCGCGCTAGCCCGCGCAACAGGACAGTTTATCCACATCCTTGTCAAATGTCAGTGCAGCAAGCTTCAATCCCTCGGCCATCGTCAAATATGGCGCCAAAGTATCGTTCAAGTCATGAATCGTCAACCCAAATTTCACGGCTAGTTGCGCTGCGTAGATGACATCGCCCGCATTTTCGGCCACAATCTGTACACCCCGAATACGCCCAGTGTCCTCATCCGCCACCATTTTGAACACGCCTCGGGTCTCGCGATTGGCCAAAGCCCGTGTAACGGCCTCTAGGGGCAGTACGGAGGATCTTACCCGTAATCCGCGTTGTACCGCAGCATCCTCGGTAAGCCCAACCGACGCGATGGCCGGGTGCGTAAATGTCACCATGGGCACCACACTCAGATCCACAGTTTGAGGCGTAGCATTGAGATCCAGGGCATTTTTGGCCGCTACCTTTCCTTCGTAAGCAGCAACGTAAACAAATTGCGGTCCTAGAGTGACGTCGCCCGCCGCGTAAATTCTCGGATTGGCGGTGCGCAAGGTGGCGTCGACTTGGGGTTCGCCATGGGATCCCCGCTTGACTCCAGCCGCGTCCAGATTCAACGCGTCTGTGTTAGGATCTCGCCCAGCAGCGACCAACAACGCATCACCGGACACCACCCGCTTTTCACCGTTCACAGTCAAATGGACGAGCTTTTCCGATCCCTTTTGCTCGACTCGTTCGTACACGACGCCAGTCATTACCTCAATGCCTTCGTCGGCCATCATCTCCGCAATGACCGCCCGCACTTCGGGATCATAGTTGGGCGTCAGCGCTGCTCCGCGTTGCATCATCGTCACGTGCGATCCCCAGTAGCGAAACAATTGGCCGAGTTCGAGCGCGATGTATCCTGACCCGATAACAATCAGATGGTTTGGACGTTGGGTGAGGTTAAGCGCTGAAGTACTGGTCAAATACTCTACGGCATCCAATCCGGGAATGGCAGGAATCCGCGGGCTAGCCCCAGTAGCTAGCAAATATCGATGAGCGGTCAGCACGCGATCTCCCACTGCCAGCCGCGCCTCGTCGACAAAGTGTGCCTCGCCTGCAATCAGGTCAATCTCATATTCCGGAAGCAAATCTTCATATTTCTTTTGACGGAGCGCCGCTACCAAGCGATCCTTTTCTACAACCAGCGTGCTCAAATCGGCCGGTTCAGCACTGGTATGCAGTCCAACAAACGGATTATGTACGGCTCCATGATGCAAATCAGCGGCGCGCAAAAGAGTTTTAGAGGGGACACATCCAACATTGACACACGTGCCGCCAATCGTGCCTCGCTCAACCATAGCTACCCGGGCTCCCGCTTGCCGAGCTTCTATCGCGGCCGCGAAAGCAGCACTTCCCGAACCAATGACGACCAGTTCATAATCGTTCTGGGAATGTATTCCCGCCTGAGGCGTGTCGCCTGCTGCTTGCGGCCGTGCTGCACCCGGAGTATAACCTGCTTTGCTAATAGCGTCTCGGGCCGCATTCCACGAAAAGTTCGCCGGCACGATAAACGTCGCTTGCCCTCGCCGAAAATTCGCCTGCACATTGTCCGCCCCCGCCGACTCCAAAGCTTTTGTCACATGGTGCTCGCAATCAGTGCAGGTCATCCCTTCAATGTCCATATCGTATGTCATAGCCGTGCCGGCTGCATCCTGCGAAGCGACAACATCAATATCTTGCGGCCGATATCCCGCCTGCTCTACCGCCTGTCGCGCAGCATGCTCGGAGAAGTTCGCGGGAGCCCAGAAAATAGCCTCGCCTCGCCGAAAATTGGCCTGCACATTGTTCGCCCCCGCCGACTCCAAAGCTTTTGTCACATGGTGCTCGCAATCAGTGCAGGTCATCCCTTCAATGTCCATGTGGTACTTTGTTTGATCCATGTTCCATCACACTCCCAACATAAATTTCTCAGCCGTGCTTTGGGATGATATGGTCTCCCCATTAGCCTGGCCACCATTCGGGTTCGATCCATTCTTGCAGATATCGAAAACTATTAGCCAGCATAGAGTCTCTCTCGCGGTTTCTCCTGATGCATGGACCACACAACAATAGGGGTTAGAGTACCTCACAGATGTCGGATCTTGGGAAATACCAAGCACCGTCTCCCAAAACGCAAAAGCTACCCAAATACGCACCTAACTCGCGAGGACTCCATTTTCAAAGACTGACCCGCTCGCCCCCCAATAAGCCATCGAAATCCATGCCTTTAGGCACCATCTTTAAGATCTGAATATATCTCATTATAGGACGTATATTGTTATATTTCAATGCATTGTCCATGAACTCGATGTGCATGTTGCAAATCAGCATCGGCGACGTTAAGGTTGGCCCGTATTGCCCCAGCTACCCCGCTTTGTGGTTTAACGTTAGGGCAGCCGCTTTCTGACCTAAAATGTGCGCATAGACCGAGGCTTCCCGAAGTGCCCCATGCTGGGTTTCCATCTGTTTTCGCGCCGCGTTGCCAACACGCTGACGAAGATTTCTGTCTTTCATTATGACAGGCAATACCGTTTCAAATTCGTAGGCATCGTCAAAGAGCCATCCTGTCACTCCATCCTCGATCAGCGCGGCGTTGCCGGGTATCCTGGTGGCCACCACTGCAGCCCCGCATGCCATGGCTTCCATCAGGGCATTAGAGACTCCTTCCGTCTCTGAAGTGTTCAAAACCACTGTAGACTGGCAGTACAGCAAGGGCATCATGCTCCGTTCCACCTCCCCCCACAGGCGAACCCAGGGACGTGTCGCCGCGCGGTCAGATACCAACTGCGCCTCCGTGACATCCCGCATGGGGCCCGCGAGCCACAACTCCACCCCTAGACCGCCTAAACGCAGTCGGTCCACCAAATCAATGGCCCAATGAGTCCGTTTTACAGTGCGGATGCCCCCGGCCACCAAAATCGCTGGAGGGTGGCACTCGGCACTTTGGCCTGGTCTAAACAAGCCATCCTCAACCCCTGGCGAAACAACTTGAATCCGATCAGTCCAGTGAGAAGCACGTTCCAGCAACCTTGCACGGGCTGTCTCCGTGAAGACAATATGGCATCCTACATATTCCAGCCGGTTTAGCACATTGGGGTCCCGGTCCAGACCCTCCCATAAGTCCGTGCCGGTCCAGACCACGACGATTCGCCGGGGATCTACACCGGTATGGATTAATCGCTCGCCCACCTGAATCGCATTCCAAGCCAGGATAAGATCCGACGGAGGAATTGGCTCGCCCTCCCGTATGATCGTGCTGACCCATCCAAAAATAGCTAATTGTGATGCCAGCCTGTTTGCGCTGGTAGAATTTCCTCCTGTGGTGGGTGTATTGCGAGGAATAACGCTCGTGATTGTACCGTTCACAATGACCTGCCTCCCATCTGTGTCTCATTGCGGTGCTCGAGCATTATCATAGCCTTGGTTTAAGGCAAGCTCCGTATCCTGGCTTACAAACCGCCAGGCCTCCTGATCGGATATCGTTGATCGTCCCCAAGGTCAGCCCACTGACCCAGGCAAGTTATTAAAAATCAAAAACGATCTACTTGTGAATCGAAGCGCAGGACAGATTCTTCATCATCGCCTAGACCACAAATCTCGGACACAATTTCTCTCTTTGAAACTCTTGTCAGATGCAGGGGTCATCCATCTCGAGATGGTCTCCGACGGTGAAGAAACGTTAGCGGTATCTGGCCCGGGCCTAGCCACGGTGGTTCTCCCAGAATCTCCTACCGTAAAACCGGGAAGGTTCAAGGCAAAATAACGATGGCCCTTGCCACCCGACAGCGTTTTTAGAAAAACTCCCAGTGTGTGCGGCCAATGACCTATGGCCTATACACAGACTGGGAGTCAAAAGGCTATTTAGATGAGCGTCATCAGAACAACAGGCGCTCAACTTGGAAAAACGTCTTACTCCAATGCCTGACCCAGGTCCTCCAGTATGTCTTCAACGTCCTCGATGCCCACGGAAATCCGGACCAGGTTGGCGGTAATGCCACCCAATTCCCGGTACTGGGGGGGCACGTTGTGATGAACGGCCGCCACCGGCTGCGTGATCAACGATTCCACCGATCCGAGGCTAACCGCTCGGGTGAATAGCTCCACACGATTGAGAAATCGATCTACGTCTTTCTGACCGCCCTTCAATTCGATACTGAGCACGCCGCCGAATCCTGTCATTTGCTTTTTCGCCAGTTCATGCTGAGGATGAGTGGACAACCCGGGATAGTGAACCCGCTCGATCTTGGGATGATGGGACAAGAACTCTGCAACAGCCTGCCCGTTTTCATTGTGTCGTGCCATTCGGAGGCCAAATGTTTTCATACCGCGGTTCAATAGCCATGAGTCAATCGCATTGAGGTTACCGCCCAGTTTTCGAAAAACATTGATGCACTCATCGATGTACTCCTGGGTGCCAACAATCGCCCCCGCCATCACGTCACTATGACCATTAAGATACTTCGTCCCACTATGGACGACAGCATCAGCGCCTAAGGCGAGGGGTTTCTGATTGTATGGGGTGGCAAAGGTATTGTCCACGACCACCCGAATCCCATGTGCATGAGCTAGGTCGGCAATGGCGCGAATATCACACACACGCAACGAAGGATTGCTCGGAGACTCCAGAAAAATAATTTTTGTCGAGGTACGAATCGCCTGCTCAACATTATGTAGATTGGTAGCATCCACAAAACTGGTCTCAAGTCCGAACCGAGGCAAAAGATCGTGAAATAGTCCGAAACTGCCCCCATAAATGTCGGCATGGCTAATGATGTGATCTCCCGTCCGCGCCAGAGCCGTAATCGCGGTGCTGGTTGCCGCCATCCCAGAAGCTAGGACAAGAGCGCTTTGGGCACCTTCCAATGCCGCGATTTTCGATTCCGCCAGGGCATAGTTGGGATTGCCATAGCGCGTGTATATGTACCCCGACGTTCGGCCCTCCATTAGATCGAGCATGCTCTCGTTGGTCGGAAAGGCAAACGTAGTGGTCTGATAGATGGGGGGAACAACTGCGCCAGTAGTTGGATCGGGCCGTTCGCCGCAATGAATCAACGTCGAATTAAGGCCCCGGAATCGTTTGGCCATGCGAATACTCCACCTTTCACCGGATCTGTGCTTGCGAGCAAATTAGCCCGCCACAAATCAGCTTGATTCTTTCTCCAGCTGCCATCACTGGTTGGCCAGGCCTCGCCATTAGTGGCAACGCGTCACCGTGTCTTAGGCATCTTATCAGCCAAAGATTGAGCGGGGTGCTGTCGCTCATCCTCACCGTGGCAATGCCAACCAGCTTGTCAAATCATCTTACACTACTACCGACATTAAGAACTAGGCCAAATGGGCATGCCCGGTCTTCAGTTAGGATTTTCCGCTCACTTGTTGCTTCTCTTAAACCTTACATCCCAATCGCCTGGAATCGTTCGTCTACCCTTCACCTAAAATCATTAAGCAATCCAAATCTTGGATGCGCTCTCAGAGTAGTCCATCGAGCGCCTGTGGGTCAATAGCGAACGCATGCTCCCCTTCGAACGTACTCTCAACGAGCTTCTCATACCCAGACATTGACCAACCTAAAAAATGCAAGCAAATTCCACCCGCGAGAATTGAACGCCTTTCATGAAGTTGATCTGGCTTTTCGGTACGGATCAGGTCATGAGCCATCTGGTCAAATTCCCCTTTGGGGCCGCCTCAGCAACTCGCCCGCAGTGAGACCGCCTGCGGTTGGGCGTATCTTACAGTTCTGCGCCTACAGGCGGTCCGGAAAAAGCCTGAAAAAGACTTTGAGCAAGTTGGGTACGTGCATTGACATCGAGTCCTTGGGTCATCATGGGGATGCAACTGCCCATCATGCTTTGCATAAAGGTAACGCGATCCTCCACGCTGAGATCGCCGACCATCTCGTGCATCATCTGTTGCATCATGCTTCGCATTTCCTCAGGGCCCATTTTTTCTGTCATCTTTTGCATCATCATACTCATCATTTTTTCCATCACGACAAATCATCTCCTTTATAGCAGTGGTCCACCCTAGTATTGCATCTGTACCCGATTCCACTCGCCACCTATTTTCAACGTCATCTCTTAGAACAGTATATTCATCTATGTAGATACGCTAGTACTGATGTGCTATACTGTCAATAGACTATAAAAAAGAGTCGGAGGAATTCTCGTGCCGTTACAATACAATCGCGAACCAGTGATCCAGTCCAATATTTCATTAGATAGGGCATTAAAAGTGCTTAGCGAGCCCACGCGTTTAGAAATTATGCGTCTATTGGGCAATACAGAGGAACTTTGTTGCCGCGTAGTCCCGGTGCCATCAGATGATGCGCCTCCCTTAGGTCTGTGCGTGCAGGACCTTGTGGCGCATATGCATCTTCCACAATCTACCGTATCGCATCATCTAGCCTCGTTGCGCAGTGTAGGGTTAGTCAACACCTATAAGAGCGGGCAGTGCATCTATTATATTCGTCATGATTTCGCCTTCAATCGGGTGAAAGAAGAACTTGCCAGGATTTGACGGTTGGCATTTGTCAAAATAATATAAAGGGGCGCGCCGCATACCGTCTGTCCGGGATAAGGGGGCATTTACATCATGATTATTGTTTTTGACGCCTATGGTACATTATGGGACATCGGACGTATCGAAACCACATGCCAGGAGATAGTGGGACCTTCCTTTAGTCGACCGCTTTTAGATTTATGGCGGCAAAAACAACTAGAGTATGCCTTTCTGCGAACTGTCATGGGACGTTACCAATCGTTTTCATCCATTACCGAAGACGCGTTGGCATTCGCATTGGCCAAATTGCAGCTGTCGACAGGTCTCTCTGGACGCACGAGACTGCGAAACGCCTGGTTTCAGCCGGAGCCATTTCCTGATGCTATTCCCATGCTGCAAACCCTATCCCAGTGGTCCCGCCTGATTCTCTCAAATGGTGATCCCGACATGCTAACCCAAGGCGTCCGAGCGGCGGGCATGTCCTCCCTCATTGACGCAACGATTAGCGTGAATGAGGTGCAATGCTACAAACCACACCCCTCCACCTACCAAATTGTGGTCGACCGATATCATGTAGCTCCGAACGAAGTCTATTTTGTATCCTCCAATGGCTGGGATGTGATGGGGGCAAGCCATTTTGGTTTTTGCACCGTCTGGGTCAATCGCCAAGGACAACCTTTAGAGGTTTTGGGTGCCACTCCGACCTACGTCGTCACCGATCTGGCCTCTTTGCCAACGACTATACCACCATTGCCCGCCGCAAAATAGACGCAACTCAGCCCGCGGAAAACTGCGGCTCCAGTTGCTTTTGCTTCATGTCACGAGAAGTGCGCTATTGTTAGGATTACCCAGCCGTCTCGGCGAGCCACTGAGAGACCCGTGGACAATTCACCTCCACATGTCCTCTTCCTGTGAGGATCAAATGGTCTGCGCTCAAATCTCCCATCGCCACACTAACCGATTCCCTGGTGCTACCCACCATCGCCGCAATTTCTTGATGCGTGATGACGAAGGGAATTTTAGTTAATGACCCTGCTTTATCGTCCCCAAATTGGTGGGCCAATTTCAATAATAATTGCGCTACGCGCGTTTTGACGTCTTGAAACACCATGGTGGCGGTGAGCTCCTGAAGCGAGTGAATACGTTCTGAAAGCATTTCCACCAATCGAATGGCCAGGGTGGGCCGCTCCGCCATCAAATGGCGAAATGCCGACGTGCCCATAGTACACAGCAAAGCGGGCTCTACCGTCTCTGCAAAACATGATCCTGCCCCGGTCGCTACACTGTCGGTTTCCCCAAAAATATTGCCAGGCCCCAGCATAGCCAAACTTAATTCCCGCCCGGAGGCGGATAAGGCATAAAGGCGCACACGGCCCCGTTTGAGAAAATATAAACGATCCAAAGGCTGTCCCGGTTCGTAAAGAATGGTGCCCGTGGGCACGGTAACCGATGGTACCAATGCGTCGATAGCCTCTAAATCGGCAGCGGGTAATTCCTTAAAGAGATTGATCTCGGCTAAATATCTCAGCTTATCAGACATGTCCATAACGCTGCACCTCCATCAGATAATCTTCCAACGCGGCATCCCAATGATCGAACCATCGGGTACCCACCACTAAAAGGGGCGTCGTGTGTCCATCCCACCTTCGCCATTCTTGATGTGCGACCGGATCTTGGCTGATATCGCAACAACGATAGGCATATCCCAATCGATCCAACTGACTGCAGATAAAGGCCCCTTCCCAACAGCCCCCATGGGTGTACACGGTGATCATTTTATTGTCTTCCCGCCTTTCATCGTGTTGCCGCCCCTATCTTCTTCGGTGCATCTTCGATTATCATGGCCGTGGATAATATTGGCATGTCACCTCATCGTGACCAGCGGCTGAATCGCTTGAGCCACTGAGCCGTGTTCCCGTCAAACAACTTCTGACGCCAGTATAGATCGGCGACATTGCGGATACCTTCCACTCGGGAGGGATATGCATGAATTACCTGAGAAATCCTGCCTAGTGGAATATGATGATGCATAGCAAACGCCAGTTCCTGAATCAATTCACCCGCATGCGCTCCGACCACATGTCCCCCAACGATTTGCCCCTTTTTGTCGACGATCACCTTAACAAAACCATCCGTCTCTCCATCAATGACCGACCGGTCCACATCCTGAAAATTTCCCGTGTAAACATGGACTGAGGCATCATGCTCTTTCGCCTCGTGTTCCGTCAATCCAACGTGGGCCACCTCGGGGTCGGTATAGATCGTCCATGGCACGACCCGGTAATTTGTCCGTTGTCGTAAAGGAAATTGAGTGTTCCTGACCACCACTCTGCCCTCATAACCAGCCACATGGGTAAATTGCAACCCTCCGTTGACATCACCGGCTGCATATATGTGGGGAACCGTAGTACGTAAGAACCTATCTACACGAATGCCCGTCCTCGTGGAGGCAACCCCGACATTTTCAAGACCGGTGATCTCACGGTTTGGAAGTCTTCCCGTTGCAACAAACACTTCATCACATGATACAGTCATTTTCTGCCCATACTGCTCTATGACAATCATTTTACCAGGTTGCCCATCCGTTACCTGAACAACTTTGCTGCCTAGCAAAAATTGAATGCCTTCCCCCGAGAGCACACTTTTCACGACCTCTGCCACTTCCCCATCTTCTCGGGGCAAAATTTGAGGGAACATTTCGATGACAGTAACATGCGATCCGAGCCTTGCAAACGCTTGAGCAAACTCCAACCCGATGGGTCCCGCCCCTAATATCACTAAATTTCGTGGCAATTTCTGGAGCTTTAGCGCTTCGACATTGGTGATGAATCCCGTTTCTCTTATTCCCGGTATTGGAGGAACGGCAGCTCGGGACCCTGTGGCGATAACCACTTTACTCGACGTGATGCGCCGATCTCCGATACGAATCTCATGAGCGCTTTGAAATTCGGGATTGCCTAATATGATCTCTACGCCCAATCCTTGGAACCGCTCGATAGAGTCCGCTGCTGAAAGCATCTCAACGGTTCTTCTTACGCGGTTCATTACCGCGGGAAAGTTCACCTCATAGCCGTTGGTCACTATCCCATAGTCGCTAGCGTTCCGCAATGAGGCGGCAATCCGGGACGACCGTATCAGCGCTTTGGTGGGAACACATCCCCAATTTAGGCAATCTCCCCCCATCCGGTCCCGTTCTATTAATGCCACCCTGGCACCAAATCGCACTGCGCCGCTGGCAACGGTCAGCCCCGCAGTGCCGCCACCGACAATCGTTAAATCGTAGCTTTCCCCCATGACACGTCCTTCTTCCACTGGCATTGCCAAAACTTTAACAGTGATGCTTGCATCTTGATACAATCTGTAACATTCTGCTCTGCTTTGCTGTAAGCCACGTTACAGAGCGGGCATGGAATTCTGGTTATGATAAGACCGACCACCATAGAATGGGGGATGGGCCAGGGTGACCATTTCAATTGTTGTGCCCGTATTCAATGAAGCTGAATGGGCACCTAAAACGCTTCGCTACCTGGCGGACACATTCTCTGAATGTGAACTTATTGCAGTGGATGGTGGCAGCACGGACGAAACGGTCGCACTGATAAAACCTTATGTTCGTGTGATGGTTAGTCAACGGGGTCGCGCATACCAGATGAATGCGGGGGCAATGGCCACTTCAGGTGAGATCCTGTGGTTTATCCACGCTGATAGTCAGGTCCAGCGTGAAGCGCTGCCATTGATGTATGCTGCGTTAAAGAACCCGGCCATCGTGGGCGGCGGTTTCAGACTGCGATTCGCTGAGCACTTATTGTCTCTTCGCGCCATAGCCTATGCATCAAATCTCCGAGCAAAATACTTGCAGTGGATATTTGGCGATCAGTCATTATTTGTCCGGCGATCATATTGGGATGCCGTAGGGCAGTTCCCTGCCCAGCCGATTATGGAAGATCTTGAACTCTCGCGTCGACTCAAGCAATATGGCAAACTGGTACTCCTGCCCTCACCATCGCAATCGTCAGGCCGTCGATTGATTCGAAACGGCATATGGCGCACCATCGTGGGCATGCAAGCCGCGAAATTGCGGTATTTTTTGGGCGTAGCCCCCGATCGCATAGTCAAAACCTATCCCGGTGCGGGAGGCCCTGCATGCCCCGTCCCGCCGTAGTGTTGCTGTCGAAATCTCCAGCCGTGGATAACTGCAAAACCCGTATCGCCCAGGTCCTGACTTATCAAGAAGCTAATCGGTTACAAGAAGCGCTTATTCATGACATTCTAAGCCATGTTCTTAATAGCGCGCATTACGATCTGTGGGTGTCAGCACCGAGCCGTCAGAGTTTGGAGTATTTTACACGCTTTACGTCTCGACTATTAGTTCAGAAAGGTCACGACCTGGGAGAAAAAATGCAACACCTCACAGAGTTTTTCTTGGCCGGTGATTATCAAAAGGTCATTTTGATCGGAAGCGACATGCCCTTGATGACAGTTTCCCTTTTGATTCAGGCTATTGAGTCGTTAGATCAGCACGAATGCGTATTAGGTCCCGCCTTGGACGGCGGCTATTACCTTATCGGTTTACGCCGCATCCTGGCTTCGGTGTTCTCGGACATTCCTTGGGGGTCTTGCACAGTATTGCAAAACACTATGCAAGTCCTTGAGCGATGCGCGGCTTCATATGGTCTCTTGTCACCTCATCGAGACGTTGACACCTGGTCAGACGTCATGGCTTATGCCCAGCATCCCTTTATTGCTCGACACGCACCCCAATTTGCAGAGTGGCTAAGGCTCAGGTGTCTTGTTTCCTGACTGGTCCCTGCTCACTCGAAGTTCAGTCCATCAGAACGGCAACAAGAACTTGCAAATAAGATGCTAAAATTGATGTTAAGGATGTGTGAAATAATGGATAAACCCGATACTCGACCGCACGCACTGGCTGAACAAATCAAGATTCCCGCTATCACGGCTGCGGAAATGCAGCACATCGATGATGCACTCATGCAGCTTGGTTACAACTTGTTGCAGTTGATGGAAAACGCAGGGGCGGCGCTGTCGTATTTAACCACTCGGTATTTGACAGGAGATGTGTCCGACAAAGCCATTACGATTCTGGCGGGTCACGGCCACAATGGCGGCGGAGGCCTCGTGGCTGCCCGTCGATTGCATGCCTATGGCGCCCACATTCAAGTCTTAATGCCGGCTGGACCGTCTAAGGCTGTAACTATTCACCAACGAAAGATTTTAGCGGCCATGGGAGTCCGGGTTCACGACGTGTCGGTTCTTGATGAACCCTCCATACAAAACATTGAATCCGCCGACCTCTTGATCGATGCCTTGGTCGGGTATGGCCTACGCGATTCGTTGACGGGGATTACGGCAGACCTGGTCACGACCGTCAATCGTACAAATATTCCTGTAATATCTTTAGACGTCCCTTCGGGGTTGTCGAGTGACGGCGATGCCTTTTACCAGCCCTCCATCAAAGCAGTAGCCACCATGACCCTGGCCTTGCCAAAAATTGGACTATTGCTTCCTCACGTACAAAACCTCGTAGGCCGCCTGTTTCTCGCGGATATCGGCGTTCCTCCCAATCTGTACAGCACCATCTCACTGTCGGTTCCAGCAATTTTCAATGGCAAACCTTATGTGGCATTAAACCTCTTGGACCGTTGAATGTGTTCTGTTGCAGAGCATCGGCGCTCGATCACCCGACACGTCACGGCAGCCCTCTGGAAAATTAAAGACGGGCTGCCGTGACGTGCCGGGAACCTCGGATATTAGAAGACGAAATGTCCTTGGGTCAGTAAATCCACGCCGACCCGTTTCATCGAAAACTTTTACACGTTCTAGGCAAGAAGGCGCTTCGCTTCCCCCATGCGTTGAAGACCGGTCAAAACCTCCATCACCAAAAACAGTCCAGTACTCCACAGCAAGTCCTTGGGAAATAAGGTCATCAGGGACAAAAGTATAAGTCCTTCCGTCCGTTCCGCCAAACCCGCTTGATAATAGAAGGACTTCAGTCCCTTTTTTTCCGATAACGCGCCGACGGTTAAGAATACGGTCATCGAGAAAACAATACTTGCTGTAAGCAGGAGCAACAGAAGCTGACTGTGGGGATGGCGGATCGCAAGGCTAATAATGATGCCGAGCTCCACGATCCGGTCAAAAGTAATGTCTAGGAGGGTGCCCCAGGCACTCATCCGATTCGCCTCTCGAGCCATCGACCCGTCGACGGCATCTAAGTAACCCGATACCCATAAAAGAAACACGGCGAGGATAGGACGCTCAAAGTACACCAACATACCCGCCCCCATACCAATCACCCATGCTGCCCAGGTGACTTGGTTTGGATTTAAGCCCATCTTGAGACAGCTGCGTGCCGTGTCTCGAATAATCGGCTGTACGTATTTGCGTGCATGAGTATCCAACATCAGGTGTCAACTCCAGACTTCTAAGACATTTACCATAGGCAAAAATGTCAAAGTGGTCTGTAACCTAGCTCACTTACGTACTCTTCGGGCATCTTATCTTCACCGATAAGTTTTTTTCGTTTCACCACACGTAAGCCAGCTATCATGGACGTATTCAATCAAATCTTGAATCGTGTGAGCGTGATGTCGTTCCAAAATGAGGTGTTGTCCGAGAGTAAGCGCTAAAATCTCCACCCGCGCCCGTCTGCTGGCGTCTTCTATGCTGTTTAAGTCCCTGACATGAGACGTCCCAATCACGCGCCGAATCATTTCACATCCGGCAAATCCTAGCGAATCTTGCAATATTTCAACCAATACATGCTCTACTTCCCCACCGGGAGCACGTCCTGAGCGGCGATTCGTGCGTAGCCACAGGCTCTTAAACTCCTTGTGAAAATGGGCCCAAACCATCTCAATGATTTTTAGCAGCTCTCGCTGATATTGCCCGATGATATTTGTCCGGTTTCCCTCACTGGCATGCAAACAAAGGTTAAGTAACAGGTTCGCCATCAAGACACCGCTGTCAAATCCCATGGGCCCATAGCATGCGAACTCGGGGTCAATCACTTTCGTGTCCTGCTCCGTGACCATGAGACTGCCCGTATGTAAGTCACCGTGAATCAACGCTTGGCCATCCGTGTTGAATCGGGTTCTGAGAGCCGCAACCTCACTTTGGAGATCCCCATTTTCCCACATCTCGTGCACCCTGTTGCTCAAAAGGGGGTTAAATCGATTCATCGCATGTGCAGTGAAAGGGAATGTAAAAATGAAATCTGTTGTAATCTGGACCAATTCCGCATTGGCGAAATGATGTTTCAATTCCTCGACTTCTCCGGCATCGAGCGCAAACTGGGAGGTTAGAAACAAGGTCCGGGCAAGGAACTTCCCGATTTGTGGAGCCACCTGAGGATAGATCTGCCGAGCCATGAGCCTGTCCCGCAATAGTGTGTGTGTCCAAAGATCCTCCATCACCATCAGCGACCGTTCTTGGTCATAATGATAGACTTTCGGAACTAACCCCGGGCATAATTCATACTGAATCGTTAATGCGTCATATTCCAGGTGGAGCCGCTCGGCCGTCAGTGGCCAGGCCGTGCCCACCGAACGCATATAAGGAGGCGTGCACTTGACAATCACGCTGCCCGGTCCGTGAAGACCTGCATCGACCACACGGAACACAAAATTCATATTCCCGTTGCCGATTTCACTCCCCGTCAACACAGCCTGTCGGGAAAACAGATTGGGCAAAACTTTGACGTATTGAATGACATCTTGGATTGTCATCGGTACATCAACGCCATGTCTCGTTCCGAAAACACCTCCATACCTACTCTGCCATGGCAATGCTTATAGGTGATGCCGAACCGAACAATTTGGTCTTTTTGCCCCTTATAATGCGGTCCCCTGGGTAGAACTTGGGCCGGATTTCGTTTTTCGTCCTGGGGAAGATATTAAGGCAGTTGCGCCGACCTTCAGTAACGGCGACTGACCAATGCCGTGCCGAATCTTCGGTGATAGTACTGGTAGTAACAGACCGATACCCAAGGTGATCAAAGCGCCATACGCATCCCAATTATAGGGCGCAGCAGGGAAAGGGACAAAAGTGTCTTTCACAATATAAATGAAGATGCCCAAACCAACCACAAGAATTGCCGTGCTAAGTCGTGATCGCCGCTGCTTGACCGTGAAGACAATGGCCGCAATAAGCACAAGTCCGTAGGCCGCGAGAATTAGATCGGCCCCGTAGGTTAAAATGAGAGCCACCGCGCGAGTCGCCGAGCCATCATGCAGAAATCCGACTAAAAAGGCGAAGCTCGCCACGGCCACCCAAAGAACCGCGCCAACCGGCGATCCCGTGCGACGGCTCACCCAGGTCAGCATTTTTGGGCCGAGTCCATCTCTTCCCAATGCAAACAGCATGCGGGCGGCTCCATTGGCAGATGCCAATGCGGCGCCAAATGAACTGACCACCGCACCGAAGTTGACCAGCACACCAACCCACGGCGAGACAAAATGGTCTGTCACTGACACTAGGGGTACCGCCGACCCGGCCAACATTTTAGTGCTGGGAAATGCGTTGGTCACCACGGCAGCCACAGCAATCTCATAGATCGCGACCACCACCAGTGACAGGGCCACCGCCATCGGAATGGTCCGCCTGGGCCGGCTAGATTCCTCTCCCAACGTGGCGGCGGCTTCAAAACCCGAAAACGCAGAAAAGGAGTATACGACCCCGAGCCCAAGCGCTGCCAGAGGGACACCGTGAGTTCGAAAGGGTGCAAACCTAAAAGCGTGTCCATGATACCCAGTCTTGGCTGCGATAATCACCCCTACGACGGTAATCAGGGCCATGGAGGCTCCTTCGAGAATAAGGATCACTGTAGACGAGATCTTAATGTCTAGATAGGCTAAAATTACTACCAGAATAAAGGCCACCAGAGCATAGATCTGCCAGGGAAGATGAAGCCCAATAGCGGCGAAGGCAGGTTGCGCTTCATCAGCAAAACTGGCATAGACACCTCCGGCGAAGTTGATATAGACAAACATCAATGCCCACGCCGAGAGAAACCCAAATCGCGGTCCCACCACCGCCCCCGTAAAGCCATATACGGATCCCGCACTATTGAATCCACGGGTAAAAATGACAAAGGCATACGCCACAAATCCCATGGCGATGGCCGCTATCACCTGTACCAGTGCGGTCCCACCGCCGGACATGCCCGCCAAAATTGCGGCGCCGATCACGACCCCCCCAGTCGGTCCTTGCACACCAACAGATTCAGCGATGGTACGAAGAAAACGTAAGTGCCCCGCGCGGAGTCTTTGTGTCTCGCCCGCTTGCGGATATGCAGCGATCGCGATATTCTCGTCATTGTCTAGGAGTTGTGTGCGATTCATGCGACTCCCTTCCCGCAGCACCATGTCTACATGCGAATTTATGGTTTTGTACAGTCTCGGATACGGTCAAAGGCTTCGTTGATTTGGTTTTGGGTAAACCCAGATAAGGCCAGGTCAGCCGTGCGAAACCGTCGACAATTATAGCGCTGCGATTGTTTGCATTTCTCTGCGCAATGGGTCATGACAACTGATGCCGGCCCCTATTCCCCACTTGATGTCTCTAGCATGGAAGAAGGGCACTATAACACATCAGCCAATTGAGCCAGTAAATCTGATTGAGGGCGAAATCCTACGATCTGTTTAACGGGCTCTCCCTCTTGGAACAAAATCATGGTGGGAATACTTTGTATTTTGAATTGGCTCGCGGTCACAGGATTTTGATCCACATCAAGTTTGCCGACGATCAAGGTGTCGCTGTACTGTTCGGATATTGCCTCAAGAATCGGCGCCATTCTCTTACATGGTTGACACCATGCAGCCCAAAAATCGACCAGTACCGGTTTAGTCGAGTGCACGAATGTAGAAAAATCCGCATCGGTTATCTTTTGTGTGGCCATCGTTTGTCCTTCCCCCATCCCTATTCTAGTCGGCGATTAAACGGAAATCTCCACCACTCTAACCCCCAGCGGATGGATCCTCAGTGAACTAGATTACACCCATCTTTTGTCAGGAGAATTCTTTGACCTGCTTAACACGCTCTTTCGTTGACGGAACGCCCTTGGGTCCGTGACCCTTGGTGTCTAAACCTTGGTTAGCGGGCACGCATTTTCCACCGCAGGACCACGGCTAGTGTGATGAGCAGTGCCACCACTGTTAACCCAACGAAAGCATCTCTTTGTTCTACGGCACTTTGATACACAATGGCGATGAGGATTCCTGCGGGCAAGATGCCCAATCCCGTTGTCCAGGTAAATTGCCATACCGTAATTTTCGTCAATCCAGCCCCATAGTTTAAAGCGTTAAAAGAGACCAGTGGAATCAGCCGCAATAACACCAGTCCCCACACACCACGGCGCGCGACGAAATCGTCGAACGTCTTTAATGCTGAGGGCGGTACAAAACGACCCACCAGAGGCCTACCAAATCCTCTAGCCATGAAGAACGCGAGATAAGCTCCGAGCATGGACCCCACCCACGAATAGATGACGCCTTTAACGGGACCAAACAGTGCTACGGCAGCAATTGTAAGAATTTCGGAGGGAACAAATGTCACACTGTGCAACACCATCAGAGCCATCAGAAAAATGGGACCCCATATTCCCATGGATTCAACTAGAACGCGAACATGTGCCAGCGTTTCTAAACTTAATAGACGAACCACGCCACTTCGCCAAGCCGGCTCCAAGGCAAGCCCGCCCACGCTAAAGAGGACAACGACGCCCATCAATATCCCCAGGCGCTTCTTCGATTTTGACCAGGGATAGCGCCGCTTGGTGGACAAATAGCTCACACATGCCTTTCGGGTGGGTCGATGGAATGGTAATCGTCGTCGGGGTCCCCCACCGTTTTCCAAACTCCCGTCTCTTAATACTAGCGCCCGTGCCTCACGACGTTCTGTGAGCCAGCTTACACTCCAGAGCATTGCTGGGCAAAAAGAATTTCACTCGGTCCACCCAGGGAAATGTGGTCCATAATACGGACGGATTGCCCCGTTTGCTATATTTTAAGACACGGGGGGTTATTCATGTCGCCGGCACAGCGCTTATTAATTATTGCAGGGCTGTGGGAACTCGCCATGGCCTGGGCGTCAAGTTTTGTCGGCGCGTGGTTTTGGCACATACGCACTGCAGTATCCACCATCATCTTCTACTATCTCTTGTGGTTCCTGGTCATGGGGCTCGTATATGGGTGGGCTGCTATGACGCCACACTCGTTGCGCTACCAGTGGCTGCGGGGAACAGGCATAGCGGTGGCTATCACCTACCTCGGTCTTCTAACGGTGCTAGGTCCGGCCTCCGGGCATCTGGTGTGGGTCATCGCGGCGCTGACTGGATTTTCCAGCGGTTTTTACTGGTTGTCGCTTTACGTGGGCGGGGCCGCTACCGTGCCACCCCAGAAAGCGGATTGGTACAATGCCTGGATCGGGATTGTGGAAAATGTGTTTGCCATCGTCGGTCCACCTGTCGCGGCGGGTATCATCGCAGCATTCAGTTCGGGAGTGGGTTATCGGGTGGTGTTTGGTTTGGCGATGGCCATCTTGGCAGGGGCTCTTGTTTTCGGTCTGGAGCCTTTCAGCCCCTCTACTGCCTCAGCCTCTAGATCGAGAACAACTCCCCCAAAAGGCGCCTGGCACGATGTGCGATGGAGCATGGCGGCACTAGGTCTTCGAGATGGCATTCTTTTCTTTGTCCCCGGTCTCTATCTCTTTATCATGACAAAAAGTCCTCTCTGGCTGGGTTGGTATCTGGCTATCCAGGCCGGAGTCCAGACACTCGCCTTTTGGGTCCTGGCGCATAGGAGCCAGAAGGGTTCAACTAAGACCAGGCGGCGGACAGCCCTTTTGATGTCCGTTGTCTCTGGAGGAATCTTTATCCTATTGCCGACAATACCCGGAGTCTTAATATTAGGAGTTTTAACGTCCGTAGCATATCCGATTTATAAGGTTCAGATTGAGGGGCATGCGCTTGCGGTAATCCAAGAGACTTCTCAGCATTCAGCCGACCAAGTTGGTCTCACCAGTATGAAAGAATTATGGCTTAATAGTGGGCGCATGATGTCGTTTTTAATCTTTTTAGGCTTCTTAACGATCGGCCCTAGTGCGCTGGCGGTGATGCGAATAATACTAGCATTGTGGCCACTAACCACGCTGTTGATCCACATCGCCTCGCGGACATCCGCTAAGAAAAATAACGCTTCAAGCGCTTAGCATGGGTATACATGCTCTCGCCCGCCACCGTACCCCAACGACCATGGGGTTCCATGATCGCTAGGGCCCGCAACAATCGATCCGCCTGGTCGTTATGTCTCAACGAATCGCCAGATTACCGATTCACGCACCATTTGTTTCAAAAAATACGGCGTCAAGAGGGTTTACGGAGCACGATGCCGCCAGCGTCTCCAACGGCGTCTGGGCGTGCGTGCCCTGAGTTCGGGGCTAGGCTCAGCCGCGGGTTCCTCTTCCCAAGGCCAAAGCCGTACCCCATCGGACCATGATGCAGAAAACGGACGGTGGTGGCCCGCCTCAATCACTGAGCGACGTCGCTTCACCGAACGGCGAATACGCAAAGAACGTCCAAACATCGCAAGACCTCCTAGGTTCAGCTCCATGAATGGACGCCTTTACAGGCTTGCCATTCCCTGGGTGGGCGCGAAACTTCGGCGAGATAGAATACAGGACTCTCCACGATCTCGCCTACATGAAAAGGTTCTATCACGTGGTAGCCACACCGTCAGTGTATCCTGGTGTGGGTCGACGACTCGCTCAAAAAATGCCAAACTCCTTGACCATTATTGTACCCCATTCGTCCGTAGTTGGGGCGATATTCCAAATGCTGTAGACTTTTAAGTGAAGTGGTGTCTAAGAAACTCAGGCATCCACTAGTCCCAGGTGGGCTGAAGGTGTAACTTCGCATAGAGGTGGCCACCGAATAATAGAACAGGTTGCCTGGCTTGCTGTTGTGATTTTCTGACTAAACCGACGTTCTAACCGCTTTGGTTAGTCTGGTGCCCCCCTGGGGACGGGCCTAATCCACCCAGGTATAGAGCATTCCCAAGAGTATTGCCGTTTAGGTAGGACACATGCGTGACTGGCATGACGCCGGCATAACCTGACCACAGTCTCTATAGTGAAAGATCTGTTACTGGCCCAAACATTGGACCTGCGTCGGTCGTAGGTCTACGGTCTCTCCTGCCCTATACTTTAAGGGAAAAAAGTTCTTTTACAGAGTTATGCCATCCCGACCGTACTAATGCACGGCTATGTTTGATAATAGGGAATTCGGCAAAAAGTTTTTTTACAAGGTCGGCCAGCAGTGTCGAACAAATTATATCGGGCCACATTTGAATGGATTTCACAGTTCTTAACCCTCGTCTACGCCGGGACGACCTAGAAGCGTCATCATCGTTGCTGTCATTGTGGCGACCAATTTGGTCGCGTCTGAACCTAGCACAAAAACTTCACCGGAACAGAAGGTAATGGTCCGTCCCGGTTTGACGACTTTTCCTCGGGCTAAAAACCTTTCTCCCTGCGCCGGGGCAAGAAGATTCACCTTAAATTCAACGGTCAGGACGGAAGCGGCCGCTGGCATGAGGCTCAAGGCTGCATAGCCGCACGCGCTATCCACGATGGTCGTGACAATACCCGCATGCAGAAAACCGTGCTGTTGAGTCAACTCGTGACGAAAAGGAAGGAGAATCTCCACTTCACCGGGCAGGATCTTAACGAGTTCCGCACCAATGAGATTCATGACCGTTTGTTTGGCGAAGCTTGACCGAACACGTTCATCAAAATCCATGGTTTGTGCAGTAAAAGCACTTTGTGATTCCACTATAAGTCCTTCCTTCCCTTAGATTACTACCCTATTTCCCACAATCTTGGAGTTTTTGACGCTTGTTGAAACCACCGTGGCGGTGGTCACAACCGCAGACGCCAAGCGCATCATGCCCTGGTATAGCTATCGCTGGCGGATTGAGCGCTTGCACTACCCGTGGAAAACTGGAGGAAGTCCTGCCATGAGAAAGCCACGGGCGACGAGTCATTACGCTCTATTCCATTAACGCTTGGCGGCTTCTGTGAATGACCTACCAGGCAGAGCTTGATCCGGATCAGTCGTGGGAGATGGCGTTCTTTGCTCGCGAGATCCCGGCTTTGAAGCGTCTCGCCACCTTTCAAAAGATTGATCGGCCCCCCGGGCAACCTTTGCCGCTCCGGGACGCCATGCGGGCGATAGCCAAACTCGGCGGCTGTTTGGGACGTAAAAGCGACGATGAATTGGGATGAAGTCCGATGGCGGAGTGGGACCAGGTTAACCGAAATTCCTCCTAAGACCCCCTGCCATAAGAAGTGACTCCACTTTCGATTCCCGAAGAAATCCGCTAGCAAAAAGAGTCTAGCTCAAAAGCCCGTGCTCTTCAAGGATTTCGATTTGACCCTAATGGGCCAACGGGCTGATATGCCCCGGGCGTGAACGCCGGGGCTTTACTACGCTTAACGCGTATTTTCTGGCCATGCTCACCACCGCATTAAACGTCCCCATTACTGACGCCGGGACTATGTCAATGGGCAATTCCTTTAGGAGCCGCACCATGACGGTCATCGTGTCTTCCGTTTGGAGGACTCCTATGTCCTTCGGGTTTGGCGTGGGCGGTGCATTTTGGGCGGGTGCCACACGCGAATCCCCGCGCCCTTGGACAGATCCCGGATGAGTCAAGCCAAAAAAGTGACTCTAGGCGCGGTGCAGGCGCTTATGGGAGCGAATGCCGTTGATCGGCTTGTGGTTCGGTCACGGCTCCCAATCTTCCAATATTGCCCATTGGATATACGGCGCTGCGTTCTGTTTGCCTAAAGTTCCCACCCAGACTTGATCCGACGCTCCTTGGGAAAAATATCGCTCCAAAAAGACCCTCGTAGAGGAGGCCATACTTTTAGCAAGAACTTCGTGGCTCGGTACCCAATGAAGGATGCCTTCCTCTGTGTCATGCACCTCTCTGGTTGTCACCCGACCGACATAGAGATATTGCACTCGAATTTCGTGATCCCGGCGACGGTGTAAAATAGCCGTCAGGCGTAGGTCTTGTATCTGATCGCCCCGGATGCCGGTCTCTTCTTCGACTTCCCGCAATGCCGCGCGTTCCGGGTCACTGATTTCGCTTGGTTCCAGATGCCCCCCCACACCAGCCCACAGTCCTGGCGCCAGGACTCGCGTGTCGGCCCGTTTCATTAAGAGCCAGTCCGATCCATTTCGTAAAAACACGGTCGCCATCTGGCGGAGACGAATACTCATGGGCTTTAAGTCCTCCTATAAATCTTGTAATCGTTGGTGATCACAACATTCTTCCTGCCCCGAAGTCCCCAGCCTATAGCCTGACAGGCGTGACTTTCCCGTCGAAGTCCGAATCCCGATCAAGCGCAGGATCTTCGAACCCCGTGGCGTCCGTTGCCAAACGCGCCGCCACGGGAGGGCAGTGTTGGTTGCCAGCCGATGCAAATTGCGTGCGGCATTGATGGCACGGTCATGGGCCATCCCACACCATCGACACGCCGTCGCATATTGCTGATTCCATGTCGTTAACGCCGCATGCCAAACCATCCGCTCCGCCGCGGCCGCTTGTTTAAAGTACTGGATTGGTTCCGGCGTCGGATGGAGCCGGATTTTGTGCCCTAACGTTCGCGTGCCACGCAAAACTCCTCCAGAACATACGACGCTGGCTACTCGCACGGCAATACGCGACGCGCTGTCGTGTCCTCACTTGGTGGGATTCTTTTGGCGAATCGATTGGCGGGCGAATCGCACCTTTTGATCCGCCGTGTACTAGCGGCGATTTGTCACCGTGCGGCATGGCGGCTTCAGACGACCTTCACGATCCCAGCGCTGGACAGTTTTTACCGTCACCCCTAAAATCTTGGCAATTCGTGCAGCAGTCATCGGGTTCTCCATGGCGATAATTATACACTCATCGCCGCTATCCTGCTGCCTAGAAGGCAACTCCTAAAATTTAATCTGACAGCATCACCCTATCATGGGTATCGGGTTTGGGTCCCGATTTAAGTGCATCCATCATGCCCACAGACCAGAGCTGCCATCACCCATCAGAGATTTCCAAATGGGTATGAGCCGTGGCGCCTTCGGGCCACCCCGGGAATATCGAGAGGGGTGCCAACGCCCGATAGCGGGACCGGCATACCAGCGCAGTACCGCCTCTTAATGCTATGGTTGGAATCGACGCCCATCCCGAACATGTTCTCAGTGATGAGGTATATGCGCGAACCAACGATATTGTGGTTGCTGACTAGGGAGGGACAGTGGCGTATGATTGGATAAACGAAATCAACATGGATAGGGGGTATAAACGATGCAAAAGTGGGCCGTTGTATCTCGTGAATATGTTGTAGACAATACGCCCTACGATAAACTACGACGGGATCGGTGCCGGCTCCCAAGCGGAGAGGAAATTAACTATTATGTCAATGAGTATAGTGATTGGGTGAATGCGCTGGTAGTTACGCCACAGCGCTCGGTCGTACTGCTCCAGCAGTATCGACATGGGGTACAGTCCATCATACGCGAGATTCCGGGAGGCATGATGGAGCCTTTGGAATCCCCGCAAGCTGCCATCGTGCGTGAGGTGCGCGAGGAGACCGGCTATGCCTCCTCCGAGCCTCCCGTGTTTTTAGGTAAGTTTTATCCCAATCCAGCCACGTCAAACAACATGGTGCACTGCTTTCTTATCGACAATGCCGAACGAGTAGGGCATCAACAATTGGACGCCACCGAGGATATCTCCATTGCCGAATTTTCGTTTGACGAGATGGGTCTGATGATACAGTCGGGCACATTGCCCTACTTGTTTAGCGTGGCCACCTATTACTTGGCTAAGAACTGGTTGGCCACTCATCGTAGACAAGGGACCGGAGATTTTGAAGACGGTTGATGAAAATAGACCCAACCTCTGTCAGCACTATGGTTCAGCTCACACCGGGCTCCTGATTGAACCGTCGACACGCAATCGTGGAAGAACCGCGCCCCAAAATTTGTCCGGGTAATTTATCGAAACGGATACACGAGGTCGATGTTCTTTTCTCTAGTCGATTGTACCAATAGTTATAGTACACAAAAATACATTGATCCGGATTCGTCTTAATCACGTGTTTGACTCCAGACAACATGATGAAAAATGCCAGGCAATGCGCTGAACATCCTGGATGTCGGAATCGCGCAAGGTAGCCATTCATACATTTGCTCGGTCACGACATCAGAGACCAAGGGATTGGCACGTACAGGATCTCCTCGACCCCAGGTCGGGACCGTTGGTTAGCGAGGATCTGTGGCAATTCGGCTTGAGCATGCCAATGGCCCATCATGGAATACGTCCGCCTCAAGCCAATTGATAGGCACGAATCCGATGCCCCCAATGCTCACTGACAGGAAACACTAATCGGAGCTATTCTTCTTGTGTGTCCTCCAGTTCTCCTTCATATTCCGAAATTATAAACTCCGCCAGTCGACCCACATTTCGTGCGGATTGAGTTCGTAGATCCCTTGTTCTCGGAACATAAAGTGATTCACAATAAACTCTCGCCGGATCGTGCAGTAGTCTTCATGAAACTGTAAAATGTGGGCGTTAATCTCATTTTCTGGGTATTTCTGCCCTATCGTCAGCCCATCTAGCATGTACTCGAATATGATTAGCTTGCGTTTGCGCTGAGCAGGAATCTGCTGGAGCTTTCCCTCTTTGGTAAAGAAGTTGTTGAGAACTGACTGCTTGAATCGCTCATGGTTGTGATCCATGCTTTCCTCCCCAGTAGGCTGTCCTTCGAACAGCGAAGTCGGTAAGGCTTTAGAACCCTGTTCCAAGAAATATCGGTCCAGTTCGAAGTAGATGGTGTTTTTGTCACGCATTTCCTTAACCAGCGCGACATGACGCAGCTTCGCCATATGGTGAGTAACCGTCGGTGCCGACACACCCAGTTTCTCCGCCAAGGCTTGGCCGTGTAATGGTCCATTTTTCAGGAGGAACAATATCCGGATCCGAGTGGGATCCGCCAGCGCCTTATGAAATGCCACAAGTTTATCCAGTTGCACCTAATAACACGGCCTTTCTTTCCAAGATTTAATGTTATCTAATTAGAAATATATCTAATTTAAGACATCGGTGTCAAGAAATTGTCCCATAATCATCTACTCGGTCGCTGACCCCCGAGATTATCTAAAGACTGAGACGGACGCCATGGGTTTTGCTTAATATGGATTTGGTGACCGCGACGAAAGGTTTGACCAGTGAGAGAAAAAGGGGAACGTCGAGGCCCGGCTCAACGGAATCTCAGCACGTGCACCATCAAAGCCTATCGGGACACGTTTGCACTCCTGCTCCAGTTTGGCCGCGAGCAATGAGAGTGGCATCCGGAAACCCTCGCCCAGAGTGATCGAATCTGCCTAGAGGCGTTTTTTGATTGGTGGGAAACCGAGCGGCACTGTGGCGCCGCCACGCGCAATCAACGACTAGCGCCATTGAGCCTTCTTCCGATGGGTCCGCGTGCGAGGTGCCCAAAACCCTGGAGCAAGCCCAGCGCATCTTAGAGGAAGAAAGCGGAGCAGCCGACCGCCCCCAGTCCTTGCTTTCCTCCGTCGCTCTGCTCTACACTGTGCTTAGCCATTTAACTGTGCCCCCTGAATTTGGTTGTTGTTCGCTACTCCAACCCTATCAGAGGGGCCATTCTTTACTCAAACCCTAAATACGACCCGGACACTTCATTACAGGATTCTCGTATAAAGATATTGGGCTCAGACCTACAAGTCCCAAAGGTTTTCGGTGAGGGCCCTCTTAGAAAACCCAGCCCAATCTGGCAATATCTGTCTAGCTTTGCAAGACCCTGTAGATGATCCTGGATCTGATCCGGACGACTGCCGCTGATCACTCCTGCCTCGAGGGACACCTGCGGGGAAGCTAACTTCCCCGCCGTCTTTTTCTTCCGCTCATAGGTAATGGTTTCGGTGGCCCGAGTCGCCGATGGGCCTGCGGCTGTTCCAGCGCCAAGCCGTCCAACAACCATTGGAGTAGAAGTCCATCCGACGGATCCTCCCCTGCGGTTTCGCGATCGAGCTACCAATCGGTACGTTTATGGTGGCGCGATGTCCGCTGGGGTTGGCATGGTCGCCGACATCCGGAAGACTTGCCGTTTTAAAAAACGCTTTGTAGCTGAGTATTGCGGTATTGATCTGTGTGCCTATAGCAATAATTTGATCCACGAGTTGCCCATGAAGCGTCTTGCGATTAGTCAGTTCCCGATGATATAACCCGCTTTCGCCTTTCCCCTGATGCTGGCTTTTCTTGGTAGGCTGCATGGCTCGCCCTTTTTGTTGGGTCGGGTCGCGAAACATTTCTATCGACAGCCGCAAGTGGTACGGCCGTACGGCAGATTATCCTGTTGTGCCAAGACTTTGGGCCGATGCCGACGGACTCACCCTCTCACGAACCCTTTGCGAGGAAATCAACCGCTACGGTTCCACCGGATCGATCATAGCGTCCCCTATTCCTAAATCACCGGCGAACACCATTGAACGTGACTGCCTGCATCTCTCAAAGTTGCCATTCTGGTTTCGATTAATCGGTCACCGCTCCTTTTGATGCAGACGATACCAGTCTTGCATATTTATTTAATATGCCTCTTTGATACCGAAGCGGCGGTTCTTGCCATCCTTTCAATCGATTGGACAATTCTTCATCTGATAGGGCTACTGACAGTTCTTGAGTTTCACTGTCGATCGTGATCTGATCACCATCCTTAAGAAGTGCAATAGGTCCTCCTACTTGGGCTTCCGGTGAAATGTGACCCACCACCAACCCATATGTACCGCCCGAAAAACGCCCATCGGTAATTAAACCGACCTTGCCGCCTAGTCCCTTACCGATAATAATCGCCGTAATGGAAAGCATTTCGGACATGCCAGGCCCGCCTTTGGGTCCTGCATAGCGAATGACGATAACCTCGCCGGGCTTAATCTCGTTGTTTAAAACAGCTTGGATTCCGTCTTCTTCTGCATCAAAAACTCTCGCCGGTCCGGTAAATTTTTTCACCTTTAAGCCTGACATTTTAGCCACCGACCCTTCCGGCGCCAAATTTCCTTTTAACACAAACAACGGACCAGTTTCCAAGAAGGGATTGTCTAGTGGCCGGATTATGACTTGATCTTTCTTGAGCGGTGGCTGGGAAGAGAGATTTTCGGCAAGTGTCTGACCCGTAACAGTTAAGCAATCACCATGAAGAAGTCCGTTGTCGAGCAGTAATTTCATTACAGCGGCAACCCCACCCACTTTATAGAGATCCTCCATCACATAACGTCCACTGGGTTTCAAATCGGCGATATGGGGAACCCGTTTGCGAATGGTTTCGAAATCATCAAGAGTGAGTTCAACGTCAACCGAGTGGGCCATTGCCAATAGGTGAAGAAATGCATTCGTTGAGCCACCCAGAGCCATTATTACAGTAATGGCATTTTCAAACGCTTTTTTTGTCATAATGTCGCGAGGGTAAATTCCTTTTCTCAGAAGGTCGACGACCGTCTGACCAGCTTTATCACAGTCATCAAGTTTTAGTGCAGTTTGGGCTGGATTAGACGCACTTCCCGGCAAACTCATCCCCATTGCTTCGATTGCCGACGCCATTGAATTCGCGGTATACATGCCGCCACAAGAACCAGCGCCTGGACAAGCATGGCTTTCGATGTCATATAGTTGGCTGCGGTCAATATCCCCTGCGTTATACTGTCCTACCGCCTCAAACACGGACACGATGTCTATATCTTTTCCTTCTTTAGATTTCCCCGGTGAAATGGTTCCCCCGTATACGAAGACCGATGGAATATTTAATCGTCCGATTGCGATCATGCAACCCGGCATATTTTTATCACAACCGCCAATGGCCACCAGTCCGTCAAGTCGCTCTGCACCAACGACTGTTTCAATCGAATCGGCTATCACTTCGCGGCTTGGCAGGGAGTACCGCATTCCTTCGTGGCCCATCGAGATGCCGTCTGAGACGGTAATCGTGTTAAAAATCAGAGGCTTTCCCCCTCCCTTTTTTGCACCTTCCTTTGCTTTTAACGCCAGTTGATCGATGTGCACATTGCACGGAGTCACTTCACTCCATGTGCTGGCAATGCCGATCATCGGCTTTTTGAAATCTTCATCCGTAAATCCTACAGCCCGTAACATCGCCCGATTGGGAGCACGGTTTTCTCCTTCACTGATGACAATGCTGCGAATCCGCAAATCATCATTGTGCTTTTGTTCCAATGTCGTGTCATCCTTCCTTCACTCTTCACTTATGGGCTAGATCGCCTATGCAAGGTTGGCGGTGTTGGCCTTAAACCATCTTTGCAGCCAATGAATGCAACCACTTTTAACGCTTTTTAGTTCGTGATTCAATTATCACGACACCAACATCGTGTGTCAAGGCACGTCTATCCGATCTGCCGACAGATTAACGATGAAATAGAGTTTTATGCTAATTGTCTCGTGAATCATGGGGGTCCTCCGATGTCCGTGGGGTGGCATTTCGGTTCATTTTCATGACGGACCGTCCAGAACGCGTGATGAGTCCCGCAATACAAGTTCATTAGCAATACATTGAGCCCAGCATCGGAGATTTCATTAGGTCGCTTCCCCCGTTTGGTAGCTATGCCACTGCCTGTCGAGACCGCGACGGTTCAGGTGGCCATCCGGGTCGATCTGGAAAAGGTGGATCCACGCATTCTCGATCAGGTCGCGCACTATGTCATGGCGCGCGATCACGTCATCGATGGCATCCTGCGGCGCCTCAATGATGACATTGAGGCGCATCGGCTCGTGCATCCATTGTGTCCCGTCGTGCACAGACTGCAAAGCCAAACCCACTCGGAGGTCGCCCCCATTGCCTTCCAGCACGCCAATCGAGCCGCCCACCACGTTATGCAGGACCTTATTGCCGCTGCCCAACCGACGATTATCCACCACTGAACCGTAATACTGCATATTGATCCAATTGGCCACGACCATGGGCGCGCTCATAATGAGTTGCAGCGTGCTAAAGTTGGCATCGTTGTGCCAATCATACTCGTGCAAAAACGCGCGACCTGCCAGGTCGCAATGCGCTGTGCGGGTACGTGGGGCCGCTATAAAGGCGGCATTACCGGCCAATGCCCATTCAGGGCGCACCTGTGCCCAATCGCGCGTGCGTCGCCGCATATCCTGGTGGACCTCCGGCATAGGCAAATCACCGATTCCTAAAAAGTTCGCACGTTCCATACGAGTGATCTGTCCGGCGGCTGCCAACCACTGACGCAATTGAACCAAATCCGCACCATGCGAAGATGGCACGCTATCCGTGTTAAACAACTGCACCTCATCGGTGGTTGTATCATGCAGGCCAGCCATAAAATAAGTAGTTGCAGGAATATCGATCCCTTGTTGCCTAAGACCCTGACGAGTCAATGGATCATTGAGCAACGCGGCTGCGATACGGGCACTGGCCTCTCCAGACTGCCCGGCACAGGCTCCACAATCCAGGCCAGTAGCCTGCGGGTTGTTGACGGTGCTGCTGCCATGCCCGACAAACAACACCAAGCGCGCGAAATCCCGGACCATTCCCATATTTCGCAAGGCGAACTCCGCTGCCGCTGGACGTTCTGCCTCGGGAATCCCGGTGGGACCGTCACCCGTGCATGTTCCCGGCCCATCTTCCCGAGAGGTCAGCGCAGGACCCAAACGACCGTGCAATCCACCATGCAGACCCTTTCGATCAGGATGCGATACCGGACGGGTCCATCCCATACTATCGCTCACGAGCTTGGGAGCCGACAATAAACCGACGGCCTCGACGAACGAAAAACACGATGATGCTGAGGTCTTAAAGATTTTCCATGCACTGGCCACGCGCATCCGTGCGTGACGCCGAACGATGTGTTTGTTTGCTTCGCGCGCATCCGCACTGTCTAGGCGCTCACAGATGCGATAGTAGGGATTAAACAATATGGGGAGATGCCCCTTGGCCTCAGCAGCGCCAAAGGGAAGGTATTCCATCAGCACACCAAAGAATCCGGCGAACCCGAGCGTCTGAACGCTGGAAGCAACCGTTTCTAATGCCCGGCGGTAAACTTCTGAACGCACATCAATACAAAATACCGCCTGTACGTCGACCCGAGCGGGCCGTTGTGCCGCACCATTGGCAACTAGCGTGGCGGACAGTTGTCTTTGATAGCCTAGCTCCAAGGCCGTTTGCAGCACCGCATCAACCTGCACTAGGACATCAGGGTGCACCGGCTGGGTAATTGCCGCCAGGGCCCGGCGCCAACGCGTCTCAAGCGCTTCGCTATAGCGCAGCTTATAGAGCAAGGCATCCCACGCGAGACGTATGGCGAGCAGATCACGCATTGAGTCATCGTGGCCTTGCTTAAGCTCCACCTGCCAACGTAGATAGCGTGTCCACCCCGCCCACCCGCCAATGCTCAATAAGATCGCATGCAGATAATCCTCCCAGGCCTCGGGCGGCACGGCAAGTTCTCCCAACGCCCAAACAATGGTGCCTTGTGCATTATCCGGCAACGCATCCATCGCCTCACGCATACCTCGTACGCCCATCGTCCATGAACTCTTATCGATGCGCGTAAATTCGAGCCAACCGCTATAGAGTGACTTATTGCGCCACGGCATTGACCACAGTGCTTGCCCTTGGTCAAAATATGCGGCACAATATTGACTAACTCGCTCTACAACAAAATTCGACCAGTCCTGGTCTTCGAGTTCTCCGATCACATCGGTGACGAGAGTGAATGGCGCGACCGACGATGAGCTCTCGCGGGCGAGCATCTGAAGAAAACCTGCAACGTCCCACGGACTTCCCATCTCCCGCAACGCTGCTGCCAAATCGGCCGAGGTGATTCGGCCACTAGCAATTTGCGCTTGGTAGTATCCACGGGGCATACACAGTCCTACACCGGTGATTCGCTCAAGTGTCTTGTGAGCCTGCCAAAAGGACTGGTCACTCAGACCAAAATATGGGTTAACCGCCACAAAATTTTTGATCGGCCATAACGGAGCAATTCGCTGGCAGGCCGCATCCACCTGGTCAATGAGATTTGCTCCATATGCGTGTTCTACAATCATGACTTCACCTCCCGTGATTGGCCTGGCCTGTCTGCTCGTAATGATCCCGTGGTGCCCATTGGCCTAAAACGCCGGACTAACCGGGTAAAGAACGTGTCAATGTAAAGACCGTTGTAGAAATGCACATAGGTCGCTTGCCAAAATGGCTTGTTCAGGAGCCGAGGTAGCATCTGCTGGACCAGCAAAAGACCCACAAACACCGCGGTAATCAATCCCAAGAGCCCGTCCTGAACGACGCCGGCTGATCCTTGAGCGGTCGGCAAGCTCGCCCGAAACAGCACGGTAAAAAGTGTGTCGAGACCGAAATAAGCCGTGGAAACCAGTGCACTGAGGCCGATTATCGCCAGCAGTAACCGGCTGGCACTAATTTTCCCCATATTCAACGCTTGCAAAAGCAACTGGGAGATGGCCACCGTCAGGATTATTCCCATGACGATCAACGCAGTCTGCTGAGGCAATGACACCCCAAACACGGCGCCAGTACCGATGACTATGGGCGCCGCCACAGCAAGACTCCGCATCACCTGCCACATGGTTGCGATGCGGGGCACCGTCGGCAACACAGGTGCCCGGAAATGATCAACCACGCTGCCTGAGGATAGGAAGGCATGAGCCTTGTAAACGGAGTGCGAAACAATATGCAAGAGTGCCAGACTATACAGACCGAGTCCGCATTCCATCAGCATAAAGCCCATCTGCGCACAGGTTGAATAGGCGAGCGATCCCTTAATATTGGTCGCTGTCATCATCATAAGAGAAGCGACGGCTATGGAGAGCAGTCCCGCCAGGATCAGCACATCTCCGGCCCAATGCACCCGTGACATGATGGGAACCATACGCAGGATCAAAAACGCGCCGGTGTAAATGATGCCCGCATGTAGCAACGCCGATACCGGCGTCGGGGCTTCCATGACCTGTATAAGCCATCCGTGGAATGGGAATTGCGCACTCTTTAGGACCGCACTCAAGACGATGAGACCGCTTGCAATTTGCAGGGATTCCGGCAGAGAACCGTGGATGGCGGCGAGCGTGGGAAGGATGCCCACGAATTGTGACGTATGAAGCGTGCGGACCATGAGTACAAGAGCCGCCAACAAGCTTGCGTCGGCAATCCGGTGGAACAGAAATTTTTTTCTGGCGGCAAGCACTGCGCCGGGCCGCTCAGGGTAAAACGCCAGCAACTTATGCAAGAACAAGCTCGTGACAACCCAAAAAACGAAGAAGTCCCACACATTGCCGGACAAGATTAGCATTAAGAATGATCCCAACGTGAGGCTCAGCCACCGATGGAATCGTCCTTCATGGATGTCGCTTTCTAGATAGGTATACGAATAGCGAACAACAATCATGCCGACCAAAGCTACTAACAACAGCATCAGAACGGTCAGACCGTTGACGTCCACACTGAACCATGAGAAGCCGAACCCGGCTGGCAAATGTTGAGAGGTGTAGGTGGTGGGTTGGAGCACCCCTAACGAATATGTCACTGCCACCCAACCCCCACACATCAAGGCGAACCATGCAGCAGCCTTTGACAATCCCCTGATCAGTTGTGGGTGGCGGTCAGCACCAATCCCGACCACCAGACCAACCAAAAACAGCGGTACAGGCAAAATCCACAGGAATACGGATGTTATCATATTTAGAAGGGTTTCTATGTCAATAACCACCTTATCGTAAATGTAGAAAACCAACCACACCTGACCAAAATCGCCTTCCAGGACTTGTGGTATAAAATCGTGGGCAAAAACCCTGCATCACTAGCATCGGTCTGTGTGCCACACACATACGACACATAAATCACGACTTTTGTATCGTGATTAATTATACGCAGCCACCGCCAAATATGCAATGAGAAAATCGACAAAAATTTGCGGCGCCACATCTGTTCTGGTTTTATGTGCTTACGAGGACGCGGTAGCTTCGACCCCTCATCGCTTGAGGGCTCTTGCTTGATGATCGCCGACACCATCACACCGAAGTTGGCCCTAGGCTACCCGAATGTGCGCCGCTTTCTTCGTCAAGGACGCGAAGCCGAGCAACCACTATCTGAGTATGATCGGGATCCAGCAAACTTTTGAGTTTTAAGGCGGCGAGTCAATCCGATAGCCATGGGACCCCATTTGCCACAGTCCTTTGAGGAGGAAATCCAGGTACTAATGTTGCGGACAGTGGCAGGATTGGGGTCCACTTGAAGGTTGTCTTAAGAGACAATAGCTTGAATAACGAGAGCAAGATGCGCTCCAAAATGCGGATGCCAGAAACTTTCTTTAAGAACTACGCGACCCCATGGTTGTTTGAGTGGCTGCCCATGACAAATTCACGCTGAGTCTGACAATATCTGAGGTTGGTCCCACCGAGACGATAAAGAAAAAGTTATCGTAGTGTCATTTGGGGTCGTTACCTGGACATCCATTCAGAGTACCGAGTGCAACGCGGGAGTCGCCGCACTCGCCCTGCTTAGTATCGATTGCCACATTGTCTTCAGTAGGGTCGTCAACCCAAATGGCCTGGGAAGACGGTGCCGGGTCGCCCATACTTTAACTCGAATGCGAGTACGGCCAGACAGGTACTACAGCATGTCCAGAAACGCTGTTAATAACGCCGGCTCCGGAAGTGTACCACGCCAAGAGAGCCGTCACCACTCCAAGATATCCGCCTAGGTGCGTAAGGGATGCCATTCCTGTGAAGGCACCGATGGTAAGTACCACGAAGGTTACAAACAATACGACAAATACGGCGGTTAAAGCTCCGTTTAAGCGAAATGAGGCAATCATCATATAGAAGGTGAAAATAGTCCATGCCAATAAAAACAGGCCCAATGCGATTCCTGCCGCCGATCCGAAGACCAGCACATGCTGAATTTCCAAATACACCATTACGGCCAGCGAGATCCAAAACCCACCATACGAAGAAAACGCCGTCGCGCCAAACGTGTTGCGGTTAAAAAACTCAAAAGACCCCGCAATCAGCTGCGTTAGCCCACCATAAAACAATGCCAAGGGGAGAAATACCGTAGCGGCTGCCGCTGGAATCCATCCAGCGTTGGCCACCGACAACACAAACGTCGTCAAGGCAAAAGCCGCTAATCCTAAAGGACCCGGGTCGGCCACTTGGAGCCGCTGCAACTTTGGTTCATCAGCCATCGTTCATCCTCCTACAAATCGTAATGGTTGTCACCCAATCAGTGTTCTTTCCATGCTGTCCGGGCTGCTTCGACCGCAGAGGGATCCTCGATGGTGGAAATATCCCCCTGGTCTTGGTCTAACACCACAGATTTCAACAAACGTCGCATGATTTTGCCGCTTCTGGTTTTTGGCAGACTAGGAACAAATTCCACTCTGCCCACCACCGCCACCGGTCCTAGTTCGTGTCGTATTGTCTGACGCAACTCTTCTTCCAACTGATTTCCCGCAGTTTGTCCTGGACGCAGTACCACGAATGCAGCAATTACTTCCCCCCGCAGGTCGTCCGGCAGTCCCGTAACACCTGCTTCGGATACGGCTGGATGCTTCAGTAGCGCCGACTCGACCTCACTGGTACCAATCCGGTGTGCCGCAATCTTTAGCACTTCATCCGATCGCCCGCGAAACCAGAAATAGCCGTCGGAATCTCGAGAAGCTGCATCCCCGGTCAGGTACATTCCCGGAATTTGCGACCAATAGGTGCGCTCATAGCGATTCTCGGAATCCCCCCAGAGTTTGGCGGTCAATCCGGGAAAAGGCCTAGTGATTACAACACTTCCGGGTTCGTCATCATCACAGGCGGTACCGTCTGGACGCCTGACTTCCACTGCGTAGCCCGGCAATGCAATGCCAGCCGAGCCTGGTTTGATGGGAAGCTGCCCTAACCCATACGGGTTCCCGATCACGGGACCGCCGGTTTCGGTTTGCCACCAATGGTCAATCACAGGGACCCGGTCCTCAAAGATTTGATGCGAAAACATCTCCCAAGCTGGAGGGTTTAATGGCTCCCCCGCAGAAAATATTTTTTCTACCGAAGTCAAATCATACTTCCTAGCCGGTTCCACGCCATAGCGGTTCAATAATCTCACTGCGGTCGGTGCCGTAAAAATTCCGGTCACATGCTGTTCTTGGAGAATTTGGTAGAAGTGTTCAGGCCCAGGATAGTCTAGTGCCCCTTCGTAAGTAAGTGTCGTGGCTCCTACTAGAAGAGGGGCATACACGATGAAGCTGTGACCAACAATCCACCCGATGTCCGATGTCGACCACCAGATGTCGGACGCTTTCAGGTCGAACATTACTCGGCTGGTGTGCAGGAGCCCCGCTTGATAAGCTCCATGGCTATGCACTACTAACTTCGGTTCCGCCGTGGTGCCACTGGTGGCTAAAATAAATGCAGGCGCGTTGGCGTCCATCCACTCCGGGTCATCCGACGCAGATTGGCCTAAATGCTCCAATTCGTCCCATTGATACGAAGCCACGTTAGGAATTTGCGGAGGATCGCCGACGCGGCAATGCCACACAACCTGTTGGACTGGACTCGCAGGATCTTTTAACGCATCGGCCACAATGGAGGTCAATTCCACGGGATTCCCTTTTCTCCAGGTTACATCGCTCGCAATCAGGAGCTTGGCACCGGACAAACGAATCCTTTGGGCCAATGCTGCACTACCGAATCCCGCAAACACAACGAGATGAATAGCGCCAATGCGGGACAACGCCAACATCGAAGCAATAGCTTCTGGTCCCGTAGGCATGTAAATTGCCACCCGATCACCGGGCGCAACTCCCAGCGCTCGATACGCACGAGACAGGGTCAGCACCAACCGAAACAATTCGGCGTAGGTATAGGTTTGTGTTGTTCCGTTTTCCTGTATGCTAACTAGCGCCGTACGTTCGGGAGCGGTTGCAGCATGAGCATCTAACGCGTTCACCGCAAGGTTGGTAGTTCCTCCCAAAAACCAATGCGAGGTGTCGCCAATTTTCTCGTACACGGTATGGAACGGGGTGTTCCAGTGCACTCGGTTTCCCACTTGAGTCCAGTAAGTTTGCCAATCGTTGGCGGCTTCAAGTTCCGCACTAACTCGGGGGTTGATGATATCCAAAAGGCGTTCTCTCCTCTCTTCGCTGTCGACGAGGATATTGTTCATTTCTCACAGCGAACAACAAAATCTTCTAGTATCTGACACCACCCCATCGAGGGCTGTTGTCGGACACGTAGCAATGCGGTAGGCGAATCCCCAGATCACCCCGGAAGCGGCCTCGTAACGTTGTGTGGTGATTGAGGCGGAGCATTGGTACCCGCTCATTGCGGGATTACCGTAAGAATAGTATGGCTAACATCATAATTCAAGCGATATTGGCGCTAATGTTCGGATCGGTTCTGTATCAGGCGATAGGGTAGATGACAAACCGCGTGGCAACCTTCAATAAAGCCCCCTCAGTCCCCTTTCCCACCATATTGCAGTTATGCGGAAAACTTTGGGAGTCTGGTTAGCACATGCTAAATGATAGTAATGCTGTACATCGAGGGATAGATGTCAAACAGGTAGACTACGTGTCGCGCAAATCTCTGTTAAAAAATACGTTGAGTGATATTGACAAAATTGGTTACTATGCGTTCATGCTCTTTTTTCCACACCAACACCAACGGCAAGACAGCAATGGCATTTTGCAGCGGACAATACCTAACGTTGTCATGTGAAAACTGTCGAAATGACTCTGGTACCAAGGCCACTCCTGCTCCCATCCCCACCAGCGCTACAATGGTCAGAATTTCTGGAGCCTCCAATGCGACACGAGGATGAAACCCAGACTGGAGACAACATCCGATGACCCTATCGTAGTAGCTAGATCCTTGACGATACGGGGTCATGACGAAGGGTTCATTGGCTAATTGTTTGAGATCTAGCGGAATGCCGCTATCCAATCCCGGTAGTGTGTGATCTTTTGGAAGAACAGCAAGTAAAGGTTCATCATATAAAGTCAAAGAATCGAGCGACGGATGCGATGGCACATCTCGCATAAGTCCAATATCGATTTGGCCTTCATGTAGTGATTGCAGTTGTTCAGGCATTTTAAGCTGTCGCAGGGACAGCGCGACAAATGGATAGGTTTTACGGTAGGTCCGTAGAATCGAGGCAAGTTTATAGGTAGTCGATCCTAAGAACCCGATGGTCAAACGTCCGACTGCTCCCTGATGAATTTGCTCCCCTTGATGTTTCGCTTGTGAGAAACGTGCTAGAAGAGGACGGGTTTCATTTAAAAAAAAACGTCCAGCTTCTGTAAGCGATACATGGTGCGTGTCACGTCTAAACAATGCAAAACCCAGTTCATCTTCCAACTTCCTAATTTGCTGACTAAGTGGAGGTTGCGAGATGTTCAGTCTAGCTGCCGCGCGCCGAAAGCTCAATTCCTCGGCCACTGTCACGAAATACTCAATTTGTCGCATTTCCACGAAAGCTACCTCCGCAATGCCGTCAAAAATCCCGGTTTCCACGCAGACACCTGACGGCCACTGAATCGACTGCGCTCAAAAATGGTACAGCAACGCGATCGTTCGTGTATTAAAAATTATATCTCATATCAGGTCGTCTGGAGAAAAACAGGATCCTGCCTGGATAAACTTTGACTAGCCGTCGACCTTTGCCCCAGCATCATGACCGAGCCTTATCCTAAAATCCTCAGATTATATTGGCGAAATCAGAGCGGATAACATCGCGGGGAGCATTCACTTAACACGCACCAAACGACATTGAAGCGATCCGTCCTACCGGATCCTTAATGATGGGATCTATTGTGTATCAGGCGATACGATTTCTCCCATCCCCAAGAACCCGGGCAGGCACTGGCTCGTCTTTGGAATTCCCCAAAAATGCTTATATCATTAGGATTCTTAAAGCGAGGATTAGCTCTTCGTCCATAGCATTTGGTCGTTATCTGCCGCATTGACAGCATCAAGAATCGCTGTCATGATCGTGCCGAGATTCAGTACCTAGAACAGAACATTGGCCTAGGTTGCAAGACGGGTTCCGTTTCTAAAAATTTTAGTGGGACATTCGCAAAATTTGATGGGCCGGGGGAACAGCCCAAGCCACGGCCATCCCTTATTCTCCAAAATGGGGATTAGGCATCGAAAACATCAGTACGGAGACCCATTGACCTAATGGTTGGGAGACGTTAACGAGGGGGGCCCACTATCTAGGGATTTGTTTTTTTGCCAGCTTACAAGAATATACCGCGCAAGCCGACAAATTTTTAGATGGCTCGACTGGGTGCCGATTCGAATCTTTGATGCGCACGACATAACCATGATAGGAGGAGGAACATGAATCCATCAGACGAGTATAGGCCAGGCTTGGAAGGGGTGGTAGCTACTGAGACCGCAATCTCATTTTTAGACGTAGACCACGAAGAAATCGTAATCCGCGGATATGATTTAATCGCGTTAGCTCGTCATCTCGATTACCTTTCCGTAGCTCATCTGCTCATTGAAGGTTGTTTGCCATCACCCGGGGAAAACGCAAGCTTTACTAAGGGCGTATTAGGTCATCAAACCTGGGAAGGGCCCATAGAGAATGTTCTGCGCAACCTGGCACCAGATGGACATCTTATGGATTTTCTGCGAACGGGTTTATCATGTTTGGCGACATATGATCCTGATCTCGACGATCATTCAACGGATGCGACTTTACGCCAAGCGCTGCGCTTGTTAGGACAAATTCCGATGATTGTTGCTAATAGCTATCATATCAAGCATCAGCAGCCTAGTATCCTTCCTGACCCTGAATTAGGCTATAGTGCAAATTTTTTATATATGATTACCGGTCGGAAGCCCACTATTCAAGAATCCCAGGCATTCGACCAACTTTTAACCGTGTACAGCGAACATGAAATGCCAAATTCAACATTTGCCGCGATTGTCATCGCATCGACACTAACAGATTTGTATGGCGCGTTGGTGGGAGCGACGGCATCATTGAAAGGACCTCTGCACGGAGGGGCCAATGAAGCGGTGATGAGGATGGTGCTGGACATGGAAACTATCGATCAGGTGGAACCATGGCTCCTCGCAAAACTAGCAGCAAAAGAACGGATCATGGGTTTTGGTCACCGCGTCTACATGCATCAACCGGACCCCCGCGCAGTGCTCATGAAGGAACTTTTTCAACAATTGGTACACACTCCAGAACAAGAGAACCTCTTTGAAATGTTTACTCGCGGCGAAATGGTCATGCAACGGGAAAAAGGGTTATATCCAAACCTGGATTATTACGCAGCGCCGGTTTATTATCTATTGGGCATTCCCATCGAGCTATATACGCCAATATTTTTTGCCGCAAGGTCAGCGGGTCTGATAGCGCATATCCGAGAGCAATATGCACACAATCGTCTTTTCCGACCACGAGTGCGCTACACTGGCGCTCGTCATTTACAACTCGACTAGGTTAACCCCGGCCGGAAAACCAAGACGAACAGAAAGGATCGAGATTTCATGTCCATCACGGATGAAGAGTCCCATTCTAGAAGTGTTGATGATGTACTGACAGCCATCGCGGACTATACCGTAAATACCGAGATTGCTAGTCCCAATGCCTATAACATGGCCCGATGGGTGCTCTTAGATGCACTGGGATCGGGGATCCTTGCACTAAATTATCCTGAATGCCGAAAATTACTCGGACCGTTGGTGCCCGAAGCCCTCATCTCAGACGGCTGTAGCGTACCGGGACTATCTTACCGATTAGATCCCGTCCAAGCCGCCTTTAACATCACTTGCATGAATCGTTGGCTTGATTATAACGATACATGGCTAGCTCAGGAATGGGGCCATCCATCCGATAATATAGGAGCTATTTTAGCATCAGCAGAGTGGCAAAGCCGAAAAAATCTCCAATTGGGCCAGCCGCCCTTGGTAATGCGCGATGTGCTGACCGCCATAATTAAAGCCCACGAAATCCAAGGTGTACTCTCGTTGCAAAACAGTCTAAACAAGGTCGGATTGGACCACGTCCTCTTTGTCAAAGTGGCATCGACCGCCGTCTCTGCATTTTTGTTCGGTGCCACCACGCAACAGATTATTAACGCGCTGTCCAATGCCTGGCTAGATAATGGGCCGTTGCGAACGTATCGGCACGCACCCAATACAGGATCGCGCAAGTCATGGGCGGCGGCGGATTCCACGAGTCGTGCAGTTCGTCTGAGTCTTATGGCATTGACCGACGAAATGGGATATGATACGCCCCTATCTGCCCCCGAATGGGGCTTCAATGATGTCGTCATGCACCAAAAGCCTATTCGTCTTAGCCAACCTTTGACATCTTATGTTATTGAAAATGTCCTTTTTAAAATCTCCTATCCCGCGGAATTCCACGGGCAGACAGCCGTAGAAGCGGCCATCGCGCTACATCCTTTGGTGCAGGGACGCCTTGAACAGATTGAACAAATAGATATTGAGACCCAAGAATCGGCCATGCGGATAATCAACAAATCCGGACCGTTGCGTAATGCGGCAGACCGGGATCACTGTCTTCAGTACATGACCGCTGTAGGACTCATCAATGGACGGCTCACAGCAGAGGATTATTTGGATCCGGCAGCACGCGATCCACGCATCGACCATCTACGTGAAAAGATGGTGGTGCGGGAAAACCCGGCATTTTCTCGTGATTATTTAGATCTCAATAAACGAGCGATTGCCAATGCAGTGCAAGTTCGATTCCGAGATGGAACCAGTTCTCCGCGTATCCTTGTAGAATATCCTTTGGGCCATCCCCACCGTCGGCACGAAGCCGAAGGCCCGCTGTGGAAGAAGTTTGAAGAAAACTTGACATCGTGGTTTGTTGCGCCCCGCGCGCAACGTCTACGGGTCCAGATGCAATCTGGACCATGGGATCTGATGCCCGTTCCGGAATTTATGGCACTGTGGCGAATCTAGAGCGGAAAGGAGGGATACAAAATGGCGTGGTTAACTGATAAGGAGCGGTCACAAAGAGAGCTGTCCGAGATGTTACGTATGCGCATCCAGAAGCCGGAAATCCTTAAAATACCTGGAGCGCACGACGCCATGGCAGGTTTGGTCGCAAAAGAAACGGGATTCGAGGTATTGTATCTGTCCGGCGGAGCCTACACCGCTAGTCGCGGCTTACCGGATATAGGCTTGATCACCGTGTCAGAGATAGCGGAACGCGCTCGTGACATTATTCGAGCCACTAACTTGCCTCTCCTCGTAGACATTGATACCGGATACGGTGGGGTTTTAAATGCCGTTAGGACCGCTAAAGAAATGGTAGAAGCGCGCGTTGCCGGCGTACAAATCGAGGACCAAGATTTACCAAAAAAATGCGGACATCTTAATGGCAAAAATATCATACCTGCCGAGGAAATGGCCGCTAAAATCCGTGCTATGCGAGAAACCGTTCCAACGCTTACGATTATCGCCCGTACCGATGCCTATGCCCAGGAGGGGGTTTCCGGAACCGTAGAACGGGCCCTTCAATATCGAGAGGCTGGCGCGGACGGTATCTTCCCGGAAGGACTAGACTCGGCGGAATCTTTTCAGCGCGTGGCGGAAAAAGTTCCCGGACCCCTTTTGGCCAACATGACCGAATTTGGTCGAACACCTTACTTTTCGGCAGATCAGTTTGAGCAGTGGGGATATCGCATGGTCCTTTTCCCCGTCTCGTCGTTGCGAGTGGCAGCCAAGGCTTATGCAAACCTCTACCGAATATTGCTTGAGGAAGGGACGCAAATTTCAGTGTTAAGCGCCATGCAGACGCGACAAGAACTGTATGATTTAATTCATTATTGGGATTATGAAGCGTTGGATGCTCACATTGCACGCACCATCTTGCCCACTTCACATGAGTCTACGCATCAGCAGGAACACGACGAAGACGCATGATACCTGGGGGCTCCGGGCAGATGAATTCCCTCTTGGCGTGTGCAACAACCACCTGATGCCTCCATTGTTAGGCAAGCGGCACCCTTGTCGCTTGCCTGTAGTGAGTTTGGACGAAGTACGGGTGCCATGGCGTGTGAACAACTACGCTAGTGTCATGGCGTTTAGCCATGGGTGCCCCCAAAATCTGTGATTGACATTGAACATATCGCCCCACATTCCCCTTCTTAGGCGAATAGCCGAGCGGGGGTCCAGGGGGACACGACAGTATTACCGGTGAGTCAACCAACCTTACAATATCGATAACCCATTAGACAATGCCCCAGACTGATGGTTCGAGATTCACGCACTCCCGAACCTCTCTGTCCTTCGCTTATGGCGGGACATAGTGGAGTAAAGTGGCGATCTACACCGACACGAGGTCCCAACCATGTGCCGAGTGTCCGATTCTAACCAAAAACAAAATGTTTCCGAGAATGGTAGAATCTGTCACCGCAGTATTCCCTTTCCCATATTGTGGAGTGCGAGGTTTCTCTCGCTATGAATGTCATCGCTGTCGTAAAAGAAAGGAGAAACTAATGAGCGAATTTAGTGACGTGCAAGGATCCCACGCGTGGCATGGCACAAATTTCCGTCGAATTCTGGAACGTCTGCTTGGAGACACCGTATCCATCCAAACCAACGATTCGGCCTTTGTCGGAAAATTAGCAGACGTCGAGACAACCTTTGTTACGTTGGCGAGTGCTCGTCACACCACATCGGCCCACGTGGCACTGGTCTATATTCCCGTGCGACACATTAATGCAGTCACCGAGCTATAACAATAGCGATTCCTGGCGAGCGACCCTCCGGTTGCTCGCCCTGGTCTGGCAAGGAGGAATGTCCCATGACAGGACGATATCTGTTAGGTCTTGCTCCGCTCGGAGAAACTGCCGCTTTTTTTCATAATCACACCACGGCACCGGTTGATCTCGAAACTCTCGCACGACATGATGATCTCAGTCGCCAGGCCAGGCTCCAACGTCCTGAACCTCCCGCTTGCATAACAACCCCAATACCTGACCTATGGGCTGACCATGTGCATCAAGTCATGAAGCGCCCCTTGTTCCTCAAACTTTTTGCCGACCGAACGGTTCAGTTCCGCATGGTTGACATTGGATCGCTGGTGCCAATCCAACCGCACGTCGCCTATGACTTTGCGCTAATGCGGGCTCAATCTACCACGTCGTGGTCGGACATTTTTTCTCTGTGTTTACCAGCTGTAGCCCAACCGTTCGATGTCACTGGGGGTGTAACCGCACGTGGCAATCAGGAGATCGGGTGCACCCTGCTGACCACCGATCTGAACGTCATGGTTGCCGAAGCCCGAATGCTGACGGACCATGGCCTGCAGGTAACCTTTACCGTGGGCAAAACGGCAGTCTTTTGCCAAGCACAAGCATGGCATGATCGTCTGTATCTTAAAGACGGCACACACCGTGCGGTCGGCCTCCTGGCACAAGGAATTACCCATATGCCGTGTATTGTCGAGACCGTGGATACAGTCCAAACCACGGTTCATAGCGTGGATGCTTCCGTGCTCTTCGGCCCGCACCCACCACGTCTGCGCGATTTTCTGGATCCCGTGCACTATTGGGAACACTCGTGGGCCATGCGCAAAAAAATCATACGGATTATCGTGGATGAATTTGTCACAGCCTGGGATCCGCCGCACACCTGATACGTTTCAGCATAAGATAGGGAAAATGATCGTCGACATGGGCACGAGAAGGTCATGGGGGGCATCAAAATGCGTGTAATCGATATGAACGAACGGGCCTGGCTGCCGGGTCCCCACGGAGTGCAATGGAAGTCGGAGGGCCCGGGACTGACGCTATGGTGGTTGCCCCCCGAGCAGCAGGTCGAAGTTACACCGCATCCGGAACACGGCTGGTTTGTATTACGGGGGCAAGGACGACTTTATGATCAGCATCGGATTGTTGATTTGAGTGGAGGAGTTTTGATTACGGGGTTGGCTTCCGCCACGGTCTTCTTCCGGACCGATCCAGGAGATGGTCTGATCGTCATGGATTTTGTCATGGCATCGGTACCCGACCAGGACATCCCCGAGGCCGCAACGCCCGCGAGTCCGGCATTGAGTGAGCAACCCGCACGAGCAAAAACTTCCATCAGTCCTGCGGGTCCAAGCGAAACTCCCGCACCAACACACGACGCCAATGACGTTAAGGAAAGAGCCACCCCGGATGTCACTGTGCCTTCGCCTCTTATGCCAGCAGAGGACCCGTTGCCTTGGAGAGCCCGTCTAAGATAGACACGTTGTTTTAGGACGTTTGGAAGGTTTGGTGCTTTTCGTGACGTCCCCCCACCTGTCCTTTGGACACATAGTCAGTCCCTGATTCTCGAGAGTCGACCTCCGGTCGACTCCTGAGGACCAGGTTAAATGGAGCCACCACCAAAAGGTGTCTTCTGAATAAAGAAGACGTTTTGTCCCCCAATTGCCCGTGCGGACCGTCTTGTCCCCGACGTAACCGATCCAGTAATTTGTATGATCACCCTGCTTGTCACTCATCACGTTTTCCAACTCAAAAACATTGCACCTAACCAACTCGGACATTCCATGACGAGCGACAGACCCACAATCATGCGGTTAAAAGCGTCCTCAATATGGGTCAAGGTGCTAAAGTCACGTTTCAGCATAAATCACGCGCCGTGTAGAGAGAATTTGCTCCTGCGTATGCGTCAAATCTTACCCACATTTTATTCGGCGCGGTTGCACTGCCTACTCGGGTTAACACACCGATAAAAGGAATGAAATACTGCGGACGCCCCCGGAAAGTGAAACGCTCCAACAGGTCTGGTATGCACGGATACAGGAATTTCGCGCCAGTGCCTCCGCATAGGTCGCACACTCTTGGCGTGCGGGACACTCGCGTTCGAGTTGAATATAAGCACATTGAAATTCGGACTATGCACCGCGATCCGTTCATGGTCTAAGGCGAGTGCTGCACACTGTTTTTCAAACGCCGCGACGATAAATTGGGACCCATTGTCGTATGAATCACCAGTGGCTCCGCCCATTCCGCTTGCCGAAGAGTGACGGCCGATTGCAAGGTCCGCGCCGCATCCGTCTCTTTGCAGGTGAGTCCCAGATTATACGCGATGATCTGGCGACCGCAGACATCAATAAGAGTCGCCGACAGATCCTGCTCAGTCACAATATGCCAAGGAACCTGGCGTTTGTCCAACATTGCCGCTCCAGTTCAAACTTTTCCAATACACATGAATTACTTAGATCGTTATAACGTAATTTTTGTCACGGAACATTAGTTGTTTCAGGACGAAAATTATCTATACTCAGAATGGCAACAAGGCCACGAAACATCTTCTAATTGACTTACAGTTTTGCCTTATACACTTCATTCACCCAAACTCTCTTAGACGGCACAAAAATACCCTTTACTGGCTTTTCCCTGGCTACTACTACCGCACCAACCAACTATAGTCTTGCCTGCAATCGACGATATAGTCAACGTATACCGTCCGATCCTTAATCTGATACAAAATCAGATACCACTTTTCGACGAACAGTTTATGGTACTTGTTGTACGGGACAAATTCCGCTTCAAGAAACGGAAAACGTTCCGAGAATTGATGAAGAGAACGAATGGCGTTCATTAAATCGCTTTTTAGTTTTCTAGCGGCAGAAGGACTCTTTTGGGCTAAAAACAGGACATGGTTCCCCAATATCTGACGTGTACGTTCAGAAACAATTACCTTATAATTGGGTGTCTTTTCCATTCTCTACCCCATCAATAATACTGTCTAAATAACCCTCCAATTCATCCGATGTATATCCCAGACGTCCAGCCAGGCGGTCCTCCTCCACGGCCAGTAATTCTTCGCGCAATTTCAACATTTTCTCGCGGCGAGTAAACGCTTCTATATCCATTACCACGAGGTCGCCCTCGCCATTTTTTGTCAGGTACACAGGTTCCCCGGTGGACTTGCACAAATCCGCAATTTCGTTGTAATTCTGCCGGATGCTAGCAGACGGTTTTATTTGCATGGCCTGACATTAAGCTCCTTATAGTAATATTCTGACCAAATTATAATCTTTTATAGCTATTGGATCAACAGTAAAGGAGACCCTCGGGATGTCGCGTTGCCGGACAGCGGTGTTCACTGCCCCGATGGTGGCCGTCACCCGCCACCATTTTTTGGTGAGCCGCTCCTCGGTTTTCTACGGCCGACCGCGCCGACTACGGAGGAGGCGCGGCGTTTCCCCATGAATGGTGGTCTCAACCGCAAACCATGCGGTGTCGCGGCGGTCTTGCCATTGTTGTATCGCCTGAGCGACATCCTCCCGACAGTCGTAAAGCGCAACTATGCCATGTCTTCCCACTACAGTCACGTTATTTTTTGTCCAGTCTAGCTAATTATTGTTCAGTTAACGTAATTTTTGTTACTGAACAATAACTGTTTGAGGAAAACAATTATCTATTCTGACACCCCTAAAAACAGGCGATTTTTGTTGTGTACGCGAGGAGCAGAGAAAAATAATTACTTATCGTGGTCCGATTTCCCGTATCGTTCCCCTACGCCTGAGAACAAATAATTATCTAAACTGGGGAGCCTATCGTCAACAAAATAATGACTCCGTGTAACGGAGCCCCCATCACCACACGGCCGCCAGGCTGCAGTCATTCAGTTATCTTCATCTAGATTATCATGCCACAAATCGACGTGGTATGACTTGACTCCTCTGGTAGCACAGATTGGCCAATAGTGATACAATGAGCGCGAGGTGATACGTCGATGACTATGTCGCGCGTTGGTCAAAAGGGCCAGGTAGTTCTGCCGAAGGAACTTCGCGATGTAATCGGGATTGGTCCAGGTGACCGGGTCGTATTTGACATTCAAGATGGAAAGGTAGTCCTGACTCCCGTGCCTGCCCGCACCACGTCCGATCTCCTTGGTATTCTTCGGATGCCCAAGCCGGTGAATGTAAAGGAGGCGCGTCAGGACTATCAGAACCACTTGGTCGACAAGCTAAAGGAAGGTCAACCTGATGCGTGAGGAGGCTCGCCGTGCTCATGTTGACGCTAATGTGATCCTGCGCCTTCTCTTAGGCGAACCGGAGGACCAGGCCCACTCTTCAAAGGCGATATTCGACCGGGCGTCGCGAGCAGAACTAACCGCGGTAATCCATCCGGTCGTATGCGCCGAGGTGATTTACGTTCTCACGTCGCCTAGGCTGGCAGCTTATCCACGGCGACAGATCGCAGACGTCCTACGTGGGTTTTTTGCATTGGAGGGTGTAGAGGTTGTAGACCTCGACGTGGTACTTAAAGCGCTCCGACAGTTTGAGGAAACAAATCTCGACTGGGTGGACTGTCTTCTGCTCGCATATTCGCCGGAAATCCCCGTCTACACCTTCGACCAAGCCATGGTGGCTGCAGGAGGAGTTCACCCTAATCACGCCGACTGACGTCGTCAGTTAGAGCGAAAATCCGATTCCATGCAAGGAGATCACGACTTTCGTCGACGGTCAAAGGATGCAGAGCAGTCATCCAGCAGCAAGAAATCGTAGCGGGTACTCCCTTAACACGATTGGCCAATCCTGGGGACGGAACATCTGGCACCAAAATCCACGGCTTATAGTTTGCTCCGCGCCCGGTCCCCCGCATCTTAGTGCTAATCTTTACCCACAAGTTTTTTGGCTATTGTTCAGCGACAATGTTTCCCATGGTTTCCCATGGTTATCACCCGTGGGCCATCGCTCTCAGCAGCAAAAAAATTTTGAGTTCCGTGTTTCAAGGCA
>JAJYHT010000041.1 GCA_021784595.1 Bacillota bacterium | reverse complement strand
GGGCGGTGTTTCTCTATATCCACCCGCTTGACACCGCCATCAGAGTGTGTCCTCTTCATCGTGTTCCAGGTTCGAGTGGTCGGTACGATCCGGTGCATCCGGTTCACGCGACGATGCCCCAAACAGGACCCGGAGAGACCCATGAATCATCTGTCGAACATTCTTGGTCGACTGGTGGCAGTTTCATTGGTTGCATCTGCTGGCTTACTAACTGACTAGTGTCCGCGAATGTCCCATGTCCTTCCGAGAGCTGTGAGGGACCCCTCCTGCAACGCAAGAAGTGACGTAACCAGGGGACGACCTACCGGGGGAGTAGGTCGTCATTGGGAGAGGAGAAACCGGAGATACCAGAATCAAGTGGTATCGATGTCTAGTATGACCTGCCACCTTAACCCTATACCGAAGCCCAGCTCAGATAGTCGGAAAAAAACTGGGGATAGCTAATCGCAATCGCTTCGGTGCCTATCAAATCTACGGCGCCGGTACCCGCCGCTGCCGCTACGGCCAGCATCATGGCTATCCGATGATCTCCGCCGGCGTCCACTAATCCCCCTTGGAGGGTTTGCTTGCCCATTATCGCAAAGCCATCCGGGAACTCTTCTATCCGCACGCCTAATTGGTTGAGATTGGCCACTGTGGACGCGATCCGATCACTTTCTTTAAACCGCAGTTCGGCCGCTCCACGCACCTCGGTGGTGCCCTGGGCAAAGGCCCCCAAGAGGGCTACCAGAGGCAATTCGTCAATCAGCCCCGGTACTTGACTGGCGCTCACCGTGGTGCCTTTAAGTGGTGACCAGCGTACAACAATATCTCCCACCGGATCGGGTTTTGGTTGGGTCACGCTGTACTCTATGGATGCTCCCATGCGTTCCAACACCTGATAAAAGCCAATCCGGCCAGGATTTAGACTGACATGCTCAATTACCAATTCTGAATCGGGCACTATGGCGGCCAAGGCTGCCCAAAACGCGGCGGACGATGGATCGCCCGGAACTGCTACCGGATAGGCCTCCAGTCTTCCCGGCTTTACGGTAATTCGAGTTCCCTCCCGAGAAAGGTCCGCCCCCATCGCCTGCAAAAATCGCTCGGTATGGTCGCGCGTAGGCAGATTCTCTTCTATGGTGAGCGGTTCGGATGCCGTCAGCCCGGCCAGCAGCAGCGCCGATTTTACCTGGGCTGAAGCTACGGCCAGCGTCACTTGTCCTCCCCGATGCGACCCACCACGAATCGCCATGGGCGCCCGGCCCCCACCGCGTCCTGTAATGGACACGCCGAGCGCCCGAAGCGGGTCAATCACCCGTGCCATCGGACGCTCCCGCAAGGAATTGTCGCCGGTCAAGATGACCAACCCGTTGAGGCCTGCCAAAAGTCCGGTGGCTAAACGCATGGTAGTACCGGAGTTGGCGCAGCTAACCACGTCATCGGGCTCTTTTAAGTTATCGTAGCCGGGCGATCGCAAAACCCACCGATTGGTTGTGGATTCCCTCAATTCCACTCCTAAACTTTGGACTAAATTCACACTGGCTCTCGTGTCAAGCGAGTCCAGAGGGTCAAAAATTTCCGTGTCGCCGACGGTCATTGCACTTAAGAGGACGGCTCGGTGTGTGATCGATTTGTCGCCGGGCGGTTGAACCCGAGCCCTAAAGGGGCCTTTCCAAGGGTACAGTTGCATAAGAGCTATCCTTTCAAAATGATATGGCCTGCCGTACTAGCGGCGCCTGACGCAGGATGTCGGGAAATCGCCCGTGCTCTAGGTCTTCTTGGCATTGTTCCAAGACCGTTAAATATTGCGAGAGCACCTGGCGCACCGGATTGACATTAGCTAAGACAATTTCTTCCCAAAGCTGGGGATCGCTGGCGCCTACCCGGGTCGTATCGCGAAACCCCGACCCCGCCAAGCTCAGCACTTGCTCGGGTTCGCGTCCAATGGCGCTTAACAGTGCCGCTGATACCAAATATGGCAGATGGCTTACGGCCGCTACCATTTTATCGTGGTCGTCCGGTGAGACCACCACGGGCCGGCATCCCAGCACCGCCATCCACTGATTGATTAAGGTCTGAGGCAGTTTGGTCACCCGATCATCAATTACCGCACAGACAAAGCCCTGGAACAATTGAGCATCGCTTGCCCGATACCCCCGATGTTCTCGGCCCGCCATGGGATGTAAGGACAATCCCGCCCACGGCGGACTAACGTTTGCTAGAGTTTGCACGACCCCGGTTTTTACCGACGAAACGTCGATTAACCATCCCGGCTGGTGACGTTGAACAGCTGTCAGCGCTTCAATCCAAGGCACGACTCCCGCCAGTGGCGTCGCTAGCACGATTTGTTCCACCAAAGGGGTCCACTGTCGCCATTCGGTCAGGGGCTGGATGACCTTTTCTTCAACAGCCAGCCCAATGCTTGCAGCGTCCACGTCATAACCATACACTTCATGTCCCGCAGCGTGCCAAGCCTTGGCTATCGAACCCCCGATCAGCCCTAAGCCAATCACCCCAATTCTCACACCGACCGCCCCACAGCCTGGGCGACCGTGCTTAGTGAAGTCACCAGTTCCGCCAAGTGGGGCAGGTTTAGGCTTTGCGGACCGTCTGACAACGCTTCTTGGGGGTTGGGGTGCGCCTCGATAATGAGGCCGTCGGCCCCCGCCGCTACTGCGGCCCGCGCCATCGGGGCCACCCAGTTCCATTGCCCGGTCGAGTGGGAAGGGTCGACGACGATCGGCAAATGAGACAATTGCTTGACTACCGGTATCGCACTCAGATCTAAGGTATTACGCGTTTTGGACTCATAGGTGCGAATGCCCCGCTCACATAAAATGATGTTGGGATTGCCGTGGGCAGCAATATATTCGGCCGCCATCAACCACTCGTCAATCGTGGCTGACAGACCGCGTTTCAACAGCACGGGCTTGCCAGTTTGTCCTGCAGCCTTCAGCAACTCGAAATTTTGCATGTTGCGCGCGCCAATTTGCACAATGTCGGCCCATTCCGCCACGTTGCCCAAACTAACGTGGTCTACGGCTTCTGTGACCACCATTAAGCCAAACTTTTCGCGGGCCTCGGCCAAAATTTGCAGACCCTGCACGCCCATGCCTTGAAAGCTGTAGGGGGAAGTTCTGGGCTTGTAAGCTCCGCCGCGCAGAACCGACAATCCCATATCCGAAATGGCGAGGGCCGCCTGCATGACTTGATCCCGGCTCTCCACCGCGCAAGGACCAGCGATCACCACCACTCGATTGGCACCAAACTCGGCCTTACCCACCTTGACCACGGTGTCTTCGGGATGAAAGTCCCGGCTGACCAATTTATACGGCCTGCGTACCGGTACGACTTGTTCCACTGCCTGCATCACACCCAATCTGACCACCTCCTCAGTCCGCTCTCCAATGACGCCGATGATAGTCCGTTCCACTCCTTGGGAGAGATGGACTTGGAAGCCATCGGCTTTCAATCGGTCAGTCACCGCGTTAATATCATCTGCCGTTGCATGTTTTGCCATCACTATAATCATCGCGAGCCCACCTTTTTCGCATCTCAGTGCATTGATAAAAATAAGAAGGCCTTTACATCCCCTATATTAGGGACGAAGGCCTTCACTCCGCGGTACCACCCTATTGGCCAAGCACTGCTTGACCCCTCTGCCGACTGCCAACACAGCCGCTCCACGTTAACGGATGGATTCCGGATTCTCTACTGCCCAACTGGGGTTCGATGCACATTCCTGGGGGTACGGTCTAGCGTTAGGGTACCGGCTTACACCACCCGCCGGCTCGCTGCGACTCCTAAACATCTGACCTCTTCCCAATCATCACTTTCGGTCGATTATATTGGTGGAATGATACCCCCTAGACTCTAGGGTGTCAAGGCCTTTTTCGTTATTTAATGTGGACTACAGTGCGTCCCGCAAACCTTTGACGAATCGCTCAGCCACCGCCGGCGCATGGTCAGGATCCTCCATAAGAGCCTTGACCAATGCGCTCCCGACAATGACACCATCCGCTATTCGACCGGTTTCCCTCGCCTGCTCGGGAGTGGATATCCCAAAACCCACAGCTACCGGAAGTGACACATGCTCTTTAATTCGGGTGACCAGTGGCGCCAGACCCTTATCCACCGTGGTCCTGGCTCCCGTTACCCCGGTCACCGAAACCGTATACACAAACCCGTGACCGTGCGCTATGGCGTCCAGGTGTGGGTCGGTTGAGGTGGGCGCCGCAAAAGGAATCAGCGCTACGTCGTGGTCATGAGCCCACGCTTGATGCTGCGCGCTTTCGACCCACGGCCAGTCAGGAATGATGAGACCACTGATGCCAGCCTCATGGCTGTCACGAATAAATTGTTCAATGCCCCGACGATAGACCAGATTAACGTAGGTCAAAAACAGCAACGGCACGGAGGTCTCAATGCCGGACACGACATCGAGGATTTGCTGCACCCGCACGCCGCCCGCCAGCGCCCTAGTGGCAGCCTCCTGCAATATGGGGCCATCGGCGAGAGGATCCGAAAAGGGGATGCCTATCTCGATCAGATCGGCTCCGCCGGCTTCCAGGGCGCGTACCAGCGGCGCTAGCATTCCAAGCGTGGGATATCCTGCGGTCACATAGGGAATGAGCGCGGCTCGGCCCTCCTGGCGGGTCTTTTGAAAGGCGTCTTTAATGCGGCTCTTGTCCATGATTTCCCTCCTCATATCCCAACACGGCGTCCACATCTTTGTCCCCTCGTCCTGAGAGGTTGACCAATACCCGCGCATTGGCGGATTCCAGCACTTTTTGTTCTTTAATGACCCAGGCAATGGCATGAGCGCTTTCCAAAGCAGGAATAATGCCCTCCCATTCAGCTAGACGGTGAAATGCATCGAGCGCTTCCTGGTCCGTAATCGATACATATTGCGCCCGACCAGTATGATGAAAATACGCATGTTCAGGACCCACTCCGGGATAGTCCAGACCGGCCGAAATCGAATGGGCGGGTTGAATTTGGCCGTCTGCATCTTGCAGCAAGTAGCTGAGACTGCCGTGCAAGATGCCTCTTTCCGCCATGGTAATGGTGGCAGCATGGCGTCCGGTTTCAATTCCCTCGCCAGCAGCTTCCACCCCGATCAACGCCACTGGGTCCTGCCGAAAAGGGTAAAATATCCCCATGGAATTGGAACCGCCACCGACTGGCGCGACAATGTGGGTGGGAAAGCCACTGGTTAACTGGCGAAATTGGCGTCGCGCCTCGATGCCTATAATAGATTGGAAATCGCGCACCATCATCGGATAAGGATGGGGTCCCACCACCGAGCCAATGACGTAAAAGGTATCGCGCACATTGGTGACCCAGTCGCGAATCGCTTCGTTGGTGGCATCTTTGAGCGTGCTGGTGCCGGAATGCACAGAATGCACTTCAGCGCCCAAAAGACGCATGCGATAGACGTTGAGGGCCTGACGCTCCACATCTTCGGCTCCCATGTAGATTTCCGCCTTCAGTCCAAATAGGGCAGCGGCGGTGGCCGTGGCGACACCATGCTGGCCAGCGCCCGTTTCGGCAATGATGCGGGTCTTTCCCATTCGCCGCGCCAACAAAATCTGCCCCATGGTATTGTTGATCTTATGCGCGCCGGTATGGTTCAAATCTTCACGTTTCAGATACACCGGAAATCCAAGTTTCTCACTCATGCGAAAGGCTTGGCGAAGAGGTGTCGGGCGGCCGACGTAATCTTTTAGCAGCGCCATCCATTCCTCGTGAAAACTTTTGTCGGTTTTGGCCTGGTGGTAAGCCGCGCTTAATTCGTCCAACGCCGGCATTAAGGTTTCCGGTACGTACTGGCCTCCAAAAGGCCCAAACCGTCCGTGTGCATCTGGCATTAACTTCATTTTGCCCATTCTCTGGCCTCCTTGATAAACGCTGCAATCAGCGCGGGGTCCTTTTGCCCTCTTTGCTCCACACCAGAAGACACATCCACGCCCTCGGGATTCAACATCTGGACTACCGATCGCACATTTTGCGGGGACAAGCCTCCTGCCAGCCATACTGGCTTGGGCCAGGTCGGTTTTTGCCACTGCCGGGTCTGGCCGCTTCCGGGGACGGCGCCATCGAGCAAAGCGACATCAGCTCGAGGATCTAGTTGAGAGGCAATGGCCAAAAGCGAATACTGGTGGGAAATCTTCACCCAATCACACCGTGCTTGTCCATGGTGCTGGATGGCAACCACCGATACCGAACCAATGATGTCTCTCAAGTCCGCCTCATCGGGACTTTGAACGACCGCCACATAGTTTCCCGGTGTCTGCCGGACAATGTCTTGGGCCATCTCAATGGTGACCTGGCGCCGACTTGGGGCAAATACCAGCCCGACGTAATCGGCGTGGTGGTCAAAGCAAAAGCGAGCAGTTTGGGCATCTCGAACTCCGCAAATTTTAACGGTAAGGGGCATGGGGCAATTCCTCCAAAATAGGGGTGCCCCGCATGAGGGCTTCTCCCATCAGCACGCCGTCAAAACCTTGCGCGGCCAACCATTGGACATCGGCTACAGTTTTTATCCCACTTTCGCTGATTTTAATGGTCTCACCCGGCAAAATCCGAGCCATTTCGGCTGAAAAGGCCAGGCGCGTGTCAAACGTGTCCAAGTCCCGGTTGTTCACACCAATAAGTGGCGCTTCCAATGCTAACGCACGATCCACTTCGCTGGCCGAGTGCACCTCCACCAAGACATCGAGGCCCAAGTCGGTAGCCGTTTGCCACAAATCGTGCAGGCGTTTGTCATCTTCAATGATCCGCACGATGAGCAGCACGGCGTCGGCTCCCACCGCCCGAGCCTGATACAACTGGACTTCATGACGGGTGAAATCCTTGCGCAATACGGGGAGAGGCACAACTGACCTCACAGCCGCCAAATGTTCTAGTGAACCGGCAAAAAACTGGGGTTCGGTCAGCACCGAGATGGCTGCTGCGCCAGCCTTGGCATAATATTGGGCTTGCGCCATCGGATCGTACGAACCGGTCAGCCATCCTTTGGAGGGAGAACGATGCTTGCACTCCGCAATCACAGCTGGCCTGGTGGGCCCTTGGCGCAACGCCTGGCAGAGTGAGCGCCCGCTGGGCATGGCTTCAGCTTTTTGGCGCAGGTATGATTGCACCGGCAACAGACGTCCCACGCGTTCGTCGACCGAGCGCACGATTTCTTCCAAAAACATCGCACAATCCCCCAGACTAATTTTCCTGAACCTTCACCAGTGGCTCGCTCAGGCGTTCCAATACCTGGCGGGCCCGCCCTAGACGCACGACTTCGCGCGCCAACTCGACGCCGTCGCGCACGGTGTCCACCGCCCGCGCGGCGAACAATGCGGTGCCTGCATTGGCCAGCACCATATCCAAGTGCGGTCCTGAACGACCATTTAACACCTCCATGCAGATGGCCGCATTGACCGTTGGGTCACCACCTAAAATGGCCTCTTTGGGATATTGCGGCAACCCCAATTGTTCTGGAGTGATTTCCCCAAAGGTCAATTGACCCTGATTAACGCGGCCAAAGACGGTCGGTCCAGACAGAGAGACTTCATCGAGCCCACCCGCCCCATGCACCACCAAGGCATGATCCGTGCCCAGTCGAGCCAGCACTTCGGTCATCGGTGCTACCCACTCCGGACTGAATACGCCCAGCAGTTGGCGTTCGGGATTCACCGGATTGGTTAGGGGGCCGAGTACATTGAAGACTGTGCGCACTCCCAATTCACGACGCGTCTGGGCTGCGTATTTCATCGATGTGTGCACACTTTGGGCAAATAAAAATCCAAAGCCAATTTCATCCACCGATCGGGCGACCGAGATGGGATCTTGGGATATCGGTACGCCCAATGCCTCCAAAAGATCCGCACTGCCGCTTTTAGAGGTAGCCGACCTATTGCCATGTTTAGCTACTGCCACTCCTGCTCCCGCCACCACAAAAGCAGCCACGGTGGAGACATTGAACGAAAACGAACGATCTCCCCCCGTTCCGCAGGTGTCCAATATTGGTCGACGTGTCACTGGGATCTTTATGGCATGATCGCGCATGGCGCGGGCAAAGCCAGTCAATTCGTCAATTGTTTCTCCTCGCACCCGCAAGGCCATCAATGCGCCGGCTAGTTGAATCGGGCTGACGGCACCGCTCATGATGGCATCCATCAACGCATAGGCTTTATCCTCGGCTAAAGCCTGTCCTTCGCTTAATGCCAACAAACTGGTGGTTATTACATCGCTCATCTCTAGATTCCTCCTACTCCAGTGGCATGTGTGGCTCCAGGCGCCATCGTCAAATGAACAAAGTTTTGCAAAATGTCCATGCCCACCGGCGTTAAAATGGACTCTGGGTGGAATTGAATGCCGTACACCGAATAGTCTCTATGCGATATGGCCATGATAGTGCCGTCGTCGCTATGGGCGGTAATTTCCATTGCAGGCGCGCCATCCACATTAACCGCAAGCGAGTGATAGCGGCCCGCTTGAAATCCTTGCGGTAAATCGCGAAAAAGATCGCGGCCGTTGTGGTATACAGCATCTGCCTTACCGTGCATCAGGCGCACGGCGGGAATCACCTGCCCGCCATAGGCCAAGGCAATCGCCTGATGGCCCAGACACACTCCCAATATCGGTATACGGTGTCCTACCCGCTTAATGAGTTCTACCGTGATGCCAGCATCCTCGGGACGGCCTGGACCTGGCGAAATAACAATTTGGCTCGGCTTGTGCCCTATGACTTGGTCTACCGTAATTTGATTGTTGCGGACCACTTGAACTTCTTGATCGAGCATTCCCAAGTATTGAACCAAGTTGTAGGTAAAGGAGTCATAATTATCGATGACCAGAATCATAGCCATTCCTCCTCATTCGGCTCCAATACCGACAATGCGGCCGCGGCCTTGTTCAACGACTCCTGATATTCGCGGTCAGTATCGGAATCGGCTACAATCCCGCCTCCAGCCTGGACCACCACACGGTCCTCGGCAATATCCAAAGTACGGATGGTAATGCAGGTATCCAAATTGCCCTGATGGGAAAAATATCCGACGACCCCTCCATAGGCTCCACGCGCGCATGGCTCTAGCTCCTCAATGATCTCCATGGCCCGGATTTTCGGCGCGCCGGTAAGGGTTCCCGCTGGGAATGAGGCTTTTAACGCATCCAAGGCATCATAGTCCGTGGTCAAACGCCCTTGCACTTCGGAGACAATATGCATCACATGGGAGTAGAGTTCTTGCTGCATGAATTCGCTGACCGACACGGATCCATATTGAGAGACCCGACCCAAATCATTGCGCGCTAAATCAACCAACATGACATGTTCGGCACGCTCTTTGGGATCTTCGATCAAATCGGCCCATAAGGCCTGATCTTCGGCCTCGGTTTTGCCTCGCGGCCTGGTGCCTGCAATGGGACGGTTGCTGATCATGCCATTGGTGACCCGAATCAAGGCTTCGGGGGAGGATCCCGCCAAAGTTCTGCGCGGAGTTTCTAAATAAAATAGGTAGGGCGATGGGTTGACGTGTCTAAGCCGCCGATACAGATTGAAGGGATCCCCGACAATTTGGGCTGACACGTTTTGAGACAACACTACCTGAAAGATATCCCCCGCTACAATATACTGCTGAGCCCGTTGGATCATTTGATCGTAAGCGTCTCGCGTCATGTTGGAAATCACCGGTCCCACTCGCTGCACCCGAGGCTCAGCCAACATTAAAGGCTGACGTAACGCATCGACCAAAATTTGCAAGCGAGTGCGGGCCTGATCCTGTTGTTCGCGGACAGCCTCCACAATGACGGTCAATTGGTGGCGCCGATGGTCGAAAGCCACCACAGCCTTAGGCCATACCCATTCCCAATCGGGACCCTTTTTCTGATGGCGGCGTGGCAGCTTTTCCAAATGCTGCACCCAATCATAACCGAAATATCCCACCGCGCCACCGGCAAAAGGCAACTCCACTGAATCCGGCACGGCAATTCGCTGGCGCTCAGACTGTTGGCGCAGCATTACTACCGGATCGCGACCTACGGTAGTGCCCTCCGGTCCGACTAGCACGGCCTGTCCGTCCGCTTCCAATAATCGCGCCCACTCGCCTATCGCAATAAAGGAATATCTTGCAATCTTTTCATCGCCTTCCACGCTTTCTAAAAGGGTGTGCGCTCCTAGGGGACGCAACCGTAAAAAAGCCGCAATCGGCGTTAACTGGTCCACCACATAACGCTGTACCACTGCGACATGGGCGTTATGGGGAGTACCCCATACCTCTGCGCTGCCTGACTGCTCAAAAAAGCCCATGATGTCCCTCCGCAAAAATAAAAATGCCTTCATCCCCCTATATAGGGACGAAGGTTTCTCCGCGGTACCACCCCAATTAGACTCTAAAGAGCCTCTCTCACTCAATACGGGATTTCTCCGATATTGCCTTCCCGAATAACGGTGGAAGAGTCCGGCCAAGCCTACTGCAAAAAAGTTCGGTTGGCTGCTCATGGGCCCATTCGTTTAGGATCATTCTCGCCGAACTTCCACCGTCTTCGGCTCGCTAGAGAGATTAGCCTAAAGTACTCTTCCCACTCATCGCATAACATTCGATTGCGCTTAGTATACCATCTTGTCAGCCAGTGTCAATTGCAGCTAGAAAATTGATCGTCTTATAATCTTGATTTGTTACTGCCTTTTACAGTACACTGTCAATAACAGATTAATTTTAGAAAGAAGGATTTGATCATGATTTCAAGCGGCGTTGTTCAAGCTAATTCGCATAGCGCGCACCCGTCATGGAGAACGGGATATTACACCTTCGCGCATTTTTTAAACGACGCCTATCCGAATTTGTACCCATCATTGCTCCCAGTGTTAATGGTGGCTATGCATTTTTCGATAGCCTTAGCGGGATTATTGAGTTCCATCGCAGCTTTAACTACGCAATTGCTGCAGCCTCTGATGGGTTTGTGGGCGGATCGCGTGGGAACCCGATATTTTGTAGTGGGCGGTCTCTTCGTCGGCAGCATGGTATCCGCCGCCGCACTAGCCTTTTCGCCCTCGTATGCTATCTTCGTATTTGCTCTTTTAGTGGGCGGTCTAGGTAACGCCGCTTTCCACCCGCATGCGTCAGCTTTAGTAGGTGAACTGTCCGGTTCCCGAAAAGGTTTAGGCATGAGCCTTTTTATGATTGGCGGCAACTTTGGTCGGGCATTGGCCCCTATCGCGGCCACTACGACCTTTTTGTATTTGGGTAGACAGGGGCTCTGGGTATTGGCACTGCCCGGCATGGCGATGGCCATTGTAATGTGGTTTGTGATGCGGCCAGCACCTCCACCGAAGGCCAAAAAGCAAGCCATCTGGACACCGGCTTTTCGCCGTGGACTAAAGCACGCGGGCAATCTATTGGTGGTCGTCGTTTTACGCAACATGGCATCGATGGCCACACTGACTTTAGTTCCTATATTGTGGCACTCTCTGCATCGCCCGTTAGGCGAGTCGGCTGCTCTCCTGTCGACCTTGTTTTTGGTGGGCAGCATTGGCAACATGAGTGGAGGGGCCATTTCCGATAAAGTGGGTCCGCGGCCCGTACTGATCGGTTCCGCCCTCTTATCCAGTATTTTCTTGTGGGCCTTTTTGCATGCGACTGGTATTGGGATCTGGATTAGCATAGGTCTTTTAGGCTTTTCCTTATATTCCACTGGTTCCGTGGTGATGGTATATGGTCAGGCTTTATTTCCGGAAAACAAAGGCATGGCATCCGGTCTGACACTGGGTGTTGGTAATACTTTGGGAGCGCTGGCGGTCGGCGCCATTGGACTGCTGGCCAACCGCATCGGCACCGTCGGAGCACTGGACATCACAGCCGTCCTGCTATTGGTGAGCATTCCCTTTAGCCTCCGTTTAAAGGCTCCCACGAGCATTTGATAGTCTGGGAGTGCAATCGTTTTGGGGTGGTCGGAACGCCGCGCCACCCCATTTGTATTCATTAGAGTTATGCCAACGATCCGTCATTTCCTGGTGGCTCATTCGATTAATGGAGCACTTGGGTGGGCAACGCATCTTCAATGGCCTCGTCTACCCATTTTTTCAACGTTTGATGTTCGGGCTGCTCCAAACGAGGATCGGCATCCACAATTTGTCGGGCAATGTCTCGGACATGTTCCATCAGCAAGAGATCGGCCACTGGATCAGCTAGTTCGAAACCTGCCAGTCCATGCTGACGCAGTCCAAGAATTTCACCCGGACCACGTATCTTAAGATCTTGTTCCGCCAATTTTAAACCATCGGACCATCGCACCATGGCCTCCATGCGTTGTTCAGCGTCTTCGGTCTTGGGGTCTGCTAGCAAATAACAGGTGGCAGGCTTGCTGCCCCGGCCCACTCGCCCGCGCAATTGATGTAATTGTGCCAATCCGAAGCGATCAGCTTCTTCAATCACCATCACCGTAGCATTGGGTACGTCGACTCCCACTTCGACAATAGTGGTAGCCACCAAAACATCTATTTGATGAGTACGATAGGCCTCCATGACCGCCGTTTTTTCTTTGCTAGGCAACTGTCCATGAACCAGACCTACCCGCCATCCCGGAATTCGTCGCATTCCATCGGCCAGTACTGTGGCGGCCGTCACATCGAGTTCTTCATTCTCGTTGACCAAGGGGCAAACCACATACGCCTGCTCACCACGGCGCACGGCTTGTCTAACCGACTCGTAAGCCGTGCGTCGGTCGGCATAGGACAAATGGATGGTCGTAATAGGCAGTCTTCCTGGTGGCATGCCATCAATTTGAGAAAGGTCCAAATCACCATACAGCGTGAGGGCTAGGGTTCGGGGAATTGGCGTTGCCGTCATCACCAGCAAATCGGGAAAATAGCCCTTTTGAGCTAAGTGCGCCCGCTGGCGCACGCCGAACCGATGTTGCTCGTCGATGACTACCAAGCCTAATTTCTGAAATTGAACCGAGGGAGATAGCAACGCTTGCGTGCCAACCACTAAAGACAGTCGACCAAGGGCTATGTCATCGCGTACACGGGCGGCCTGTCCAGCATCCTGGCCAGTCAAAAGACCAACCTGCACCCCTAGCGGTTCGGTAAAAGTGTTTAACACGCGCCACTGTTGTTCGGCTAAAAGTTCGGTAGGGGCCATGAAGGCTGCTTGATGCTGGGCGTCGAGTGCTGCCAACATAGCCAAAATGGCCACCACGGTCTTGCCTGAACCCACATCGCCTTGAAGCAGCCGGGTCATGGGCCGCTCAGTGCATAAATCCTCGCGAATCGAAGCCCAGGCGCGCGACTGGCCTGGAGTCAGTTGAAAGGGCAAAAGATCAAGAAACTTTTGCGAGATTGGCCCGTCGGGATTCTGCTTAACACCGGGAATCCCGATGTCCCATTGTTGCATCCGCATTACAGCTAGCGACACTTTGAGAAATTCATCAAACACTAGACGCCGCCGAGCTTTTTCAAAGGCATCTTTATTAGGAGGCCAGTGCAAATGCATAATGGCTTGGGGCCGTTCTAACAGGTCTTCTTGTTCCCGCAAGGTGTGGGGCAACGGTTCGAAGGCCTGAGGAGCAAGATAGGGAATCGCCAGGCTCATCACCTGTTGCACCACCCGTTGCTTTAAATCGCCGGCCAGAGGATAAATAGGTATCAGCCCTCGGGCAGGTTCCTCACCGGGAGACAACACTTCGTGGCGGGGATGAGTCATGGCCAAACGCCGTCCCCAATATTCCACTCGTCCTTGAAGCAATATCCTGGTTCCAGGCTGCAGTTGTCGGGCAAGCCAACGAGCATGAAAGAATGTGGCATACAATGCAAACAACCCATCGGTCACGGTAACCTTCAACACCTGACGCCGGGGATCGTAATCTATTGAGCCTACCGACCCGACTATGGTATATTCGCCACCGCTTTGGACGGATGACAATGGCGTAATGACGGTACGATCCTCGTGTCGTCTAGGCCACAACGCCAATAGATCGCCTTGCAGGCGCACTCCCAGTTTTTCGAAGTCAAGAGCCTTTTTAGGCCCTATCCCCGGCAACTGGGTCAAGGGTTGGCCCAATCCCATTATTGGGCGACGATTTCCATCACTCGTCGAGCGACTTCGGCCGGAAGATTGACCACCTCGGCGTCCAGTTGTGTCTGCCACCACTCCGCCTCCCCATCCCAGTCGTCCAAAGACACATAGAGAGTGACCATCCGGCGCACCCCCACCACCGCTTTGGCCGCCAGCACAGCTTGGTCCCGGTTCGCCATGGCCAAATCCCCCACCTGGTACCCATTGTGGTCTTTGGCAACCGACAGCGACACCATAGTGCGAGACGATGCCAAGAGGACTTTAAGATTGTCTTCCCATGACTGGTCTTCGTTGTAATCCACAAACAATTGGCAGGCTAACGCGGGTGACGCCAGGCCTCGTGGGCTGTCCTTATAATCTTGTCCTACCCATAACACGTCGGGTTCCATGGCGCTACACGGCTCAACTAGATCAACCGCTATCGGCATCACTGGCCCCCAGGCTGGATCCATCACGACTGGGCGCCGCTCTGGTCTGCCTAAGGTATGCATTTGATGCCGCATATCCAAGATTTCCATTTGCACTACGGGTCCTAGGGCAAACAAAAACCGAGTGAGATCGGCGGGGTTGGTGGTATGAACATGCACCTTTAGAGAGCTTCCCATTTCCGAAACCACTACGGAATCACCCCAGGACGCTAATTGAGAGCGAATTTCAGACAATGCCTGGTTCTGGTGCCATGGTGATATGAGGGCTTCTGTATCATAAGGGTAGGGAATGTCGTCTAGTCGCCGGGTTGCAGACACTGCCTCGGGGGAGGCTACCAGGTTGACAGGCTGCACATTTTCATTGGCAAACGCTGCCACAATAAGGTAAAGTCCTTCGGCTCCGGCATCGACCACACCTTGATCGCGAAGTGCCGGCAGCATTGACGGTGTGCGCAATACGGCATCGTGAGCGGCCTTGACCATATTGGCCAATATTTGACCGACATCATCGCCGTAGGCATTTTGAGCCAATGTGCGGGTAATGGTCAGCATGGTGCCCTCTACGGGTTGATAGACGCCTTGATAGGCCACGTCTGCGGCATGTGCGAGCGCTTGCCGAAAATCGCTCAGTGACCACTCTTCCTTATCTCCCCCACTTTGGGCGAGTCCCACCAAAAACTGCGATAAAATGGTGCCGGAGTTGCCCCGGGCTCCCATCACCGCTCCTTCAGCTGCCACGCGCACCTGATGTCCGAGATGGTGGGACGGGGTACGGAGTATCGCTTGGACTGCCGCTTCCAGGGTTCCTAACATATTGTGGCCGGTATCCCCGTCTGGGACCGGAAACACATTGATCCGATCGATGCGTTCCACTTCGCGCCGCAATACAGTCAATGCGCGTCCTAGCCATTTAGTGAACTCACCGGCTGTAATTCGAGTTATCCCTACTGTTTTTGCTGCATGGGACACTACTTCCGAACTCCTTCAACGTGAATCACGATCCGATTCGGCCTAGTTGCCACCGCATCCCACATGGCACGTTGTACGGCGCGAATCACATCAAGACCCACATCCTTGATTTTCACACCATAGCGTACCATTAGGGAAATATCAACTACCATTCCGATAGAATCCATGGTGATGACTACACCGCGCGCCAAATCTTCTTGCGAGATTTTCTCGACGGTGTCATCCCCATGATGGCGCGCCACCATTTGAGCCACTCCTGGCACACTAAGAGCGGCAGCACCTGCCAATGCCGCTAACACATCATCATGCACCGAAATTTGTCCCCACTCTGTGTCTTTGTTCATAGCATATCCCAACCTTGCGCAGATTTTACGTTCATGGTACCATATCACGGTATGTTATCGTGTCGGAGGAGGATCCTTTTATGGCGTATCGGTGCGAAATTTGTGATAAACACACCGTGCATGGCAATAATGTGAGCCATTCCCATCACAAAACCCGTCGAGTCTGGAAACCCAACATTCAAAGGGTGCGTGCCCGCATTAACGGCAAGACGCAACACATTTATATTTGTACCCGGTGTCTTCGATCGGGCAAAGTTGATCGTGCCATTTAGATAAGTTTTCTCGCCACCTGACCCCTTAGGGGGTCGAGGTGGAATTTTTACGAGCAACATGAGGTTTTAAGAGGTGTGCCTAGCTGATGCTGTCCATGACCCGGGCGAAGCAAGTGTTTGTCCCTGGCGGCCTTCGGTTTAGTGCTCCGAAATCTGTGTTGCCCTGTGTAAGACGGCTGCCGAGATGGGGTATGCCGTGTTACAGTAATGGCACACCACCTCTGCCCCCTGCTCTAAAAGCAAACTTTCCAGTTCTTCCTTAGGCAAGCTTTCGATAATGGCAATGCTGTGTTCCAAACTGCATTGGCACTGATACTGAATGGGCTCGCGCTCAAACCAGTGAATGGGGCCAGGCAAAACATAGCGCAACAAATCTTCTGGCGTGTCGCCCAAAGATAGCCGTAAACTCAGATTATGCAATTGTTCAAAACGGGCTGCGATCTCTTCAGTGCGCCCGTCACTGCCGGGCAATGCCTGCACTACTATCCCCCCTGCCGCCGCCACCGTGGTGTCCCTATCGACCAACACGCCTAAGGCCACGGCACTGGGTACCTGCTCCGACTGCACATAATAGGCGGTCAAATCTTGGCCAATTTCTCCACTAATCAAAGGCGTACGGCCTTCATACGGAGCCTGTCCCGCTTCTTCGCGCACTACCCGCAGGACGCCTGGACAACCAACGGCTTGTCCCACCGCCAACTTGCCATCGGCCCGCAAGGGCAGATCTATTCCTGGATGCTGCGCACGGGCTCTGACCAATCCCCCAGTGCGAATTTCAGCCACTGTGCGGCCTAACGGCCCTTGCCCATCTACCTCCACCATCAGTCGAAAGTCGGTTTTAAAGTCCGCAGCCAAAAGAACTGCTGCCGTGGCCAGCCGCCCTAAGGCGGCGGCAGCTACAGGGGACGCTTGTTGCACACTTTGAATGGCACGCGCTGTGTGCGTCGTCCTAGTGGCAAAGGCCCGTATAGAGCCGCCAGCTGCCGTCGCCTTAACCCGATAATCCAGCACCCATCACCCGTCCTTCCCATCCGGCATTAATCATAGGTTGCATTAATGCTTGTCTCGCGCCCAAAATCCTAACACAAATTGCAACACTCTGCCTACTACGCGCGGAACCTTTACCACCTGTACCCGCATTTGCTCCCCCACTCCCTTCTAGTATCGACTTATCGCACCACGAATAATCGATATCCAACCCATATCAACAGTCCTCCCACCAACACAGGCCCCAGTCCTGCCCACACCAGCCATAACCCGATACCGACCGCCCAAGTCCAAAGCGGCAGAATTTTAATGATCAGAATTCCACCCACCAGTGCGAGTCCGACACCCCCTAGCCTATATGGCATTTGCCGACGGGCCCTCCATGAACCGCGGATGGGACGCATAATCTTCCCTCCTTTGCCGGGCCTCCCGATGCATCACCAGAAGTGACACTCATCATGGTACGGAGCTTGCGGCAAAAGGTGCATGATTTAAGAAGATGTAGCGTCCGCCATCGCAATGTCCACGTTGAGGATATCCAGTCGGCCTTTTAGCGCGACTAGTGGGCGATGGTTGTGCTGCCCTCTGTGCTGGATGAGCCAGGCTAACGCTCTTTCATAGCACGGATCCGAACTGGTCACCGTGACCATGTCAATCCATGGCCACGCTTGCAGTAGCTCTTCCTCTAAGACCTCACTCCACCGTCCGAAGACCACTCCACACAGTAGGCCGAATTGGCGCAAGCTTTTAAAATCATCCAGGCCAAGGGCTGCACTCCAGTCCCGAGATATCAGGTCGACGCCGTGGCGATGCCAGACATCTGCCGAGATTGTTTGGCACCCTTTTATCATATGCAGGTCGATGGGCAGCTCAGTATCCTGTCGGATGTTGTCCACCAATTGCAGCGTGGGTTCGATCTGGTCACACACTAAGTCGATATGCAGCACGTCAACGCCAGCGCTAGAAAAGGGCAGACCGCCCGACACGATGAGCCCGCGGCGCGGTGTGGTCAATTCCATCGTTTCGCCCACTGTTCCAGCATTAATCGATAATGGTCGTAGCGGGTCTGCGCAAATTGTCCCCCAGATACGCCCGCCACCACTTGGCACTCGGGTTCGGTGCGGTGCGAGCAATCGGGGAAGCGGCATCTCACGTTGCGCCACTCCCAAAAAGCAGACGCAATCAGACGCGGATCGGCGCCCTCTTTTTCCAACGCGGTGTATCCTGGAGTATCGGCCAACCAAAAATTATGAATGGGCAGGAGCCGCACCCAGCGGGTCGTCTGCTGGCCCCTCCCGATGCGGCTTAAATCTGCGGTTTCGATGGCGGCATGGGGAATTGTCCGCCGAATCAAGGAGGACTTGCCTACGCCGCTTTCTCCCGTCAAGACCCAAATCCCGTCACGTGGGGTGGAGAGCCATTCGGCAATTCCTGTTTCGTCGACCACGCTAAGGCTCCAGGTTCGATATCCAATCGACCGGTACAGTGAAAGTAATTGATGGAGTCGTTCAGTGTCATTAACTAAATCTACTTTGGTGACCACAATCTCAGCTTCAATGCCGTCTAGTGCCGCTAACACCAGTCGCTTATCCAACAGCTCCAAATTTCCCGAAGGATAAGTCAAGGAAAAACAAGCAAATATTCCTCTAATGTTGGCAACTGGGGGGCGGATTAACTGGCGGCCACGCGGCAGAATTCTGGTAATAATGGCTTCATTGTTTTCCGTGGGTTCAAATTCCACCCGGTCGCCAACCATGATGCGCCCGGCGTCGCGGCGCACGCGCCCTCGCAAATAACATAAAAATTGGGTGCCCGTCGATGTGGTGACCGTTGGTCGATTGGCTTCCAGCAAGGTGACTAATCCCTCCGGCATGCCTTAAGTCCCATTTCCGGTAGTGCCGGGCGGCGTCGAAGTGCCGGTATTGGACGTGAGCACTTGAGGCGCCTGCGCCTGACCATTCAAAAACACCAGCATTTGACCCGTGGTGCCAAACCAGGTCACCGGGATCTGCACGGGCGTTCCTGGGTTAACCTGCTGGTAAAACACCTCTTCGTTGTTCGCACTGTCGGTTACTACCACCTTCAATACCGATTTAGGCTGCGCGGTGGACGGAATCTGCCACGTTAACATTTGAACATTTTTCGGCAAGTTCGCGCTCTGAGGACTAGGGCCCTCTGAAACCGTCACACTAACTGAAGAGGTTCCAGAGATGGCAGCATACGGCTCGGGATTCTGGTCGATTATGGTATTGACCGGTTGCGTGCTATAAGTCACATTAGGGGTTCCCACCGTAAGATTCAGTCCAATCAGTTCACTGGCTGCTTCCGATACCGTCAGAGCTTCCAGATTGGGCATGGTTTGAGCTGCCGCCGGCGGACCGTTGGAAACCCAGATGGTTACCGTCCGGCCTTGGGGCAGCATCGTGCCTGGCGTCGGCGATTGTCTGATCACCAGTCCTTGGGGTTGTTGACTGGTTACCTGGTGCACGGTCACATGCAGTTGCAATGTGCTCAATTCTTGCTTGGCCAGGAAAATATCCTGTCCTTTGACGTTGGGCACGCTGACCTCAATGGGTCCCGAAGACAATACCAGCTGTACTGATTGACCCTCTTTGACTAGCGTCCCGGCGCCGGGAATTTCATTAATGACATAGTTTTTGGGCAGGTGTGTCGAGGGTGCTCGGCCCACGATTGTCGCCGTCAAGCGCACGCTTTCCAAATGTATTTTGGCACTCACCAAGGACTGTCCCTTGACATTAGGCACAGATACCGAAGGTACATCCAACCATTTGTTAAAGGCGTAGAGGCTTCCTCCCGCCAACAGCAACAGCATAGCGACCCCAATGGCCCAAGGAATCCACCGCGGTCGAGGTTTTCGAGGGCCCTTGGGCTTTTTTTTAGCAGTTTCCGCGACGACGCTGCGGTTGGCTAGCTCTGATTCGGGCAGTGCGGACACGGCCGGTACCGGATCGGGATGCAACACCTGCGCGACATCCTGTCGAAATGCTTGCGCTGTGCGATAACGTTCGGCAGAGTCTTTGGCCAAGGAACGCTCTACAATCCGGCTTACCGCGTCGGGAATGTCTGGACGCAGGCTTTGCACTTTAGGCGCTTCGTCCTGCAGGTGTTTGATGGCCACGCCGATCGCGCTTTCGCCTTCGAAGGGCAGCCGTCCGGTGAGCATTTCAAACAGCACCACACCTAATGAATACAAGTCGGACTGCGGGCCTACGGATTTGCCACGAGCTTGTTCCGGACTGAGATATTGCACGGTGCCCAGCATGGACCCGGTATTGACCAAGGTCCCCGAAGTTGCCGCATAAGCAATTCCGAAGTCAGTGACTTTAGCCGTGCCGTCTTCGGCCAGTAAAATATTTTGCGGTTTAATGTCACGATGCACCACTTTGTTGCTATGGGCTGCTTCCAGGCCCGCCGCCACTTGGTCAACAATGTCCAACGCTTCCATGACAGGCAACGGCGCGTCACGGTCTATCTTGGTGCGTAATGGTTCGCCGGCGACCAGTTCCATAATCATATAGTGGACATCGGGCTCTTCCCGACCGACGTCATAAACCTGCACGATGTGGCGGTTGACTAAGGATGCCGCAGAACGTGCCTCCTGGTCGAAGCGCCGCACCACCTCCTCATCTTCTGCCCATTGATGTTTCAAAATTTTAACCGCGACCAGGCGATTCAGTGTCAGGTCCCGAGCGCGATAGACAAGCGACATGCCGCCGGTGCCAATCCGCTCTAAAACCTCGTAGCGTCCCCCTAAAACCTTACCTACCATGACCGTCACCCACATCCTGCACCACTTCTGCCAACACCACGGTGACATTGTCGGGTCCCCCGCGCGAAAGCGCGGTTTCAATTAAAGCGTCAACCAAATTTTGGCCAGAAAACCGCTGGCTCATCCGGAAAATCTCTTCGTCAGGCACTACCGAAGATAAACCATCAGTGCACAAGAGCAGTCGATCATCGGTTTGCCAGGCTAAGTCGGCTACATCCACACGCACGCGGTCAAAGGGTCCGATGGCACGGGTCAGCACGTGACGGCGCGGATGATGCATCGCTTCATCTTGGGTCAGGGACCCCGCACGTTCCATCTCCCCCGCCACCGAATGGTCCGCTGTAAGCCGCACCATTTCATCGACTTTGAGTCGATAGGCGCGAGAATCTCCCACGTGAGCTAAAAACAGACGTGCAGGATATAAGATAGCGGCGGTCAACGTGGTTCCCATTCCATGCAAAGACTCTTCTTCCTGCGCCACTTCGAACAGGCGGCGGTTGGCTAGAGAGACTGCCGATACCAGTCTGGACACGTCTTTAACCAGAATTCCCACTGCATCATCGAGCGTCTGCAACGCCAATCGGCTGGCTTCCCCGCCACTAGGTCCCCCACCGATGCCGTCCGCTACCGCGATTAAATATCCGTCGAAATCAACCGACCGCATTAAAAGGCTGTCTTCATTGCGAAGACGTACCAACCCTCGATGCGATTGCCCGTAGGTCTTTACCGTAAAATCTCCTCCTCGCGGCGACGCAACTGGCCACACGCGGCGTCAATCTCTTGTCCTAGCTCTTTTCGTATCGTACAAGAAATTCCATGATCTTGCACTAATTCTTGAAACTGTCGAACTCGAGTTAAAGGAGATGGTTGAAATGGGTGTTCTTCGACAGGATTCCACGGAATCAAATTAACGTGACACGGAAATCCTCGGATTAAATCGACTAGTTGGCGCGCCGCTTCGTCTGAATCGTTAATGCCATCCAACATGGCATATTCGAAACTGACTCGCCGTCCAGTAGTTTCGCTGTAATACTGGCAGGCCGGGATGAGCCGGGCCAACGGGAACGCTTTGTTGACCGGCATCAAGGACAAGCGCAACTCATCGGTGGGAGCGTGCAAGGACACCGCCAAAGTTAGTGGCATACCTTCGTCGGCCAATCGGTAGATGGCAGGCACCAGGCCGCTAGTGGAGACCGTGACATGGCGGTAGCTAAGGTTGAAGCCTGGCGGTTGGTGCAACAAGTGAAGAAACCGGACCATTTCCTGATAGTTGTCCAAGGGCTCGCCAATTCCCATTAAATCGACGCGGCTGACCCGCTGTCCGCGGTCCTGCAGGAGTTTTTGGGCGTACCGAATCTGATCCAGCATTTCCCCGGCTGTCAGATTGCGTTTTTTGCCCAACAGGCCCGATGCGCAAAAATGGCACCCCATATTGCATCCCACTTGAGAAGAGACGCAAACACTATAGCCATAAGGATGAGGAAGCAGAACGGTTTCCACTCGGTTTCCGTCGGCCAGTCTTAAGAGTAGTTTTGTGGTGCCATCGCGGGCCACTTGGGTGTGTTCAGCCACAAGACGTACCAAGGGCAGTGCTTGGGCCATTTTTATCCGCAGGGCTTTAGGCCACACGGTGATTTCATCATAGCTCTCTACTCCATGAAGCCAGAGCCACTCAAAAAGTTGGCGTCCGCGAAACCTTGGCTCTCCCGCTTCGGTTAGCAGCGAAGCTAATTCTTCGGGAGATGCCGACAGCACATCAGGATTTTCTGATGTCATCTAATTTTTCCTTCTCTCTTAGCTTGCGAAATCGCGCAATAAAAAAACCATCCATCCCAAAATCTCCCGGTACAATGGTCAAGGTGCCATCCATAACGGCTTGTTGCAGAGCCGGATGAGGTAGCCAGTCTGTAACGGATTCTTTTAGCAGGTGGGGAAATTGGGCTTGTATCTGGCTCACTACCTCAGTAGTTTCCTCCGGCTCGATGGAGCACGTACTATAGACAATCACCCCACCGGGTTTGGTTGCTAAAACGGCCGCCTCTAGCAGCATCGTTTGCGTGCGTTGATGGGTAGCAAAGTCATCGACACTCTTTTTCCACCGCGCGTCCACACGTCGTCTGAGCACTCCTAAGTTGCTGCACGGGGCATCGACCAACACCCTGTCAAAAGATTCTGCCAAAGTATCGGGGACAACATTGCGAGCATCGCCGACGATGGTTTTGACCGAAGACGCCATGCCCAAGCGGCTGAGATTTTGGCGCAGAAGACCCAATCTGCGATCAGAAACATCGACTGCTACAATCTCTGCTTGACCTGCCGTCAACTCCGCAATGTGGCCGGTTTTTCCTCCCACACCCGCGGCAACATCCAACACCAGGTCTCCCGGTTGGGGATCCAGAATGCGGCTGACCAGCATGCCGCTCTCATCTTGCACGGACACTTTGCCCTCTTGGAAGAGCGCCCAGTCCTCCAGCCATACGGACCCGAAGACGCGCACCGCTTCCGGTAAAAATTCCGAAGCGGCCGCTTCAATCCCTTGTTGGTTCAATGCCGCCAGGACGTCTTTGGTTGTCGTGTTGACGCGATTGATCCGCAGCGTCAATGGCGGTATGCGGTTGTTTTCTTTTAAGATATCGCCCAGTCTGTCTCCAAATCGCTTGGCCCAACGGGCCACTAACCAATCCGGATGCGAATAGGCCACCGCCAGTGGCGGATCTTTCAATTCATATTCTTGTCCGCGCCGTAAAATGGCATTGACCATTCGGGATGCTTTGGGCTGGACAACCTTTGTCTGCTCAACGGCCGCATTCACTACCGCGTATGCCGGCACCCGGTCCAGAAATCGCAGTTGAAAGAATGCCATGCGCAAAATTTCCCGGACGTCCGGTTCGAGCGCCTGTTGCAGGAAAGGCTCCATGAGGGCGTCTAAATAGCGGCGATGGCGCAACACCCCGTAAACCAGTTGGGTCATTAACGCCCTATCATTGGCTGACATCGCCGTTGCACGATGCGATGCGGCCAATGCTTCGGCCACCGGCACATTCTGACGCACCCGTTGCAACACTTTAAGCGCCTCGTCGCGGGCTTGGCCCGTGGTGGTCATTCGAATCGCTCCGAATCCTGGTGCTTAATGCCCCGGCTCCAATCACCGGCAGCCATCTCCCGTTTTCCGATAGGTTTGATCTTCAACAATCGGACAGCTCCTATTCCCGCTCCCACGATAACACCCTCCTTGTCAAACCGTAATTGCCCGGGCTCCAGGCCAGCTAGTTCCTGCGGCATCACCTCGAGGATTTGAATGCGCTGTCCACGAAAAGTAGTATGAGCTCGAGGCTCTGGACTCATGCTTCGCACCCTGCGGTCTATTTCGACTGCCGTTTGCTGCCAGGAAATCTCTGATTCTTGGGATAAAAACTTTGGGGCCTGGCTAGCCCTCTGGTTATCTTGAGGTACTGGCGCCAAAATGCCCGCCACCACCCTGGGGAGGCTTTCCAGCAGCAAGTCGCGCGCCAGATGGGCCAATTCCTTAGTCAAAGCGCCTGTCGACACGCGAGCCCCAATCGGTATCGCGCGTTGCGCGTACACCGGCCCCGTATCCACGCCAGCGTCCATTTTCATCAATGAGACTCCGGTCATGGCATCGCCTGCCCTGATTGCCCACGCAATGGGATTGGGCCCTCTCCAGCGTGGCAGCAAAGAAGCATGAAGGTTAACTGCTCCCAGTTTTGCAAGGGTTAAAAGCCCTGGCTTCAATATGCGCCCGTATGCGGCCGTCACAATCAGATCTGGATCGAACGCCTGCCATACCGGCAGCATCTCAGTAAGGCGCTGCGGACGATCGAGCTCTAGACCTTGGTCGATAGCCCACCTGGCCACCGGTGATGGCGTCATCTTATATCCCCGACCTGCGGGCGCGTCGGGTCTGGTTACCACCCGCAGCAAGAGATTCGGTTGTTGGGCCAACCCTTCTCCTATGATGCGGGCATACTCCGGAGTGCCCATAAATAGAATACGCAGTGGCGACGAATTAATCGAGCACCACCTCGTTTCGCGCCGCCATTTCCTCCTCGCTCAAAATCCGAATAGCGCGGTCTGTAAACAAAATGCCATCCAAGTGATCAATTTCATGCTGCAGACAACGGGCCAAAAGGCCACTCGCTTCCATCCAGATCTGGTGGCCATCCCGGTTCATTCCGGTCAGACGTATATTTTCTGAGCGTTCTACCTCTCCCACCACATCGGGGATCGACAGGCATGCCTCAAGGCCAAGCTGATAGCCCTCGGCATGAAGAATTACTGGATTGATGAGCTCAATTAGGCCTTCACCGATATCTGCTACTAAGATGCGTTTGGTTACCCCCACTTGCGGTGCGGCCAGTCCAATGCCTTCTTCGGCGCGCATGGTCAGCGCCATCTCGTCCAACAAACGGCGGACCGCTGCCGTCACCGCTTTGACCGGTTTGGCTTGGCGCCGCAGCACCTCGTCGCCCACGGTGCGGATTTCCATCATTATTAAACCCTCCCGGATCTACAACATAAAATAGGGGTCGGCCGTGACACTGAGCTCGGGAAACTCCCCCTGACACTGCGACAACTGGATGCCAACCCGCGCCTCTTGCGCAAGTGTTGATTTAACCAGTATATGATATCGGAAATGATTGCGGATTTTCAACAACGGCGCTGCGCTAGGACCCAAAATGGTGGCTTCTAGTCCTTCCAATCGCCAGGCCAGTTGCCTGGCGACTTCATGAGCCATTTCCAATGCCGTGGGTTCTGCTGGGCCACTGAGCTCTAAAAGCCACAGGCTCCCAAAAGGTGGGTATTGCAATTCGCGACGCATTTCGAATTCTTGTTGCAAAAACGCTTGCACGTCCTGGGTTACGGCGTGCTGGATCGCGTAATGCTCGGGATTGTAAGTCTGTACAACGACCTGGCCGGGCACGCTACCTCGGCCGGCTCTGCCCCCAGACTGAACCAAAAGCTGAAACGTGCGCTCTCCGCTCCGAAAATCAGGAAAATGCAGCCCCATGTCGGCCGCCACGATTCCCACCACCGCCACCATAGGGAAATCCATGCCCTTGGCAATCATTTGAGTTCCCACCAAAACATCCGCCTTCCCCTCAAGGAATGTGCGATACATGGTGTAATAACTGTCGCGGGTGGTCAGGCTGTCCCGGTCCGCGCGCATAATCCGTGCTTTGGGCCAAAGCCGCTCCACTTCTGCCACCACTCGTTCCGTACCCGCGCCAAAATGTCGGATCTTAGAGCTGTGGCACGTGGGGCACTCGTTGGGCACCGGGATTTGAAAATCGCAATAATGGCACCGCAGGCGCTCCTGGTCGCTGTGATAGGTCAGGGTCACCGCGCAGTGCGGACAGCCGATGGCTTGGCCGCACGCCCGGCAGAGGACAAAGGTGGAAAATCCCCGGCGATTTAAAAACAGCAGGACTTGGTGCCCTTTGTCCAGTGCCGAACCAACCGCTACGGTAAGCGCCTGGCTGAAAATGCCCCGGTTGCCCCCCTCCAACTCTTGGCGCATATCCACCACATTCATGTGAGGCAAACTGCGCTGCATCACGCGATGGGGCAATTTGAGCCAGCCAATCTTTTCTTCACGGGCCGCCCAGGCGGTCTCCGCGCTTGGGGTGGCAGAGCCTAATATTACGGTGGCGCCAAAGCTTTGGGCACGCCTTATGGCGACATCGCGAGCATGATAGCGTGGATGTTCGTCCTGTTTGTAGCTGGTTTCCTGTTCTTCGTCAATAACCACTAGACGCAAGCGGCGAAAAGGCAAAAACACGCCGGAGCGCGCTGCTATGACTACCGCGGGCCGATCGTGCTGGATGTCAAACCAAATTTTCGCCCGATCTCGGTCAGCCAGTCCCGAGTGCCACACCTGGACCGAGTTTGGAAAGCGCTGGGCGAACCGCTCCCAGGTCTGAGGTGTTAACGCGATTTCTGGAACCAGCACCAATGCCTGTCCACCCTGCTGTAAGATCTCGTCAAGCACAGCCAAATAGACTTCGGTTTTGCCAGACCCGGTTACGCCTTCCAAAAGCCATTGATTGAAGCGGCGTTCCCGAATGGCGGTTATTGCCCGCACCTGGTCTTCGTTTAAGTCATAGGGTAAGTCAGTCACCGTTAAAGGGGCGCTCGCATGATCTTCTTCCGCCACTACCGAGCCTTCTGCCAGGAGCGCTTGGATCGCAGCCCCGCTTTTGTCTCCCAAAGTCTGCTGAATTTCTTGGCGCGTGGCGCCAGGATGGTCGTGCAGCCATTCCCATAGCGTTTGTTTGAGAGAACTGCGCTTGTGCCGTTGTCCCGTGGCGCGGTATCGCCACTTCACAGGTGGGCGCACTCCACGACGCACTGCTGATGGGACCATGGCCTTTAGGGCCTGCGGCAAATAGCAGACATAGCGCTCCGCCATCCAACGCGCCAAGTCCAACATTTCCTCTGTGAGCACTGGATAGGGGTCCAAAACCCGGATGACGGCCTTTATCTCCACTTCCGCCGGCAATGGACTGGCTGGCTCCACCGCCACGACAATTCCCTGAGCTTTTCCGTTGCCGAGCGGCACTTCGACGCGGGTACCCACCGCTAAAGGCTCAAGAGGTTGAGGAATGGCATACGACCACGACCGATCCAGGCCTCGGACTGATCGGTCAATCACCACTTCGGCAATTCTCATGACGGCACCTGCATCAAAACCAGCAATTCCGCGACCATAGCGGTTTGTCCGGTGTCGAACTTGGCCGACAACTCGGCAGTTACCAGTCCCCCCGATTTGGTGATTTCCGTCTTTTGACACACCAGTTCGGAAAAAATCACAGAGTCATCAAACACTGGAGAAACGAAGCGGACGTGGTTTAAACCATAGAGCGCTACGACATGCGGCGCCTTCAGTGGGATCAACCCAAAGGAGACGCTTAAAACAGCCAGACCATGAAGAATGGGCGTGCCATAGCGAGTCTGGGCGGCATATGACGGATCTGTGTGCAAGGCATAATCATCCCCGCTCCACGTCGCGAAAAACATGCGATCCTGCGTTGCAATGCGCCGCTCTGGGCTTTGCCACAAGTCGCCGGGGTGTATTTCTGAAAAAGGGCGGTCAAACATTGTGATCTCGTTTAAGCAACTGGATTATCCGGTCCCAAATTATGCGCGCAGACTGCTCTTTTGTCATTGGGTCCAATGTTTGACGGCCGCCGTAGCGATCCAACAGGTGCGCCCGATGATCGCTCGACCCAAAGCCTTGGTGCGCCCCGACTTGGTTGGCCACCACGAGGTCCAGACGTTTACGCTCCAATTTCTTCAGCGCCGATTCCACCACATTTTCCGTCTCGGCAGCAAATCCCACTAAAAACTTTCTGTCTCCATAGCGTTGACCCACGTCCTGAAGAATGTCGGGGTTGCGAATCATCTGCCAGCAGTCCGATACGCTGTCTTTATGAAGCTTTTGGGCGGCCATGCGTTCAGGCCGAAAATCCGATACGGCCGCTGCGGATACCATTATATTGGTGTCCTCAATGTGATGAAAGACGGCGTCGTACATTTCCTTGGCATTGGTGACCGCAACCGGCAAAATATTGGGGTGCAACGTGCCAAACTGCGCTCCGCCCGGCCCATGCACATAAATCACCTGGGCACCCCTAAACGCCGCTTCCTGAGCCAGTTCAAATCCCATCATGCCCGTCGATGGGTTGGTCAGCGCCCGCACTGGATCAAAATGCTCCCAGGTCGATGCGCCGGTGATTAGTACACGGGTATGCGATAACTCCCGGGCATCGGCTGCATGTTCAATCGCGCGCACCAAAAAGTCGGTATCGATAAGTCGTCCCCAGCCGGTTTCACCGGAAGCTAAGTGGCCTGCCACCGGCCCGTAAATTTGGACACCCTCAGTTTTAAGACGCTCACAATGAGCTACCGTCTGTGGGTGCTGCCACATTTTGGGTTCCATAGCTGGAGCCACCACCACTGGACCTTGGTAACTCATATAGGTCAGGGATAGCAAGTCAGTCGGCTGACCTATCGCCATTCGGGACAAGATCCCCACCGTGGCCGGAACCACGGCTAGCACTTCGGCCCAATTGCCTAGCTTGACATGAGAAATAGGACCCATAGGTTGGTCAGTTGTCTGTACCCCAACCGCGCGACCTGACAGCGCTTCAAATGTTAGCGGTGTGACAAATTGAGTAGCTCCCGCCGTCATGAGCACCTGTACGTCATGGCCACGCTGGACTAAGCGCGATAGCAGAGTCGCCGCCTTATACGCGGCGATTCCGCCGCTCACCCCGAAAATAACCCTCATGGTTATTTAATGCCGACAGGTGGTACTTCTACGCGAATCAGTCCTTGCTGAATTTCCTGCAAGGCAATTGTCACCGGTTTAGTGGCCGTGGCGTCCATCAACGGTTGATGCCCGTCCATAATAGCTCGTCCGCGCCGAGCGGCAGCAACCACCAAAGCGTACTTGCTCTCGGCCTGATCCGTGAGTTCTTGCAAACTTAGTCGATGGCCCATAAATTATTCGGTATCCTCCTCGTCGTCTTCTTCATCCTCGGTCGAGGATGTTTCACGACTGCTTAACCGGTTGGCAACCGTTTCCGGCTGCACTGCCGATAATATCACATGATCGCTGTCGGTAATAATCACCGCCCGCGTTCGACGCCCATACGTCGCATCCACCAACACGCCCTGATCCCGAGCCTCCGTTATGATGCGTTTGATAGGGGCCGAGTCTGGACTCACAATAGCTACAATGCGGTTAGCTGACACGATATTGCCAAAACCAATATTGACCAACTTTATGTCCAAGCTTCAGGCCTCCCGTAATCTACTCAAGGTACGATGGGAAATCTCGTCTTGGCGGCGAATTGGGTGGGATTTCTCATTCATTTTATGATAAGGGACTAAGCAATCAGGTGTCAATCAAAGAGACCGCCCGGCTCTGACGCCATCTCGGCGAATAATAGCAGATTTACTGGTTAAAAAAACTACGATAATCTCTTTCGGCTTTTCTCGGCCCCTAACGGGACCCGCAGTCCTCACAGATGTTATCGGATATGTCAACACTTTTATTTTGGGAATAAATATTGGCCCCGGGCCAGGATCAACACCTGCAGGAATATGCCGTTTTATCCCTGCCAACCACTACCAATTCTATCGGTGCGGTGCCCCAAATCCTGAGCGGCTCCTCCTGACGTACACGGGCTCGTACGCCCCAGATGTTGATCCGAGCTTCAGCGGGGGCCCCGCAAGGGGACCGGGGATTGGACCTATCTGAGAGGCAGGCTCGAAGCCTAGGATTTGGGCGGTCTTCCCCGGGTATGCCTTAACGGTGACGCGTTGTCATGAATCGGGACCACGTGGCTTCGGCGGTTCGCCGATTTGCCGCGGTTTGAACCGTAATCGGCCTCTGGCCACTCGAGCAATGCCATACGATCCGGGTACGTCCACCAGGGCAATCAGGGCCAATCCACTCAACCCGGATAAGTGGATAACGCTCCTGTCCCCGCCAGAGAAAAATACCCGAATCGGACAGATTTCTCCGACCACCGACCACCCGATTCGGGTATTCGCCACGCGAGGTCACACGTGTAATTCAATTTGTCGTGCCAAACGAGACGTTTATTTAGTTGTTCAATTGCTGAGCTACAGTCATGGCTTGTGCTGTGGAGACATTTCCTAACACTGCAACTTGGTTCCAGTAATCTCCATTGGCCCATTGATATAGATATTCGGTCTATTGGGACAGCCATGGGATACGCCCAGCCTCCGTTAATGGTTTGGGGCCAGGATGTCACGATATTTTGATATATCGGCAGATGAAAATTGTAATCCTTATTGCTGAGCAACGTTTGAGATGCTTTTGTATTATTGAATTGCAATTCAATAACGTAGACCTCTAGCGGTTGCCCAGGGTGCACCGCCACAAAATTCGCCGGCAACGGAAGTTGAAGTCCGTGACCCAGCGATCCATATTGGGCAACCGCCGCGCTCGACGACCAGATTTGAGCAAGACCAGCTTTGAGCCCCAATTGAGCTGGGGTAAAAGGGTCCGGAACCATCTTTCCCCATCCAAAGTAGTGCACTACCCGACGATTCAAGGGTCAAGCTGGCAATAGGTGGTAATCCTGCCGTCTGCGGAAGGGCAGGTGGAAGTTGCGTGGACAGCAACCCCGAAACATTGGTTAATGCTTGAATTTGTGTGTGATGAAGAATTGCCGCTCCCGCGACAACAAATAACGCCACAAATCCTCCCGCGATGGACAGTATGTGCTGCCGCTACATATTTTTTGCCTCCTCCCGATCAATTGACTAATCGTTGGACACTGACGTGCTGGAATATGATGTCACAGAATATGGGGAATCCGCACACGGCGACAACCCGGGCCACAAAAACCACTGTCCAGCGCCATTTAAGTGATTAAGCCCACTTAATGTCGATGGACCCATTGGTAGCGTGTTATTATTAGTTTCCCCCCCGCTGTCCCCCCTGGAGTACCCGGGTACGATTCCGTGTTAAACCATAAATCCGTCCCTGTTTGACTTGACCGCAATATAAAATGGGCGACGTTATTGGAGTCTGTATAGGTGACATAGTGATAGTCAGATGAAGTTGATACACTGGGACCGTCTATCTCGGCAGGACCATTGAGTGTACCGTATACATGGGGACTCGTCACATATGTGCCATTACCATTCTCCCAACCAACGTACCAGCCAATCTCTAGACCATTTGCGGATGAACTTGGACTACTAGCAATGATGTGCATGGCCTCATCAGTGAAGTTGTAATTTGAATCAGGAACCGACTCACTGTGTGCCGAGATCTATCCTTGTACGCCATAGTAGGTATTGGTCCCCGTATCGGTACCCCCCGCGTAATAGTTAGGGGAGTATGGGCAACCAGATATCGCAAATGCCGAAGAGCCGCTTGCTAGAACAGACCCAGCGCAATTCCGATTCCCCATAATTTAAGCTTAAACATGTTCTCACACACCTCCTTAAAACGTAACCACCAACAAGAGTGTTTCAGAGTCGCCCAGTCCCATATTATCCCAAAGTGGGAATTGAGTAAGAGGTCAGGGCGGCTCGCCATCAAAGAAGCTGTCGGCTGTGGCAGATTGACCTACTCCTCAGCTATGGGCACACACGCAATGCCCCCATCGTCCCTCCGTTTGCCCCACGCGGGAGGAGGGTTGTCGTTGAATCCGTGGTTTTGGCGTTGGGGAGGCCGGGGCCTTGGTTGCCTGATGCTCTGGTCCAGCGCATGAGCGACGTGGTCCGATTCAGAGCGACCAAGAGGCGCCCCTCAGGGACGAGTAACCCTTATTCCGGTTTTTGGTTCCAATCCCTGGTTCCTGCTCGTGTCGCCCGGCTTAGCGGATTATCCCTGGGGCCACATCGTAGCCGCCTATGGACAACGGTTTACCTGCGAAGAGTCCTACAAGGATCAGAAAAACGACCCCGG
>JAJYHT010000093.1 GCA_021784595.1 Bacillota bacterium | reverse complement strand
TCCGATCTGTCCATGACTGGGCTTGGGCAATCACGGTGAGGTCTAATAGTCCTTGTTGCATATGAGCATCCCCCACCACCGTCACTGTTTGAACATAAGAGGTGGCAACATTCTCTTGATAACGATATAAGCCATGCTCCACGCCAGAAATCACTGAAGGTAAGATTGCGTTCGGTAGTCCCGTGAGCCAAAGACCTGTCTCGGGAAATCCCAGTTTATTGGCAGCCCGTGCCGCTTCATAGAAAATTTGTCGTCGCAATTGGCGTACGGGTAAAGCATTGACTACTATCACCAGGTACTTCTGAGACACAATCGTTGAAAACGATCCTTCGGATACTTTCGGGATCTCCCGCGCTTCTTCCCATAGGGCGTGGCTAAAAGATACAAAGGTTTCTTGGGGTACAATCCATACTTTTGGACTGTTTTCTGTTAATCGATCCGTAATGGTCCATTTCCTCATGGCTCTCATCCTTCTTTTTATCAATTCCAATACTTGAACCCTCTAGGATTGGTTAGTGGCAGGCCGCGATAGCAGCACGTGCTAAAAGGTCCGTGGCGTCCAAGAGCGGACGTTCTAAGACTGGAGGGACCGATGAGTCAGCCGCAAAGACCACAGGTGTCTCGGTGCAGGCTAATACTAAGCTATCAGCCTGCTCTACCCACCGATCCTGCATTACCTTAATCAATCTCAGTCCCCATGACCTATGGTTACCGGACGCTTTGACCCCATGAATAATTGTCATAATTTCCCGCTGCGTGACAGCGTCAGGATATACTGCTTCAATGCCATAGGCGGCGAATGCTTTATCGTACAACCCGTACTCCCGAGTGGGGGATGTTGCTACAATGCCAACCCGATGACAGCCCTGACGGACAATTTCATCCGTTACTAATGCTATAAGATTGAGTACAGGCACTGAGACACAAGTGGCGATATCTTGATAGTAGGCATGGGTAGTCGTCGATGGGATAGCCAACACTTCTGCTCCAGCGGCTACTAAACGTTGGGCCACGCCCTGCAAAGCCGAAATGGGCGAAAGCCCTGTGCCCGACAAATGGGCTAACCGACTAGGAATACTTCGATCCGATATCAATACGACCGATAGATGTTCAGCGTCGTCTTGAGCCGGCGTTAGTTCAATAATCCTGCGGTAAAAATGAGCTCCGGCCAGCGGGCCTAATCCTGCCAAGATTCCTAAAGTTTTACTCATGAATAGGGATGATGCCTCCTCGATAATCATTACCGGAATGCTGGGCTAAACAACATGATGAAGAATGGTCGCCTGCACCCATTTATAGGAAAGCCAACTGTCCTAGTTACTGATATTGGATACGTGGGTCCACTACCGCGTATAAAATGTCTGCCAACAAATTTCCCAATATAGTTAGGACACCTACCATAATCACAATTCCCAACAAAATCGGATAATCCCGCTGCTGGGCGGCATTCCAAAACAGAAGACCCATGCCTGGGTAATCAAAAATGATTTCGATGATAAGGGCCCCACTGAAGAGCCCAGGGAGAGACATTCCTACTAGTGTTATCAAAGGCAATAGCGAGTTTTTGAGAGCATGCCGGACCAATATAGCCCGTTCATTCAGACCTTTGGCCCGGGCTGTGCGAATATAGTCTTGCACGAGAGTCTCAGACATTGAAGAGCGCATATAACGACCCCAGCCCGCGACTGACCCAATAATCAACACAGAAGCTGGTAGTACCAAATGGTCGATATACGAACCAAAGGTGGGTTGAGTCAAAAGAGGATTATATAATCCCCCCGAAGGAAACCATCCCAAGGTAATTGAAAAGATCGAAACCATTAGGACCCCAAGCCAAAATGTCGGCATCGCGTAGAGAAAATACAACAGAGCAGTAAGTAGGTGATCGATCGGTTGATCACGATGTGCGGCCTGATAGATACCCACGATAACTGCAATGACGTGTGAGATAGCAATCGCCGTCACTACCAAAATTAAAGTGCGGGGCAAATTGATAGCTATTAAGCTGGCGACGCTTTGATGATAAGAGTAGGCATACCCCAAGTTGCCTTGGAGCAACTGTGTTAACCAAATGCCATATTGCATCCAAAGCGGTTTGTTTAATCCAAGTGATCGATTGATTTGGGCAATAAGGGCCGGGGTAGCCTTATCACCCAGCATGACCACGGCAGGGCCTCCTGGCACCACATGAATGAGCAAAAAGCTGATGACCGATAGCAAAATCAGAGTGGGAATAGCCTGTAAAAGCCGAGCCAGACTATATTTCATCATGACACTTTTCCTCCCCGAAAACTCGAATCCATGCGGGTGTCCAGTGCTGCTCGGAAGGCGTCTCCGATAAAGCTAATCGACAGGATGGTCCATAGTACCGCTAGTCCTGGGGGATACACCAACCACCAGGCATGTTGGGGTAAATACGCCATGGAATCCGCTAGCATGGCGCCCCAGTTCGGAATCGGCGGCGGTAAACCCATTCCTAGAAAACTGAGGCTTGCGATAACAAGCACGGCATCCGCCACCATAAATGTAGTCGCCACGATTACTGTGCCTAGAATGTTCGGCAGCAAATGCTTAAAGGCAATGTGTCCGGCGCTGGCTCCTACCGCAAGCGAGGCTTCAACAAAGAGTCGACGCTTTAGTGAGAGGACTTCGGCCCGCACTAAGCGACTGACCCCATGCCACGACGTAAAGGCGATTAGAAGTATGAGCAGGTCGGGACTTGGAGTGACTAACGAATCAAGAAATATGAGCAAAAAGAGACCGGGAATTGACCGCAGCAAGTCAACCAGACGCATCATCAATGCGTCGATCCACCCTCCAGCATACCCGGCCACTAGACCGTAGACGATGCCGATAGCCATGGCCGATATAGCCGCTGCAAATCCCACCTCAAGCGATGTTTGCCCGCCAAGCATCAAACGGGCTAACATATTCCGTCCTAAGTTATTAGTACCCAAGGGATACTGGGCCGAAGGTGGTTGTAAAATGGCAGTGAGATGTAGCGTATAGGGATTGGCATGGTAAAGTATAGGGCCTAAGAATGAAAACCCGGTCAACACCACAAGCCCCATTATTCCCAACCAGGCTAAGGGATGGTGCCAGAAGATCCGGCGAAATCGAGACCCCGAACGCGTGTCTCTGTCCTCTGGACCCTCAGATTCTAGCATCTCGCCATCTAGCGCACTTGTTTCAGAATGTACCATCGGCGTCTTTTCACTCCTTTACGTACCTTTATCACAACCCTCCCTTAGTGAGTGATCCACCAATACTGAGGGGAAATGGATTCGGTAAAGCTATTAGCAGAAGAATGCACGCCATGCACGGTATTTTCGACTTCTCCAAGACCTTCGGGGACAGGCATCCACAAGTTGGGCAAGTGACGAGCTGCGAATAATTGATAGTTGTCTAAGGCTTGTTGGGTGGCGGCGGTAGACGGTTGCGGTGTATGGGTGGCAGTAATCAAACTATCCATTGTCTGGTTGGAGTACCCGTAAAAGTTGTATCCACCATTAGTCTCGTACATACCGCCTCCCGTGGGGTAACTGCCACCATAACTCCACCCTAGACCAGTTTGGATGTCCCACTTGGTCGGTTGGTGGTGATATTGCAACATGGTGGCAAACGGCAAGGGGCTTAGTGAGACTTTGATTCCCTCTTTGGCCCAATCTTGCTGCATGATTTGGACCATTGCCAAGGTCGTACTGCTGCCAGCATCATATTCCATATTAAACGATAGTTGCTGGCCTTTGCTGTTGGTCATGACGTTGTTCACCAAATGCCATCCGTTTTTGTTAAGCAACTGAATCCCGGCTTTTATATTATAGGAGTAGAGTGGCTGGGATAGCTGAGGGGCTAAAAACGTCTTGGGGTGAAGGGGCACTGGACCGGTTCCAGGAACGCCCATTCCGTTATATAGGGCTTGGATAATCGCTTGTTGGTCAATGCCCATCTGCATGGCCTGTCGCACTGGCAACTGGCGCAGAATATTGCCAACGGTCGGACTACGAAAGTTCAAAATGGTGCGGTCAATGCTATAGCTGTATGATGTATTGAGCGTGTCGTTCGTTAACTGGCTCCGAACATTATACATCGATAACGGCAGATATCCGACTTGCACTGTTCCGGTCTTTAATCCGTTAACCTCTGAGGTTTCCGACGTTTGATACGCCAACACGAACTTATTGATATAAGGTTTGTGGCCATCGTAATGGGAATTGGGCGTGAAGGTCCAGGACACGTTTTGTACGGCATTAGTGAGACGGAACGGCCCGTCAACTACGTTAAAGAAGTTGACGTTATTTCCGTTGTTGGCCAAATAAGTCAATTCCTGGTTTACGTTATTGGGATACTGATTCCATGCTTGAACCGGAAGCGGAATAAAATCACCCAACCCATTGTATTCGAACCACACTTGGTTGACCGGGTTTGTTAAGGTAATTTGGAATTCGTGCGTGTTGATCACCTGAAAGCTCTTAATCAATTGGGGAACCCCTCCAGAACCTGCTCCCGCGTACGGCCATGGTGCTGGCGCACTAGGAGAACTAGCCGCTTGGATCAGCTTCCAGGTGAACTGGACATCTTGGGCTGTCACCGGGGCACCATCAGACCAGTGCCACTTAGGGTTCATTTTCACTGTATATATAGTTCCGGCCTTGTTCCATGTAATTCCGCTAGCAATGCTTCGCGAAAAATCAATGGTCCCGTTGGGTGCGATATGGAACAGACCTTTATACATCAGACTTGCTGCCCATGCATCATACAAACTGTTATAAGCCACAGGACGTAGAGGCTGGTACCAGTTTATGGCAACCAATGGTCCTAGTGCTTGAATAATGGTACCGCCATGAACTGGTTGCGATGCGCTCGTCTTGGTCGGAGATGGCGTCGTCGCACTAGGTGTACCGCACCCTGCTAGAGCAAAGGGTGCAATGCTGAGCGCAGTCCCCAAGACAATTGCAGGGGTGCGGTGGCGAATGGTTTTCATGATTAGTCCTCCTCGTCTAGTTAAGTATCTTAGGGAACGCCAATTTTTACTGTCTCCTAAAAAAGTTCCTTCGCTATTGCCTAACGGTAACGTCCACATGGTCAATCAACAATGGTGGGAGTTTACCGGGAGCTGCCTGCATCATGCCTTGGGCCACCCAACTGGCATCTTGGCCCACGTCCACTAACTGATGGGATAGCGCGTCAAACACGTTGACACTAATTACGGCGTTTTTCACGCGACCAGTAATGACCCCTTGTTCGGAAAAATACAAGTCACTGGCATTACCAGCAATGTCTCCCCGCAGTGGGTTAGTCGGCCGCCCTCCAATCCACCCATTTAAAACCAACATGCGGGGAAAACGGTTAAGAAGTTCGCTAAATGATGAGGCACTGGGCTGGATCACCAAATTAGCTGGCAACGACAGGGGCATTGCAGTAGGTGCGGGGCGGTATCCCATTCCTTGGGGTTCAAGTCCGAGGTGCCGTGCGGCATCTCGATTCAGAACAAAATTTTTCAAAATCCCGTTCTCAATCAATGCCCACTTTCCGGTCGATGTACCCTCATCGTCAAATGGACTTGTTCGAGGGCCATCTGGTATGGTGGCGTCACTAAAGATGCTTAATAAAGGGGATAGAACCTGTTGTTCACGTTGGTCTTCCCAAGGTGAGTTGCCAGATATCAGGGATGGACCGGACAATCGCGCCAAAACCGAAGTTAACAGCCCCATCGTTACTGGCGGCAAAAACACGATAGGATACTTACCGCTATCAATAGTCTGAAGGTCTTGGCCCCAGCCAAATCGTTGTGCGAGATCCAGACCTAATTGATTGATATCGGGTATATCATCAGCTTTTAACCGTGTCTCAGCAATCCCGTGAAAATCGGTGCCATTAACCCGACGGCCCCCTGCTGACACGTCCCAATACCCCTGTGTCCACACAGCCTGACCTCCATTAGAGGTCGTTAACTGGGTGGTAACCTGCACAAAGGATATCGTGACTGAAGGGCGGAAATCACTAGACAGGTTTTGCAAGGTATGGTAAAGGGTGAGGGCGGCGCCGTTCATTTGTGGAATCATGGCCGAAGTCCACCGAGATTTGATATTCGAGCCTGCCGTGGAGCCAATGACTGGTTCGTCCAGTTTAGTCTCCGGTCCGTTGGCACAAGATCGGAGCGCTTCCTGCTTAAGTTCTAGCCATGATTTGGTACGAGAAGCGGCAAATCCCAACCTCCCATCCTGTACCATTCTCACGGCTCGTACTTGCTCGGAACCGTGGCGCACCATGGGCGCTTGCCCACCTTTGACTTCGACCGACCACACTTGGCGTTGAATATCAGCCCCATCGCCACTCTGTCCTTTGTCCCAACTAAGTTTGCCGAGTGACCCCGGTTCTGCGGTAAAGTTTGTCATTGGTTACGTCCCCCCACTAAACATCGTTCAATACGTAGGGATGGCGCATGATGGCTTACTGGCAATGGCATCTGTCCGGCTTTTCCACATCCTCCGCCGCCTTCATACCGCGTAAAATCGCTACCTACTGCCGTAATCTGTTCTAGCGTGCTGAACACATTGCCGGTTAACACGGCGTTTCGCAATGGACGGGTCACCTGTCCATTTTCGATGAGATAGGCTTCGGCCGCCAAAAAAGTGAAAAGTTCCCCATTGGTTTGTCCGCCGTGGCTACCTTTGGCGTAGATACCTTTTTCAATCCCTTGGAACAAATCCTCAAAAGCTGTTTCTCCTGGAGCAATCACGGTGTTGCGCATCCGGACAATCGGCGGGAAGCGATAATGCAGGGCACGGGCGTTACCAGTCGGAAATTCTCCCATGCGCGATGCCGTTTCTCGAGAGTGCAAGCGCCCCACTAACACACCATCTTTGATAAGATCTATATCAGAAGCTGCGACGCCCTCATCGTCCACCGGGAGATATCCCCGGCTTCCCAAGTCTTGGCCAGTATCATAGATGTGGAGATTGGCTGGCCCGAAATGTCGTCCAATATGCATTTCGGCCATGAGTCCAGAGTCTCCCACTTGTCCGTCAGCTTCGCTGAGATGACCAAAGGCTTCGTGAGCAAACACCCCGGCGAGATGTGGGTCCACCACTACCGTGTATTCGCCTCCAACAATCTCCGGAGCCTCCAACAATGCTACCGCAGTCATAGCCGCCTCGTGAACTTCATCGTCCAAATCTCGGATCACTCCAAAGTCATTAGAGGACCCAAAAGAAACTCCGCGTTGAGCAGTCCCGTTTCGGTCACGCGACACTACCAAAATATTTCCGCCTAAATCGAGTTTTTCCTGTTCTATTCCCGTTCCATGGCTGTTGACAAACCATAGATGGCGATATCGATCAAAATACCGGCCAGTAACCGACTTTATTAAGGGATGTGCACTTCGGGCCACCTCAGAATAATGAAGTAGCAGCGCTACTTTATTCTCCAAGGAAACTGTCAAGGGATCTTCTTTGGTTTGTAGCCGTTGAATCATGCGCACAGGACGCACATCTCCGAGACGGAATGGGCTTGTCTGACCATAACTCATTTTTGCTAGTAAGATCGCTTCGTCCACATGACGGCCAATGTCGTTCCAACCGTCAAAGTGCACGAACCCGACAACTCCGTTGACAAAGACCCTCACGTTGCCGCCTACGTCCACTACATGTGTCTGGTGAAGCACACGGTCATTCAAGGTATCAATCTGGGTTGTCTCATTGAACTCAAGCCGAATCTCGACTTCCTCTACTTCCTCTCGCGCCGATAGTGCGGTTAGCGTTGCAAGGATGCCGTCATCAACTGGATGTCTGATAGACATGATTGGGGCCTCCTCCTGCAGTTATTCTGTGGATACCCTTGGTTTAAAGTTCTGCATTTTTATACACTGGGTATCGACATGAGATTCTCCGCCCATAATGGATCTCCTGCACTATTTAGTAGAATTGCTTTTTTATCGAATCTTCCCCTTTTTGCCGAATGATCTCATCCCCCTACACTTGTTTTTAAACGTCTACGTCCAGGGCTCTTGATGGACCGAACCATTACATGTGGTCTAACCATTGGCCACCCGCTTTGGGGGGAGGTTAGAAAAACATGTACTGTGGGGCACTTCCAATGGGGCGGTGGTGGCGAGGGATTTCAGGGCTCCCGGCATACCTATCTGCACCGACTGTTCAACTCAGTGTTAGGTCTTCATTGCAGGTTCTGATCAAACGCCCCATGAGTATGGGAGACGGAACTTTTGGCGCCGGCTCGACACACGAAATGCGTAAGAAATTTCCTTAGGCAAAGATGTCGTATTTCAAAAACCTGTTGTGGAACTGGCGCTCTGTGCTGAGCTGGTTCGCGTCGGCGAGCTGTCCCCAGATTCCATCGCTGACACGTCATGAAGCGGTCTCCGCGGGACAGTCATGATGTGAAAGACTCTAGCGTTGTTCAACTTCCGACCCCTCCGGGGCCGTTGCCCGTAAAATTGCTATTCATTCGAAATCGGCGCGGCCAGTCGCGCCAATGACTCGCGCTTTTATGCACCGACGTGAGCTTGGTCGACGACGAAGCCATACGGCTTTATGGCAAGCGGTGGGACATTGGCGTGTCCAGCTAAGGACACAACATCTAGCCGGTGCCAGTCCGACCGGGAGCAAAAGACTACTCTCCCGTAGCCTGAGAGGCACCGTGAAGTAAAACGAGACGGTGGAGCCCTCTGACAGCGTGCTCATTAGGAGCACGGGCAAAACTCCAGGTTGTAACGCCTAGTGAACGCAGATGTAGCCTCGTTACACGCAATTCTGGTGGCTGAGACGGTCGATAACGCGCGAAAGCAACAAGGACTGACCGAAACAAGTCTGAAAGGCAGTTCTTCCCAGCGGGGTATCAGCAGCGACATGGAGGGAAAGATGCTGTGGAAACGGGAGAAGCCCTCGACACCCGATGAAGAAACCTCATCGAGGAGGCTGCCTCTATAACCGGAAATGAGTGCGGCAGGTGGCGGAACGGACCGGAGTACCGTGGATACGCGTGCAGGAAAGGGTCCGAACCTGTAAACATTCCGTACGATCGAAGGAGGCCAGGGTGCCATGACAAAAACACAACAACTTGCAGGAGCTAAGACGGCGGATATATCAAAAGGCGAAGTCTGTACCTACGCACCGATTCTGGGGACTATTCACCCACATCACCCATATGACGACCCTCTACGAGGCGAAGAAAAATGGCGGAGCCCCAGGCATCGACGGGCAAAGTTTCGCGGATGTGGAGCAAGCGGGCGTCAGAGAGTTCCTGGAAAGCATTCGCGCAGAGCTCCAGGCCGGAACCTGCCAGCCACAACCCAATCGCAAAGGACATTACGAAGGCCAACGGGCAAATGAAAACCCCACTAATTCTCAGTATTCCGGATCGGGTGGCATAAGGCGCGTTGAAACTGATACTGGAAACCATCTTTGCGTCGCAGTATCCTGCGACGGATGCCGACCGTAATTGACGTGGATTTGTCCCGCTTCTTCGATAGGATACGGCATCACGGATTGCTGGAGAAAATTGCAAAACGGGTTCAAGATCCCCCAAGTAGTCAAACAGCTGATTAAGGTGGCGGGCAAAGTCGGCGTTTCCCCAAGGGTCCGTTCTCTCCACTCGCTGCGAATATCTACCTGAATGAGGTGGACTGGGCGTTCGAGGCCATCCGCCGCAAAACAGCGGAAGGCCCATACGAATCCGTGAACTATCATCGGTTCGCCGATGATATGGTCATCACCGTCAGTGGACACTCCAGCTAACGCGGGTGGGCCGAGTTGGCATTACAGCGACTGCAGGAACACGTGGAACCTTTGGGGGTGGAACTGAACCGGAAGAAAACTCGGATGGTCGACGTCTTAAAAGGAGACTCCTTCTCCTTTCGCGGCTTTGATGTCAGACGAGTCTAGAACCGCGGCAGAACCGGATATTTTATCCTGATGACCCCGAAGAAGAAGGCCCGGAAGGCCATTAAAGCGCGAATTCGGGAAGTGATCCAAAATGGGGGAGGCAAACCGGCAAAAGACATCGTGAACCAAGTCAATGCCCTATTGACCCGATGGGTGAACTACTTCCGGGTCGGCAACTCCAGTCGCGCATTCGGGGAAATCTGTGGCTATACCGAGATGAAAATCCGCACGCTGCTGAGCCGAAGGAAGCGAAGACACAAGCGTAGCATCGGATGGCGGAGATGGAGTAACGCAGATCTGTACGGCGTATTGGGGCTCTACTGGGAGTGGCAAGTCCACCTCCTCAAAAGCGCCGACGGATATCCAGGAAAGTGTCCGCCACCTCAATGGGTCGCATAACCCTTTTGACGAAGATTATGGGGTGAGCGGCTTGAGGGAAAACCTCGCGAGCGGGCTGGAGACGGGTCGCGACGATACCGCGCCAGTTCTTACCCGACAAACCTTCTTCAAGGTCAGCAAGTCCTTTCTTGGGTTGGCCTCCGAGTTTCAAAGCCGGTCGTATGACGCTCTGACCGCCCACACCACGTTGGTCTGCTGGCGGTACCTCTTTTTAGCCTAAGAAGCGCTATCTGGCGCCGATTTGCGGACCGTCGCCGCTATCCCTTTTCCCATGGTCGATAAACTGTCCGATGTAACCTGGGCAATGGTTCCCCAGATCATGGTGGCTGCCAGGCCGCATTGCAAGAAACACTGGGCTTAACGCCCAACCCATCCAGTCGATGCCCTCTATCGGGCACTTTTGCGCAATCTTCCAACCTCTGCGTAACCGCATCCATGAGTCAAGCTCACAGGGAAAATCCCCAAACCCGCATAGGAAGTGGAAACTCCCGGTGTATTTACCCGCGAAAGTTGCGTTGATTGAATGCAAATTGTTCATTGAGATGCTGGGATCTAAAAGTTGTGGCTGGATTTATCTGATGTTAAGGATTTATTCAGCCCTTTCTCAGGATAACTCCAACATTCTTCGGTACTCTAAAATGGAAATCTCTTGCAATAGAAAAAGGAGAATTGCCATGAGGTGTACCGCACTGTTAGACGCGACGGATCCGGCGGCCAGCCCTGAATTGGCTCGCCTGGCCGAAGAATGGGTACCAAAAGGGCGGCGCATGCTGGAACAATGGCTAAGATATCGGTCGATGCCCCAAGGCCTGGAAATTGAAGACGTGGTCCAAGAAAGTTTAGGTCGGGGATGGCAATGGTCTTTGGTCCATGGAGAAGCTCCACCTGCTCCCTTATTGCGAGTGATTTGCCACAACTATTTGGTGAGTGCCTATCGGCGAGCTGCGGCGCATCCTGAGGATATGGTCGCGATGGATATCGTCACAAAATATGTGGGCTCGTGGGATGAGAAAATGCTGACCATTGAGTGGCAACTTACTTTGGAAAAAATACTGCCCTACCGCGAACGACAATGGCTATGGCAGCATTACGTGGGCGGCGAAAGTCTAATTCACATCGGAATCCGGGAAAAAGTTACCCCAGCTGCAGTAAAGATGCGGTTGTTCCGTGCCCGAAGGCGGTTGCAACAAGATTTTTTAGCGCTATAGCCTTGATCGTCCAGAACCCTATTAGGTCGTGGTAATATGGGGACCTGGAGGTGTGTTAATGGAAGATTTAGTGATTACCACCATGGATGGCGCCGTGATCGAAACGTATTATTCGGCGCAAGGGAAAACCGCCGTAATCTTGTGCCATGGGAAAGCGTTTGACCGTGATAGCTTTGTTGAATATGGCGATGCATTAGCAGGCCAGGGCTATACCGTAGCCATCCCCAATTTTCGGGGATATGGAAAATCCACCATCGGAAGTTTGGGCGCGGATGCCATCGAATGGGATGTTCTGGCAGTCGCCGGCGAATTAACGCAGAGAGGCCACGATGTGGTGCCATTGGGAGCCTCACGCGGCGGCGGCGGGGTGCTGCGAGCAGTGGCAAGAGATCCTCAACAGTTTAAGGCCGTAATGACTTGGTCCACCGTCATGGTGGATGCCGGAGTTGCGGCCAGTCTGGGGGAGATCCCAAAGCTCTTTGTGGTCAGTGCTCAAGAAATGATGCGTGACCAGACTCTTTCGGTGTTTGAGTGGGCGCCAGAACCGAAGGTTTTGCGAGAAATTGCTGGCAGTCGGCATGCGCAAAACATATGGAATGGTCCCGATCGGCAGCTGTTGGAAAATGTGGTGGGGGAGTTCTTGGCGGTGGTGTCAACGGACTGATGGCTGTTGAAGTTGGGTAGTTGGCAAATCAGTAGAGACAGGCGGGGAAATGATGGAAGGACGCTCAAAGCTCATCGAGTTACAAAATGGGTATCGAGTGTGGACGCGCCAAGTAGGCACGGGAGAGATGCCCATCCTTTTGCTGCACGGAGGACCCGGCGCCAATCATGAATATCTTGAGTGTTTAAAAGATCACATTCCTTTGGATCGTTTCCGGCTATATTTCTACGACCAATTAGGCTCGTATTTTTCCGATCAACCGGACGATAAAACGCTCTGGACCGTGCAACGTTTTTGCGATGAAGTGGATGAGGTCAGACAGGCGCTGGGCATCGAGCAGATGATCTTGTTTGGACAGTCTTGGGGAGGCATGCTGGCCATAGAATATGCGCTAAAGTATGGGCCGCATCTAAAAGGCCTGGTTATCTCCAATATGGTGGCCAGCATTCAGTCTTACGTTACACATTTGAACCTCTTGCGCTCCTGTCTGCCCCAATCTGCCCAAGACGAAATGGCGTTTTATGAAACGACGCAGGAATACACGCATCCCCGTTATCTGGCCATAATGGATGGGTTGTACAAGGAACACCTTTGCCGGCTAGATCCATGGCCCATGGCTGTGGTCAGAAGTTTTGAGCACTTAAACCCCGAAGTCTATGAAACCATGCAAGGACCGAACGAGTTTTTTGTGACGGGGACCTTTAAAGACTGGGACCGTTGGGCGGATTTAGACAAGATTGCCACTCCGTCACTGCTGATAGGAAGTCGTCATGACACCATGAATCCGGACGATGTGTTGCATATGGCGCGTAGGATGCCTGACGCCCAGGCGGTAATTTGCCCACTAGGCAGCCATATGGCCATGTGGGACGATCCTGAACACTACTATCCACCGTTGTTGGATTTTCTCTCCACTGTATCCGCTTCAAACCTGAACATGTGACAAGGGCGTTGATAATCGACTCACGGGCTCTCTGATACGGTATGGCAACGATTCCAGAGGCAGTTTTCTTAGTTTGTATTAAAAACTAGGCGGAGTTACGGTTACGATATAGTTGCAGCGTTGGTCCGCACGGTTTACATATCGATGGGCTCGCCGGGAGTCGAAGTATATACTGTCGCCGCGTTCTAAAGTAAATGATTCCTCGGAGAACTCTACTGTTAGGACGCCTTGGAGAACCACCGCACATTCTTCCGAGTTGTGCGCCCACAACTCGGGCGAGGAGGCAGCCCCAGGTTGCAAAATTCCTTCGAGCACTTCTAGCTGGCCAAAGCCAGGGGAGATACGGCTATAGGTGACCGAATCGGGGGACGCGCTGATGGATAGTCGACGATTTGCTGGAACCACTGCTGCGGCCATGTCACGAGAATCTTGAAACAAGCTGAAAATTGGTACGTCTAGGGCTTTGGCTAACTTGCGCAAGGTATCCAAACTGGGATCAAGGCGCTCCCGTTCTACTTGACTGAGCAGTGCAATTGAAATGCCTGCGTCCTTTGCCAATGATTTTAAGCTTAATCGACGAGAGTGCCGCAAGTCTCGCAAACGTGGTCCCAACATGCCTTAAATTCCTCCGCTTTCTCCAGAAGTTACTGTTACATTGTAGCGTTTTCTCGTACAAAACGCGCGCCTTAGTCGATCAATGTGATTATCGCACGCTATCAGTAGAGGACTTATAGGATGGGATTAGCATGATGGGGTGACCAGTTATCCGGCAAAGGGGTAGATGCGGTGCCATGGCTATCATGCGGTGAGGCTTGGACCCATCGAGCGTTGCCGGTGCCAAAGCACTAAGACCGTCTTTACCCTTGGGCATGCTGACGGGAGGGGAATGGAGTTGACTGGATTCTATAAAGACAAACCGTTCTACATAATGCGGCCAATTGTCCATGATTTGTAAGCTTGCGCGAAGGGTCTCGGGGTTATTGAAAAATCCTTGACAGCACACCTTTTCGCAGGAAAAAATGCTTGCTGCACCAAGCCCAAAGGTGTCAGTGCAGGCATTCTATGTTTGAGCCACTCTCAACACTCTGTTGACAAAACCAGTTTTACTACGTAATGTCGGTGTTAGTGTTACTAAAATAATTTTACACCTGGTCACAGGGGGCGGTTTTGTGCAAGCAACAGAGTTTCGTGATCACTTTCCCGTTTTTTCCGACAGCGTTCACTTGTGCAGTTGTAGCGAGGGGGCGTTATCCGATCGAGTCATGGTGGCTATGAGTGAGTTTATGACGAGTTGGCGTATTCATGGGGCTCCATGGCAATATTGGATGAGTGAAGTAGACCGTGCACGTCTAGCGTTTGCCCAACTGATTCATGCTGATCCAAAAGATGTCGCGACGGTATCGTGCGCATCCGAAGGCGCTTTTCAAGTTGTTTCCGCCCAATCATTTATTGGATCTAAGAAGGTTATCTTGACCAACGATCTGGAATTTCCTTCGGTTGCGCATGTCTGGTTGGCAGCAGAATCCCGAGGAGCCTCGGTGCAGTTCATTTCGGACAAGCGCGGGTTGGTCCAAACTGAACAATATCTCGACCAAATTAACGACGAGGTGGCGTTGGTTTCGACGCCATTGGTGTCCTATGCGAATGGTTTACGGCTATCAGTGAGGGAAATCGCCGAAAAGGCTCATCGACACGGCGCTCGCGTTATTGTCGATGCATATCAAGGCGCGGGAGTCGTTCCCATCGATGTTGAGGATCTAGATTGTGATTATTTGGTGGCGGGTACATTGAAATATCTTTTAGGAGCTCCAGGCATTGCTTTTTTGTGGGTGCGCCCTGAATTGGAACAACCCATCGATCCCGTTTTAACGGGATGGTTCGGCCGCAAAGAGCCGTTTGCGTTTACCCCACGGGTGCTGGATTATGCGGAAAATGCCCGCCGGTTTCAAACTGGAACGCCGGCAATACCCGCGGCTTTTGCGGCTTCTGCAGGTCTTTCTCTGATAAACGAAACGAACACGGATGAGGTCTTTAGTCATGTTTCGCAATTGGCTCAGATTTTGCAGGATAACTTGGTCGACGCGGATATGGCACTATATTCGCCTACCGATCCGCAGCAGCGAGGGCCCCAAGTGGCTGTTTTAACGGACAATGCAGATCATTTGGCCGAGTTCCTAGAGCAGCGTAGAATTTTCGTCAGCCCGCGTGGCAAAGCCATTCGCATTAGTCTTCACTATTACAACAATAAAGCTGACCTGGATCAGGTATTGGCCGGATTGGTTGAATATCAACGATTGTTCCCTGGGCGGATTGCTAATACGCGGCCAGATTCTTAAAAAATCAAGATGGGAAGGTGCATTCATGGCTGAATTGAAGTTAAAGGCCAACGTACTGAGTACCACTGATGCGTTGGCTTTATCGGTAGCGCTGCTTGCGCCGCAGTAGCATTAACCACTCAGTTTGCCGCTGGATCGGCGGGCGGAAGAACGTCAAGCCGAGAACCCCGATGCTTGGCTTTAGCATCGGGCAAAATGAGAAACCGGGTATTGTTCGCCACAAAGCGTAAGCGGCAGCGTTGGTCGACGGTCCAGCCAATCAACGCCAGCCGTCTTCCCGCCCATTCGCCGATATTAGAGCCTAATTTAGACGATAATCATGAAAACCTTCCAATCTAGAACGGGGGGTCTCCTGTCGGCGTCGGGAAACAGCACTAGCGCAGAAAAGAGAAAATTAGACCGACGATCCTTCTCGGTACGCCTAGCGATCCCAATGCAAATGATAGCCTTCACGCGCACCAGGACGTGGTGTGGGTCACCCCGACTAAGATTGACCGGTAACAGCGCTGGGTCCATGGCGGTCTATCAGCCGAGCCCAGTGAGGGGGCTTAAAGTCCAATGAAGTGATGTAAATAGGGACAGCCCTTTCCTGAAAGCCTAGCCGTGGAGAGGGCGCGGATTGTTAGTTGCACGACATAATTGGATCATCACGGTCATTGAGGATATATGGGATTTCAAAACGGTAGGTCCCAATCCTTCATAATCCTGAAATGCGGTTGTAACTGGTAGTATGCATTCAGGCCCGACACATAGTCTAAGGTTTCACGACATCCTTGATGCCAATTTGTGCAACCCCAAAAAGGCCTAAAGGTCGTTCTACTAAGTCTGACTATCATGTGCCCGTCACAAGTACCACATAAGCAGGGCAATTGCAATTTACTATCAGGGACAAGGTGTTGGTCCACGCCTAATGCCAAACAGGCCACAGACGCACCCCGTTGTGCCAATTGGATCGCCACTTCAGAGAGAGTAGCCCCCGAAGTAACGACGTCATCCACCACCAAAATATTGTGATCTGCCAACGAAGCTGAGGTAGGGACGTATGCGTCTTTAACGTTATCCCTACGCGCCGTTCTTCCCAGTCGTGATTGTTTTTCTATCGGTTTGGCTATACGAATTAACGCCGGGTTGACCCGCTTATCATCTGGAAAAGATTGTCGCAGAAGTGCGCCCAAACGATCTGGAGAACCACGCTTAGGAGGAATTGAAGTCATCATCGTGAAATGTGACGTATCGTGTTCCATGATCGCTACACTCGCCCTCATAATCCGAATTAAGGCATTGTCTACCGGCCCTTGTTGCCAATTTTTCAGCGATAAAAGCCGTTTCGTAAACAAATGCACTTCCGAGCGCGGATCGTTCTTAGCAAAATACCGACCGGTTCCCCATAAAGTAGCCGCCGCATCATAATTCGACGGGTGAAGCCCTAATACTAATAAACCACCCGTCGAATCAAGATCCCCAGATCTCAACTCACCCAAAAATTGATGGGCCTGCCATGTGGTCAATGCCTGCATGGTAGAGCACCATGCGTCAGGCAAGTCATCTTGGGTGTAAGAGGTGCCTACGAATACAACCCGAACATGGCACAGGCCCGCATCGATAACATCCTTGTCTTTATCTGTAATAAGAAGCGCATGCCCTGGCACCTCGTGTTTTTGCATAAGAAATTCACTGATGGCTTGCGCTAATGGAAAGGGGTGCTCTAGGTTTAAAGGAATACGGTCTGTAGAAACAGAAGCCCCGCGACGCCCTAAAACTTCACCAAAATAACCAACCCACTGGACTGTCGGACAGCATTGTGCTGCAAGGTTATCGGGAATTCGCGTGGGATCCGACACATTGATAAATAGGACTGTCGGGTTAAAAATCATTGTCGCTATTCGCCGACCTGTTTGACAATAGCCGATGATGATAGCGGATTAAAATACTCTAAAGCTTCTCCTAATACCTCTTCAACCTCTTCTATCGTACTAAATTTATACGCATTCCGAGACCGTGACAAGAATTTCTTGGGCCATTGCAGATTGCCGTTATCAACCGCACTTTGCGGAATAAAGACAATGCGGCCTTGCTTGATAGCATAATCAGCTTGGATTAAAGCGCCGCTCGTCTCGCCAGCCTCAATCACGACGGTAGCTAAACTAATACCACTCATCGTCGCATTACGCTGGGGAAAATTATAACGATTGACGGCCATCGAAGGTGCAAATTGTGATACTAATAAGCCCTCGATGGCTATTTGGTGTTGTAATGCAACATGTTCCTTAGGATACACTTGGTTTAAAGGTGTGCCTAAAACCGCAACCGTCTTACCTTGCGCCAAAATTGTACCATGGTGCGCCGCGGCATCTATCCCCTTGGCCAAACCGGATGCGACGATGACCCCACGGCGACTCAGTAAAGCCGCAAGTTTGCCTGCCCGCCAACGTCCAAGATCGCTAGGATTGCGGGTTCCAACAATGGAAACAATCGGTTTGGTCAAAAGACTAACGTCCCCCTGCAAAAACAAGAATCGCGGAGAGTTATGGATCTGCGCTAATTTAGGTGGATATTCTGCCGATCCATATTCTACAACATAGCAATGTTGTAGCTGTTTGAAAGCCGATATAACTTTGGTGAGCGTGGACCGCAGCGTGTGATCCGACCCTATTGCCTTGATCAGCAAATCGCTGATCATACCTGTTTGAACAAAATTTTTATGCTCCTCACGACAATCAATGAGATCTCGCGACTGACGCGTGTTACCCATTAACGATAGCAGGGTGAAATATCGAATGGCACGCTCCTGACTCACGTTCCCCATTGTATATCCCCCTTATTAGCACACCGTTGACAGAGAACTTCATCTCTTAGTGTAATCGATCACTGGCTGTTCTACAATTTTGCTTTGGCTAATTCTCAGGTCTTCGACAAAGTATAACTGCGATAATTACGCTAATAACATGGCTTTCGTACCACCGTAAGGCCGGTCTTGACAGCACGGTGACGGTGGCGGGAATCGCTCTATGGGTGGCATGTCAAGGCCCCGGTTGCTGAATTGGTGTATGGGCCTATGGCGAGTAGTCCATTGGGGCTACACGGGTTCCGTGACCAGGGCGACCGCCGCGTTACGGTCCCAAGCGAACTGGCGAAGCTGGTTGGCAATGCGAGGCTTCTTTTTCAGACCGAGCCAACTTAACACCAAATTGCGAAAGCTCGCGAGGACCTCGGATGCCGCCCCGGTCCGAACCCGTGACTGATCTTTCCTCCAGTTCACATCTCGGATCCAATGGTCCAATGTAAACGCACTGCGTCCAATAGGGCTTGTGGTGGCAGTTCAGCGGGACTACGGTTGCACGGCCCGAACGCCGTTTCGTGCTTGACTTCACCGGTTTTGAGGATGGCGGTCGTGCGCTCCAAGAAAACACTTGCGCGACATGAGGAAAATTTTGGCTCTTGGCCACTTTTGGTGCAGGTCGATTTACCCCGGAAGAGTCCCCTAATATTTCTTGCCATTGAGGGTTTCGAAGATTATCCTGACTCTAAAGAGCTCTTAAAAGTTCCCTCCATCTAGGTGGGGAATTTTTCATGATTATGCTGCACTAAAAGTGGCCAAGAGCCAAATCTTGAAGTTATTGAGGGCGGTACTGGCTCGGAGGCGACGATGTTTCAGACGGCCGTGTCCTTTGTCCCACGTTTCGACCGGAGGGAGAAAAATCCTCGGAGCTGAGGGTCCCAATGGCCTGTTCCAACGTCGGCTGATTGCCTTTGCAATCAAGAGGTAGTCCGCCTGTTTCTTCTCGACCATATAGGTGCCGTTGCGTATGCATGGCATCGGCAGTAATCGATGTGCCGATTACGTCGAGCGAATCTAACAACGTATGAATGGCGGGCATTTCATTGGATTTCTCGTCCACCCCCGTGTGGGCAATCATCCGGGTCGTGCCATGAATGACCGCGGAGACCAGGTGACGCGGTTTCGTGCTCGCCGAACATGAGCCGCGCACGGTCTTGCCATCGCAAGCGATGGCCTCGGGGATGCCTTGCTCTGCCATCCACTGAGTTTTTTTAGGGGTCTATGGCTGCGTTTCCCTCCCACAACTCAACGAATGCCGCTGCAATCAAGGCCCGCTCCACTCTGAAAAGGGGCATGGCGATAATCGGGATACAACATTTTCGGGGGAGAATACAGAATTTCTAGCGAATATATTGACAAATCCAAAGTTATCATTTATCACATATATTGTGTAGCGTATTAAGTATGAACTATGTCTGTCGTGCGATAATTGAGAAAGAGAGGAGACACCCCTATGTCAACGAACTCGTTGGCGGAACAAATTGAAGATCACGCGCTCAATAGGGTCCCTGATCATCATAGAAAATCTGGTTGGGCCTTATCTTGGATGACCATGGGTATCGTCACCACATTGGTGCAATTGCTCATTGGGAGCTACGTGGCCGCTGTGGCTGGTATGGGCTGGGCTATTTTTGCTGATGTTCTGGTGGCCTTTTTTGGCGGTACTCTAGGTTGGATGGTGGCCATGATAAGCCGCCAGGAGGGGCTGTCTAGCACCGTAACGTCTCGCTTTTACGGATTCGGTGCGCGAGGTTCTGTGATTGCGTCCGCAATCTTCGGATTTATGATTCTGGGATTTCTGGCACTTGAGAACTCCTTGTTATACTACGGGACGTTATTTGCTTTTGGATGGAACAACACACTGACGTTGCGGATTGTGATCTTTGGAATCCTAACAATAGGATGGATTCTGCTTACGACGTTCGGGGTTAATCTGATTTTGAAGGTCTCCTCCTATCTGATGGTCGCATTTTTGATCTTGTTGGCCTACATGTTTTACCGCTCAGGTTTTGCCTCCGGGGTTACCTTTATTAGCATTATGACACACGGATCCCTCATTCCGGGTCTGGGAGGATTATGGGCGCGCGTCAGCACCGCCATCGTGACACTGGCCGGCTCGGCAGGGGCGCTCGCTTTGGTAGATGCTGATTACGCACGGTATGCAAAATCTCCACGGGATGTCATTATCATGGCGTATGCAGGCAGCTTCATGATGGACGTTGTGGTGATGATTGCCGGAGCCATTATTGTGTTTGGCGGCATGGGGCCAGCCATTCACTATTTACTGGCGCATCACATGGCTACCAGCAGTACCGCACTGGCCACCGCCAACTCACTGGCCGCGAACAATACGGGTGCTTTCTTCATCGTGCTCTCGGCTGTCTTTGGATTCATTCTGATGTATGCAGCCCAAGTTAAGGCACAAGTCTTGAACACGTACTCGGGCTCTCTCGCCTTGACAAACTTCTTTGATGCCTTGGGCCACTGGCGGCCGGGCCGCTTGGCGATGGTGATTCTGGGCAATATCATCGCGCTGTTGATGATTTCTGGAGGCATATTGGGGCTCATTGCCAGTTGGCTCAATATCTTAGGAGTGATTACTACAGCCTTTGCGGGTGTGATGATTGCCGATTACTACATTGTTCGCAAAAAAGAGTGTGCTGACCACACTAAAGTGGAAGCAGTCAATGTGGCAGGTGTTACAAGCATCATCATTAGTGTAGTAGTGGCAGTGCTACTGGAGAACGCGCACGTATTCTCCCTGGGATTCTTAACCGCATTGGTGGTCGTGCTGGTTGCCTATCCGGTTTTACGCCAATATGTCTTTAAACCGGGATCGATGACCACTATCGTTGACGCCAAGTTGGCTATGAGCGACGTTGAGGGTTAAGATCTCTTATGTTGGTGGGTGCGGCTTTCCGTAGACGCCAAACACAGCTTAGGAAGAAGGTTATGTATAGTGGTCGAAGAGACAGCACCAGGCTCATACAATAATCTCCAATGGCAAGGCGAATCACGGAAGCCGCCCACACTGGCGGAACATGCGACGCAACAACTCAGGGAGGCTATCATCAGCGGTGCCCTAGCCCCCGGCGAAACGCTGTTATTAAACGACTTGGCCAAGAAACTAGATATCAGCATCATGCCCGTCCGGGAAGCTTTAAAAAGGCTTCAATATGAGGGCTTGGTGGAGCAGCCGCCTCAAAAGGAGGCGCGCGTGTCGCCTTTGTCGCTGGCCGATCTTGATGATACCTATGCGGCTCGTATTCTTATGGAAACGCGTGCTATCCGTCGGTCTGCCGCGCTCTTCACCGAAGACGATTACAGTCGGCTCTTAAAGATTCTTGAGCAGTATGAATTTGCCTACGATCAACATGAAGATGCGACGGGCCGGGTTTTGCATAAACGCTTTCACTTTGGGATGTATCAAGTCGGAGCATCACCATGGCTCTTGGGAATGATAAGTACCTTGTGGGACAACTCAGAACGTTATCGCCGGCTTTCACTGGAACATCGGGGATCGATCCATGATCGGCGCAATGAGCATGCCGATGTTTTGGAGGCCTGCCACCGAAAAGATGCTGACAAGGCCTCCAAATTATTAGAAAGCCACCTTCGCAAAACTGCGGAGTTGGTATATCACTCAGCTGCTAGCGCCTTAGAAAGATAGGGAGAGGGGAGGAACTATGGATTACTACGATGAACGTTATGCACCAGTAGGCCAAACCATGTTGTTTGAAAACGAACGTATCCGAATTTGGGAAATTCTACTTGAACCGGGCGAACGCCATCCAACCCACCACCACTTGCTGCCATATCTAGTGCTGGCGGTGGAAGGTGATCAAAACAAGATGGAATGGGAAGATGGGCGGCTCACGACCTCCTATGAACCCCCGGGGTTTTTCATCTACCGTGAGGCGGGTTCAGTGCATGATTTAACTAACGTGGGAAACAAACGATATTGGAGCCGGTTGATTGAATTCAAGACACCGGATGCCATGGGTATTCCAGACTCAGACCACAAAGAGCTCTTGATTGATACCAACCAAGGTGAATGGCGTGCCAAAACTCTTCCTGGTCTTGCAGAAATGCGGCTTTGGGGGAATCAGGCGACCGGCGCCTCGATTAGCTTGGTGAAGTTTGATAAGGGTTCTGGGATTCCCGACCAACATCGTCATGCGTCCAATCAATTTATGTATTGCCTTGCGGGGCAGTATGAATATTCCCAAAGCGGGATGATCTTGCGGCCCGGGAATTTTTACTGGAACCCTAAGGGCAATGTTCACGGTCCTACTAAAGCTCTTCAGGACTCGGTTCTGCTAGAGATTTACGATGGACCGCATTATCCCGAGAAACCCTCGTGGTACAAAGACGATCGCGACGCGAAGTAATCATTTAGGAGGATTTTAGATGGCAAAAGAACAAGTGGTAAGCAAACAACTGAATCGGCCATTAGGGGTTTTCTCACAGGCAACCAAAATTGAGGCGCAAGGAACGTTGGTGTTTGTTTCGGGACTTACGTCGAGGGCGCCGGACGGCAGTGTGGTGGGGGTTGGAGATGTCAAACTCCAAACCGAGACGATTCTCAACAATATGCAAAGCATTCTCCAAGAAGCCGGCGGCAGCATCGATGACATCGTCAAAGTTACCGTGTACATCCGCAATATGAAGGACTTTGCTGCCATCCATGAAGTGCGTCAACGATACTTCAAATCACCGCTGCCCGCCTCGACAATGGTGGAAGTGAGTATGTTGGTGGATGAGAAATTGCTGATCGAAATCGAAGCCATAGCGGTTATTCCCTAAACGGAAGAGGTGCGAGGCCTGTGTGGGATCTTCATGCGCATGTGATACCGCCTGCCGTATTAGACGCGGCGCAGGAAGGTCGATTGGGGATGAACCTTTTCGAAGGGCAATTGAGCATTGATGGCCATCGAATGCCATATCGCACATTGACTGATTTGGATGCGTTAAAGAACTATAGTCTTAGGTCTGGACTGAATCTCGTCCTGTCGGTGCCTCCAGGTCTTTTCCGCTATCAGTTGTCTCGAGAGGATGCCAAGGAATGGAGCCGTCTCGTAAATGGGGGCATCCAACAGATAATTGGGTCTAGTGCGGGCCGTTACCGCGGATTTCTGCTAGTGCCCTTGCAGTATCCAGACCTGGCTGCCCAGGAGTGGAAACGCCATGCCGGACCAGATTGGTTGGGCGTGGTGGCCGGCACGAGCATCAACGGGCACGGGCTAGAGGAACCCCCGTTTTTGGGTTTCTGGGAAATTTTCGAAGAGTACCGTCAAGTGTGTTTTGTCCATGCTGTTGATGCGCCCGATAGCCGCCTCGGCCCCTATTACTTGTCGAACTTGTTGGGATATCCATATGAAGACACCTGGTGTGTGGCACGCCTGTTGTTCTCCGGCTTACCTATTCGGTTTGCGCAGACTCGATGGTGCATCAGCCATGGCGGCGGCGGTGCTGCCGCATTATTGGGTCGCTGGCAGTGGGGATATGAAACCCAAAGGCCAGGTATTGACCGAGGTCTTCCTGCACCTCGGGAAATATTTCAAAAACTATGGTTTGACTGTTTGACCCACGATGCGGGGGCTCTTCGCCTCCTCTTGGAGCACGCGGCGCCGCATCATGTGGTGGCAGGATCTGATTACCCTTTTCCCATGGGCATGTCGGAAGTCTTTGAGACACCTAGCCAGATCAGATCCCCCTTGTCTGATGTTATGCCCGCAGGGGACCGATTGCTTCGGGTGAATGATACGAAAAGAGGCACACATAGTGAAACTCTATACGATTAGCACTACTACAGGTTCTGTCCGCGTTGCGGCGTCTAATGCGGAAATAGGCGATTCAAAAGCATGGGACATCACGCCCTTATTTGCCAGCGTACTGGACGTGATTCGCGGCGGGGACCCGGCACTGGAGATTATTGCAAGGCACATTGAGGAAAACTCGGCCGATCTAAATCTCGACGAGGTCTCTATCATGGCGCCGATTCCCGACCCCATCCGCAGTGTCTACTGTGTCGGATGGAATTATCTGAAGCACTTCAAAGAAGGCGTTGGACGCCGCGGCAGTCAAGAGGTCGAACTGCCTCAATATCCGACGTTCTTTACCAAGAGTACACGCGCTGTCATCGGACCCCATGTGCCAATTCCCTATGACTCGGGATTCAGTGAGCTCTGGGATTATGAGGCAGAAGTAGCCGTTATTATCGGCCGCAGTGGCATTAACATCACGGAACAGGACGCCATGTCCTATGTATTTGGCTACACCTTGGCTAATGACGTATCAGCCCGCGATGTGCAACGCAGACATGGTGGTCAATGGCTTAAGGGCAAGTCGATGGATGGATCCTGCCCGTTAGGACCGGCCATTGTGACCAAAGATGAGATTTCGGCCGTACAAGACCTGACCATCCGATGCAACATCAATGGGGAAATACGGCAAGAAGCCCGGCTGACGCAACTAATCTTTAGCATACCCCGTTTGATTCACGATTTGTCCCAAGCCATGACGCTATTGCCGGGCGATATTCTTTTGACTGGGACACCCGATGGTGTGGGGTTTGGGCGCACACCACCGGTTTACCTACAACCAGGCGACACCATGGTGGTAGCCAGCGATAAATTAGGACAACTGGTTAACGTAGTCGGCTCTGATCAAAAAGAAATGAGGTGATTGAGGATGTTGCTGAAGGAAATTTCCTATGTGCGACCACACTCCATAGATGAAGCCGTTGCTCTTTTGAACAGCTACCCCGAGGCAGGCATACTGGCTGGCGGACAAAGCCTGATTAACGTACTGAAAATGCGTATCGGTGCGTATTCAACGCTGGTGGACATTTCGGCCTTGGAAGAGCTGAAGCAAATCCGGGATAGCGCTGAATTTATAAGCATTGGGGCTGCAACGACCTATGATGATATCATTCATTCCCCCGTTGTCATGGTCAGTCGGCCCATATTGGCCGAGACCGCTTTTAGGATTGCAGATCAACAAGTGCGCAATCGTGGCACCATCGGAGGCAATTGCTGCTATAACGATCCGACATGTCATTTCCCTCCGCTTTTGACCGCCATGGGGGCCACAATGCAGGTCTATGGATCCGATGGAATGCGCGAAATGAGTGCTGAAGAGTTTTTCGTGGGCTATTACCAAACGGCATTGGCATCAGGACAGATATTGGCGGGGATCCGTATACCCAAGCCCAAACGCCCTTATGGCGACGCGTTTGTTCCCCTGTCGGTGGGGGGCACTGATGTGTTGAACGCAGTGACGGTTACGGCTCATGTGGAATTAGACGAGCCAGGTACACTGACAGCGGTGCGTGTTGTGGCAACCGGAGTGGCTCCGCAACCGCTTCGCATGACTTCGGTGGAAGACTTTGTGCACGGCCAAACGGGGCAGTTTTCTGATTTGGCAGGTGCGGTGGCAACGTTTGATATGAGTTCTTTGGAGCCTCCCAGCGATGTGCATGCCTCTGGTTTATACCGGCGGCGGATGGTTCCGGTTTTAGCCCGACGTGCTCTTAAAATGGCACTAGAACAAGTAAGGAGGGGATATCGTGAGTAATACACCTAGCGTCAGTCGTTCTGTTGCGGTGACCGTCAATGGAACCACCTACCAGCGTGACGTGGCTGCGCGGACTCTGTTGGTCCATTTTCTTCGGGAAAATTTGAACCTAACCGGCACTCACTTTGGTTGCGACACTGGCCATTGCGGATCGTGTACGGTGATAGCCAATGGCAAGCTGATTAAGTCATGCATGATGCTTGCAGTGCAGGCCGATGGGGCGCAAATAGAGACCGTCGAAGGACTAGCGGAGCCTGACGGTTCGCTCAGTCCCCTTCAGCAAGCGTTTTCGGATGCTCATGCGCTCCAATGCGGATTTTGCACGCCGGGCCTGATGTTGGCTTCAAAATATCTTCTCGAGCACAATCCCAACCCCACCGAGGAAGAAATCCGGCGTGGAATTAAAGGCAATTTGTGCCGTTGCACTGGGTATGTCAATATCGTTCGCGCCATCCAAAATATCGCGGCGGACTCAGCTGAGAAAGGAGACTTGGTAAAATGAGCACGGTGTTCACCGACAACAAGACGGATACCATCCGTTGGACCGGCAAAAGCATACCCCGTAAAGAAGACGATAGGCTCTTAAAGGGTCAAGGGCGGTTTGCTGATGACATCCGCCGGCATAACGAAGCCCATGTCTACTTATTGCGGTCTCCCTATGGCCATGCCCGCATCCGTTCCATTGATGTAAGCGTTGCTAATGAGGCGCCTGGAGTCATCTACATTTTGACTGGAGAAGAAGTGGCCGTTTTGCAAAAACCTTTCATGGAAATTGCCCCACCCCCCGGCGGTTTGATGGAAGACTATTGTCTGGCGGTCGGCAAGGTGCATTTCATGGGAGAGCCAGTCGTAGCAATTTTGGCGGAAACGGAAGAGTTGGGGCGTGATGCCGCTGACCTTATTGAAATAGATTACGAACCGTTGCCTGCCGTGGTAGATGGCCAAGCTGCTTTGCAGGCTGGTGCTCCGCTGGTTCATGAAGAGGCGGGCACCAATGTGGTGTGGCACGGTGTCTACGATTGGGGTGACATTGAAGGGTCTATTGCAAAGGCTGACAAAGTCGTGAAAATTGACCGTCTTCATTTTCATCGATTTACCAGCACCCCTATCGAGTGTAATGCTGCCGTAGTCGAATATTACCCGGGATCAGGAGAGTACACCTTTTGGTGCAACAACACGATGCCCCAGTTCGCCGCCATGTTTATGGGACCGGCCTTAGGCATTCCAACTGACCGCCTTCACTTTGTAACCCAAGACATTGGGGGGTCATTTGGGAATAAGATTACAACCTATGTCTATCTCACCATTTGCGCCATCCTGGCCAAAAAATCAGGGCGACCCGTCAAATGGACTGAATATCGGACCGATCACATTTTGGGCGGGTCACATGGGAACGAAAGAACCTTTTCGGATATCGTCGTACCGGTGATGGCAGATGGCACCATATTGGGAATATCTGCCGCGGCGATTGATGATGCCGGAGCATTTCCGCGCTATGAGCCGTTAGGGTCAGTGATTTGGTCACAAGTCGTGCCCAATGTTTACCGTTTTCGCGATGTGCGGATTGATTTTACGCAGGTAGTGACCAACAAATGCCCGGTCGGTCCCAACCGCGGCTATTCGCGTTTGCAGCACATGTGGATGGTAGAGCGGGTGGTAGATATTGTGGCCCAAGAATTACATTTAGACCCTGTCGCCGTGCGCAAGCAAAATTACATTTTACCTGAACAAATGCCCTATGAGACACCTAATGGGTGTGTGTACGATTCCGGTGATTACCCAAGATGTTTGGATATGGCCTTGGAATTAATTGACTATCCAAAATGGCGGGAACGGCAACAAACGGCACGCGGAACCGGCAAAATTATAGGTATTGGCATCGGCTCTACATTGGATTCGGGGACGAACAACTTTGGCCAAGCTCGCATCATTAATCCCCAGTTACCCTTTTCCGGCAACGGCGAGGTCTCTAATGTGAAGCTCGACTTGTATGGTGAGGTGGTGGTCACCATAGGCACCACACCGCAAGGCCAGGGACACGAGACTACGGCAGCCCAAGTGGTTTCAGATATTTTAGGCCTTCACCCCGACCAGGTTCGCGTGTTGATTGGTCATGATAATGCACGCAACGTATATACGGGATTCTCAGGAACTTATGCCAGTCAATTCGCCGTCACCGGATTAGGCGCGGTGCAAGGAGCGGCCGAAAAATTGCGCCGGGAAATTGTCCAGTTGGCAGCTGGAGTGCTGCAAGCAGATGAATCCGAAATTGCGTTGCGTGACGGCTCGGCCTTCGTGCAGGGTCAGGAGGAGCGTGCCATTCCCTTTATTGGGCTGGCCAATATCGTATTTGCCAATAACGCGACGATGCCGCCCGGATTAGACGTCTCGCTGAATTGCACCTATACGTACCGGCCTCCGTTTAAAGTGCCGGATGTGGAGAAGAAATTCGGAAACCTTACCCTGACGTATTCCACTCAAATTCACGCCTCGGTGGTCGAAGTGGATGAAGAAACCGGACAGACAACCATTTTGGACTACGCAGCGGTCGATGATTCAGGCCGTTTGATTCATCCCCAGATCGTTGAAGGACAGGTGCATGGTGCGGCTGGGCTGGGCATCGGGGCCGCGTTATACGAAGCCCTGGAATATGACGAAGAAGGGCAGCTTCTGACCAGCAACTTCTACGGGTATAAGGCGGTCACAGCGATCGATGTTCCGATGATGAAGACCGCTGCCATCGAATCTCCTTCGCCTTTTAGTCCTAACGGCGCCAAAGGAATGGGAGAGGGGGGTGGCGCGCCGCTCCATGCCATTTGCAGCGCGCTGCAAGATGTGATGCGGCAAAAAAGTGGCGCCATTATCAAGGATTCCTACAATCCATCGGAGCGCGTCTATTGGCTTTTGCAAAATGCCGAAAAGAGCCGCCAAGGGGTTAGTGTGGAAGAGTCGGGACACGGTCTGTAAGGAGGGGCTAGCGTGAAGGTGCAATACGATTTTCGAGATCGAGTGGTGGTCGTGGCCGGCGGCGGGCATGGCATTGGCGCGGGACTCTGTCAAGAGGTGGCCCAGGCAGGGGGGCGGGCGATATCTGCGGATATCGCCCCCAACCCCACGTTGGCTGCCCACACTGACCGTATTCAAGTGGAAAGATTGGATGTCGGCGATGGTCCTGGATTGCAAGATTTTTTACAAAGGATTATCGCAGAACATGGGCACATTGATAGTTTTGTTCAAGCAGCCGCTATGCAACCGCGGCTCTTGATCCAAGAAATGAGCGCTGAGACATGGCTGCGGGTCATGGATGTTAATCTCAACAGTTTGTTTTATGCCGCGCAAGTCCTGATTCCCCATATGACCGAACGCCGGTACGGGTCCATCGTCACCTTTTCTTCGGGACTGGCCACCACGGGATGGGCCAAGGCTTCGGCATATGCTACGACCAAAGCCGCGTTGGTGGCATTGATTAAATCCATTGCCAAGGAAACCCTGCCTTTTGGAGTCCGCGCCAACATTATCGCTCCTGGGATTACGGACACGGATTTGTTCACCGGTCCCAACTCCGAAGATGAGCAAGAGTTCTTTCGTGTGAGAGGCGGAGGGGTAGGAACCGTCGACGAAGTGGTGCCCCTCTTAATGTTCCTCATTTCCGACGCTTCGCAATCCCTTACAGGAGCTCTCTTAAGCCGGGATTTGATTATTCATCCGCAACAAGCATGAATCAGGAGGCGACACATCATGGAACGGATTCCTGTGGCCATAGTTGGTGGGGGGCCTATAGGATTGGCCGCTGGACTGGAATTTGAACGATTTGGAATTCCCTATAAGATATTTGAGGAAGATCCGACGTTGTCGTCCAAGCCAAAGGCTGGCACTATCTTGCCCCGATCTTTAGAAATATTGAAACAACAAGGTGTGATTCAGGGCGTCTTACGCGAAGGCTTGCGATTTGACGAAGTGCATTTCATTGATCGGGTAAGTGATCGGGTTTTGATGAGGATGCTGATGCATCCGATGTCTGACGAAAGCCTTTACCCCTTCATTTTGAATTTGCCTCAGAGCGACCTCGAAGCCATCATGGCGGAAAAGATCACGCAGAGCAAGATTGGGGAACTAAACTTTAATCACCGGTTGCAATCGGTGGAACAAACGGGCGACAAATGTGTGTTGAAATTTGAAACTGCTCTGGGACATCAAAGTATTGAGGCACAATATGTGCTGGCATGTGACGGGGGACGAAGTGTAATTCGCCATCAACTGGGCATCGAGATGGAGGGAGTGACGCATCCGGAACGATTTTTGGTGGCAGATTTCAAGGTCGATTTGGATCGGCGTGCGGGCCGTCAGTTAACCTACTTGTCTTATGTATTTGATCCCGATGAATGGGTTATCTTCGTACGACAGCCCTGGTTTTGGCGATTTCTCATCCCCATTTTGCCGGATGCTGACGAACCGGTCGCTTCGGTAGTGATAGACAAGATTCGTCGTGTGGTTAAGAACCCCTCGCTGCCCATTGAGCTGATTGACATGGGAATTTACAATGTCCATCACCGGACAGCGACAAAATGGCAAGATGGCCGGATCTTTCTGCTAGGAGATGCGGCTCATCTCATTACTCCGGTAGGTGGCTTAGGCCTGAACACGGGGATTCAAGATGCTAATAATTTGGTGTGGAAGCTGGCGTGGGTTCTGCAAGGCTGGGCAGGTCCAGAGTTATTGCACACGTATGAACAGGAGCGTGCCCCCATTGCACGTTTCAACGCGCGGAACCAGGCGGATCGCAATCGGGATGTGATGCGCATGAAAAGCCCTATCAAACGAACTGTGCGCAACATCGTGTTGGGATGGATGGACAAAGCCGAGGGCTTGCAATGGCAGGCTGCGCATGTGCGCTCTCTGTTGGGCACCACGTATAAACCCAAACCTCAAAAACAGTCTGTGTTCATGCAATGGAAAACGGCCCGTCACTTTGTGCGTCCCCCGGTTGAGGTGGGAGATCGTATTCCTGATGGTGAGGTTTTGGATCCCCAGGGTGTGACAGCCAGGCTCCATGACTTTTTTGACGACGGTTTCTTAGCGCTTTATGTGCAGGATGTTCGGACCCGTCCCGATTTGGGGCAGCGCATCGAAGGAGTGCATAAGTGGCTCTTAACGCGGTTCGATGCGGCCTTTGACACCCATTTGCGCAGTCACGCACTGTATGACAAAGGCGGTCGGCTAGCCAAGCGGATAGCCGCTCAGCCGGGTTCGATTTACTTGATACGCCCTGATGGGCATGTGGCAGCGATTATTGCGGAGAAAGATGCCACGAAGCTTCCTGCCATTTATCGACAACAACTCTTAAACAACGCGGGCTGTCCGGAGCCGGACAGCGTCCATCCCATGACAGCCACCTTATAGGAGGAATATTCAATGAAAATGACGGAGAGCGGTTCGTTTGCAGTGCGGTCTAGCCAGGAAGAAGTTTTGGCGTTGGTAACTAGTCCCGAGTTCATGGGCAAAACTTGGTCTGATTCTAAGGGCTATCGGGTGACGGGCCCGGAGTCTGCGGTGGTGGATATGTTGATTGGCGTCTCCCATATTAAGGGGACCATGCCCACCACGCTCACCATCCTACCTCAAGAGGATGCAGATCATTTGAATGTGCGGGTTGCTGCTCAGGGCTTGGGAAGTCGTGTGGACATGACCTTGGCGTTTGAGCTGCAGCGGCAAGCCGAGGGCACGCTTGTGATGTGGTCGAGCGACGCGATGATTAGCGGAGTGTTGGCTAGCGTGGGATCGGGTCTTTTACGCCCCTTAGCCAAACGAAATTTTGATGCGATTGTGGCTGCCATTCAAGCGGCTATTGAGGCTCTATACAGCCATTAAATAGGAGGAGATGTTCCTGAACCATGGACCTCAAACGTCTCGGCATCAGTGCCATTACTTCCGCCCAGTGGTCGGCTGGGAAAGATCTCCAAGAGTATGCCCAGATGGGTATCCAAGGCATCGGTCTCTGGCGCAGCAAACTCCAAGACATCGATCTGTTGGAATATCGTCGACAATTGATGTCGCGGGCAATGACCGTCACCAACCTTTGTTTTACGGGCCAGTTTACCTTAGGGGTTGATGCTGCAATCCAAGATGGGATGCAGGCCTTACAGACCGCCGAACACGTGGGATCTGACATTGTCTTGGTGATCAGTGGACCGATAGGGGATCTGACGATGAAAGAGGCGGACCAGCGAGTGGTCGATGGCTTGCAGGAGTTGGCTGTAGAAGCCCATAAGCGCCACATCAAACTGGCTTTAGAAGCCTTGCACCCGATGGATATGACGCAGTGGAGCATTATTCCTACCGTAGACAAGGCTTTGGATCTTATTGATAAGATTCACCATGACAGTGTGGGTTTAATGTTGGACTTTTATAACACCTGGTGGGATCCCAAATTGCCGGAGGCGATTGAAAGATCGCGGGGCCGCATTTTGTGTGTTCAGTTGGCCGACTGGAGAAATCCTACGCGTTCGTTTACGGATCGCACCGTGCCGGGCCGCGGTGTCGCGCCGCTGGCAGATCTCATAGCACAGGTGGAGTCGACTGGCTACTCGGGATGGTATGATCTGGAGATCTTTTCCGATGAATTATGGGCTCTAGACGACTATCGCCCTTTATTACAAGAAATGATTCGATGGTGGTCCAATGTCGGGGAGGAGCGGGACGATGCATGATGCCGACGTCATAGTCATTGGTTCTGGTCACAATGGGTTGGCGTCGGCGATGTATTTGGCGCGTGCCGGATGGAAGGTAGTCGTGTTAGAACAATCGGCCATCTCAGGTGGGGCTG
>JAJYHT010000045.1 GCA_021784595.1 Bacillota bacterium | reverse complement strand
AGGTAGTCTATCAACGGCTGACTGCGGTGGGGTTGGCCCCATTTTGTCTGGAACTTCACTCGGCCAAGGCAAAAAAGACGGAAGTTTTGGAACAGTTGAGGTCTGCCCTTGCGGTGTCTTATGCCTATTCTGAAGAGAATTGGCGGGTTCATGCCGATCAGTTGGCGAGCCTCAAAACGAATTTGAACGCTTGGGTGGAAACCTTGCATAAAAGACATTCCAATGGTCTGACCGTCCGGGACGCGATGGGAACCTTAAGCCGGCATCCTGACTGGGAGCCGGCCCGCATGTCGTGGAGCCATCCTGATATACACAATGCGGGCGATTTGAAGTCGCAGCGCGAGGTGGTGCGCACTGCCGCGGCCGTTCTCGGGGATTTGGGATCTTTGCCGGGGCACCCACTGACCGGATTGCACCATAGCGAATGGACCACTGCCTGGGAGGATCGCCTGAGTGACTTGATAGAAAACGCCGAAGAGACCGTAAACAAACTGATGTTGGACAGCAGTAAATTGACGAATTTATTTTCCTCACCTCAGGTTGCCATGACCGACCAAAGTTTGCAAGACTTGGACGCGTTGTGCCAGGGGCTCTTGCAGTCTGAAAAAATTCCCCCCGAAGTCCTGCATCGACTGCAAGAACATATGGCGGACGAACTTCAGAATTGGAGGAGGCATGGACATCGGCGCAACGTGGCTTGGAGTGAATTGCAACCATGGTTTCTCCAGGGAATTTCACGGGTCAATGGGGAGATGCTGCGTACCCAGTGGATGTTAGGTCGAGGAAAATCCATGCTCGGGCGCTGGCTGACACGGCGAAAAATTTTGAGTCAGTTCCGGCCGTTTACGGTAAAGGTTGTACCGGAAGAGGCTCTGGATTCGGTGCTGGATTCGCTGTGCCGTCTTAACGAAGAAGAGAGCTATTTGAAGTCAGTCGGCGACCAGGCGTCCCGGCTGCTGGGAGACCTTTATCAGGGACCCGAGACCGACTGGGATAGGGTGGAGCATGTTGAAACCTGGATAGATGAATTCAACAGAGCAGCCGACCAATGGTCGCGAAGTGCCAGCCAAAGCGAGTCCGATGCAGTCTTGCGAAATTTGGTGAGCTGGATACGGAATCAGGGAAAATCTGGGGTGGGGGCAGCGCAACCCTTGTTGAACCAGTATCGAGAGAGTTGGGGTCAATATCGGGAGATTCGTGAAACATTCGCTGCTCTCACCCAAGCGCCTGGCGAAAATGTGTTGCCCACCGATATAGACGCTTTTCTGGAGACAATTCGACGGTGGCGTTCTGCACGAGAACAGTGGCGGGTATGGTGCCGTTGGGTGGAACTTCGAAACCAGTTGACGGAACTAGGGCTCAGCGGGTTAATCGGGCAATTGGAGCAGGGAAAAGCGTCTGCCATCGAACTCGAGGACCGATGGGCATATTCCTACCAGTACTGGTGGTTTCGTGCCATTATCGACCAGGATCCGGTGCTGCGTAGTTTCTCCCGTTCCGACCAAGCGCGAAAGATTACCGATTTCCAAAAAGCTGATGACCAGTTCCGACAGTTGACTGCCCAATATATTGTGGCAAAGTTAACCTCTCAGGTGCCAAAAGGAAACGCATTGACCAATTTTGGAGCAGAAATGCGGATTCTGCAGCGTGAATTGGCCAAAAAACGTGCGCATTGGCCGGTAAGGAAACTGATTCGCGAATTACCGACGCTTCTGCCCAAGTTGAAGCCTTGTGTCCTAATGAGTCCTCTATCGGTTGCACAGTACCTGGATGCGAGCGCTAAATTCGATGTGGTGATTTTTGACGAGGCGTCTCAGATACCCGTATGGGACGCCGTGGGAGCGATTGCCCGCGGAAAGCAGCTGATTGTCGTCGGCGACCCCAAACAGTTGCCGCCCACCACATTTTTTGACACCCAAGACAACGATGATGAACAAGACGATACTATGGCGCAAGATCTCGAGAGTATCTTGGATGAATGTTTGGGCACTTCGCTGCCGGCATTGCGGCTGGAGTGGCATTATCGCAGCCGCTATGAAAGCCTTATCGCCTTTTCCAACCATCGGTATTACGATTCTCAACTGGTCACTTTTCCCTCCCCAGTCACCCGCGATGAGGCAGTAACGCTGTGCCAGGTGGAAGGGACGTATGAGCGTGGAGCCACCCGCACCAATGCCAACGAAGCCAAGGCCGTGGTCGATGCGATTGCCGAACACTTCACTGAGTATGGGGATAACGCGCCAACATTGGGTGTGGTGACGTTCAACCTAGCGCAGCAACAGTTGATTGAGGAGCTGCTGGATCAGAAATTGCAGGACAGCCCAGAGTTGGAAGAGCGCATTAGTCAGGCGTCCGAGCGATTGTTCATTAAGAACTTGGAGAATGTGCAAGGAGACGAACGGGATATTATATTCTTTTCCGTAACCTATGGACGCGATCAGAGTGGCCGCGTGGCATTGAATATGGGTCCGCTGAACAAAGAGGGTGGACATCGACGGTTGAATGTGGCGATTACCAGGGCTCGGCTAGGGATCAAAATTTTCTCCACCATATCGGCTGACGATATTGATTTGTCCCGCACCCGTGCCCGAGGTGTGATGGATCTCAAAGAATATCTGCATTACGCGCAGCACAGAACGATGGCTCGCGGGGCATCGCGAGCTGGGTTGACTGCACAGCATCCGATTGAGGAAAGCATTGTCGCGGAATTAGAGAAGCGCGGGTGGGTCTGTGAGCGGCAAATTGGGTCGTCTGAACATCGGGTAGATGTCGGCATTGTCGATCCCGCCGATCCGACCCGTTTCATCCTGGGCATTGAAAGTGATGGAACCAGTTATCGGTCGCTGCCCTCGGTGCGAGATCGGGACCGACTTCATCCGTATGTACTACAAGAGCTGGGATGGAATTTGGAGCGCATTTGGTCTCTAGATTGGCTGACAAATCCAAGACGTGAAATGGAACGGATTGAGCATCGGATCGCAGAGCTGTCGGGAGCCAACCCATCGGAATCGCGGTCATCCGAGCCGCCAATGAGAGAGGGGGCCATGGTGGCTCATGCGTTTCCCAAGGACCATGACGACCCATTTGGGTTCTCGCGCTAATTCAGGAAAATATGCCGATCTTACTGCCTGGCTCCAACAATGTGCGGATAAAGAGGTTGTGCTCAACTTCGAAGATCTGGAACGCATTATTGGCAGCGTGCTGCCGCTATCATCCCGAAAGTATGAGGCATATTGGTATGGAGGACAGCCGGGAACTTCAGTGGGAAACGCCATTGCCGCAGCAGGATGGCGTGTCGTAGGACTGGACAAAGAATCTGGCACAACGCATCTGGCTTCGAATCACACTAACAACGGGTGACTTAATCGGTAGGATCGCAGGGACGCATTGATGGTTAATTCTGTTTCTCCGCTAGCATTAAATATCTCTAAAGGAGATCCAATCTATGGACCTCAGGTTCATTCAACCAGAATTGTCAATTTTAGGGGTTTTTCCTGTCATTTCCTCGACAGCGATGAAGGAAATGACTAACAAAATGTAGAATGGCAGTTGTCACTGAGCAAAATCCTTGGAGGATAAGGATTTAAGCAATTCGGAGGTTGTCATGACATCTCCTCGTTGGTACGCATTCCGACTACTATGAATCAATTCTCCTAGCTGAGGGTCAGCCTGCACTTCGGAAGCGACGGCATCCACATCATTGGCTTGAAATACAATCGTGACCTGGCCCTTTCCAGGAATGAAGACTTGGCACACAGAGTGTTCCTTGTCTAACTTTGCAATGCGCTCCATCAGTTCATGTGGGGTATGAATGACTTCCATAGTCCACTGTCACCTCCTGAATTCCATGCATCCATTATACAGCGACGGGTCGTCACAGTATACGTTGTTAGTTGGCCTTCGGGTCCAAAGCAAAAACCAACGGCGGAGCTCAATTCATTTTGGAAACAGAGGATGTTCTCTCAAATTCAACGGTAAGTCGGCATTATACTGAGGAGTACGGAGAGTTCAAAGGAATTTCTCGCATGGTGATCCGAAAATTCAGGGTTTATTTTGAGGTTTCAGGTCATGATGTCGTAATCCTCGCTGTCAAGTTCCCAGGCGAAGCACGGAAAATGGAAACTCTCTAAGACTAAGCGAGATACGAGCCTACCCTGCTTTTTTCCTCGTTGACATCGAAATGTCGAAAAATTCCCCACGGGATTCTAACCCAAAATTTAAACGAATCCACCCAAGATCCGCTGTACAAGTTTTTTGCGTCCTAAAATCATCCATGCACTTCCTTTTTTCGTTCACTTTGGGGGGCAAGAAAGACTCGGCTTGACAAAAAGCATGGAGTCTCCTATAGCAGGAAATTGCATCATGCAGCACGAATAATATCAGTACTGAAACGTACGCCATTAATATTATCTATCGCAGTTTACAGGAAGATCGGGACTTGGCGGACATTTCGGATATCATCCAAAAGCTGCATGGCGTTGGCTGACGATTGAAAAGACGTTCGAAGCGCTGTTGAATTTCGTGGATGACTTGAATGAAGAAGCGTCTCGGTCCATGCGTGAGGGCCTGGACGAGGAAAGTTTGGTGATATTTAACCTTCTCAAGAAGCCGGAACTGTCCGCGAAGGACGTAAAGCGAATTAAACAGGTATCTGTTGAACTCCTCCGAATTATGAAAGAAGAGAAGCTGAAAATTGACCACTGGCGTGACAAGAAATCGATCCATCACCGCCATTGGAGCCTTTTACTCGCGAAGGAACATAAACACTATACGGTCCATACGAGAACCTCCGATGGCGCACAATGGCGTACGCGGGTTGGAACTGTGATGGATGAGGATCAATGGTTATAATAGATTAGAGGAGAGGTGGTCGGTATGCATGTGGATTGCCTTCCAGGAAGAACCGCCGCGGTCGCATTAATCTTGGCGCAATGGCCGGCGATGCACCAATTCTATTTGGCCGAAGGTACGGCTTTGGCTCTCCATCTCGGCCATCGGCAATCACGGGATCTAGATTTTTTCACGCGGAATCCAGCGGGGACATTGCCCTCTCTGACTGGAATGGATCATTTGCTGACGCAATTTGGGCGAGTTCAATGGGATCTCAACACCCCAGAACAAGTCCAGTGGCGACTCGACGATGTGTCGATCACACTTCTGGCCTATCCGTTTCCCCACCACTTTGGTTACCATTCGTGGCAGGGATTAGCGGTCGCTGACGTCCGGGATGTGGCGGTGCAAAAAGCCTATACGGTGGGACGCCGTGCGCAGGCCCGCGATTATCTGGACCTCCATGCGGTGTTGACCCGGGGACTCGTGTCTCTTGATGATCTCCTGCGTTTAGCCCAAGACACCTATCACGATGCCTTTTCCGCACGTTTATTTCTCCAACAACTCACCTATACGCAGGATCTTCCGGACCGAGATACCGCATTGAGCCTCTTAGTGACCCCAGAGTCGTTTGAGAAGATCACCCAGGATTTGACCCAGCAGGTGCAAAATTGGGCCGCCCGGCGACTACGTCTGTCTGCTCCTTCCACGCGAGGACCCCAGTTATGATGCTGCCGGACTCCATTCAACGACTGTTCTATCGCTACCATTCGGACCGATTGGACACTCACCGCCACGCAGCTCTGATTATTCCCACGGTCTTGTCTGACGGAACCGTCGAGGATTGGGAGTGGCTATTTCGCGTGTATGGGTGGGAGGCCATTCAGGCATGGCTTGGGGAGCCAGGGCATGCGCAGATGCTCCCACCGCCAATGGAACGGTTTTGGACATTGATATTGTGGGGGACGCCCCAAGAAACTCCACGCTGGGCAGGCGGTAACGGCCGTCGAACGGTTCCCCAAGAGGCCTTGCCGGCGTGGTTCCCGGACGATTTACGCTAAGACTCGAACCTTTATTTTTAAAAGGCATAGTGACCGTTCACAAGCGGATCAATTCGATAGGTCAGCAATTCTGTCCATCACACCCCACAGACGGGGTAATACAGGAGCTTCTCAAAACCACCATACGCTATGATGTACCGGCCACACAAATTCTTGTGCTTCTCTGTCCCGCACTCCCGCGAGCATCGGAGACAATATAATAGACCTAATGAGCCACGCCCAAACGAAAGGCCTCCGTCAGAGTCCACCAAATCAACGTTCTCCAATAGACCCGCTTATCTTAAGAAAGCCTCAGGTCACCATTTGAACGAAGCAGGCATAGATAGCATAATAAATGAAATGCCCTTCGTGATACCACTTCCTACCACGCCGAATTCCAAACGTAAGCGTAAAATAGCCCCCACCTTGCGACGGAGGCCATGACGCCGATTTTATCGTTTTGCTGGTGTAGGGGGTACCGGGGATTTTACATGTTCGGGCAATTGGGAAGACCAAGGCATCAGGGCGACGGTCGTTTCCTGAATCCCGCATGCCTTCGTCGAGGTCTGTGATAAAGTTTTTTGACGGGCATTCTCACGCCAGTCACTGGGGTCCCTAGAACAGCACAAAAAGCTCTTTACGGTTGTTGGCCAATGGGTTAGGAAGAGGGGCGACCGAACATGCGGTTACAAGTAGTGAGAACCCTGAGGGCTCCGCGCGGTCATCTATGTGGTGTAGCATGAAATGGATCTAACGTCTGGATGCGCCCACGAACACCCTGTTCCCTGACTGCCTGCTTGTCCTCAATTTTTCGCAAAAAGCTTGTTTGTGCTCAGCGGACTGGGTAACGATCCTGGCCACGTTCGCCACCTCGATCTAGTGTTTCTGGCCAGATTATAGCATTCTCCAAAATGCAGACGCTCTTTTGTGAGTTGTTTGGGCAGAGATGGTTTGATGAGCTCCGGCGATAATCTTTCTATTGGGCTAGACAATAACCCCTATCGTGTTATTTCCAGAACCTGCACTGGACTTCGTATGAATACGATGATTAGACAAGTACCATACGATATATCGGGAGCGATGCATAGTGAAAGATGGACCAGGAGAGTCTCATTGCGAGGCGGATCGAGCAGTGGTCAAACGGGGCGTGGGAATTGCGAGAAGGTTCACTGCACCCGGTATTGCATGGAATAGAAACTGAAGGACTTGTCACGATTGCGGTAGAGCGTCAAGGACTGCGATCTCGTCGAGTTTATTTCCTTACGCCAGAAGGCAAGATGCTGGTGCAATTTGCCGTCTCCTCCGGCGAGCGGTTCACAGGAAACCAAATCTAATCGGGTTTTTGACACTCCCCTTGCAAAACCAAAGCTCGTAAAACCCGTTTGGCGAGGATTCGTCTTGTATGCTATGGGCAGGCTAGGCCGGAGAGCCCTGAAATAACCACTGATGGCGTACATCGCACCGACGAATACGTGGTGTATTTTACGTGCAATCCGCTCACCGAGTCCCTTGGCAGCACGGCTATGCCGCCGAGGGCACTTCTTGAGATAGTCACATTCCTGGAATCGCCAATGTATAGATACGCGCTCTTATTGAGCATGGTTTCATTTGAGATGTTTATATTATGGCTAACCAGCTTGACATCAGGAGCGATGACGCCCCCTATGCCATTGGTTGTAATATGCGACAAATCAATATCGAAAGACCCCGTGATGGCCCACGTATAAAAGTGGGTACTTCCGTCGGCACCGCCCACGAGGTCCGCATGACTAACCGCGTCATTATGGCTATAAAAGACATCGATGCCGTTCCCAGTAATATTGATATTCGATGCCGTTGTCCCCACTTGGCAAGACAAGTCAAGTTCTGTTGTTCCAGCATATCCTTGTCCAATAATGGTGACATTATGAATAACATTGTCTACACGATAAATATATGATGCCGTGCTGGGGTTGCAAATGGCAATAACCCGGATTCCAAAGGAATTGTAATTATACGTATTGGTGCTCTTGGCAGCCAAGACTTTCAAGTTGCTCAACGTCGTATGATTAGCAAAATCCATAATGTCCGTGCCGGCATCATATGTCGCGCTATCGAGTGTCATATTGGTGATGACGCTACCGCTTCCACCACCTGTTTGTTGCCCTGGCGCCACCTCTATAGCGAACATATCCCGGCTCAGTTTGACGCCAGGTGTTTTCTTGCCAACTTCGTTGATAATGGTGGTTTGATTGATGCCCGCTCCTACGATCGCTATCGGTTTGTCTATAACAAAGGTAAACAACTTATGAGAGGGCTGGTCCAGGATGAACCGCCCATGAGGGAAGTATACTTCGCTCCCTGGTTTTGTTTCGGCCGCCGCAATCGCCTCCTGAATCGCAACGGTAGAGTCCCGCTTTCCTGTGGGATCCGCACCGTAACTTTCCACGTTGAAAATTGCAGAAGAAGTGGGGTAAGAAGGTGTGGATTGGGGAGTCGTTCTTACGTTTGGATTGGTTGGCGCCGCTGCAACCCCTACTCGCGGTGGTGGGCCGATCTTTGGACCCCAGAGATTGGCTTTGCCGATAGCAACGATGGCCACTAAAACTAGAAGCAACGACACACTTAAGACGAATAATCGCCGTGGACCCTTCTGTCTGCCCTTATGTTCCAAGACCCATCGCTCCCCACGTATTGCTGACTTATGCTAGATGGATTGGCCTAAAGCTTGGGATATTGCTAGTAATGATCCTTTCAATTCAATCGGCATAGGCTCTTACGGATACGGAAGGATGGCCCATATGCAGCCGGAATAATTTACTTAACTGGGTATTCAGATCGCTGTTTTGCCGCGGCCAATGCGGCGATTGTGTAGACGACCCGAAGTTGCGTGTTGGCCAGCCTGATACCGTCCAGGAACTCGCTCCTTTTGGTGCACTGGGACCGTAGCGAGCAGGGATTCATGTGCTATCTTGAATGCTTGCACGGATTCTTGTTTCCATCATATCATTAAGCCACTAATAGTCTAACCATCGTTTCATAACCTGTGTGAGCAGAAGACGGGAATGCTTTCGGTCAACCTACGCGCCTGCGTAGAGGGGGAGATTTAGTGGGTGAAGTCGTTCTGGATCGCTTTCATGTGAAATCAGACAAAAAAGAACGGGCGAGGGAATGGATGGGCATTCTCAATCAACGGATAGACGAGTGCCGCGCTACTCTCGAGGCAGAAAACATGTTCTTTGAGGCAATTTTCTCTGAGGAACTTGGGAATGAGATGTATCTATGGTGGGTAGAATTCAAAGATGTTGGGGGACGTCCGATTCAGGATTCCATAGCAGAAATCGACCGAATTCATCTGGCACTGTGGGAAGAATGCATCGAAAAAGGAAGCCGCCAGGTGATGCGGACAGAGTTAGTCTTAATTCCAGAATACATCAGGAAGGCCATCGCTTCGCGGTAATGATCGGGTGGCTTTGTTAGATTGATGAAAAGTGACGATCGCGAATGCGAAGTGCCAGCACCTGCATGGCGCCGCTCGATCCAAACCCTTTAGACGACTTGAAATACGCCGCCAGGCCGGCTGACTCTCAAAGCTCTAACACAGCGCGCGATGCAACGGCTCTCCTGCAACAACCCTGTGCAGCCGCTCCGATCCGTGGGCACATTCATGCAGTGCGAAAGCTCGTTAGGCTGCCATCCCCCGATGTTGCACCAGCCTGTCATGACTGTTTCGTACGACAAATGGTCGTGGTTTGACTACCTTGTCTTCAAAACCTGCCGACGTGATGTTTTTTCGCTCTGCCCGCGACTCCGATATGAGTAGCACGGGCAAACCCAGCATATTGGCTTTGCAACAGATCGTGAGCTTTGAGCGGCCATGGCATGCTTTCATCGTCGAGTAGTAGCCAGTCAGTTTGATGTTCCCAAACCCGAACAAAAATTTTGCAGACAAAATTAAGGGGATAAGATGATTGACAAGAGAAGAATAATAATACTAAAATTGCCTGTCGTTAATATTACGGAATACGAAATATAAGGGTGGCGAATCGACTTGTCAAATCGAGACGAACTGATTGACGGCATGGAGCAAATATTTTCCCGTATAGGCCGTCGTTTTCGGCGAATGCATGATGATTCGCTTACCTTTGGCCAGTATTCCGCGCTGATTGTTTTATATCGCATGGGACCCTTGCCGATGGGTACTGTGGCTGAGCACTTGGGCATCTCGATGGCCAGTGCGACCGGAATGATGGATCGTTTGGTGCACGCCGGTTGGGTATTGCGAGGTCGCTCAGAAACTGATCGCCGCGTGGTCTGGGTGGATTTGACAACCATGGGCCGAGAAAAAATGACGGCCAAACATCACGATCGGCAGCAGCAGATTCGCGAGTTGTTTGCTCCGCTTGATGAAGCAGATTTAAGACAACTCATACAAATGTTGGAAAAAGTTGTGGAACGGGTGGAGTCCGGTGATGCCGAATAATGCGTCCCTAATGCGGCGGGACGTGCGGTTGTGAATCGGACGCACCTACAGCGACGGGGGCCAGGTGCCCGATAGCTATCCCGGATCTATCCACCTCTAGCGACGCCAACGGGGGTTTTTTGCCATGGACTGAAAGCGCTCTAAGTCAATCGGTGAGAGCACAAAATGACGGAGGTTTGTCGCCCGGGGGTATCGGGAGCCGGATACAAGGAGGAGTCACGCAATGGGGCTCTTGATTGCAGGATTAATTGAGGCATTAATCGCGTGGGGCGTGGGACTTTACCTATTATTTTCCAGCAGCGTGCCGCATATCTGGGGTGGCGTAGCATTTGTTGTGGGTTTGGTAGTACTGATCCTAAGCATGGCGTTAGGAAGAAGGCCTCGTGAGGAAAAAGATATGTCCCAAACTATTGCAGCAAACGGATCGGTACGAGCGGAGGATCAGACCTTACTCCAGCAGGAAGCGGAACTCGATGAGGATTCTTTGGATTCATCGGCGCGGCTCCGTATTGCAGAACAACCTGTGTCGCTGTCGCCTATTGAAAGTGCGGACGAAATGGGTTTGGTCCCGCTGCGCGCCGATGTTCCCGCCCCCGTGGATCTGATGCACGATACGGTGATGCGTTCGCGCTGGCGCTACCGTGCTCGCGACGCCGAAACGCGGGCAGCTGCGTTGGCGGAAATGGTGCTACACGAGGGTCGAGCTCAGGATCCAACCAAAGATGAACGGCCCCGCCAACTCCGTCGATTGTGCGATTTGGCAATTTTAAGCCAGGGGTTTGATGCCTGGGCGACGGGGAAAAATCCGGAATTTCATTTGGAACGGTATCGACAAACCCAAACGGTAGAGGATATTCATGAACGACTGGGGGATTTTGCACAAGAAGCTAGCGCGCTGGAGGCAGAAGCGGTCCACTGGCAACAGACCGCCGCGGAGTATGACGATCCCTACCGACGGTCGCTATCCGAGAGAGTGCGGTTTGAAAAGTTAAGCGGGCTAGAGGAGCGTTTTGAGGAAATAACGCTGTTGCAAATGGGCTATCAAGCGATGTTGGATGAGGAGGCGCAATAATGCCGCGTTGGGTATTAATCGCGGTAACGGTCATCGGGATCTTGCTTTTAGGAGGGACCGCAGGCTGGTACGCGTACCAAGATGCCAATTATGTGACCAGTGACTACGCTTATGTGACATCACCGTACGCTTGGGTGACGGCGCCTCAAAATGGCCAGATAACGCAGGTGCTGGTATCGAATGGTCAGCATGTGACCAAAGGGCAAATCCTGTTTGATGAGCAGCCGCCAGGGAAATCGGGGTCGTTTGCCATAAGGGCAACAACGAGTGGCGTGATTGGGGATCTCAACGTGACCCAAGGAGCGATGGTTGAGCAAGGTGAAAATTTAGATGCCGTGGTCGACTTGAACCATGTGACGGTGGTGGCTGAAGTGCCAGAAGCGCACTCTCGCAATTTAGCATTGAATCAAACTGTGGATGTTTATTTCAGCGAGGAGCCTGGGCAAGCCTATCGCGGGACGATCAGCCACCTTGGATCGGTAACGCTGACGACCTTATCGCCGATTTTGCAAGTGGGTAGTTTTGCCAAAAAACGCCAATGGATTCCTGTGACTATTACATTGATTGACTCCCCGGGCAATCTTCGAGATGGAGAAAATGCCTCGGTTCGGGTTCATATTTAGCGATTGGACGGAAGGAGGAACAGCGCGTGGCCGACTCTCCACAGACCGAACGCCATTGGGGCGTGGCGTTGGCGGTATTGGTAATTGGAGCTTTTATGGCAATTTTGGACAGTTCTATTGTGAATATTGCCGTTCCCAAATTAGAAAGCGTGTTTTCAGTAGATACGGCGCAAGTGCAGTGGGTTGTCACCATTTACTTGTTAGTGCTAGGGGTTGTGGTTCCCGCTGCCGGATATCTTGGAGAGCGATTTGGATATCGCCGCATCTATATCCTCTCTTTGGTGGTATTTACGATTGGTTCCGCGATGTCGGGGTTGGCATGGAGTCTGCATGTGCTAACGGTGTTTCGAGTCCTGCAGGCAATGGGTGGGGGACTTATCATGCCGATTACCATGGCCATGCTCTATCGCATTGTTCCCCGGCAACAAATTGGCACCGCCATGGGATTTTGGGGATTGGCCATTATTGTGGCCCCCGCTATAGGACCGACTTTGGGGGGCTATTTAGTCGAATACGTCAATTGGCGCCTTATTTTTTATATCAATGTGCCGATTGGAATTGTCGGCGTGTTTTTGGCTCTATTGTATGTGCCGAAGTTTGCTCAAGTCAAAGTGGGAAACTTTGATGCCGTGGGATTTGCGGTGGTCGCGGGCGGACTTTTTGGTCTGCTGTTGGCGCTCTCAGAAGGGCAAACCTGGGGCTGGGGTTCGGAACCGATCGTGCTCTTATTGATGGGTTCGGCACTTTTACTCCTGTTCTTCGTGCTATGGGAATTTCGAGTACCCCATCCCTTGCTGGACCTAAGAGTTTTTCGATTTGGATCTTTTGGACTCTCTAACATTTTGGTCGTATTAGTAACCGTGGCCATGTATTCCGGGGTCTTTTATGTGCCGTTATTCCTTCAAACCATCGTAGGGTTTGGGGCAATGAAGACGGGTTTGATCATGATGCCAGCGGCCTTGGCATCAGCGATTATGATGCCTATTTCAGGACGAATTTACGATAAGATCGGTGCCCGTGCCCTAGTGTTTACCGGGATGGCTCTTCTGGCCATTACCACCTATCTGCTGCACAACCTTTCAGTGAACACCTCGGTCGGCGCCGTGATTTTCTGGCTGACACTGAGAGGGGTTGGAATGGGCATGGCGATGATGCCGGTAACCACCGCAGGGATGTCTGCCGTACCCACAGAGCATGTAGGCGGTGCTTCGGCCATCAACAATATTATGCAACGGGTAGCGGGATCCTTTGGATTAGCAGCCTTAACCGCATTGCTGCAAGAGCAAGCGACCATGCATGCCCAAACGCTGGCATCAGCCTATACTCCCGCATCGGGCTCGGCGATGCAGCTTTTTCAAGGATTGCAAGGTTTGATTGCTAAAGAGGGCATTCCCGGAGCCCAAGCGGTGCAACTAACCATCACCACTTTGTACGGCATGATTGAGCAACAGGCTTTTGTGATGGGCATCGATGATGTCTTCGTGGTGGCAGCCCTATTTACAGTGGTTGGCGCGATCTTGGCTCTCGGATTAAAAACCTATCGCACACAAGGAACTTCGGCACGGCCGATGGCGGCAGACTGAAGGAACCAAAACTTTAGAGATCCTTGAGAGGCTAGAGGACACAGGATTTTTACAAAATGGGCTCCCTTGCTGTGATTGGGAACCAAGAACGATGCAAAATCTTTTTTCAAGAGGAGCGAGCAAAGTGAAACAAGGTCGGCTGATATTGATCAATATCCTTATTCTTGTGGCCGTGATCATCGTAGGCGGTTTGGGTATGTACTATTGGAACCAGAATTACAATTATGTGACCACAGAGGATGCTTCGGTCACTGCTCCGACTATTCCTGTACCGGCGTTAGCTGCGGGAACCATTCAAAATTTTGCGCTGCAAGTTGGCCAACATGTGACCAAAGGGCAAGTTGTCGGCCAAGAACAGACAGTGAGCATGCCAACGTCTGCGACGGGTAAAGGGTCCACCAGCCCAGCATACACCACCCTTAACATTGTGGCTCCGGCCAGTGGCACTATTGCCACGGTATCAACCAGCAATGGGCAGGTTGTGGGCGTAGGTACGCCTCTGTTTACGGAAGTTAAGTTAGACCAAGTGACGGTGGTGGCCAACATCCCTGAAAGCAAAATTCGCAATGTGGATGTGGGCCAAACCGCAACCATCTATGTGGATGCCCATCCCGGGGTGTCCTTTACGGGAACAGTAGATGCCATTCAACCAACCACCCAGTCGTTTTTTTCCCTGATACCCACTTCCGCCACAGCAGGGACCTATACGAAGGTCACCCAAAGAGTGCCGGTTATCATGAGTATCAACGCCGCGGGCTACTCGCTATTGCCAGGAGAAAACTGCGAGGTGCGGATTACCATCCACTAAATGGATATGTGCGGCAGCGGGGATAATTTGCCTCGTTGCCTTTTTTTTGTTTTCTAAACCGCATACAATGGACTTAACTGGAAGGGGACGTCTTGCCATGCATATTGTCGTGCTGGGAGGTACTGGCTATGTGGGCCGTGCGGTTCAAGAGGCGCTCTTGTCGCACGGCCATCAAATCAAAGTGATCGCAAGAAAAGGACCGGTGGCAGACGGCGCGCAGTTTGTGGCGGGAGATGTGCGCGATATGGATTTGGCAACCCCATTTGATGAGGCTGACGCGGTGGTGAATTTGGTTGGCATTATTGAGGAGAGTCCTGCTCAGCAGATAACGTTTGAATTGATGCATGTAGAAGTGGTACGGCGGGTGATTAGCGCCATGTCTGCGGTCAGGGTTCGTCGCTTGGTGCAGATGTCGGCCTTGGGAACCCGTCCGGGTGCTCGGGCGCGTTATCATAAGACCAAATGGATCGCGGAAGACCTGATCCGGCACACGTCGGGCCTGCAATTCACCATATTGCGGCCTTCATTGCTGTTTGGCGGGGGGGCTCCATTTTTCAAGATGTTGCAATCTCAAGCCAAGTGGCCGATAACCCCTATTCCGGGTTCAGGAAACACACAGTTTGACCCGGTGTATCGGGGCAACGTTGCCGAATTTGCGGCTCTTGTGCTGGACAATCCCAACGATGCGATGGGAGAGACTTTTGAAATGGGGGGGCCAGAACGCTTTTCCCTCAATACCATGTATCGAAGGGCAGCCCAGAGCGTTGGGAAAAAGCAAATTATGCCATGGCATATTCCCTATGGGCTGATGATGAACCTGGCTCGTTTTGGAGAGAACCTTCCTGGGTTTCCCGTGTCTGTCGACCAACTTCTGATGCTGGCGGAAAATAATACTACGGATGACCGCCGATGGATGCAGTGGGTGGCCCCAACGCCATTAGGAAAAGATCTTTAAGGCTTGAAGGCGAGAATTTGTAGTGAGGCGTTTCCCTCAAAAGACCAGTTGGTCTGGGTTCGCAACAAATCGGCCCGTCCTTGTTCCCACTCGGGGGGAGATAATAGATCCGCGCCATAAAGTGCTGGCAACACATCTTCAACCCGCAGCAGTTCCCACTCTAGGGCGGGTCCTTTTTCATGAGGCGGGTGAACTGAGGACTGCCATTCGGGATGTACCCATTGTACAGAAAACCCTACCATGGCTAGCCAGACCGGGAGCTTGCGTCCGACCTGGCGGTCACCCCCGCGAATCTCTTGTAAGCGCGCAAACTGAGCCATCACGTTTTGCCATGACTGGGGAGGAGTGGGATACTGTAGAATCAGGCTATCGTCAATGTCTTCCACGTAAATGAAACCTCCGGGGCGAACTACCCTAAATAGTTCATGTAGCAACTCTTCAGGATGAGAAATGTGCTGCAACACAAATCGCGCTGTGATGAAGTCTTGACTGTGGTTCGCATAGGGCAAGCGATGAATGTCGGTGTGAATCCAGTGAACACGCGGTTGAATTTCCGCCAATGGGGCGGATATTTGTTGAGCGTAGGTTAAGACGGCGGGATCTAGGTCAATTCCATCGACAAAGCAGTCAAAAGCTGCAGCCATTTCAATCGCCATCACGCCAAATCCTGTACCGATATCCAAACCATGGCTTTTCGCTTCAATGGGAAGCTTAGCTAAGCCGCGACGGCGACTGGAGCCAGTATAAAGAGTTTGCAGCAATAGCCATTGGTACCTCTCTGCTACGTGTAGCGACAACTCTTGGATGGTGGAATCTAGATGGTCTGCCAGCGTACGTGCCATAACTGCCCCCTCAGGGCCACTGCCTGGTTTCATATATCTCCTTCGCCTTGTCCGAATACTTTCGGTTTTGAGGACAATCGCTTGACAAAAGATGGCAATGGATGGTCTACTGAATATTACCATTATACCGAAAGGGGAGGATCAGCGTGCGCCAATTTTATGTGAGTGCGTTCACCGTGCGGCATGGGCTGACTCCGCCTTTTCGCTAGTTTAAGGCGCAGCCTATGCCGACCGGATGCTTCCGGTCGGTTTTATTTTGTCCTCGTTTTTTGGAGTATGAACGGGCATATACAGTAATTTGTCAGGGGAGTGATTTTGTGAGTAGCAATGCGCTCGGTCTAATACCAGCTCTCGAGTGCCACGATTTGTGGAAAACCTTTCGTAATGTCAGGCGGGAGGGATGGAATCGCGTGGTTTCCCAAACAAAGGCTGTGCAAGGAATTAATTTGATTTTGCCACGCAATCAAATTCTTGGCGTGCTAGGGCCGAACGGTTCAGGCAAATCGACCTTGATTCGCATGATGGCCACGTTGTTAATCCCCGATCAAGGCAGTATTGAGATATTTGGGATGGATGTGATGAAAAACCGTATGGCTGTGCGCAGACTGATTAATCGGGTGTCCGTAGAGGCCAGCTTTTTTAAAAAACTTACGGCCCGAGAAAATCTGGCGTATGCCGCCGGACTTTATGGAATACCCAACCGCGCCGCCCAACAAGAGGCTACGCGCATTCTTGAGCGGCTTTCCTTGCCTCGGGCCAAACTGGTCATTCCGCTAGAGAATTTGTCCCGTGGACAACAACAAAAAATCGCCATTGCCCGGGCTTTATTAACCTCGCCCAATCTTATGCTGTTGGATGAACCGACTACGGGCCTAGATCCAACCTCGCGGCGGGAAGTGCAGGACTTTATTTTGCAAGTCAGAGCGGATCATGATGCCACGATATTAATTTCAACCCATGACATGGTAGAAGCCGAAAGGCTGTGTGATCAGATTGCAATTATTCACCTAGGAAAATTTGTAGCCAACGCCGCTCCAGCAGATCTGATTTCCCAATGGGGTGAAGGGCAAGGATTGGAGTATGCATTTTTTCGCTTGACCGGCCGGGACTTACTGAGCGATGAGGAACCTTCGTAGAATGTGGAGAAGAAAATCAAAAATGGAAGGCAGGAGCCAAATTGATGTTGGTTGTTGAACGTGAAGCCAGAGCTTTGGGTTCCATTGTCCGACGAAATTTCCACCTAATCCGCCGATACTTAGGATGGGAAGTCGTTTTTCTGTTTTACAACATTATTAATACTTTGACGATAGGACTGATTGGCTTGTCCCTTCCGGCGGCACAGAGGGCGCATACTGTGGTCTATTTGGCTATCGGAGCGTTATTGTGGAACTTCTTATCCATTTTATTTCAAGAGATCGCCAATGCAGTTTCCTGGGAACGATGGGAGGGGACGATCGAGTACAGCTTTATGGCCCCGATCCATCGACTGACCTATCTTTTTGGCGTGTGCACCTACGCGGTGCTCTATGGCTTGCTGCGCACTGCGGTTGTCTTATTGGCTATCATGGTGTTCTTTCACGTCTCGATTGCCCATGCTGACTGGTGGGGTGCTCTCGTAGTGCTGGGTGGTTCGGTGCTGCCATTTATCGGCTTGGGGTTAATGGGCGCCGTATTGCCCCTGTTGTCCACTGAGCGAGGTGCCCAAGCGACGCAAATTATCCAAGGAGTGCTGCTCTTGGTGTCCGGCGTCTATTATCCTGTCTCAGTATTGCCGGTTTGGCTTAGATGGTTTTCCTGGGCGTCGCCAGCAACATACACTTTAGAAGCTTCCCGTGGAGCCATTTTGAATGGACGATCAATTGGGTCGGTAACGGGCATATCTTTGGAATTGCTGTTGTCAGGACTCGTCCTGGTGCCGTTGGGATTATGGATTTTTACGAGCGCGGAGCGATGGGCGATGCATCGCGGCACCTTAAAGCGAAACGGCTAGTAGCCATCGTTCCGCCTTGCCGGATTCAACAGCGGTCGACCATTGAAATCGTTTTCCAGGTTTTGAATAAGAATTGCAGCAGCTCTCTGCATATAATCGGGCAAATTTCCGGCCACATGGGGTGTGACGACCACGTTTGGCAGCTGCAGCAAGGGATGGCCGGCCGGCAACGGCTCGGGCGTGGTGACATCAAGCCCCGCGCCCCCGATTGCGCGCGTTTTAAGAACGTGCAGCAAGGCTTCTTGATCAACAACTTCAGCCCGGGCAATGTTGATAAGAAAGGCATTCGGACCAAGCAGCGATAAGGATTTTTCATTCATGAGGCGATATGTGGCTTCGGTAAGCGGGCATGCCAAGGTGACGACGTCAGCTAGCGGCAGCAACTGGGTCAGGTCGGACAGAGCCCACTGTCCAGGCTGGGGGTGATTGCGTACACCCATCACTTTCATGCCGAAAGCTTCGCTGAGACGTCCGATTTCTTGCCCGATATGGCCATACCCCACAATTACTTGGGTAAGACCGGCCAAGGATGGAAGTGGTACTTGACAGCGCCGCTCGGTTGTTGCGCTGTTTGGCAAAATGCGGGTTAAGGACAACAGAAGAGCCATCGCATGTTCTGCCACGGTTTGTTGGCCGAGCCCTTTCATCGTGGTCAGGGTGACATGGTCGGGAAGGGACTCGATTAATCCATCAACGCCCGCCGACCAGGTTTGGATCCATCTCAGGTTAGGCAGCAAGGGCCATAAAAGTCCTGTAGCCCGACCTCCACCAGCAGCCAGGATGGTGATCCGCGGATCGGGCAAGGCCGCCAAGTCATGAGCGGTGTTATAGAATAAGACGTTTAAATCGGGTCGGCACTGACGGATTTTTTCCTGCCAGGTGTCGTCCAAAGTACCAATCACTGCAAGAGTATCCATTTCTTCATAACCCCTTCATGATGCTTATCCGATTTTATCACAGCAAAGGCAAGATCATGAGTTGGCGAATCTTTCATCTTACTTTTTCCGAATCTTGCGCTAATATATGTATCACAGCTTTAATAAGACTCCAGCATAGTGTGCATCAGGCAATAGCCGCAACGAGAGACATCAAGGGGGTCTGCCATATGAGAAATCAGTTAAAGACAACTCACCTGCGTCGCCTAGTCAATCAATTAGTCGATTCCACCGTTGTCACACCAAGTTTGGCAGAGATGCTGCGCCATCATTTAGAGACAGAGTGGACACGTCTGTCTCGCCCGCCCTACGATGCAATTTATCACGTGCATGATGGGCAGGAGACTTTTATCGAATTGCGGGTGCTTGATGCCTCGGCCTATCAAGATATCGTATATGAAAAGGGGCGCGCGTTGCTGAGCATTGGTGTCAATGGCGCCCTAGCCTCTCCTAGCGACGAAGAGCGTGTCAACCGCCTGTTTCCCAACCATGCTTTTAGAACCTGCCCACACTGCCATCAACGATTTGAACGATGGTTTGATTACTATGGCCACATTCATCTTGATCACTTTCCCTTGGGACTTGTGTCCGGCCAGTAGGCAACGCGCCGTCGAATTTGATGCGGCGGGTGACTCTATCCAGCGCTTCTTAGTTGCAGATGAGAGATATTGTTAATTTTCAAGGCAGTATGAATCCGTTAGGCATTCTAGATGCGTATCCTCTTAATGGAATCGAACAACGAATGGATTACCATGGGAGGAATTTGACGTGATATCAAGAAAATTATCGGCGTTGACGATGGCGTCGTCGATGGCCTTGTTGGGACTATTGCCAGCCACGGCATTGGCAGCACAAATTTCCGGCACGGCAAGTCTGACTGCTAGCACTACTCGCACTAGTGTCGGTCAAACAGTGACCTATACGGTAGCAGACAGCGCAGCCACTAGTACCACCGAATATCAATTTTGGGTTCAGGGGACATCGGGTCAGTGGACAATGGCTCAAAACTATTCGCCAAGTGCCTCATACGCTTTGCATGCGACCGCCAGCGGCAGCGAAACAGTGGTGGCTTATGCGCTCTCTAAAGCGGAAGTGGGGGCTGGCGACTGGTCTTTAGCGGTTCAGACCAACTCTGTGCCGCTATATGTTGATAGTGCAGTGCACATGACGGTGGCAGCCAATGCGGATACCGCAAATCCGGTGGTTACGGTGACAGTGACCGCACAAAATGTGGACAGCCCGTTATACCAACTGTGGTGGAAAACACCGGCAGGCGTTTGGGAGCAGAGTGGAGCATATCAAACCTCCAATGTCTTCACGGTCGCTTTACCCCAGGGTGGAAATTATGAGTTTATGGCATACGCCAAGGAGAAAAATGCCATGGCGACTGCCGCAGATGCGGTATTTGCCCCCGCACAATCAGTGGCTGTGGCCGTACCTGCAGCGCGCGTGATGATATCGCCGGCGGTCAGTGCGTTAAAGGCCGGAAGTCAGGGCATCGATCCCATCATGGTATCGGTGCAAGATGCAGCGGGCAATCCTATCATGAACTTTAACGGAACGGTCACCATCGGGGATACTCTAGGTCTTCTAATGGGTGCCACTGGCAGTACGGCTAGCCTTGCGGTGCCAATTGCCAATGGCGTGGGAATGGCGGATGTTATGGCTTCCACAACGGCTGGCACCAGCGACGTTATAACGAGCAGCGCCTTAATGCCAGGTGCCGGGAGCTTTGTCCAGCCGACTGTTGCTTACGGGTCGGCCACGGTGTCCAGCCGCGCATTTGATGGCAACATATCGCAAATGCATACCATTACCCCCATCGCCAGTACGGTCGACGCCATTAATGGAGACCAAAATCCTTATGGGCTGACCTATTATAATCCGCCTAAAGGTCCCGCTACGGACCCATATATCGGAGATTTTCTCGTCTCCAATTTCTCTAACCAGGCAGGCACTAATGGAGCGGGAACTACCATAGAGGCGATAAATCCTACCACGGGAGCGGTTTCTCGATTTGCCGCGTCCGCTAGCGGACCGGTCAGTCTGGCTGTGAGCCCTTTGGGTCCCCTATGGATCGCGAATTTTGGGACCAACGGCAGCAATGGCAATGACGAGGTTTTGACACCGACCGGAGGACAATTCCCCAACGGGGGAAGCACCATTACTTCTCCTCTACTGGATGGCCCGTGGGGACAAGCATTTGTCCCTAGTGCTGCGGGACCTGCGTTTTTCGTTACGAATGCTTTGAATGGAACCATCGACGCGATGTACGGGTTTGCTCCGCCTAACTTCAGCACCGATACGAAGTTTGCCGTAATCGGCCAAGGTTTGGCCCATCAGGGCACGACTGCAAGCACTGTGAAAGGACCTCAAGGCATGGTGTACGATCCGGCTACGCAGATGGTTTATGTAACTGATACAGCGGATAATTCGATAAGAGGATTTTATTGGGATGGGGCAGGCACTCCCAATCAGGGCTTAGGTCAACTGGTCTACCAAGGAGCACCGCTTATGGCTCCGGTAGGAATTACCATAGATCCCTTGAATGGGGACCTTTTGGTTGCCAACCAAGGCAACAACAACTTGGTGGAAATCGCATTAAACAACGGGAACGCGTATGCGGCCGGACAAACCGTATTAGACAATACTCCGGTCAATCCGCAAACCGGTGCAGGGTCCGCATTGTTTGGGGTCTATGCCATGCAAAATGCTGGTCAATTGGAAGTCTTCTTTACCGATGACAATACCAACACATTGGATGTTTTGAAATAGTTGGTTGCCAACAAGATGAAACGAGGCCCCGAATATGCGGCCTCGTTTCTTTTGTCTTGACACAACTGGCTAAGAACATTAGACTAGTGCTGTTCGGGTTTCGGCGGTCTCAGCCGGACCCATTTCGTAGGAGGGATTTGGATGTCCACGTATATGGCTCGCCCAAAGGATTTTGAGCGTAAATGGTACGTGATTGATGCAGCAGGCATTCCCCTTGGGCGGGTAGCCACAGTGGCGGCAACGTTGCTACGTGGGAAACACAAACCGATATACACCCCCCATTTGGATACTGGCGATCACGTGATTATTATAAATGCCGATAAGGTTGCATTGACGGGTCGTAAGTTGGACCAAAAGATTTATTTTCATCATTCAGGATATGAAGGCGGCTTAAAGAGGACCGTCTATCGTCAATTAATGTTGCGCAAACCAGATTTTGTGGTGGAGAAGGCGGTGCGGGGAATGTTGCCGCACAACCGGTTGGGTCGCGCAATGTTTAAAAAGCTTAAGGTATATCGCAATGGAGAGCATCCCCATGAGGCTCAACAACCGGAATTCTGGGAGGTTAAGGCATAAATGGCAGTAGCGCAATTTTGGGGTACTGGTCGTCGCAAGAATGCCGTCGCTAGGGTCCGGCTGGTTCCTGGGTCGGGAAAGTTAGTGATTAACGGCCGTGCTTTTGAGGATTATTTTCCGGTAAACACGATGCGGACCATTATTGAAAGTCCTTTGAAGACGGCAGCTGTAGAGGGACGCTTTGATGTTTTGGTACGTGTTGAAGGCGGTGGTCTATCTGGCCAGGCGGGAGCAGTGCGCCATGGTATTGCGCGTGCCTTGCTAAGTGTTGATCCGAATTTTCGGCCGTCGTTAAAACGTCTTGGATTTCTTAAGCGAGACTCGCGAATGAAAGAGCGTCGCAAATATGGGTTGAAGAAAGCCCGTAAGGCGCCACAGTTTTCCAAGCGATAAAAGAGAGGCTCCTAGGAGCCTCTCTTTTATCGCTGAAACAAACCGAAGACGATTGCTTTAGGTGAGCGATCCAATGAGGGAAAGCGACGGCGTCGCAATCTTCGGCATCCGAGGTGTAAACGGATGAGGTTTTATATTGGTGAATTTTGGATCTGCGATATGGGCCCACAAATGATCCAGCGCAGAAGAGTCGCCCAACTGGGTGCGGATCAGATAATATTCACATTCAATGTCTCTGCGTTCTTCTTCATAAGCAAATTGCAAAGCGTCCGCTAGATAGTCGCGTGCAGGACCCAATTGGCCTACCTCCACTGCCTGGCGCGCCAAAAGCCGCAAGGCATAGAGCTTCACCGAGTGCCAGGGCCAAGCGTTGGGAGTGCGCAACACGCGCTGGCTATATTGGTTAAGCCAGTCCGCAGAATGGGAGGCGGCGCTTAACTGCAACAGGGCGTCTAATATGACCGCTTGCCCTTCTTGGAAATTCAGCCGATCAAAGGTCTCCAAACTCTGTTGCAACAACTCATGGGCTTCGGAAAAGCGACCAATGTCAATTAAGACACGGGCCAAATCTCCATTAATCGCAGCGCGCTCATCGGAATTGGCAACTTGATTCATCAACTGCAAGGCGCTGTTGATGGCCGTCAATGCTTTGTCTTGTTCGCCCAATTGCCATTGTGTTGAGGCAATGCGCCCCATAAGTTCGGTTTTCCGACTGACCGGAATTAATTGGCGAGGATCTGTCAAGGCTTGATGGTAAAGTTCCAGTGCGGAAATCCATTGCATTTGGCTATAGCAAAAGTCTCCATAGTGCTGAGCAGCTTCTGCTCGCACGTCAGCGGCTTCATCAGGCAGTCGTTGGGCATATTCCAATGCCTGCTGAAACGAGTTCATCGCCTTGTGGAACGATCCACTGCGAGCCGCTACGACACCCAATGTGTTTGCTATTTCCACGGCTTGCGCTGGGTGATCTTGGGGGTGAATCAAGGTTAAACTTTCTTCCAGATAGTCCAAGGCGGCGCTTAGGTTGCCCTGGGTCATTTCCAGGCGGCCCATGGTGGCTTTGATGCGTGCCAAAATATCTTCGCGGCCAGTACGTTCCGCTAACATTAAAGCTTCTTGCAATCCGAGCATACCTTCATCTAGACGTCCCGTATTCCATAAGGCTTGAGCAGCCTTTAGCAAGACTTCTATTGTGCGCATGTCATCGCCGTTTTCTAGGAAATATCCCAAGGGTTTCCCGAGTCGTGCGGCGATGATGGCTAACGCTTTATGGGATGGATGGATACGGCCTAACTCAACTTGACTGACGTAACTTTTAGTCAATTCCTGTCCGGCTAATTGTTCTTGGGTCAACCCAAGTTTCTTGCGCAAGTCGCGGATTTTCGCCCCAACCACCATTCATCCCTCCTAGCTCCAATGTATCATAGGTTAATTGAAATTGACACATGCAAAACGGAATAGATAGATTAAATTTTATTGAAGTTTAGTGAAGTCGCGGTTCGATAAGTATTATGTGACACCAATGACGTGTAAGACATGAATCTAAAGGACCAGAGCATCCGGCTCTGTGAGTATATTTCCGCCAGTTGTTCCACACTATCCGTAAAAGAAGAGGGTGGTGCATGATGCTGCGACGGGGTGGACTATGGGCGGGGTTGCTGGTTTTGCTGGTTGTGATGGGATTTAATTGGCCATTAGCCCGGGCGCAGCAGTTTCCGATGGCTGGAGACTTGCTCGCGGGGCGGGTCATAATCATTGACCCAGGACATGGCGGTTACGATCCAGGAGCGCATGGGATACAAGCTACAGAGGACCGTGTGAATTTAGAGGTTGCTTTGGTTTTAAAACAGTGGTTTGAACGGGCCGGGGCACGGGTGGTGATGACCCGAATGACGCCGCGAGATGTGCCTAAGCATAAAAAATATCGAGTGCGGGCAAGGATGGTTTGGATAAACCATAGTCGGGGGGACGTGCTGATTGATATTCACTGCAACTCGGGCGCCAAAAGTTTTCACGGTCCACAAACTTTTTATTGGGATGGTGCGGCAAGTTATCACTTGGCTTATGATGTGCAAGAAGAACTGCAATATTTTACCCACACCAGGCGCACGGTCACCCGTATTGACCAGTACGTGCTGCGTCATGCCGAGATGCCGGCTATCAATGTGGAAATTGGGTTCATTACCAATGCCAAAGAAGAAGCGAAATTGTTAAATCCCGAATATCAGCGCGATTTGACATGGTATATTTTTGTGGGCACCGAACGATGGTTTTTAAAGGGGCGTTGGCCGGAAAATCTTTTGCAAACTCCTCCTCCTACACACCTATTAATCCGGGACTGAGTCGATTTCTTAAGAGGCTGAGAAGGTATAATGGAGTAGGTTGGCACCGCGCACTACGCATGATGGGCTCACATTCAGAGTCCGCTTACACGGACTTAAAAGGACAAAAATCTTGTTTTTAAGGGAGATCTTATGAAACCGAAGACTGTCCGAATTGTCGGGGTGCCGTTAGATTATGGAGCGGATCGCAGAGGTGTGGATATGGGGCCAAGTGCCATCCGCTATGCCGGTTTGCATGAAAAAATTCGTCAGGCCGGCCACACCGTAGTGGATCTGGGGAATTTGCCAGTTCCTGTTCCCGAGAGTCGTCCCCTGACCCAAACCCACATGAAGTATCTGGACGAAATTGTCAAGGTGAGCCGTGTGCTGGCCCGCACTGTTGAAAAAGTCTTGGAAGAAGGAGCCTTCCCTTTGGTGTTGGGAGGAGACCATAGCATTGCGATCGGCACCATCGCGGGGCTACTACGCCGGCAACCACGCTTGGGACTTTTATGGTTTGACGCGCATGGGGACTACAATACCGATGCCACGTCACCCTCGGGAAACGTTCATGGGATGCCTGTGGCCTCGGCCGTAGGATTAGGCCACAAGGCATTGGGAACGGCGTTTCGCGGCCATTTTGTGGATCCTACCAAAGTGGTTTATGTGGGTGTGCGGACACTAGATCAGTCGGAAGCTGAGGCTTTACGGGGTAGCGGGACCACGGTATTTTCTATGCATGAAATTGATCGGTATGGGATGCGCGAAGTCATGGCTCGGGCCATTGAGATTGTGCAAAAGGATACAGACGGAGTCCATTGCAGTTTCGATATTGACGCCTTGGATCCTTTGTATGCACCGGGCTCAGGCACCCCTTACAGCGGAGGACTCACCGATCGCGAGGCGCACTTGGCGCTGGAACTGCTGGCTGAGGATGATGTGTTGACCAGCATGGAGATGGTTGAGGTCAATCCTATCCTGGATGAACATAATCGCACTGGAGAACTGGCGGCCAACCTGATTGCCTCGGCGCTCGGGCATCGAATCATTTAAAAGGAGGGTTAGACCGTGAGTTGGCAGGATGAGGTGGTGGCGCATCGGCGCGCCTTGCATCAAATCCCTGAGTTGGGGTTTGAGGAAAGTGAAACCCAAGCATATTTGCATCAGGCGCTGCAATCCATGGGGTTGGATCCGGTAGCGCACAAAACAGGATTATGGGCCGACATTGAGGGAAATGGACCGGGAAAGACTGTTATGCTGCGGGCGGATATTGATGGACTGCCGCTTAAAGAGGATACGGGTCTGAGCTTTTCATCGCGACATGAAGGGATCATGCATGCGTGCGGCCATGATGGCCATATGGCGATTTTGTTGGGAACCACGGCGCGGTTATTAGCAAATCGCGATGATTTTACCGGGCGTGTGCGCGTAGCTTTCCAACCTGCCGAGGAAAAGCCTCCTGGCGGCGCGGTAGACCTCATTGCTGCGGGAGTGCTGGAAGGGGTTGACGAAGTCCTAGGTTTGCACCTCTGGTCTGAATTCCCCGTCGGGGAGGTTCAGCTTTTGGCCGGACCAGCTATGGCCAATGCGGATGAATTTATTATTCGGGTAAAGGGTCGTGGAGGCCACGGGTCTGCCCCTGAGACAACCAAAGATGCGGTGTTGATTGCTGCCCAAATTGTTGTGAACCTGCAGACGATAGTGTCGCGCCGCATTGGTGCGTTTGATCCCGCTGTGGTAAGTTGCGGCACCATCAGTGGCGGAGCAAATTTCAACATCATTGCCGAACAGGCGGAAATTACCGGAACCGTCCGCACATTTTCCCAAGAAGTCCAAAAGAGGATTCGCCAGGAAATTCACCATATTGCACAAACCACAGCACAGCTATGTGACGCCGAGGTCGATTTCTCGTATGTGATGGGATATCCGGCAGTAGTGAACCACGCACAAACGGTCGCACGCTGGAGCAAGGCCCTGGGCGGAGTGGTCGAACTGAGGGAGGGGCAGCCGTCCATGGGTGGCGAGGACTTTGCGTATTATTTGCATCATCGGCCAGGAGCCTTTCTATTTTTGGGTTGTGCTCCTCAAGGGGAAATTTTTCCTCACCATTCCCCACATTTCTTGATTAACGAAGAGGCCTTGCCGCTCGGAGTAGAGGCCTTGTGGCGCGGTGTTCAATCGGTGTCTGAGTGACATCGCTCGCATTGCCCATAGATGTCGATTTTATGACCCATGGCTTTTAATCCCGAACCTTCTAGGCTTTTAAAGAGAGCGGTGTCTACACTGTCTGCCGGAAGAGCCTGGATCGTGCCGCAGTCGAGACAAATGAAGTGGTGGTGGTGGGACGAAAATGGAGGAACGAGTTCGTACCCCACCACCCCGTCGTGCAACAACACGGTTTGTACGACAGCCATGGCTAAAAATTGCTCTAAAGTGCGGTAAACGGTCGCTTGATTAACGCCGTCAGTCGCCACGATGTTGATTAAGGCGGGGACCGAAAGTGGCTGCGGGGCATCCGCCAACGCGCGAAACACCCGGAGGCGATCGGGGGTAAAGCGCAATCCCCGCGCTCGCAACAAGGTTTTCAATTGTTCTTCTGGACTCAGCTCCATGATGTCGATGCCTCCCTAGTTTTGCAAAGAATGGCGAGAGATCTTGGCTTGCCGAGACCAATACAAGGTTTGCTGTATCAGGGTGGTCAATCCAATTCCCATTACCGACACTACCACTAACACAAAGGCAATGCCAATTTGATGGAGATTGTGCACGTGAATTCCGGTGGTGATGCTGAAATCGGCCAAATTCGGCAGCAGCAATCCTAAAAGACCACCAGCTACAAAGGCTGTGCCTCCCCAGGTCAGGGTACGTCCAGCAGTGACCAAGGCCACTTTTTGGGTGGCTTCAGGCGGCAGTCCCAGACGCTGGCTGAACCATCCAAACAAGGCACCGGCGGCGGCTTGCATCACGGTAGTACCTAAGCCAAACAAGGCTCCTGGCGCCCATCCCCAAGCGGCCGAAGGCATCGCTGGCGCTAATACCGTGTAAATTATCATAGCGAACGCGCCAAAGCCCCAACCAGCAATAAACCCGTGTAGTGCAGGCATCCATGGTTTGGGCGCTCGCACCGTGGTGTCTTGAGGGGCGGCTATTTTATGCGAATGGCGCCAGTTCAAGTGCCAATGCTTCCCTTGTATGATATATCGACCCGCCCACACCATCGCAGCTCCCACCACTAAATACACGATATAATCGACGGATGAGCCCAACGTGAACCATTTGTCGAGCGCCAAATACGCCAGCTCGCTGGCGATCGCCCGCTGAAGGGTAAAGGCGGCAGAAAACGTTAAGCCAGCGACCAAGCCCTTCTTGGTGGAGTAGCTGCCAATCGCATAGCTGAATGTTATCGGCCAAGTGTGTTCGTCTGGCGTGATGCCATGGACCATACCCAATAAAAACGCGGTGACTAAGGCCGTGGTCCACACAATTCCAGCGTGTGGGTCCCATAGGTTTGGCATAGCAGTTCCCTCCCGTTCGCTATTGCGAGATTATCGCAACAACAAAATATCATGGATAAGCTGATTGACGCAAGAGGTTTCGTGAGGGATTTTAAATATTTTTGGAAACCTTGACAGTAAGAGGGTATAATCGTAAGATTAGTGCAAATGCGATTAATTCGCAATTAGGGGATGAAACTGATTGGACACTGTCGGCAATGACTTGCGTCCCAACGTCGTGGGATTTTGGGGACTGGTCAGCCAGAGCTTGGCAGGAATGGCGCCAACTTGCGACGTAGTGGCTTTCATGACGGCTGGCGCAGCTTTTGCGTTGGTGGCATTGCCCTTATCTTATCTGTGGGCTTTTGCCTTAATGTTTATTGAAGTCAATACGCTATATCATCTGTCGAAAAACCGAGCGAGCGCAGGAGGATATTACAGCTATGTATCTGCTGGATTAGGTCCTCGAGCAGCATTGGTCACAGGGTTCATGGTGACTTTTTATCAAGTGCTGAGTGTGGCGGGGATTCCAGTTTATGTCGGTGGGGTTTTTTTGCCTGGCTTGGCGCATCATATTGGCATCTCGTTGCCGAGCTGGTTTTGGATTGTTGCCGTACTGTTTTTCATCGGAGTGCCCTGGCTTTTAGGGGTCATGGGAATCCGACCCAGTATTAAGGTTCTGGCGACTACGAGTCTTACCGAAATTGCGTTTCTAATCGGCGCTTCCTTGATCATTATGGGCCGAGCCCATACGGGACATCCTCTTCGCCCGTTTCGGATAGGCACGGTTGGCTATAAAGGAGTGGCAATGGGCATGATCTTTGCCATCACGAGCTTTATCGGCATTGGCAGTCATGCGCCATTGGGGGAGGAAACCAAGGGTGTCCAAACACAAAAAGGGCGTCTGATTGGCAAAGCGGCCTTGGTATCCTTGACATTGGTCGGTGCAGCGCTGACCTTGTCCGCTTATGCCTTGACAGTAGGATGGGGCGAAACCAAGATGGGTTCGTTCGCCAATGCCAATGCTCCCGGAGTTACCGTTTTTCTCCACTATCTAGGACCGGTGGGAGCCATCGCTTTGGTCGTGTTGGCCGTCAACAGTGCGCTGACCGATAGTTTAGCCCTTTTGACAAGCTCGTCTCGGGTGTTGTATGCCATTGGCCGTGATGATTTGGTCAATGCCAGCTTTGCGCAAGTCAATGGGCGCCGGGCACCAGCCAAAAGCATTACCGTGCTCGCTATCATTGCCGTTGTGGCCGGTATTAGTGCCGGTCTTTGGCTCGGACCTTCGGCAGCCTTCAACGTGATGACGACCGCTGTCTTGTTTGGATTAGTCACCGCCCATACTTTGATGAATGTGTCGTTGATGCGCCTTTTTCGAGACGAAAAGAAACCATCGCATGCGGTGCAGCATTTTGTGCTGCCGCTCGTGGCCACCGGACTGTTTTGGTGGGTATTGTACGAATCGGTGTGGCCTATCGCGTTGCCTCTGAGCTGGTCAGCCGTTATTTGGCTTTTGGTGCTCATACCGACCATTCTCTATGTGTTGTCCGTGACACGGCATATGAGTGAGAAAGATGGTCGGCAATTGGGAATTAGGCGCATGCCCACCTAATCTGGTTATCGCTGGGTAACCTTTTTGGGGATGGGTTCTGCCATCTCTTCCAAAGATCGTCCTGCCGGCTCGGGCAGTATCGTGGTCAGGAGCAATCCACTCAAGGAAAAAACACCAGTAAGCAGCAAAGTCCCGTGAAGTCCGAGGCGTTGGGTCAACAAAGGAAACACGAATACACCGATAAAGGCTCCAATCTTGGCTACGCCCGCGGAAATGCCGTGCCCAGTGGTGCGGACGTAAGTGGGATAGAGTTCTGCTGCCAATACAAATGTTGTCGTATTTGGTCCGAATTCGGCAAAAAAGTAGCTGACGCCAAAAAGCAATAAAAATGGCATGGCCATCGTGGTGAGGCCCGGAATAAGGCCAATGGCGGTAAACGAGAGCCCCATCATTAAAAACCCTACTATCTGTAAACGGCGGTGGCCGATTCGGTCAATCATGGCAAACGAGAGGATGTATCCCGGCAACGCCGCTAACGTAAAGATGATGAGAGACCATGCCATGGCGGTCACGGTTGATGAATGGGGCGCCAAGGCTTTTAAGACCCAGGGCAACGATATGGAGTTGCCATAATAGGCATAGTCAAACAAAAACCAACTTCCTGCAGTCCCCAATAACAAACGCATATAGCGTGGGTCCGTTAAAAAGGTTTTGAGGGTTCCGTGACTTTGAATATCGTCAGTGATGTTCACGACCTCAAGCCCACCGATAGCCCGAAGGTGCCGTGCGGCCTTTTTAGCCTGTCCTTTGACTTGCGCCATATAGCGAGGCGATTCGGGGAGTTTGCGACGTAGCGAAATCACTGCCAGGGCAGGTATGGCACCTAAACCGAGCATTATCCGCCACGACCACGTAGAATTTAATCCCGAGGCCAGTAACGTCAAGGCCACAATGGGGCCAGCCACTAAGCCCAGAGCTTGCATGGAAAAGACCAGGCTAACCAGTTTTCCTCGGTCCTTAGTGTTTGCATATTCGCTCATCAAGACCGCACTGACCGGATAATCGCCGCCAATGCCGATTCCCATGATGAAACGAGCTACTAAGAGCCACCCCATATTAGGAGAAACCGCAGACAAAATTGAGCCGATAACCATTAATAACGCTTCAACGCCATAGATCTTCTTGCGGCCCAGCAGATCTGCCAGCCGTCCAAATACCAGAGCGCCGACGAAGGCCGCTATTAAGGCAGAAGATCCAATCCAGCCGATGAGCGAAGAAGACGGATGCCATTGCTGTTTAATCAACACTAGCGCTGCTCCAATAATAAAGAGGTCATAAGCGTCGGTGAAAAATCCCGTGCCGGCCGTGACCACGGCCCTAAAATGAAAAAGACCAAGCGGAGCGTCATTAAGTGTTTGGCTAATAGAATTGTGTGGGTCCTCGGCCATGTTTATTCACCCCCGCGAGTAGCATGCCCAGTGGGAGTCTGTTGGCGCCTGGGAAGATATAGATCGCGCCCATCTTTGACCTGGTGATAAAAAGTGCTCAGAAATTCTATCTGTATGCACCACAGGGCGATTCCATTCGTATTGTGTTATTGCCCCGGGCTAACAATTGCAGTCTGGGCTAACAATTGCAAGGTAGGTGAGAGCGGGTGGCCACAAGGGATCCTCTTATAAATCGGGAAAATACATCAAGGGCGGAAGATCGGCTGCGGGTTGCATCAGCACGCAGCAAGCGTCATTGGGGGAAGCTGTTTTGGCTTTTGATTGGCCCAGGGATATTAGTCATGCTCGGAGAAAACGATGCGCCCAGCATGTTGTCTTATGCAGCCACCGGATCCCAATTTGGCATCGGATTCTTTATTCCGTTCGTGATGCTTACGTTCGCCATGGCGTTTATCGCACAAGAGATTACGGTGCGGCTAGGAGCAGCCTCCAAGTCTGGTCATGCTGAGCTCATTTACAAGAGATTCGGCCGTTTTTGGGGCAACTTTGCCATGCTCGACCTATTGTTTACAAATTTTTTAACCCTAGTCACGGAGTTTGTGGGCATCGTGGCGGGCGATTGCAGTGCTGGTCGGACTGCTAGTGGTCAGCAGTGCGGTCGTGTTTCGGCGGTATTGGTCATGGGAGCGGTTAATACTCGCATTGGCTAGTTTTAACTTGGTGTTCCTCGCAGTGGCGTTTATGGCGCCAGTGTCATGGTCGAGCGTGGGGCATGCCATGTGGAGTTGGACCCCGCTGCCTGGAGGTTGGAATTCCAACACGATTATTATGCTGTTGGCTGATATTGGCGCAACGATTACGCCTTGGATGCTGTTTTTTCAACAAGGCGCGGTGACCGATAAAGGGCTGGCTCAGCGCGACATACATTGGGGACGGATTGACACCGCGCTCGGAGCTGTTCTAGCAACATTGGCGGCTGTTGGGTGCATTGTGGTGACGGCCCCCTTATATACCCATCATATGAATGCTGCTCAGTTTGGCGCGGCCCAATTTGCCCAGGCGCTAGTGCCCTATATTGGCCATATCGGTGGTGCATTGTTCGCACTGGGCATCTTTGATGCCGGTTTGGTCGCCGCAGTGGCCATTTCCACTTCATCTGCCTACGCCTTTGGGGAAGTCGTCCAAAAAGCTCATAGTCTCAATCGATCCTTTAAAGAGGCTAAGAGCTTTTACTTGGTTCTGATTGGGGTGGCAGCCGTGGCGGGAGCAATCGTTATCATTCCCGGTTTTCCACTCGAAATGGTGGTGATCATCGTTAATGTGATTGCCGTGTTGACGATGCCACCGGCTATCGGATTCCTGCTGCTGTTAGCCAATGATTCAGAAGTGGTTGGAGCACATAAAAGCACATGGTTTCTAAATGTTCTAGGTATTGGAGTTGGAATTTTTATATCCCTGGCGGGCATTATTTACGCACTCACCGTGGTATTTCCACACCTAACGTTATAGGAGACCAACATTAAGGAGGGACCTCGCATGGTAACTGAACCATTTGATAACGGCCTAGCTGCACTAGACGTTGAGAGTTTGCTCCAAGAGCATCAGGAAAGTCGGGAGCGCATCCGTCACTTGGGGCCGAGACACTTATCGCCGGCATTGAAAGGACTGATGTGGGCTCTGAGAATCTACGTGATTCTAATGATCGCAACTGTGGTGGTCAATGTGTTTCAAAATATCGGGTAAAAAGACTGCGGCCGGACCTCCCCAAAAGGGTCCGGCCGGTATTTGCATATGCGCTGTCTAGAGGCGTTTTGATCAAAGCACTATATATCGGGCAGCGGCGCTTCTTTTGCGAGATTTCGCAAAAATT
>JAJYHT010000056.1 GCA_021784595.1 Bacillota bacterium | reverse complement strand
AGTGGCCAACACCTGCACCAGACGCTGTAAGAGCGTGGGATCAAATCCCGGACGCACGGCAATGATAGCGGGGCCCACGCTCACCATCAGCGCCGATTCCGATTCCGGTGGCGCAGGCGTGTTCACCGCGACCCACGTGGTTTCCGACGCGGTCGCGTCGGTGGTGCGAAATTTTCGATTCCAATAGTGCAATTGCTTCACCTTGAGCCCGCGCGGCTGACACCATTGGGGCCCACTGAGGCCACTGGCGCGAAATTCCTGTACTCGTGCATACCAGACCTGTTCGAGCGTTTCACTTTCCGAAGTCGTCATCGGTATTTCACTCCTTTAATCGGTGTGTTAACCCGAGTATGCAGTGCAACCGCGCCGAATGGAATGTGGGTAAGATTTGACGCTTACAAAGAAGGCGCCAAACTCGGCACCGGGACACACCCGGTCACCATCACCCTCGCGTCCGGGTTCATCCAGTGGACCAGTGAGGGTACCGTGCTGCAATCCCGCGTTATCGACGGCGAATTCCCGGATTATTCGCGGGCGGTGCCCGAGGAGTATCTCGTGCAGATCCATTTCCCCGTAGCGGACTTGAAAGGCAGTGTCGAACGGGCGCAATTGATTGCGTCGCGCGAACGGTCCAATGCGATCATGCTGCGTCACCAGACGGGCACTCTGCAAATCGAGGCAACCGCCGCTGATCTCGGCCAGGCCCTCGAATCGCTGGACTGTGCTAGTGAAGGCCCCGAAATGTCGGTGCTCTTTAATGCCACGTTTGTGTTAGACGCGCTGAAGTCCTTGCAGGGTGACGACGGCGTGATGGAATGGTCCGGGGTGCAATCGGCCGCCCGGATCCGCACTGTGGCAGATCCCACGTATTTCCATGTGGTGCTGCCCTTGCGCCAACTGGTCTAGTTAGGTTCCCGGAGTGCGGAATGCGCTCCGGGCATCCCCATCCCTCGGAGGTGCCCTATGTCCTCAACACTCAAACACGCCCACGCATCCCCGTCGCGCAAAAGGCGGAGCCAATCATCCGATAGTACCCAACGGCTGATCACGCTTGCCCAGGCCGTGGCCGCAGAACCGGACACGGAAGACCTCTCGCCCACCGAAGAACGGCTGATCGAGTGCGTCATCCGCTTGGTGACGCAGGGATTGGATCGGAAGATTCTGCAAGCCCTGACCACATTAGAGTCCCGCCACGCCCATGAGGCTGCCGACTGTGTGACTTTTTGGGCGGAAGACGCGGCGTCCACGGTCGAACTCCTGATGATGCCCAACGCATCCGCTGACGCAGACCACGCAGCAACACCACCGAATCCGGTACCGGGCGAGGCCACCGCGTTTCTGATTCCGATCATTTTCTTTACGCCCCCCGGATCGTCGCTCCCGTTAACCGTGCCCTTCGGACACACGCTGGATGCCCTGGCCCGCAGTTTTCGCCAACACGGTCTCCTCGGCGCCGCCCCGAGCGTGGTGCTGTTTCCCGGGCTGTATCGTCTGGCCGATCTGCCGGATACCTGGTCGGAGCGCCGCCGCTGGCTGCAGATCCTGTGTGCCCACGTGACGCGGCAGACGGCAAATCCCATACCACGCGCTTCGCACGATCCCGAAGCAGAGCCGGAGGAGGCCACGGCCACAACGCTCCGCCTCCGCTTTCTCGTCGGCGCGGTCATCCGCGCCGGAGACGAGGAGTCTACCACCCCGGCGGGGCCGCTGTGGGACACGGACGTCCCGCTGTTTGCTTCCGACGCCGACCAGATGGCAGCATTAACGGCCTGGCAAGAAACGGTCACGACACTGCTCGCACGGACGATGAAGGCGGTATCGGTCTGGCCCGGGTTCCCGGATCTCTGGTCCGACGCGCTCGATGCCGGCCTGGAGTGGTGGAATGACGTGATCATCGAGCAGGCTCTCGCCACGTATTGTGCCCAACAGGGTGTAACGCCCGATGCGGTGTTGGCCGACATTCGCTGGAATGCAGACGCGACAGCCTGGCAAGGCGCCTTTGTTACGATGGCGGACACTGGGCCCTCCTGGCTTTGGGTCGGGTGGGGCGATCCGGCCGATCAACGGGATGCGCTGTTAGCCGCTTTGCGATCTCTGGGCATTCGGCGGCTGGCGCTGGATGAGCAGGGGTGCGAGGATTGAAATTGCACACAGTGCGGGAAACCGCTAACGAGTTAGTCGTTATTCCGTCCGGTCTCCACCTGCCTCCACAGACGGAGACCGGTTTTTGTGGCTTTGCGGTGGACGCTGATCTTTAGGTTGTGATAGGAGACATCCCCATGCGCTGTATTCTCGCGGAAAATCCTTCCGTCGCTCTGGATATCGCCCGGACCTTGGGCACCCCGCAAAAACAGGACGGGTATGTGACCGTCGGGTCCGACACGATCACCTGGGCCTATGGCCATTTGGCGACGCTGGCCAGCCCCGAACAGTATGACCCGGCCTGGAAAACCTGGGCCTGGGCGACCTTGCCGATGCTGCCGACCCGGTTCCAATTGGCCCCGATTGCGAAGACCACTCCGCATCTGCACAAGGTGCTGGCGCTCTTGCGGCAGGCGGACCGCATTGTCTGCGCCACCGATGCGGATCGCGAAGGCGAACTCATTTTCCGCTATATTTACGCCCTCGCCGGTGTCCAAAAACCTGTCGATCGCCTCTGGCTGTCGGAAAATACGGCGACCGCCATTCGGACGGCGCTCGGGGCGATGAAACCCGCGACCGCCTACAATGCGCTGGCTCAGGCGGCTCAAGCCCGGGCGCAAGCGGACTGGCTGATCGGACTCAATGCCACCCGCGCCGTGTCCTTGCGTCATGGGGAGCCCGGTCAGCCGCTCTCGGTCGGTCGGGTCCAAACGCCGACGCTGAAACTGATTGTCGATCGGGATTTGGCCATCGCCGCATTTCAGCCGGTGCCGTATTGGCAGGTGCGCGTGCTGTTTCAGGCGGCGGCCGGGGAGTATTCCGGGATCTGGCACGGCACCGCCCGCGAGCATCCTCACTGGATTGCCACGGCGGCGCAAGCGCAAGCATTGGCCGCTCAGCTTCCTCCGGGCACCCCGGGCCGTATCGAGCGCATCGACACCAAAACCGTCACGATTGCACCGCCGCTCTTTTTTAATCTCAACGATTTGCAAAAAGAGGCGAATCGACGGTTGGGCCTCACGGCTCAGCAAACGCTCGATGCGGTGCAGTCCTTATACGATCAGCATCTGACCAGCTACCCCCGCACGGAAGCCCGCGTGATTACCCCAGACGTGGCCAAAACGGTGGCGGGGCGCTTGCGAGGGTTAACGATCGGGACGCCGGCTCTGATGGCGGAATCCCAAGCGACACTGCGCCAACGGTTGCCCCGCGTGGTCAATGCCGCGGCGGTGGCGCAAGCGGGGCACTATGCCATCATTCCCACCGGGCAGGTACCACCGGCGTCGCTCTCGCTGCGTGATCAAGCTGTCTATGATTTAATTGCCCGGCGCTTTCTGGCCGCATTGCTCCCCCCAGGGCAAGATGCCCGGACCACGCTCTGGACGCAGGCGGCGGGCGCGCGGTTTAAGACGACCGGGACGGTGGTGCTCACCCCTGGATGGCGGGCCGCCCTGACCCCCGAAGACACAGGGTCCGGCAAAAACGGACAAAGCGGGAGCCTTGGGGAAACCGAGGATACCGGGGACAATGACACAAACGGAGAACACGGGAAAAATCCCGACGAGGCCGCGGATCAGGAATCCGCGGCGGTCTTGCCGCCCGGCCTCCAGCCGGGCGATCCGGTGTCCGTCGTGGACACGACGGTCGACGCCAAGAAAACGCCCCCGCCGTCCCGGTTCACCGACGCGGGGCTGCTTACGTTGATGGAAAAATATGGCCTGGGCACGCCGGCGACGCGGGCCCGCATTCTGGAAGTGCTGTTGGCTCGCGACTATGTGCGCCGGGAGAAAAAACGCCTGATCTCTACGGACAAGGCCCGCCAGTTGCTCCAAGTCCTCCCCGAGACGCTTCAGTCGCCCGATTTGACCCGTGCGTGGGAAACCCGCCTCGAAGCGATTGCGCAGGGATCTGAAGATCCGCGCCATTTCCTGACCGACATTCGTCAGCTCACCCAGGAGGTGGTCGACACGACCCGACAACACCCGGCAGGCACCATGGCCCCATCCGTCACGGATTGGGGTCCGTGCCCCGTCTGCCATCAGGGGCAGATCCGCGAAAACGCGAAGGGGTGGGGCTGTTCGCGGTGGAAAGAGGGGTGCCGATTCATGATTTGGAAAACGATCGCGGGCAAGCGGCTTACGGCGACGCAGGTGAAGACGCTCCTCGCAGGCAAACCGACGGGCGTTCTGAAAGGCTTTCAGAGTAAAGCGGGGAAGGCGTTTGACGCCCAACTGACCCTGGACGGGGACCGGATCGCGTTTGTCTTTGCGCCCCGTCCCTAAGTTTGTCCGTTTCTCTGTTTCTCCCTCCCGTTTTCCCGATTCTGTGGTTTTCTCCGACCTGCAGGACTTATCGCCCCGGATGCCGCGTGTGTGCAGTACAGAAAACATGACTGTCAAAGAAGGTGATTCCTATGGATGTTGTGTCCCGTTCCTATTATGTCGGGGCAGCGCGGTGGCGCCAGAGCTTAGTGACGCTGGTCGATCCCCTGGTCTTCGCCATGGACAGCGATCCGGCGCGCTGGCAATGGCTTTTCGCCGCACCGCACGGTGCGCGGCGGCCGATCGGTCCCAGTTGGATGCATTGGCTGGACCAAGCGCAAGATCACCGCTGTTTTTGGTGTCACCAGCCGCTGACGGCATCCACCGCCACGGTTGAGCATGTGCTGCCGTATGGCGATGCCTTGTGGCCCCGCTTGACCCGTTTGGAGCAACTCCTGAGTTTACGGCGCAGTCACGCCGTGTGCAACGCAGGGTACAATACCTGGCGCCAACACCAATCGACGGACACCCTGGCCCAGATGGATGCCATGCTGGTGCGGCACATTCGCCAGCAGATCCATCGTCATCCCTTGTTGATGCTCTCGCACTACCATCACTATACGCCGCTGGCGCAGTAACCCCCCCATGCCCCGGCGCTGCCGGGGCCGTGAGGATGACGTCTTCTCTCCCTCGACTCCTACCGTCAAACAGAACCCATTAGAAAGTGAGTGTGATGCCGCATGGCTGACGTGCTGACCCCAACGCAACTCTCGACCGCTTTGCTGCAACAAATGCGTTACCAAGCCGAACTCGCAGGCCCCAGCAAATTCGACCCGCACGAGATTCGTTTGTCGGAAGCCGGGCAGTGTGCCCGACGGCAAACGTTGCGCGCCCTCGGCTTTGTGCCGACCCCGCCGTCTTTGCGCGAGATGGCGATCTTCGAAACCGGCCATTTGGCCGAAGACCGGATCACGGCGCTGTGGGAAACCCAGTATCCCGGCCAATTGCTACGCGAGGTGGAAGTCCGCACCGAATTTGGCGTCGGCCACATCGACTTGTGGGTGGATCCGATTGCCCATCTGGTCGAATGCAAAACGACGACAGAAAAGCGTCTGAAGGATTTACCGCTGTTCAGTCACGTGGCCCAGGTCACGCTGTATTTGCACTTCTATGGCAATGCGCGGGGCGCTACGTCGGAAATTGCCTATCTTTTCAAAGAAACCGGGGAAATCCGATCCTATCCCGTGGTCTATGATCCGGCCCTGGCCCGTCAGTTGATTGTCGGGCTGATGGAGGTGCAGGCGGCCATCACGTTGTTTAAAGAGCCGCTGCCGATTTCCGACGACTACCAAGCGACGGCCTATCCGTGTGCCTGGCACACGCCGCAGGGTCTGCGCCGCTGCGGATTTTGGGATCACTGTTGGGGCAGTCAGGTGACCACGGTGACGGAGAAAAAAGACGTGGTGGCGGTCGCGGAACCGTTGGCAGCCGATGTCGCCGAATACGCGACCATCCGGGTGCAACAGCAAGCGTTAACCGAACAAATCGACCTGATTGACGTCCGACGCCGGGCGCTCGAAGCGGGATTTTCCGAGATCCTGGATGCCAAGCAGGCCCAGGCCCTCCGTGCGCAGAACATTACGCTCAAGCGATCAGTCATCCCGGGCCGCACCACCACCGATGTGAAGGCGGCCATTGCAGACGGCGTGGTGACAGAAACGGCGTTGGCTCCGTATCAAAAAATCAATGCCCCCTATGCCCGCTGGACGGTGCGTCAACGCACTCGCACAGCGGCGAAAAAGAAAGGAGCTTTTCGATCATGATCAATCCTTCCCCCAAACCCAATCCCTTTGCCCCCGCCGTGAAAAAGCAACACGCCTTGCGTTTGGCGCTCGTCGGGCCCGGCGGCGCAGGCAAAACATTTACGGCCTTGCGCTTGGCGCAAGGCTTGGGCGGCAAAATCGCCTGCATTGACACGGAACACGGGTCCGCGGCCTTGTATGCGCCGCCGTTCGCGTTTGATCACTTGGTCTTGGAGTCCTTTGCGCCCCAAGATTACATTGACGCGATCCAGGCGGCGGCGACGTATGGCTACGCAGTGCTCATTATCGATTCCCTGAGCCATGCCTGGATGGGCAAGGGCGGGATCCTCGAGATGAAAGAAGCGGTGGCCAGCCGCGACTATGGCGGCAATGATCGCAACGCCTGGCGCACCGTGACGCCGGAGCACAACCGCCTGGTCGAGGCGATCATCCGCTCCCCCCTGCATATCATTGCCACGATGCGTTCCCGGGTGGAATATGTCGCCGAACCCGATGAGCACGGCAAGACCGTGATCCGCCGGATCGGACTCAAGCCGATGCAGCAAGACGGGCTGGACTTTGAGTTCGATATTGTGGGCGATCTCGATTCGACGCATACGCTGACCATCACCAAAACCCACTGCAGCGCCTTGTCCCGCGCCGTCATTCCTGAGCCGGGCGAGGAGCTGGCCCGAACGCTCAAAGCCTGGCTGACGGAGGGCGCGGATCCGACAATGACCGAAGATCAGGTCAAGACGCTCTGGGAATTGGGCAAGGCGCAAGGGCTCAGCGTGGGGGATCTGATGACGCTCATTAACCACACGCTCCACACGGCCTACCGCACTCCGCGCGAGGTGACTCAAGCACAGTTCCCCCAGATTCTGACAGCCTTGCAAGCCCAGCAAACGCCCGCGGCCGAATCGGCGCAAGCGGCGACCGCCTAAGGTGTGCGTGAATCTCCTGAGACCATCCCGCCCCTCCGGGGCGGGTGGTGCTGGGGTGCTGCGGCGAGTTTACGGATGCAGAGATTTTTCACCAAGAATTCACCTAAGGAGGGTTTTCTATGGCCATCAAACAATTCAAAAAAGCCACCAAACAGTTCAGTTATCTCCGCCTGGCGTTGGTCGGCCCGGCAGGATCGGGCAAAACGTACAGCAGCCTGCGCATTGCCCAAGGGCTCGGGCCGCGCATTGCGCTCATTGACTCGGAGCGAGGTTCGGCCTCCAAATATGCGGATACCTTCGCATTCGATACCGTGGTTTTGGACTCATTTTCCCCCCAAGACTACATGGAAGCGATTCAGATAGCGGTGGATGCCCATTACGACGTGCTGATTATCGATTCGTTGAGCCACGCCTGGGTGGGCAAGGGCGGGGTGCTCGAAATGCACGATGCCGCGGCGGCCCAAGAAAAGGGCGGCAACAGCTATACGGCATGGCGCGTGGTCACCCCCGAGCACAACCGCTTGGTCGACACCATTTTGCAAGCGCCGTTGCACCTGATTGCCACCTTGCGGTCCAAAATTGAGTACGTGCAAGAAAAGGATGAGCGGGGCAAGACGGTCATTCGCAAGGTCGGATTACAACCGATTCAGCGGGAAGGGCTGGACTTTGAATTCGATGTCGTGGGTGATCTCGACCAGATGAATCGGCTGGTCGTGACCAAAACGCGTTGCCCAGCCCTGGCCCAAGCGGTCATTCGGCAGCCCGGCGAAGACATGGCGCGGACGCTGAAAGCGTGGCTCACGGATGGGGCGCCTCAACCGCCCCAGACGGTCACCGAGGCCCAAGTCAAGGAACTCTGGCAGATAGCGCAGGCGCACAGCCTGAGTGTGTCGGATTTGACCGCGTTGGTCAATCAGACGCTGCAGACGCAGTACGCCAGTCCCCGCGAAATCACCGTGCCACAATGGCCAGAGGTGCTGGCAGCGCTGCAATCGCGCACGCCGTCCACGATCTCCAGAGCGGTCGAAGCGCAAGATCCGGCAATTTAAGGCCCAGGATCCCGCGCGACAACCGATGCCCGAGGGGGGTAGCCGTGGTTATCCCTTGGCAAATGGTCAGCACCTTTCGCCCAGTAGACCCCACCCCATCGAGGGCCCTACCACGACCCAAACAGCCTCGGATACTGTCGGTTACGGGGCCGGAATAGGTATCCACGTCATTCTCCCCAGATAGGCTCCCAATTCAGTTACCAGCATGAGGGCCAGCGACTCATAATCCCCACAAAGTACTCCGCTGTGTCGTGTACTAACCGGATTCGCGATACCAACGCCAACCGGGGGCATTCCTCGGTTGGCGTTGGTATCTGTTTTTATTTTACTGTTTCGGTTGCGCTTGCTGTCGGTTGTGGTATCATTGTGCCATCTCCGCACCGGAATGAACACCTGTTGTCTGAGGATCGTCGGTGGTCGCCGCCGATCCTTTTTGCTCCCCTGAAACGTCACCCAACAACCGGCTCACTTCGCTCACCGGTATCCTTACGCTGGTCAGTCCCAGAATCTTGATGGCTCTTAACTGTCCTCTTTCTATCATCCGCCGCACGCTCGCGGTGCTGATTGAGAGCCTGCTGGCAAACTCTTGGATCGTGATTGCTTGTGCCGCTTGTGCCATTTGTGGTGCACTCTCCTTTGATTTTGCGGCCCAGGAGACAGATTTCCTGTTTGGTTGTTAGTCTTATCCCCCCTTCCTGCTTAAAATAAAAAACTTACGCGCAGAAGATATCGCCTCCGCATTGCATAGTCTATCCCCGACATGCTACGATGTCAATGGTAAGACGGTCGCGATAAAAATTTTTCAAGGAGGGGCTCCCCATGTCCAACCTTACGGTGAAACTCCCTCACGCCCCGAATCCTCGCGTGTCAGGCGCACGCCCAGGGCGGTCGGGAACCGTCCGAGACAAGCAAGTGCTGATCCGCCTGACGCAAGAAGAATACGAGCGTTTGTCCGCCGCCGCCGCTCTCAATGACGAGGCGCTGGCCAACTGGGCTCGTCGGGTGTTGATGAAAGCCGCCGCGTCGTCCCATTCCGACTAACCGCGCTCCAAAACCCACGGCTTGACACCCGCGATCCAACTCCCCGCGAGTCGGTTTTTTGATGCCAGAGTGGGGATGGTCGTGTTGGGGATGCCCCGATAGTCTAGGGAGAACTACGGTATGCTCCGCTCGTGGGGATGGAAGTGGGGATGAAGTGGGTTTGGGGATGGATGCGAGGGCAATAAAAACCCGCAATCGCTTGCGGTGTCAGGGTTTGGGGTGGTGGGCGAGCACGGGTTCGAACCGTGGACCCGCTGATTAAGAGTCAGCTGCTCTGCCAACTGAGCTACTCGCCCTTGTATTTGGTAGCGGCGGGTGGACTCGAACCACCGACATCACGGGTATGAACCGTGTGCTCTAACCAGCTGAGCTACGCCGCCATTGGTTGCGGGGACAGGATTTGAACCTGCGACCTCCGGGTTATGAGCCCGACGAGCTACCTGGCTGCTCTACCCCGCGAACGACACGTGCTTAACGAACATCGCTTATTCTACTCGGCTGCAATGCTCCTGTCAATATCAGCAAGACCGTATATTAACTAAAACGCTCCCGTTATACCATATGTATCCATAAAATGTGGCGAACCTTTTTTGGTTCATGTGATACACTATGTTATAGCTTACACCAGGAGGAGGATTACTGTGGACAGACGCGCGCGCCTTGCCGGTATTGATTTTGCTTTTAAAAAAGATGATGACGGCATCCATTTTTCCATTAAAACCGATCCCGAACATCGGCAAGCTCAACAAGAGGTTTACGACATGCTGGATCAAGTGCGGATTGCTGCCCGTCGTGCGGGAGTATCCGATCCTGAACTCATGGCATATTGGGCTAAAAGTCGTGTCAAAGGATGGGGAAAAAAGCAATAATTGGTATTTTTGGAATAATATTGATTTAGCGGTTGGGACATGTTAAAATCCACCCAATGAACACCGCGGAGGGATAAGACATGAGTATGGTCCCATTGTTAGGTTATGCTGATTACACGAAATCCATTGATCAGATACGGTTACTGCAGTTGCGACTGCATGAGTTGGCCTCCTCTAAAGGCAATCTACATCCCGACGTAATCGCACTGAGTCAAGAACTTGATGACTATGTGGTTATTGTGCAAAAATATTGGCGGCACATCTGCCGCGAAAGCCTTACGGGTTAAGAAGAGCATTCTGCATCTGGGTCATCCTGTGATAATAGATTTGCTTGTCGTTCAGACTCCAAATATTGGACTAACAGAAGGTCCAATTCTCTGCTAGTCTGCAAGAGGTCTGGGTGGGACATGTCGTTAGTCATGGCATAAATGCGTTCCAATTCCCGACGCAAGACCTGAATCTCCTCCAAAATGCGGTTCAACCTTAACACCAAAATTGTCGCCTCCGTTTGTGACTTTCACTAGTTCTCCCTCAACTGCGATGTTTCCTGCCATATATTTAGCGATTAACCACAAAATTTGTCATTTTTACTCTCTATTATTTACTGTCTAACAAGCTCACAAGGTACAATAAACTCATGCAATCCGTGAAAATACGGTCGTCGACCATAAGAACAGTCCAAGCACCACAGCATCCGCCAACCAAAGAAAAGTCGCCGTTGGCAAGTAGTGTCAGTTGGAATCAATTGCAGGAAGCCGAAACTGGACTGTTGCGCATGACCACGCTCACTTCCTTGGACCATTACATTCATGCTGTCCGCGACGTCCTCTCCAAAGCTCTTCAAAAGCAGACGGCTGAAATCAGTGTGTATATGTCACCCCAAGGTCGTTTTCGCCAAATGGTGCATATTCGTCACCTAAATACAGAACTAGCAGCATTGCATCGAGACGTGCGTGATGGTCATAAAGGTTCGCGACTCATGGAACGGCTCGATGCTATCCGTGGAATATTAGTAGATATCTGGTTGTAGCATGGAGGCCTTATGGCACTTTATCTAGCGGTAACTGAACACATCAATCTCCTGCGGGACTTGACCGAAAAGAAAATTAATGCCGTGTTATTGCGCCAACCTCAGGAATTGATGCAATTGTTGCAAGAAGAGTTGGATCCTTTGCATGCACTCAATCTTCATATGCTCGAAGTGTCCCAGTTTTCACCTCATGAAAAAGAGGTCATTGCTTTGTTGTGCCAGCAATGGGCCGAACGAGCCCAATATTTGGCGGAGCTGTTGCAAACCCAGCTCGGTTATCTAGATTTCATCCGTAGCTTGTTAGGCATTGAATCCACGTCCGCAGTGAACTTAGGTCTCTAACGGGAGGTGATCACCGATGGGTTTTATGATGCTTAATATCGCGGGGCGGGCCCTGGCCGCCCAACAGTTGGCGCTTGATGTGACCGGAAACAACATGGCGAATGCCACAACCCCGGGCTATCGCGCCGAAACAGCCAATCTGACTGAAGCTCCCCCGCAACCGATTACGTCTCTCCAAGGGTCAGAGCTTGGAACTGGCGTTGTCGTGTCGTCGGTAAGTCGAGCCTGGAATCCCTTTTTATCGCGCAGCGTCCGCACCCAACTCAGCAATCAGGGATACTGGTCCTCCGTAAACCAGGGTTTGTCCCAAATTCAGTCCTTGTTTCAAGAACCCTCTGCGAGCGGTTTGCAAGAGGGATTGAACCAGTTCTTTGCCAGTTGGCAAACACTATCCAATAATCCGGAGAATCAAGCGTCGCAAGAGGATGTCATCCAGCAGGGAAAGAACATTGCCGGACAATTTAATCAGATGGCCCAAAGTATCACGGCAGAGATGCAAAACCTAACCCAAACAGCGCAAAATCAAGTGAGTCAAGTGAACACCTTGAGTAGCGAAATCGCTCAGTTGAATACCCAAATAGCAACGGTAACCAGCGGCGGCGGAACCGCCAACGATCTAGAAGATCAACGAGGGGTATTGCTAGATAACTTGTCCCAATTGACCAACATCAGTTACACACTGTCTCCCAATCAAGAGGTGAATGTTTACATTGGCTCCAACGCTATGGTCGTCAACGGCCAAAGCTACACTATAGGTTTGACCCAGGCCACCACCGCGCCGGCCAACTATCCCACTAACGCCCCGCTGCCCTATTCCCTGACCTGGCAATCCTCATCCGGAGCCACCCCGATTCCCTTAACCGGGGTCAACAGCGGCCAACTATCGGGTACCCTCTCAGTCCTCAACAACAATTTGCCTTTATATTTGGCGCAGTTGAATGGGCTGGCCAATAACCTGTCCACTGCGGTCAATGCGGTATCCCAAGTGTCTGGCGGATTTTTCACCACTGTCACCGCAGCTGACGGCGCAAGCCAACTGTCTCTAGTTTCCGGACTTACCCCGAGCGCATTGCAAGACCCCACTAACCCCGGCAACGGCAGCGCTGCCATGGCAGTCTCTGAATTAGCTACGGAACCGGTTTCGATTACCACGGGCACCTCCACTACGACGTATGCTGCCATCGATCCGCAATACACCGCCCTGGTCGGTCAGGTCGGAGTTGATGGACAAAACGCCGTAAATCAAGGACATACTGCATCGTCCACGTTGACATCTTTAAAGAATGCGCGCCAGTCCGCCACTGGCGTAGACCTCAATCAGCAGTCTGCCCAGTTAATCCAAGAGCAGCAAAGCTACTCAGCGGCGGCCACCATGGTTTCGGTGGAACAAAGCACCATGCAAAGTTTATTGCAAGCGGTCGGATAGGAGGAGGTTACAGATGCAAATCACACCGAACGTACTTATGAATACGCTGTTGTCTAACGTCCAAACGCAAGAGCAACGCCTTTACCAACTCCAAGAAGAGGTGTCGACTGGCCAAGCTTTTCAGATTCCGTCAGACAACCCATCTGCAGTGACCAACACGATGGCGCTGAATGACACCTTAGCCTCGGTGAAGTCGTACCTCAGTTCGGCCACCAGTGCAAAAAGCATCTTAAATGAGACTAATGGCGTACTGCAAAATGTTGTCCAACTCACCCAAAGCGCCTACGCACTGGCAACCCAAGCCGCCAACAGTACCCTAAATGGGTCGGACATCACCGCCATGCAAGAAACCGTCAAAACCGACCTGTCATCGCTTGCACAACTGCTCAATACCCAATATCAAGGAACCTATATCTTAGGCGGCACCAACAATACGACTCCTCCGTTGGACATTACCAGCAGCAGTGTGACTTGGAATCCGGGCGCCACGGGCTCCCAAAATCAAGAGTTTCAGCTGGGCTCGGACCAATTTGTTACAGCAAACATTACTGGTGCAGAATCCGGTCTGGTCGCGACTACCTCTTCGCCCCCGTCACCGTTTAATGCCTTTCTCCAACTATATCAGAACCTCCAGGGCTTGGAACAAACCCTATCTTCGGGCAGTGCAGGTGTCAATGTCTCGGCTATAGAAGCTTCAGCACAGTCCCTATCCGGGGACCTAGGCAATATGACCACTTTACAGAGCATCGTGGGAGCAAGGATGCGGCGGGTACAAAATGCACAAACCCAGCTCAACTCCTTGTCGTTGAACCTAAACCAAAGCATTGCTCAATATTCATCGGCGGATATGGCTTCGGTGACCATTCAGTTGGCGCAGGAAGAGCAAGCCTACCAGGCTACCTTGCAAAGCGGCGCGCAAATCTTGCCGTTGTCCCTGCTGAATTTCATTAAACCCTAAGACGCAAAGAAAGACTGGTGGACCAGATGATTGTCGAAACGCGATTTCACGGACCACTCACGGTCCGTCCGGAGGAAATCATCACACTGGACTACGAAATCCTAGGATTTCCCGACCAACGCCATTTTATCTTGTTGCCGCATCGATCCGACAGCCCGTTTCTCTATTTTCAGTCTACCACCGAGGTTTCGTTATCATTTGTGGTGATTGACCCGCTTTTGGTCATGGCCGACTATCGACTGCCGCTCGACGAGCTGCCCGATCTCGGTAATCCCTCACTTTGGGCTATACTATGTCTATGTTCAATCGGCAATGGCACTCCCGCAACCGTCAATCTCAGGAGCCCGGTGATCATCAATCGACAAACTCGACGGGGTGGACAGTTCGTCCTATCACTGCCATACTCGCATCAACATCCCTTATTCAAGGAAGTGACGCATGCTGGTTCTTAGTCGCAAAACGAATGAAGCCTTGGTGATCCAAGAGGGTGCCATCCGAATTGTGGTCCTCTCAGTCCAAGGCGACCAAGTGAAATTGGGTATTGATGCCCCGCGCAATATCTCCGTGATGCGCGAAGAAATTTATTTAGCAACCCACGAAAATCAACGCGCTGCGAACTCTGTCTCTCCCGACGATTTAACCTCGTTCACTCCTCCCGCAGCGGAAGACCCATTTCCTCGGGAGAAACCAAAATCTCGGTAACCTTTACCCCAAATTGCTCTCCCACGATGACCACATCGCCTCGCGCTACCAACCGTCCGTTGAGAAAAATATCTACCGGCTCGCCGTACGCCTTATCAAGCTCCACTACAGAGCCTGGCCCAATTTCCAGCACATCTTTTATGGATATCTCGGTGCTGCCTAGGATTGCTTCCACTGTCATGGGTACATCAAATAAAAACTTTACGGAATTGCTGGCGGTGGGTGCCGAGGTTTCCATGTCCAATTCGGCAAACTCCACTCGCTTGACCTCGACTAAATCCTCATTGGCGGTGCCCCCTGCGGCCGCCTTGTCGCCAATCAGGGCCTGAATTTCTTCCGCCGTTAGGTGCGTTGCTTTTTTAGCCATCCGTATCGTCCTCCATTTTGCCTACCACTCTGACTGCTAAATGCCCCCCCGCGCGACCCGCCACACAGTGAAACTTGTCGGCATTGGAAAGCGCCAAGGTCAGTGGCTGATCATAGCGATTTTTAAATACTACCGCATCGCCCACCTTTAACTGACTAAATTCGCCGAGTGTAATCTCAGTCCGTCCCAGGACGACACGGGCTTGAATGGAAGTTCGGGACACGTGGCGCATCATTTCCTCTTGTTTGGGGTGGATCGTTTCAGAACCATCATCACGTCCCCACCCATGGCGGCTCACAGCGACAGCAAACGGCTGAATGCTGGCATAGGGCCATACCCACATGAGATGTCCCCGATGGCCATCAATAACCATCTGTTGGCGCAAGACCATGACTAAATCACTTTCGCCAGCAATCTGCGCAAATGCCGGGCTATATTCCACACTTTCCACCCGTGGTTCGAAATTCACCATTGAACCCCAACTCTGTCGCATTAATTCCAATAACCGATCCATCACCCGCCGAAAAATGGTCTGCTCAATTTCGGTCAGTTCTCGGCCCGGATACTTTCCGAGTCCTGGTCCGCCCAACGCCCGGTCAATAATCGACAGCGCCAGCACGGGGTCGCACTCCACCAAGGCGCTGCCCGGATAGGGATTAAGCGTGTAGACTGTCAGTACCGTTGGCGTTTTGACGTTATCCGCGTATCGTTCATAGGGCATTTGATCCGTAGCCAAATGTTGAATCTGTACCGGCGTCCTCAAATAGCTGGATAAAAAATTGGAGGCTACGCGAATATAAGACTCCGTTATCAGGGTAATCTCATCCAATTGCAATCGGCTCAATTGGTGCGGTCGCTGAAAGTCATAGGATCGGACTTCGGCGCGATCTCGTACTAATCCCATCAAGAACCCCTCTCCCCATAATCCATCCCTTAGGCGACCCTATTGCGCATCATCGTCAAATCCTACCCGGTTATTGCGTCATTAGAGAGGGAAAATAGACCTGACCTATGGTGCCCGGTCCAAAAATCGCTTCCAGCACCTCGGTCACCTGTTCCTTAAACGTTGAGAGCCCGCCAGTGCTCGTCAACTGCCCGTAGGAGCTGCTGCGCGCCAAGTTTATCATGGCATTGCGGATCTTGGCATCCAAGGTGGTCGAGCCCGTCCCCGTACCTCCTGCTGCTGCCGTGGCGCTGCCCCCTGCTGTGGTCAAAGCTTGCGGCGCCACCGAAAATTCTAAAGTAAAATTAATATAGTGATTGACATTAGACAAATTGCTTTCAATATCCGATTCCGTAATCGGCACCGCGGTCTGGGGATTGTAGGGCAGCGATTCGACAACGGGAGCTGGCGCCTTGGATAACATGGACGGTTCCAAATAGATAATGCCTCCCGCACCCATCGCGATTCCCACTATCCACACCAAAAGATAAATCATCACCTTGCGCACCAAAAAACCTCCCGCAATCTTTACTTAATTTTTGCATCCTGTCACCCGCTGCATACACACTAGTAGTTGAGGAGGAAATCGCTATGGAACCGTATCTGCTTTGGGCTATTGAAACCCTGTTGGTGGATTGGGAAACTCCCACCCTGACTTCCGGTTTCTCGGCAACCTTAGCATCCCTGTCTCCCAGCCCAGAGCCTAGTCTCTCCCTGGCTGAGCCCCAAACCAATGCCACGGTCACCCAGTCGATCGCTGAAGCTTCCCAAAATACCGGGCTTTCCGCCAATCTGTTGCGAGCAGTAGCTACGGCCGAGTCCAATTTGGATCCCAACGCGGTGAGCTCCGCAGGCGCCTTAGGGGTTATGCAGCTAATGCCCTCCACGGCGGCCGAACTTGGCGTTAATCCCGACAATGTTCAACAAAACATTCAAGGAGGCGCTGAATATTTAAAGAGCCTGGTCAGCACCTTTCACGGCAATCTGTCCTTAGCATTGGCGGCATATAATGCAGGTCCCGGTGCGGTGGAACAATATGGCGGCGTCCCGCCGTTTGCCCAGACCCAACAATATGTCCAAAAAGTGCTCAATCTCTATCAACAGTTGAATAATGCTGCCTCTAGTTAAACCTGCAAATTGGTGGTCGCCTTGGTGACCGCCTCCCCAACCGTCACCACCTTGGCACTCAAGTTATATACCGTCTCGGCCTGAATCAAGTCGACCAAGTTGGTGGCGAGGTTGGTACTGGACTGGTTAAGGCTCCCTGACACCAATGTCCCCGCAGTGGCAGTGCCGGGGGTTACCATCGTGGCTGGCCCGGAAGCAGCTGACAAGGTATAGAGATTGTTCCCCACATCCAAAAGTCCTTGCGGATTGGCAATCATGGCCAACTGAATCTGGCCCGCCTTTTGCGGAGTGCCCCCGGCTCGCTGCACCATCACGGTCCCATTGGCTTCAACATTGTAGGTGTCGCCAAAGGGAACGTTGACCGGCGGAAAAAGTTTGGCTCCCGTAGGCAACACCAATTCACCGTTCGCGTCCAATGTGAAATTGCCGGCCCGCGTATATGCCAGTTGGCCGCCTGGTAGCGACACCGTGAAAAACCCATTGCCCTCAATCGCAAGGTTACTAACCTGGCCGCTGGGCACAATCGCGTTGCCAAACTCAGGGACATCACTTACTAGAGTAACCCCTCCTACCAGGCTGAGATTGGGTCCTAGCACTTGTCCCCCGAAGGAGACTCCCGCAGGGCGCACGAGATTGGCGGCCATGCTGCCCGTAGTGGCAATCCGCTCACCGTAGCCCGGTGTATTGGCGTTGGCAATGTTGCTGCTCAACGCATTCAATACTTGACTTTGGACATTGATGCCATTCGCTCCGATATTCATCACGGAAAACATCTCAACACCTCCTCCCTCGGTTAAGCTAGAACGCCAAGAGTTGCCGCCGTCTTAAGCCGGCTGCTTTCTTCATTTACCATGGCGGTCAAAGATTGGTAGCTCGACTCGGCCGAAATCAGATCCACCGTTTGATTGGCTAGATTGACGTTCGATGTGTTGAGCGCTCCTTGCACCACTTGAGCGGTGCTGGGCACCGCCCCGGCGGTTTGATAGAGATTGCCGGGCAACGTTTTAATGGGTCCAGCGGGTAAATTGAAGATGGCCAATTGGCCCAGCACTTTGCCATTTTGAGCCACAGTTCCGTTGCTGCTGACAGAAAACGGGCCTTGTCCTACCACCACCGGCTTGCCGTTGTTGTAAAGCAAACGGTCGCCACCAGCGGTGGTCAGAGTCCCCGTGGAGTCGATGGTAAAGCTGCCGTCTCTGGTATACAGAACTCCAGCGGTTCCTCTCACGGCAAAAAATCCGTTCCCGGAAATGCCTAAGTCCGTCATTTGCTCTGTTGATTGAAGACCGCTGGGGAATAATTTTAATCCCGCCAAGAAGGCTACGCCTTGGCCACTAGTCCCTATCGGGACCTGTGACGGCATCACGCCCACTCGGCTAATGGCAACGGTCGGAAACTCGGCCATCGACCCCACCTGGCTCAAATATCCCGGGGAATCCGCATTGGCCAAATTCGTTCCTAGTGCCGCCATAGCTTGATTTTGGGCAACCATTCCCGAAGCGGCGATATATAGCGCGTCCATTTTACACACTTCCCTTCTTCTGACTATCCCCGCTATCCTCAAGCGCCGACCAGGTGTGGGTCAGACGCCGCACAAATGCTCCCCATCCCCCGCGTTTAGGCGGAGGAATTCTATCCAGCAGCCGGTCTGCAATCGCGCCGACATCTTGGCTGGCGGCCGTTCGGGGGTAAAGAGACCAAAACGGTTCTTGGCGCAGCACCGCTCGCGCCACGTTGCCATCTTCACTCACCATGCCCAGAAATTCCACTGGCCTACCCAATACTCGCTGCGACAGCGTGGTCAAGCGCTCACCCATTTGCAGCGCACTCTCCTTTTGCACCACACGATTCATGACCAACTTCAACGACACGCTTCCCGATGATTCCCACACGGCTTTGATAAGCCCGTAGGCATCCGCTAGTGCGGTGGGTTCTGGGTTGGTAACCACCAACGCTTCATCTGCGGCCAGCACGAACGACAAAACATTGGCCGAAATGCCCGCCCCCGTATCAATCATTAACCAATCGCATTCGCCTTCAAGCTCCTGAAATCCTTCTATTATCCGAGAAATTTCGACAGACTGCAGCGCGGCCAGTTGAGCGATCCCCGATCCGCCAGGGATAATGCGGATTCCATGGGGTCCGGGTTGAATGGTGTGTCGCAGTGGCACCTTTTCTTGCACAACGTCCCATAGGGTATATTGCGGTTCGTACCCTAGCATGATATTGATATTGGCCAGCCCCAGGTCAGCATCCAGAACCACCACCCGCTGCTGTCGGTCAGCCAAAGCCATGGCCAGATTCAACGTCAAGTTGGACTTCCCCACGCCCCCCTTGCCAGATGTCACGGCCATCACCCGGGAACCTTCAATGCGGTTTTTCAGAACATCCCGGGTCGCCTCCCCAGTTTTTTCCTCAATCCACTGGCGCAGCAAGTCGGCCTGCTTTGCCATTACAGGACCCCCTTTGCAATCCATTGGGCAATGGTGTTGGGGAACGCCACCCGGATGTCGTCCGGCACCCCCTGGCCGTCGGTCACATAAGCCAGAGGCCATCCAAGCGACAACAGCGCACTTAAAACCGACCCGCCATGATGGGCTTCATCTACCTTGGTAATGCATAATTTGACCGCTAATTCCCGAGCAAACCGGTGCGCCGTCTCGATCATCTCGCTTGGACCCATGGTTGCTGGCAACGTGACCAGGACCTCACGCGCCTGGGCAAACTGCACAATACTTTGAATTTCTGCCATATAAAGCCCGTGATTGACGCTGTGTCCCGCAGTGTCTACCAACACTACGTCGGCTGAATGTTTTTGCAACAATCCAGGAATATCTTGAGGCCGCAAGGCCACCACCAAGGGGATTCCTAAAATCTCGGCATAGGTCTTGATTTGCTCAACAGCTGCCACCCGATAGGTGTCAGTGGTCACCAAAAGAACCGATTTCTGTTGTTCGAGATGAAAATATGCGGCCAGTTTTGCGATGGTGGTGGTCTTGCCCGATCCGGTGGGCCCAATCAGCGCCACCACCGTCGGTTCGGACACCGAAATGGGGCTAGGTTGGGTTAAATGGGTCAAAAGCAACCGTTCCACGGTTTGCTCTAATGACTCATGATCCCACCCACCCGTTTCTGAAGCGACCTCGTGCGCCAGTCTACGCGCCCACGACTCCACCACTTCTTGGCTTAGAAGCCATTGATAGACCTCTTCCGCCCGTCCTTGCGGAATGCCTTCGATGCGATCCAGTCGGTGATCCAACCCGTGCAGCAAATCCAAGACCTGCCCAAGCCGTTCGTCGTCCGCCGGGACACTCGGGCTTTGCATGACGGCCGCCGCAGCGGTTTCGTTCAGACTCGTCGTCGGATGGGAGACGGATTCGGTTTGATGGGTCTCATGCGGCCTCTTAGGGTAGTCGGTCGCCACCAGCACTTGGTAGCCTTTCTCCCAAAACTTCCACCAGCGGTCGCGGGCTTTTCCAGAAGAAAGAATAATGGCATCCTCGCCTAATTCCCATTTAGCCAACACCAATGCCTCTTCGGCCGTTTTGCCGGTATACCGTTTCACAATCATAATTGCACCACTCCCAACGTTTTAACGGAAATATCCGGACTCAATTCAGCGTAGGACACGACTGCCAAATCACGCAAGATGCGTTCTGTCAGTCGCTTAAAATATAGTCGAATAAAGGGGGACGCAATAACTGTCGGTGTAACTCCTGGAGGGATCGCACGCACCACCTCGCGAAGATTGGAGAGAATTTTTTGGGCCACGCTGGGATCTAAATTCAAGTAATTGCCCGCGTCGGATTGCTCAATCGATGAACGGATTTCCGCCTCCACCTCAGGGGACAACACCACGGCATAGAGCGTCCCTTGCTTAAGCAACGGGCGCGTGATGTGTCGACCTAGTGCCTGCCGTACACTTTCGGTCAGCACTTCGACATCTCTGGTGGTCCGTGCTTTGTCAGCCAGTGCTTCCAAAATGGTTGGCAAATCGCGAATCGAGACGCGCTCACGCAACAAGTTGGCCAAAACCCTTTGGACTTCCCCAAGGCTCAGCAAATCAGGAATTAATTCCTGCACCACCACCGGATGGTTTTGCCGCACATGATCGATTAGCGTTTTGACATCTTGGCGTCCGATAATCTCATACGCATGTTTGCGAACCACTTCCGCTAAATGCGTGACCATTACCGAGCCTGCATCGATAACGGTGGCGCCTGCCAACTCCGCACGGTCCCGCGAGTCCTCCCGGATCCAAAATGCAGGCAGTCCAAATACCGGATCCGTTGTCGGAGTGGCCGTTTCAATGCCCAAATCTTTGCCGCCCATGGCCAAGAAACGGTCGGGCCGAACTTCTGCGGTGACCATTTCCGCGCCTCGTATGCGGATCCGATATTGATTCAAAGAGAGTTCAATGTTGTCGCGAACCCGTACCGGTGGGATGACCAAACCTAGTTCCGCCGTGATTTGGCGGCGCAACGCGGAAATTCGTTCCCGCAAGTCATGTCCCGCCTGTCCCCCGACTAAAGGAACCAAGCCTACACCCACTTCAAGTTCTATCGAATCCATACCGATTAAATTCAAAGCCGCTTCCGGCCGTTTATTGAAATCGTCTGCCTGAGCCTTTTGCAGGCGCGCGGCGTCCGATTTGGCCACTTTCTGACGCGCTTCAATGCGCCATCCCATCCAAAATGCCAAGCCCCCTAAGATCAAGGGCACTAAGGGCGGCAATCCCAAAAAGGCCAACAAAAACAACACAATGGCGACAATATACATGACGCGCGGCAGCGCCGTCAGTTGAGTCACTAAGTCGCGGTTAAGGGTGCCGGCCGTTCCAGAACGCGTTACGAGAATGCCGGTGGCTGTAGATAGCAGCAGCGCGGGAATCTGTGTCGTCAGTCCTTCTCCTACAGTAAGAATGGTGTAGGTGCTCATTGCAGTGCCTACCGCCATATGATGCTCGGCAATACCGATAATCAACCCACCCACAATGTTGATAACCACAATGATAATCCCGGCAATGGCATCACCGCGCACAAACTTGGAAGCTCCATCCATGGCCCCGTAAAAATCGGCTTCTCGCTCAATGTCTTGACGGCGTTGCCGCGCCTCGGACTCCTTTATCATTCCCGCGTTCAATTCCGCATCTACTGCCATTTGTTTGCCAGGCATAGCATCCAAGGTAAATCGAGCAGCCACCTCGGACACTCTTTCGGCTCCCCGAGTGATGACCAAGAACTGAATGAGAATCAAGATCACAAAGATGATGATACCCACCACCACGTTGTTGCCCACCACTAGCCGACCAAAGGTTTCAATGACGGAGCCAGGGTCGGCTTGCAGCAAAATGAGACGGGTCGCGGTGACCTCTAAGGCGAGCCGGAACAAAGTGGTCAACAACAACAGCGAGGGAAACACAGAAAGATCCAATACTTGATTGATAAACATGGTGCTCACCAAAACCGCAATCGCCAATGCGATGTTAATTAACAAAAATATGTCTAGCGCCCACGGCGGTATCGGAATCACCAGCATCAAAATGGCAACCACCGCTGCCATCGGCACAAATGCGTCTCTGAGGATAGCCCGTGCGCGCACCATTTAGGGAGTCCTCCCTTTACGCCTGATCAAAAATGCCAAAATTTCAGCAACGGCCTGATAATGCTCCTCAGGGATTGTTTGACCTAATGGCACCAAATACAACGAACGCGCCAACGGGGGATTGTCAATCACGGGTACGCCGTGCTGATAAGCCAGTTCACGGATGGCCAGCGCCGTGTCATCCACGCCCTTGGCTGCCACCGCGGGCGCAGCCATCACCTTGTCATCCCACTTAAGGGCAACCGCGTAATGTGTAGGATTAGTGATGACGACCTGGGAATTTTTCACCTGACGCAAGCCGGTTCGTGCCAGTTTTCGCGCAATGTCCCGGCGCTTGCCCTTCAGTCGAGGGTCCCCTTCCGTCTCTTTAAACTCGTCGCGCACCTCTTGGGTTGTCATACGCAAACTGCGTTGAAACGCCATATATTGATAGGCAAGATCGGCCACACCGATTAAAACATACGCCAACGCTGCCCGCCAGAGCACCGCAGTCAGGAGCAAAAATCCTTGATGGATGGCGACGCCTAACGGTTGATTGATAAGATTAGGATAGGTCAACACTTGATGCCAAATTGCCAGGCCTGCGCTGACCCCGATAATGGCCATTTTCAACAGCCCTTTGACCAATAGCCATAGTCCATCGCGTGAGAACATGCGTTGCAGTCCCGTCAACGGGTTAAGCCGAGTGAAATCGGGAGCCAACGGCACCAAAGAGAATCGAAAGCCACTTTGCAACAAGCCGACCGCGAGGCCCACCGCTGCAATGGGCAACACCAAGGGAATCAAAACCGCGACTATCACATGTGCAGAAACGACCACCACCGATCCCAGATTTTGTGCAAACGAACCGGGAATGGAAGACATGGTCAATATTTGGGCTTCCACGCCCCCCAACTGTTGGCCAGCCCATGGCAAATAAATTCGCAAAAGCACAAATCCAGCCAACAGAGCCAGTCCTGACTGAAAATCTGGACTGTGCCATCCCTGGCCCTTGCCCCTGGCCTGTTTTCGCTTTTGAGGCGTCGGCGCTTGCGATTTTTCGCCGCTTAACGCAAAGATTGCCGGCAACTCCCACCCTATTGATGCGGTCATCCGGTTCATCCCTCCAGCAGCACCAGCAATCGACTGACATCGGTCCATGCGGTATGCCATATCTCGGGGATAATGGCAAACAACAAGGGCAGCATCGCCAAAAACACCACTAAACTCACGCCAAAGTTCACGGGCAAAGCCACAAAGTATGCGTTCATTTGCGGAAACGCGCGACTCAAAACCCCTACTGCCAAATTCACCACCAGGCCGGAGAGCAGCAGTGGACCCGCTACCAAGAGCGCAATCGTTAGTACGGTTTCCATCAGTCCTGTGACAAAGCCAATGGCTCCCATTGGCACCGACAACGCGTCAAGCGGGATCGCCTGAAAACTGCTGTGCAAGGCGATAATCAGTAGTTCGGGTCCTCCTGCCACCACGAACACAAATAACGCCAATAAGGTTTCCCACTCCGCTAGAAACGAATTGGCCGACAACAAACCGGGGCTCGCGGTCACTGCCAAACCTACTCCCAACTGATAGGTTACGGCTTGACCAGCAATCGCAAACACCGAATAGAACAGGGTGAGTACCAATCCAATTAACACCCCGATCGCAAACTGCACCGCAATCGTCAGCAAAAACATCACGGTATGGGTCTGCGCTGCACTTAAGGCAGGTAAAGTGGGTGAAACCACTAGGGCCAGCATAAACACCAAAGCAACCCGCAACATTTTGGGAATGTATTGGGCGCTAATCATGGGTGCCGACACCACAATCCCCGCTACCCGCGCAGCAACCAAAAAGAAACTCATGGTAAGATCGGATAATTGCAACCCTATGGTCATGCGCGTCTGTCTCCCGTACTTCATCATTGTAGCCACAAACCTAATAGGAAAGCCAAAATTAAGACCTATATCGGGTTTATGGCAAGTTGGCCACATGCCATAAACTACTGAAGTCTTGGGTGGTAAAGGCGACTAAAATTCTTAAAAACCATGGCCCCGCCAAATAAAAAATCAATCCTATCACGGCCAACTTGGGAAGAAATGACAGCGTCATTTCTTGAATCTGCGTGGTGGCTTGAAAAATGCCTACCAACAGTCCAACGACCAAAGCCGCCGTCAGGATCGGCAACAAAATGACGCCCGCTGTCAGCAAGGCCGACTGGCTCAAGGATAAAATGTGATCGAGCATTTATCCGCCTCCGTGAAACGACAAGAACAGGGATTGGACCACCAGGCTCCAGCCATTAGCCAACACAAACAACAAAAGTTTCAAGGGAAGCGAGATTAAGGTGGGCGGGACCATCATCATACCCATCGACATCAGCACCGTAGACACGACCAAATCTACAATGATAAAGGGAATAAAGATGTAAACCCCAATTTCAAAAGCCGTCTTTAACTCCGAAATGATAAATGCGGGAATCAGCGTCAGCGTCGGTACTTGCGATAGGTTATGAGGCGCCTTCACATGTCCCATATTCAAAAATAACGCCAAGTCAGACGGCCGCGTCTGCTGATACATAAACAAGCGCAGTGGATTCAATGCCTTTTGCCCAGCCTGCAAGAGCGTTAAATGGCCGGCCAGATATGGGGTCAGGGCTTGATGATTGATGGCGTTCAGTGTAGGTTCCATGATAAAGAATGTTAAAAACAAGGACAGACCAATGATGATTTGGTTAGGTGGCGTCTGTTGCAGTCCGAGCGCGCTACGCGTAAAGGAGAGCACGGTAACCACCCGAGTGAACGCCGTCATGGTTAATAAAATGGCAGGTAAAAAAGAAATCAGGGTCAGCAAGGCCAGGATCCCCAGCGTTTGACTAGGTGTGCCATTCCCTCCGTGTATGGTAATCGACGGGAAATTTTGGGCATAGGCCAGGGGACTCCACATCAGCCCCAACCCCAAAGCCAACACCATGATGCCAAGAGCGCGGCGTGTCATGGCTTATCCTCATTAGGAGGAAAAAACCGCTTTTTCATTTCCTCAGCGAACTGGGACAAAGTAGCTGACTGGTGTCCAAAGCTCGCCGTCTCTTGGGCCCGTTCGGTGAGCACCTGGGGATCGAGTTCCATCAAAAGGGAGATCTGAGTGTCCGTGACACCGATACACACCGTTTTGTCCACGATCTGCACTATGGCAATGCCCCTTTTAGGTCCTAGCGGCAAATAATCAATCTGTTCCAAGTAGTGCGAAGGACTCGTTTTCCCGATGCCAATCTTTTTCAGCATTCGAGCCGCTACATACGCTAAGGCCACCACCAACAACATAGCCCATAAAAAATTAAGGAAAAGTCCGGCCGAACCCATGCACATTCCCCTTCCATCCTTCAGTAATTATAAGTAGCTCCGAACCACATAGCGAAACATCAAGCCAGATTTAATCTTTAGGAGGTGTAATTTGATGTTCTTGATCAGCGAGTGGATTGCTCCCCAAGGCCTCACGTGGTTGGTTGAACACGGTATTGAGTTTGAATACCACCCCACTTTGCATGAAAACCCGGATGTCCTCTGTGATTATTTAAAAACCGCTTGTGCCCTCATTGTCCGCAACCAAACACAGGTGAACGCCCGTCTGTTGTCTCGAGCGCCTTATCTGCGAGCGATTGGCCGACTTGGCGTAGGCTTGGACAATATAGACGTCAACGCCTGCCGTGAACGCAACATTCAAATCATAACGGCGCGGGGCGCCAACGCTCCTGCGGTGGTAGAGTTTGTGGTGAGTGCTCTCCTATGGCATTACCGTCCCTGGACAGAGTGGGTGGAGGAGACCCGTCGCGGTCAGTGGAACCGTCGGCATGGCGGTGGAGAACTTTTGGGAAAAACTGTCGGCATCGTAGGTCTAGGAGACATTGGGCGAAGAGTAGCAGAAACACTGCTTACTTTTGGTTGTCATTTATGGGGTTACGATCCCCGGGTTGGACCCTATGACAGCTTGGTTTCCACGCATCATATGCAAAAGGTCCAGGACTTGTCCGTGCTGTTAGCGCAATCCGACGTGGTCACCCTTCATGCACAACTCACGCCTAAGACCCGCCACCTAATCAATGAGTCCGCACTGGACGTTATGCGTCAAAATGCTGTTCTGCTCAATACGGCGCGCGGAGAACTCATAGACGAACGCGCACTGGCACGCCAGCTCAGTCAAGGCAAGTTTTCGCGCGTCATCTTAGACGTGCGGGAAATCGAGCCGCCTCCTCAACCCGATCCCCTGGCGGAGTTTGGTGAACGGGTGTGGCTCACGCCACATTTGGCCGGTTTATCAGATCCTGCGTTAGAGCGCACGAGTTTAATGATTCTAGAAGAAATCTCCCGCATTAACTGTCAGAACCCATAGACCCCAATGGTGAAAACTGGGCGGCTATGGTTTTTACATTGGCTAATGCTGATGGCACATACGCACTAAACATCTCTAGACGTACGTATGTCCCACCCTCTTCAAACAACAGACGGTATCCTGGCCCTCCTACGCCATAAACCAAAAGCCACTGGGCGGGCACCCCATTGGACAGCGTCACATTGACCGAAGATCCCGCTGGATAATCGGATGCAATCGGCGTCTTGGCTTCGACTGCCATCATGTTGCTAAATTCTAAATCCAAATCTTGTCCTTCTACGTAACTCTCTAACAATGTCGTGCCAGGATATGCCCATTTAGGCAACAGGGCCCTAAAGCCCAGTGTGTTGGCACTCGTTGCAACGGCCTGCCTTTGTTGCATGGTGTAGGACACTTCCGCTAATCCGTGAGGACCCGCCTGCGGAGTCTGGGAAGACGAGGACACAATCTTGATATTTTTTCGTTGCGGTGTTTTACGAGGATTTGCAATAACCTGAGCCGTCTGAACCGCCGGCAGCACCGGCGGCAATATTATTGTGGCCACCTCATAAATCGCCAGCGCCCCCAACATGCCAATGCCAGTCCACATCACGCCACCTAAAACACGCTTCACGGTGCTCCCCCCATTTGTATGCGTTTGAGGCAGGACGCTCCCATTGTATCGAACCTAAGGAGCCAAAGTCAGCCAAAAGATGAAAACTCTTTTGGATATTCATCTTCGATGATTGGTCACAACGACGTTTGGAGCAGGATCTTCCCCGGATGGCGTATGTTGTTCGCACTCGTGTCCTAGCCCGCGGGGATAGCCGGCCAATGATTCGGTTGGTCGTTAGTGAACCAACGCGCGGTGGAGTTTCAGACCCATTGGGCGACAACTGCTCGTGGTCCGCCCGTTCACGAGCAAGCCGTGGTCTGAAACGTTTTCTAAGGATTCTTCAACGCCACAAATGGAAGAGACGCCGGTGGTTGTTGGTTGGTGCCTTCATCAATTTGTTGAATCTGCCACAAGTTGCTTTGACTACCAATCGACGTGGTCAACCATAGCGCAATGGTTCGATGATCCGCAAACGTCAACACCTCATACGTGGCCAATCCGTATCCATCAGCACCACTTTTCCCAATCCATCGCCTTAGGGAAGTCCAATCGCCTTGGGTAAAGTGACGCCGAGCTGCCAGTGGCATCAGCGATTTCATTGCGTATAGGCTGTTGATGCTCACATCGTTGCCAAACATCAGGGCAACATTGGTTGGCGTTGTCGGTTGCATATCGTGTTGCACAGCACTAGGGGATTGCCCTAGCCAGTAATATCCAAGTATTCCCACGATCATGCCTATCAAGCCAGCGACGACAGTTTTCCAGTTCATATTGGACTCTCCCAACCTAAGATTTCATTGGCAGCCGTTACTTTACCGAGCAGCATCCACTTGTCGGGCTAAGTCGCCCTTTAATCCATTAAGGATTACCCAGTCCCAGTATAACCGACCGCTATCGAGTTGCATCGCCCCCTAACAGTCAGGCGCATCCAAGGTTGCAGGAAAGCAACTTTCCCGGCGGCTCAATCATTGAATGCGCATACTAAAATGTTCCTGACAGTGCTGGCAATGGCTGCTGCAACACCATGCCGCCTAGCGTGTTTTTTGACCCAGGCATGTCATCGGCGCACACTTATCCATTGCCCCGAGGAGTTTTCTCCGTTTCAGCTGTTTTGCGATATACTGGTAAAAATTGAGTTGGGGAGACAAAAAGATGCACATAGATAACGAACGCTTGCGCCACAAACTGACTCCTATACAGTTTGAAGTCACCCAGCATGCCGCAACCGAACCCCCGTTTCGCAATGAATATTGGAACAACCACCAAGATGGCATTTATGTCGACGTAGTCTCAGGAGTGCCCTTATTCTCTTCTCTCGACAAGTATGATGCCGGGTGCGGATGGCCTAGCTTTACACGTCCGTTGAATCCCGCTGCCGTATACGAGCAAAAGGACTTGAGCCATGGCATGGTGCGGGTCGAAGTGCGCAGTCAAGACGCCGGATCTCATTTAGGACATATCTTTGACGACGGTCCCGCCGCAACGGGTGGGGTACGCTACTGCATAAATTCAGCGTCTTTGCGTTTTGTTCCTAAAGAAGATCTAGAAAAAGAAGGGTATGAAGAATATTTGCCCCTGTTCCATTCCCGTCCGTAATTCCCCTTTTAAATCCTGCTGACTCTAGGACTGCCGTCGCATATCGCGCAATAGAATGCAAAAAAGAAGAGGGGAGCAGGGTATCTAGCTCCTCTCTTCCCCTAAATGCAGTGCTCCTGGCTATTGCACCATATTGACCAAGGTGGACCGATTCTGTTGGGCTACGGTAATAACCTTCGCGTTAGCTTGATATCCCTGCTGGGCAATGATCATGTTAACAAACTCATTGGCCAGATTAACATTGGATCCCTCCAGGGAACCCGCTTGCAGGGTACCTAAACTTCCTGTTGCTGGGGTGCCGACCTGAGGCGTCCCCGAGTTCCCCGATTGCTGCCACTCCCCGTTGCCCACATTGAGCAATCCGGCTGGGTTGCTAAACCCCGCTAGGGCAATCTGCCCGATCTGTGCCGTCAATCCATTGCTGAAAGTCCCGATTATGGCTCCACTGGCGCCAATAGAGAAATTCTCCAAAACCCCAGCCGCGGAGCCATCGGCCGTGCCGTTCAATTGGCTTTGGGAAGAATATCCAGTCAGGCTCGCCAGATTCAGGACCGCCGATTGTGTCGCCGTGGATCCTGCTGGCGGTGGCAGGGTAATAGTATAGGTGGGCGGAGTGCCGGTCGGAGAGGTCAGCTGCCCATTGGCGCCAAACGTCACCGTGCCGACCGAGGTGCTGGTTCCGTTGTTGACCGTATACGACAACGCCCAAGACGAGGTGGACGAACCCGACGAACCTTGGGGAGTGAAGGTAAACACCGCCGTTTCGGCTCCCCCTAAGGAATTGTAGACCGTGACCGGCACTGTTACCGCATTAGCGGCGCCACTGGCTGTTTGGCTGTTTAAATTGCCTCCCAACGCAATGTTGGCCGTTTGCACCGGGGCAATCGTCTCTCCTTGCGGGATCACTACATTTTGCATGGTGGTCGGATTTAAAGTCGGCATGGTACCCGGAACCGTTGCATTCCATCCCTGGACAAATTCCCCGTTGGGGTTGACCAAGTTACCTTGGGCATCCAGAGAAAAGTCACCTGCCCTGCTGTATGTGGTTCCCTGAGATCCGTTCATGACGAACATGCCGTTGCCCTGAATTGCCAGATTCGTGTCAACACCCGTTGTCTGCAACGTGCCTTGGCCCATGTTGACGGAAATCGCACCCACATTGACGGCGCCCCCGGCAGCCACCTGTTCGGGATTGATCCCCCCCAGGGTGGCAGTTGGCGCCGATGCCCCCGACAACGTTTGTTGCAGTGCTTGCGCAAACACTGCAGAACTCGACTTATACCCCACGGTATTCACGTTGGCAATATTTTCTGAAACAGTGGATAACAAGACCTGCTCCGCATTTAACCCGGAGATGGCCGCATACATGCTGCCCGCCATTGAAATCCCTCCTTAACTGTAATTTACGTGTTGTGCTCAGTGATCAAGCTCCAGTGGATAGGGGTGGCTGCCACTCCGTCAATCGGTCGGGAGGGCGGAGCTTCCGGGTGTCTACCATCGGTCCGGCCCACTAAAACCAGCGCATCCACTTGAGAAATCACTTGCATCGGGTGTTCACTGTGATCAATCGCGGTAACCACGGTGCGGCTCGGTGGAGCCACAATATAAATCGCGTTGGGCATCACGATCGCAGCCTGTTTAGCCCCGGACTTTCTAGCTGCTTCGGTAGCTTCCCCTAATTGCTGCCATTCTGCCGGACTTAAGCTTTGATGCCGCTGCTCCATGCGCATAGCCGCATGGCGGCTGAATTTCAACTGTTGGTCCAACACAGTGCTGAACTCCGGCGAGGTCTTAGCCCCTGGCTGAGGCGTGACTGCAGCGGAATTTACTGGAGTCAATTGCGGCCCATTCATTACGACACACCCGTAATGGATTGGAGGTTAACCGTCCCTAATCCATTAACATCCAACAGAATCCCCTGGGTGTTTGAGGTAACGGACGTCACCTGTCCCGAACCCAGAGAGGTGGTTACGGTCTTGCCAATCAGCTGGGCTGCGGACATCAAAGGATTTTGTCCTTGCACAGCGGACAAAATGGATTGCAAAGTACTTTCCTCGCTGTTGGTGGCAGCCAGAGTCGAAAACTGCGCCAATTGGGCGATAAACTGCGTATTGCTCATCGGCTGCAATGGATTCTGATATTGCAGCTCCGCACTCAACAAGGTCAAAAACGAAGACTCATTAAGTCCGTTCCCAAGATTCGTGGAACTTTGGCCGGAAGTCTCAGTGCTTCCTATGCCTGTTGCCCCACTGGGCAATATGCTAGGCGGAATACTCACATCTACCCCTCCCTTCTTTCAGTCATCACGCTGTGTAATCAATGCCATCGGTTGCTGTAGGACCTCTAGCATCGGGCGAGGTCGGCATACGCCCAAAGCCTGTTCCGGCCGGATGGGGTGACCCTTGATTGGTCTGACTGAATTGGCTAAAGGCCTGTCCCCCGCCGGCGTTGCCAGACGGGCCGCTCCAAACCGAGACTTCTGACAACGTCCACCCATGGCGAGCGAAGTTCTGGCTAAGCGGGGCCACATTGGAGACCGCGCCCGTCAACCAGGAAGTCTCGCGGTGATGAGCGGAAATCTCGACCGACCATCCTTTGGGGGAATTCGACAGCTTCAACTCAAGGGTTGCCCGAAGTTTTCCCGGGGGAGACACCCTCCATCGAGTCGCATCTTCCGCCACCTGGCTGCGGATGCTTACCGGTCTTACATTCCATCCTTTAAGGGCCGCGTTGTCAGTGTGGGGAACTTGCTTTACTTTGATAAGATCGGCGCCGGTCTGCACCTGGGCGGATACCTTTTGCACGTGAACGTTGGGTCCTGCCGAGGTTGACAATGGGGCTATCGCAGCGGTCAAGTGAGTAGGCGCTGGTTTGGGAGATATCCACACACGCTGGGCATTCCTGCCCACACGAGAATGGACGTCCAGGACTTGGCTGGCCTGCATGGTTTCCTTAGATGCCAAAGCAGACACGGCATGCCCATTGCGACTCCGATGCACGGTTAGGGTTGTCTCGGAGCTATGGCTAGCTTTGGGAACTATGGCTGGCCCGTGGGCTTTGATTGCGGCATGAGCCGCAAGTTGGATACCTGAGCCAGTGGCCGTGCGCTGGAACTTTGCCACTACAGGTGGTTTGACCAGAGCCAAACCCTTTCTTTGGCTCGGGGTGACAGCCTGCTTGCTGACCCTGGTGATAATTGCCGTTTGGGGCACCTGGATCAGTATTGTTGGGACGATAGTTTTTTTAAGTCGTCTGAGCGCGACGGCACTGCGCTGCATTTTGTTTGGGGTAGCTGGACCTGGTTTCACGGCACTCTGCCCTGCCATCCCCGGTGCAACAGATTTTTTCAACGACGATTTCAGTACTTTACGAAATGCCGTGCCACTGGTTTTGCCTGGCATGGCCCCTTTTGTGATCGGTTTTACCGGCAAAGACGGCCCTATGGGCAAGATCACGTTAGGCATATATTGTTTTCACCTCCTTTCATCCACCTCGGGGAGATTGTCGTTGCAAATGAATGCGCGTGACATAAGCATCAATGTCGTGACGCTCTTTGGTGGATATTTGAAGAAACTGCACGGCAGTTTCCCAACTCTTTCTCCCTCTCACCTCGCGCGACTTTTGGGAGACCCATACCACCTTGCCCAACGCCTTGATTTCTTGTCCATCCACCCGCAATATCAGCCGTAATTGCAAACCAGTCCATACTTGGACGGCACAGGGAAATTTCAGCCCTGTTGCTGACAAATCATAGGTGGTGGTCAAAAACATCTCGGATCCTGGCCGGGGCAAACTGTACTCGATGGGAATCCCCACTTTAATCCGCAATGACCCTCGGAATTCCACCACCGTCGGACTGCCTTGCACCTGCACTACGATAATCGGCACGGGATCTAAAACATCCAAAACATCCGCATTTTGAGCCCAAACAGTATCTTCGCTTACCCAACGCAACTGTATCGCTTGCCCTGGCATAGGCGTCCATTCCACTTCCATTTCCTGCAGCGCGTCAATATACAACTCATGACGCACCCGGCGCAGAACCCGCGATCCCAGGGCCCTGTCTCGCACCACGAGCTGTACGGTCTGGTTGGCTTCCAGCAAACTCACTTCACATTGCCCTCCTCGTGAGGGGGGATCATTTCGGCCATGGACCGCTCTTCCCGCCGTGCCGCTATTTGTCGGATCAAGGCCTCGCGTTTAGCTAAAACTCTTTCGATGGCCCGAACGTTGCGGCGAATTTCCACAATATTACTCCGACATCGATCAATTCGCCTTTGAATTTCAGATTCCTGCTCCAAAAGCCGAGAAGTTTCACGGGCAATTCTGTCGGGAAACCGCAAATACTGCTCAATATCAGCCACGGTCCATTGAGCATGTCCAGTAGAGCGCGGAATGCGAGCCAGCCAGTCCATGCGCAGATGTTGAATTTCCTGTTGCTGGGCGCCGAGCAACGCCAATTCAATCCGCTGCGAATCTTCTTGAATCTTTAACTGGTCAACCCACTTTTTAAGATGCATCCGAAGATTCGCCTCCATCCATACTCATTAGTTGGCTCAAGGCAATGAAGGCATCCTTGGGATCCACCCACTCTTCCTCGCCTTGCCTCATCCATTCTAAAAGATGGGGTTCAAGCGCCAGCAGTTCATCCAAGGCAGGGTCTGATCCGGCCTGATACATTCCGACGTCCACCATGTCCCGGGAACGCTCCAGCCGGCTCAATGCCTGGCGGGTTTTGGCCGCCACCAGGCGCCGAGTTTCATTAACCACCATCGGCATAACCCGACTTAAGCTCTTTAATATATCAACGGCAGGGAAATGATGTTGCTCGGCTAAAGACCGCGACAGATACAAGTTCCCGTCCAAAATTCC
>JAJYHT010000029.1 GCA_021784595.1 Bacillota bacterium | reverse complement strand
AAAAATGCCATTGCAGTCCATGGCATTTTCTTTGCCAGCCCGCCCATGTGGTTGAGATCCTGCTCTCCTTGCAATGCATGAATAACACTGCCCGCTGCTAAGAACAGAAGGGCTTTAAAGAAGGCATGCGTCATGAAATGAAAAACTCCCGCCACGAAACCGCCGACGCCAATGGCCAAGAACATATAGCCCAATTGACTAAGCGTGGAGTATGCGAGAACTTTCTTGATGTCCCTTTGGAAAATCGCAATACTGGCCGCAAATATGGCAGTAAAAGCGCCAATCGCCCCTATCAGATAATGCACATCAGGGGCCAATCGCAGCAAAGGATACAGGCGGGCCATCAAATACACGCCTGCGGTAACCATAGTAGCGGCATGAATGAGCGCAGAAACCGGGGTTGGACCTTCCATCGCATCAGCAAGCCACATATGTAATGGGAACTGCGCTGATTTCGCCATGGCTCCTACATAGAGTAAAAATGCCGTCCATTCAAAAAATGCGCTGCCCGGCGCCGCATTGGCAAAGAGCGCGAACAAGTGCGGATATCCAATGGTGTGGTAATGGTAATAGAGAAGCGAGAGTCCTAAAAGAATCCCCACATCGCCGACTGTATTCATGACAAAAGCCTTCTTGGCAGCCCGCACCGCAGAGGGTCTTTGATACCAAAACCCGATTAGGAAGTACGACGCCAATCCTACTAAAGCCCAGCCAATCAGGAGGATAATGAGATTGCCGGCGAGCACCAAGAGCAGCATCGAAAAGATGAAAAAATTCAAATAGGAAAAGTATCGCGCTCGGCCTGGGTCGTCGTGCATGTACCCAATGGAATAGATATGTATTAACATTCCAACACCAGTTATCACCAAGAGCCAAATTCCAGCCAAGGGATCTAGATATAGTCGAACCCCTATCGAGGGCCCAAATCCACTGACCCATGTCCACAAGGTCCCTGTAATCACCCGATGACTAGCCGACAAATGCGAGACATTTACATCAGCCATAATGCTTAGCAAAAAACTGATGCCAACCAATAAGCTCGCCCAGATGCCTGGCAGTTTTTTGGGCATTAGGCCCTTAAATGTCGTTATGGTGACTGCCCCAATTAACGGGAGTAGCAAAATCTCAGTCAGAAGTTGCATGCCTCAAACGCTCCTTCTTTTACGATCCAGCATTAACCCTTCATTCCCGATATCTCATCAATATCCAGGCGATGCCGTCGATGATAAACGGTGACGATAATGGCCAACCCAATGCCCACTTCGGCTGCCGCAGTTCCTACAATAAGAAAAGCCATGACCTGCCCTGACATGGAATGCCACTGCCTGGCAAAGGCGATAAAGGCCAGGGCTGCTGCATTCCACATCATTTCGGCCGACATAAACATAATCAGGGGATTTCGCCGGGTCATCACCCCGATCGCCCCAATGGCAAAAATAATAGCAGCTAGGGCCACCACCCAGTTGACAGGAATCATGCTTCTTTCCTCCTTTGATGGCGAACGTGAGTACGCCGCATCGGTCGGTTAAGCACCAGGATGCCCAAGGCGGCGGTGAGCAGCATGATGGCCAGAGCCATCAAATAGAGGAAATCCGAACCCCACAGCAAATGGCCAATCCCATGCAAATTCCCAAAGTTGACAGGCAACCCGGCAGCAACCTTGGGCCCGGGATGACCTGCCGCCAGGACAGCCAATGCCCCCCCAACGCCTATCGCCAGAATTCCGGCTGTCCAGCGTTGGCCAGACAAGTCTTCTGGCGGCTCGCTCTCTTCTTTGCCTGCGGTCAATAAGGTAACCACAAACAAAAACAACACCATAATAGCGCCAGCATAGACAATGACTTGCGCTACTGCAAGAAACTCTGCAGACAACAATAGATAAAGCACCGCTAATGCCAAGATGTTCCCAACCAGGAACAGTGCACTATGAACCGGCTGCTTTCCCAATATCACACCTAACGCCCCGGCGATGGCTACCACCGCCAAGATACTAAACGGAATCATCTCGCCAATTCCCTCATTTCCTTACCGGTGGATGCAATAATTCTTCCTTATCAGCGATCATTTCCAGCCGGTCCGCCGCTGCTAGCTCATTAAATGGCGTTAAACGCACCGCATTGGTCGGACAGGCTTCTTCACACATCCCGCAAAAAATGCAACGGATTAAGTCTACCTCATAGTCCACCGCATATCGGTTGGTCCAAGAAATGGGCTGCCCTTCGGGCGCCGATGCGGCAACCACCCGAATTGCGTGCGCGGGACAGACCGCTTCGCACAATCCGCACCCAACACACAACTCATGGCCATCGACGTCTTTGGCCAGCATGTGCTTGCCCCGAAAACGCGGAGCATATTCGCGCCGCTTCTCGGGATACGAGATGGTGTCGCGTGGCTCAAATAATGCCTTAAAGGTTACTCCGAGCCCTTTTGTCATCGCTTTTACGCCATCCAACATGACACCCATCCTCCTTTGATTCTGACCGCCTGCGGTCAATGTTAGAGCAATCCGCTAACAAACGCCGCCGTCCCTAAAAAGTAAATAAAGGATATCGGAAGCAGTACCTTCCAGCCAAAAGACATCAACTTATCATAGCGGAACCGCGGAAAGGTGGCACGAATCCATATAAAGGCGAAGACAAAGACAGCAACCTTAATCACAAACCAGAGAATCGGAGGTAAAAAACTGGGTCCCAGCCACCCGCCAAAGAACAGAGTCACCGCTAGTCCACTGACCGTCAGCACATTGATATACTCGGCCATGAAGAACATCGCGAACCGGATTCCGGAATATTCCGTGTGGTATCCCGCCACCAACTCCGACTCCGCCTCTGGCAAGTCGAACGGGGTTCGGTTGGTCTCGGCTATTGCCGTGATGAAATAAATCACGAAGGGCACTATCTGTGGTATAAAGAACCACCCTTGGGTACGTTGAGCCAATACAATGTTCTCCAAGTTGGCCGTTCCCGCCATCATCAAGACTCCTAAAACTGACAACCCCATAGCCAATTCGTACGAAATCATCTGCGCTGAAGCACGGATGCCACCCAACAAGGAATACTTGTTTTGCGAAGCCCATCCGCCCAGAACAATGCCGTAAATGCCTAAAGAGCTGAATGCAAAAGCAATTAAGAGGCCAATGCTGGGATTGGCAATATCCAGGCTCACCGACTGCCCAAAGATATGAATGGGCGCTCCGAACGGGATCACCGCATCTACTGATAAGGCAGCAAACAATGAAAACACCGGAGCCATTCGATAGACGATAGGATCCGCACCCAGAGGCATCAGATCTTCTTTCAAAGCCATTTTCAAACCGTCCGCCAATGGTTGCAACAGCCCTTGGGGACCAACCCGGTTAGGTCCTAGACGAAGCTGGAAAAATCCCAGCAAACGCCGTTCAACCAGTGTGGTGTACGCAAATCCACCCATCAAAATACCAATCAGAACCAAGATCTTGATTATCAGAAGAATGGTTGAAATCATACCGTAACCTCCTCCGTGACTCCGCTGATGGTTACGGTGCCTTCAATTAAATGATTAGTTCCAAACAGGCCTTGCGGCACCCACAAAATGCCTTTGGGCACTTGAGGATCGGCAGTCACAGCGACCACGATGCTTTCAGACCCTTGGCTCACCATAATATGACCCCGTTTTGTGGATAGACCCATGTCTTTAACCTCGGCGGGATTGATTCGACCGGGAAACTGAGGCACCCGCGGAACCAAGATCTCCGAAGGCTGCCCGGATTCCCAGATAAACGCTCCGGTCACCAAAGTCATTGGGCCCACGGCCTCGGGGGGCATTGCCAATGCCACAACGTGGTCCGGCACGGGCTCAAAAGGAAGCAGATCGCCGCTGTCGTCATCAAAGGGATCCCATTCCTCATCCCAGTTTAAGGGCTTCATCAACATGCGGGCCCAGGTATTGACGTACGTTTTTATCGGACGTGCCTGACCGGGCGGTTGAACGCCCGCCATGGCGACTTGCAGCCGTGCTTCCATGTTAATATACGTGCCGTAGACCTCAGCCCATGCCGCGCCTGGCAACAACGCGTCGACGTGTTGAGCTCCTTGGGGCGGCAAAATGCCCTCAACCACTAAATACTCGACCTGGTTAAATGCCGATTCCACCAGTTGCCGGTTGGGATACTCTCGTAACAAGTCCGCCCCAAACACCATCAATATCTTTATCTCGCCATCGCGCGCTTTTTCCAACACTGCTGTTAAATCTTCAAAACGGGGCGAAAATCCGGCATGTTCGTAACCTCGCCAATTAGCAGGTCCAAAGGTGGGCAGCACAGCCGTAGGCTTTTCCCGTAACCGAGCCAAAACGCCCAAGACCATCGCCATTTCAGGCTCTTTCCCATCCCACAGCAGCACCAAATGCTCGGCTCCCTGCAAATATTGTCCAAGCTGAACCAACGTTTGGGCCGTTACACCCTGGAGTTCAAATTCTTTCAAACTGCCCACAAGCGTTTGCACGTCGGAATTTTGGGGCCATTGCGCCGCCATCGCCAGTGCTAGGGCTAGCGACTCTTGACCCGGAGGCACCAGGACGTCCAACCCTGGCAGCGTATCACGTGTTAACGGCAAGGGGCCAAGACCGATGACCCGTAAGGCAGGATAGTGCAACAACCGGTCCCGAAGTTTTAAGTGCACCACTGGCACCGTGTCATAGGGATCCGAACCCAGGAGCACTACCGTATCTGCCTGCTTAACATCATCAAACGTTCCGTTCAAACCGCGCGGCAAATAGCCGGCTTCCGTCCGGCTTATGGCCAGCTGGTCGGTTCCAATCACCTCCGCGGCAAAACGGCGCAATTGATAGGCTTCTTCGGTGGTGTGGCCGCCGCCGATGATGAATCCCACCCCGCGTCCACCTTCCTGGTCCACCACCGTTTTCAGCCACTCGGCTACTTGACGGGTGGCCTGCGCGGCAGTGTTTTCTTTTCCCTTGACTATAGACGTTGCCAAGCGATCCGGATGGTAGCCAAAGTCATAGCCAAAGCGACCCCGATCACAGAGCCATCCCCATTCCCGGTCAGGTATAGGCCGCCCTTCCATCCGAATGACGTGCCCTTCACGGGCGGTGATTTTGCTGGTGCAACCCACGGGACAATGAGGACAGACTGATTCTTCCCGTTCTATGTTCCAAGGCCGCCCTTTATGATGGTAGGGAGCAGAAAGCAACGCTCCTACCGGACACAAGTCAATCACGTTGCCCGTAAACTGAGAAGTTGCCGGCTCGTGCTCCACGGTGGTCACCACGGTTTCCACACCGCGTCCTTCGAGCAGCAGTTGCTCTTCTCCCACATATTCCCGCATGAACCGCACGCATCGTTGACACAAGACACAGCGTTCCTGGTCAATCAACACAAACGGATTGATAGGACCATCTTTTACCTTCTCAATCTTGGGCTCTTGAAATCGTCCACCACCGGGCCCGTATTCAAATGTATAGTCTTGCAGGAAACATTCGCCGCCCTTGTCGCAAACCGGACAGTCCAGCGGATGGTTTATCAGCAGAAATTCCAGTACACCCCGGCGCCCCTTGTCAACCGCTGGTCCACTGGTGCGCACAACCATTCCTTCGCTCACCGCCGTAGTGCAGGCTGTGGCGAGTTTAGGCATTTTTTCCACTTCTACCAGACACATGCGGCAGGCTCCAAGCGGACCCAATGCCTGATGATAGCAATATATGGGAACATCCACGCCAAGTTTCGCTGCGGCATCCACAATCATGGTCCCTTGTGGAACGGTGACTTCCTGCCCGTCAATGGTTAACCGTATCATACAACCTCGCTCCCATCGGACACCCGTGGTCGGCCACGTGTGCCTCAAATTCATGGCGGAAATGCTTCAAGGCGCTGACGAGAACCCCTAACGAGGCATCTCCCAAGGGACAGAAGCACTTGCCCGCAATATTATCCGCCACATCAGCCAACAAGTCTAAATCGCTCAGTTGACCTTGTCCGTACTCGATTCGTTCCAACACATCCGTCATCCAGTACGTACCTTCGCGACAGGGAGTGCATTTACCGCAGGACTCCTCACGGTAAAATTTGACCAACCGCGCGGTGGCACCCACCATGCAGACCCGGTCGTCGAGCACGATGCACCCTCCCGAACCCAACATGGAGCCCGCCTTAACCACGGACTCATAATCCAAAGGTGTATCCAATTGGTCAGGCATAAGAAGTGGAACCGAACTGCCACCGGGGATAACCGCTTTGACGGTGCGTCCCGGCAACATGCCCCCTGCATATTCTTCAATCAGCGTGCGCAAGGGTGTTGCCAAAGGAATCTCGTAGTTCCCGGGCCGTTTGACCGCACCGCTCACTGACATGATCTTTAGTCCCGGACTTTTCTCAGTTCCCATGCTGGTATACCATTCGGGACCATAGGTCACCAGTGGGGGCAAGTTGCAAATCGTCTCCACATTGTTGACCACCGTGGGCCCTCCATAAAGGCCGGCCACTGCCGGAAAGGGAGGCTTTAACCGCGGGTTGCCGCGCTTTCCTTCTAGCGACTCTAAAAGAGCCGATTCCTCGCCGCAGATGTAGGCCCCGGCACCCCGATAAACCTTTAATTCCAGAGAATAGTCCGTACCCAAAATGTTCTTGCCCAAATAGCCGTGGTCATATGCTTCTTTTACTGCGCGTTTGAGTTGCTCGGCTCCTCGTAAAAATTCTCCCCGGCAGTATATATAAGCCTCAGAAGCGCGGGTAGCATAACTCGAAATGATAATTCCCTCCACCAACTGGTGGGGATTTTCTTCAATCAATTCGCGATCTTTAAAAGTCCCTGGCTCGGCTTCGTCTGAGTTCACCACTAAATATCGCGACCGGCCATCGTTAGGCAGAAATCCCCACTTCATTCCCGTGGGAAAACCTGCGCCGCCGCGTCCTCTAAGACCTGACTTTTTTACCATGGCAACCAATTCATCAGGCTGATAGTCTTTTAACGCTTGGCGCAAGGCGGCATAGCCCCTGTTGGCCTCGTAGACCTCAATCCGATCGATGCCTTCAACGTCTCGGTTTCGCAACAGATAATGCTGAGCGCTCACGACGGCACCTCCTCAGACAGTAGCCGCTCCGCGTCTTCTGGCCGTACCGGTCCCTCATAACGAAGGTTGACCTGCACCATCGGCGCTTTGTCACATGCTGCCAAACACTCGGCTTCCAATAGGGTATACGCCCCATCCTCCGTGGTTTGCCCTTCTTTGATGCCCAACCGTTCTTCCAAGGCATGCATTAATTCATCGGACCCCTTTAGCGCACAAGATAGTCCGACGCATACATGGATTACACGTTTGCCTACTGCCTGGCGATGAAACAAGGAATAAAAGGAAGCTACGGATTCCACATATTGCACCGGAAGTTCCATCAATTCGGCTACATCGCGGATGGTCTCATTGGACAGCCAGCCCTCTGACAATTGAATGCGATGCATCAAGGGCATTAATGCCGAATTTGCCCGAGGAAACTCGTTTTTGGCCTCTTGGGCCCATGCCTTCCACTCCGGTTTCATTTATCGACATCTCCCAACATAATATCGATGCTCCCAATGGCAGTAATCACATCCGCAACCAACCCGTCCTGGCAAAGAATCGGCAGTGTTTGCAGATTATAAAACGATGGAGTGCGGGCACGCCAGCGATAGGGTTTGGGACCTCCGTCGGAAACCAAGTAAAATCCCATTTCTCCCCGCGGACCCTCCACCGATTGATACACCTCGCCGCGCGGAACCGGAAATCCTGCCGTGACCAATTTGAACTGGTGTATTAGCGCTTCCATGTTGCCATAAATTTCTTCTCGAGGCGGCAAAGCCACTTTCCGATCGGAGGTCGTATAGGGACCGTGGGGCGTAATCTTTTCTAGCACCTGTTCGATAATCTTCATAGATTCGTAGATTTCGTCTACACGAACCCAAAACCGCGCATAAGCATCGCCTTCGGTCCGAATCGGCACTTTGAAATCAAATTCATCGTAAAAACAGTACGGTTCCACTTTGCGGAGATCCAACGCCAGTCCGGTGGCTCTAAGATTCGGTCCCGTCACCGACCAGGCCAGACATTGCTCCTGACTAATGTAGGAAATTCCCATCAGACGTTCGTTAATCAGCGGATTACCCTCAAACAGATTGCGGTAAGATTTCATCCATCGAGGAAAATCCTTTATCAACGCCGTGACTTTTTCATGAAACCCATCGGGCAGATCATAAGCCAATCCTCCAACACGGAAGTAGCTTGGGTTCATCCGCACTCCGGCCGCGGCTTCAATCAAATCCAAGATCACTTCTCGTTCCCGCATGGTGTAAAAGAAGAGACTCATGGCCCCTAAATCCATCACATGCGTCCCCAGCCACACCAAGTGACTAGCGACCCGTGTCAGCTCCGAAAACAGAACCCGAATGTACTGAGCACGCTTAGGAACCTCTAAATTCATCAATTTTTCCACCGCAAGCACGTAGGCTAAATTGTTGGTCATGGGCGCCAAATAGTCGAGGCGATCAGTGATGGTATTGCATTGCTGATATGTAAGACTTTCCGCGGTTTTTTCAAATCCGGTATGCAAATACCCAACGATCGGTTCGGCGTGGACCACGCGTTCGCCATCCAGTTCAAGACGTACTCTGAGCACCCCGTGCGTGCTTGGGTGCTGCGGTCCCATATTGATAATCATGGTCTCGCCGTCCATCAGACGTTGCGGTTCCGTTGTCTCCATATTGTCGCCCCCTTAGTCGACCCGATTCCCTGCCAAGGGATAATCCTTGCGTAATGGATGCCCGTCCCAATCGTCGGGCATATATATCCGCGTCAGCTGCGGATGACCGGTATAGCGAATGCCAAACAAATCAAACGCTTCGCGTTCAGGCCAATTGGTGCCAGGCCAAATTCCGGTTGCGGACGGCATCTCTTCGTCTACCCCCACCCGGGTCTTGACACGCAGTCGCGCATATTTAGCAGGATGGTAGAGATGGTAGACCAATTCGAAACGTGGTTGCGCAGGAAAGTTATCCACCACCAGCTCATCAAGACACAAAGCATATCCCTCAAGATCCCTAACGTGCCCCAAAAAAGCCAAGATCATCTCTTTAGGAACTATGACGGTCGGTTGATCGACCGTGGTCACACGTTCCAGGGTACCCGGAAAGCGAGCATCGAGCCGATCCAAAATCTCGGGATCATTGCGATTCACGAGCCAATGCCTCCTCTTCTTTCTGCAATTGAAGATATTTGGGAGGAACTCCCTCTAAAATCATCTCTTGGAGTTTCAAAATGCCAAACATCAACGCTTCCGGATTAGGCGGACACCCCGGTACGTATACATCCACCGGGACAACATGATCCACACCTTGAATGATGGCGTAGTTGTCAAATACTCCACCCGACGAAGCGCAAGCCCCCATCGAAATGACCCATTTAGGTTCAGGCATCTGTTCCCAAATCGTCCGCAGCACCGGTGCCATCTTTTGGCTGACTCGGCCCGCCACAATCATCAGGTCGGCTTGTCTAGGCGATGCGCGAAACACCTCTGAGCCAAATCGCGCCAAGTCGTACCGTGAATTGGTGACGCTCATCATTTCGATGGCACAACATGCCAACCCAAACGTCGCCGGCCACAAGGAGGATTTCTGCGCCCAGCGACCCATCTTTTCCACCGAGGTCAATAAAATCGACTTTTCCGCCTCTTTTTGCACGGGCGATGTTAATCCCACCGGAATCCCCCCTTATTCCACACATAGCCAAAGGCAATCCCTATCACAGTCAAAAAGAGCAGGGCTTTCTCGAACCCGGCTTGATGGAGCGTCTTGAGGCTGGTTGCCCAAGGGTAAAGGGCCATAACCGCCACGTCAAAAATCATAAAGAACATCGCCACGCGATAAAATCGCACGGAAAAATATCCAACCGGCGCTTCAGGAACAATACCCGATTCGTAAGTCGTCCGTTTTAGACCCCCGGGCGCCTTGGGCCCGAGCATTTCTGAGGCAAACGAGATGCCCAAGGCCACCAAAAACGCCACCGCTAAATACAGCAACAATGCCGCATAGCCGCTCATTTCCACGCCACCCTTCATCCCACCAGACGAAAGTTCGTCAATTCACATGTAGTATTATACGCCTAACATTTTTTAACGTCGACCAACTCATAGTCTCATTGTATCAGATTCCCAAGGACGTATTCTTCACATGGTTGTGACAATTCACTCAAATCAGTTATCCCCGATCTTTGGACCCTTGCAAAAGCCGGCGCATGCGGTGATTGACTGCAGATTTACTTAAAGGAGGCGTCAGTGCCTGTCCCAGTTCTCTCAAAGACCAATCCGGGTGTTTGATGCGCAACCAGGCCAAGGCTCGCGCCACCTCATCCCAATCTCCATCCTGGCCGTCGCCCAGGGCACTCTGCAGCAATGCCGCCTGGGTCAGTCCAGACTCCACCGCCCGCCGCAAATTAGCCGTTTCGGAGTTCACCAATCGATTGACTTGATTTTTCATGTGCCGCACCACATCGACGCTTTCCCACTGCAGCACGGCTCGGTGCGCACCCACTTTCCCCAAAAGAGCTCGGATTTGCGTTCGGTCTTTTAGGTAAACTGATGTTCCACCGCGTCGCGGGACCGTTTTGGCTCTAATATGAAGATCGTCCAGCGCCCTGACCAGGATTGCCGCATCGCTCTCTAAAGGCACTAGCAGCTCTAGATGCGCCGGCCCTTTGTCAGGATGAGCCAGATAGCCGCGGACCAAAAACCACCCCGCAACAAATTGTGCTGTACAGGCCAGCTTAAGATGGACAGGCATTGCAAGGTCTGCCCGCATCGTATACTGGATCCGGTTATGCGGCCGAATGGACGTCATGCGCGGTCCGAGTCCCACCGCTTTCATTAACCGAAAAGCACGGCGGGCCACCACGACACTGCGGACGCCGAAAACCAACTCTCCTGCGGCCAGGTAAGAAAGCCCCATCATCCCCAAGAGTTCGGCCCATACACACTCTTCGCGGGGCAGGGTGGCGCTGGCTAATTCTGCCTTGACCTGTCGGGAGTAACTCCATCGGGGTATAGGGAATTTTTGCCGCGTAAACGGTTTTCGAGCCATAAGGCATCCCCCAGTCGTCCCTCAGCCCATTTGGGCCGCATTTTCACTAGTATCCGCAGCAGGGCGCGTGCTAGTTTGTCAGGATCATGGCGAATCACGGTATCAATCGACAATAAGGGTTCCGAGACTACTTGCGCCATTTCGATCCGCTCATTCGTAGGACTAATTACCGGCTCGGCCCCTTCTTTTTGATACCGAAGCAGGCTGTCCACTGGCACCAATTGGTTGTTCACCAGCACTATATCGATTAATCCCTCGCCTACATGCCGGCCTAGTGCCTTTACATGATCTTCCACCGAAAAATGGTCCGTTTCTCCGGGTTGCGTCATCACATTGGCTACGTAGACCTTCAGCGCTGGGCTACGCCTGATTGCCTGCGCAATGGGCGTCACCAAAAGGTTGGGCAGCACCGACGTATAAAGCGAACCCGGCCCCAATACAATCATGTCCGACCCCATTATCGCCTCAACCGTCTCGGCTAACGGGGTGGCATCCGACGGGTCCATCCACACCTCGACAATGGGCAGGGGAGCGTGACCAATGCTGCTTTCTCCCTGCACTATGCGCCCATCTGACAGTCGGGCGCGCAGCACCACTTGGTCCAGCGTGGCCGGCAGAACCGTACCGCGCACAGCCAGCACTCGACTCGATTCCCGAAGCGCCGTCACAAAATCTCCTACCACCTGTTCCATGGCTGCTAAAAACAAATTTCCAAAACTATGCCCAGCCAATTCTCCACTGGAAAACCGGTATTGAAACAACTGCTCCATCAACGGCTCCGTGTCGGCTAGCGCGACCATGCAATTACGCATATCTCCGGGCGGAAGCATGCCCAAATCGCCCCGCAGTCTGCCCGAACTCCCGCCATCATCCGCTACCGTGACAATGGCTGTGAGATTTGAGGTGAAATGTTTCAATCCCCGCAACACCGCCGGCAAACCGGTACCGCCGCCCAACGCCACGATGCGTGGCCCACGGCTTAAGTGGCGGCGAGAATATAAAAGTCCGGCCCAGCGGTCCGACCCCAAAACTTCGGTGATGCTTTGCCCGATGCGGCGGGACCCCCAAATCACTAAGGCCAAGCTGCTGGACGCCATTAACACTTCCCACCAGGGGCGAAACTTCACGGAAGCTAGAATCGTCAGGAGAGCTGCTCCCAATCCCATGAAACCAAGCGCCACCAATGCCAAATATCGTTTCAACTTAAGTCCTGGTGCCAACAATCTCCACATCTAGGCGCCTGGCCCCCCCTGGCGTTCCAGATCGCGGTGTTCAATCAGTACCCGCTGTCCTGCGTTTTCTAAAAACGAGCCTAATTGGTTGGCAAAAACCACCGACCGGTGCTGTCCGCCGGTGCACCCGACCGCCACCGTAACTTGCGGTTTGCCTTCTTGTTGAAAGTGAGGCATCAAAAATTCCAACAGACTTTCCAGACGTTGTTCGGTTTCCTTAGCCAAGGGAAACCGCAGTACGTAGTCTCGCACCTCATCGGCATTGCCGGTTAAATTTCTTAATGCATCAACATAATAGGGATTGGGGAGAAACCTCACATCAAACACCAAATCGGCATCCTTAGGCAATCCGTATTTAAATCCAAAGGACACCAAACGGACTTGAAATGGTAAAGTGCCGCCGTCCAGCCGGAAGACATCTGAAATGCGTTGGCGAAGCTGAAGCGAACTAAGACCAGAGGTGTCGATGACGACATGAGCCAGCCCACGTAAAGCCCCTAAGGCTTCTTTTTCACGACGCAAGGCCTCAACCAGGCGCCCTTGGGATTCCAAAGGGTGGCGGCGTCGGGAGAGTTTGTAGCGATGAATCAAAGTTTCCTCATCAGCCTCTAGAAACACGACTTGATAGGATATGCCACTTTCGTCAAACGCCTTCAGCGTGGCTTCAAGCTCTTGAAAGAATGCCCCACCGCGTACATCCATTACCAGCGCGGCTCCTTTTACATCTGGACTTTTTTGAATCAACTCGGCAAACTTGGCAGCCAGATTGGGCGGCAAGTTGTCGACGCAGAAGTACCCGAGGTCCTCAAACACACGCATCGCCTCAGTGCGTCCCGCACCGGACAGGCCTGAAATAATGACTAGGCGCGCCGCTTCCATTAGCCCAAGACCCCCATTTTCGCCCGATTTCTCTTATTGTAGCGTCACCGCATCAAAATTGGAAAACTTTCTACACGCTGGGTCGACAAGGTTTTGGCGTTTCATCCTTTCGAATATCAGCATTCCACGGATTCCCAGCAGGAAAATCAGGCATCATGTCGAATAAGGACTGCTGTAAAGTAGAGCAATGAAGGAGGTCACCCATGGCATATTCTTCGCCGTATAAGTCGCGCTCCCGGGCGGAACGCTCCAAACCATCAAGCCAAATCCCGGGCTCCAATATGCCCATGGGATCCAACAGCCGAAGTTTGCGGGGCCGTCTCAAACGCGAACGCCAAATTGAACGGCGGTTTGCATGGACCTTTGCGGTCGTCGTGTCGGCAACCACTCTCTATTTAGTGATGCGCAGTCCCTGGGGCATCGCTGTACTCGCCCACTGGCACCTGGTGCTCTAGTTCCCTAGCGCCCACTTCTCAATAGCTAGCGCCGCCCCGTCCTCGTCGACCGACTTGGTCACTGCCCGGGCAACTGATTTCACATCGGCCGGCGCTTGTCCCATGGCAACACCCCAGCCTGCCCAAGCCAGCATGTCCGCGTCATTTTCGGCGTCGCCGATCGCCATTACCTGCTCTTGAGGAATATTTAACCGATGGGCGAGAGCTTTCAACGCAGGCCCTTTGCCAACCCCTTCTCGCACCACTTCCAGATAATCTGCCTGTGATTTGAAAATTCTCATGCCTAGTTCCTGGGCCCGACTCTCCAAAATCGGACGAAATTGATTCAAGATCTGTGGATCTGCCTGCAACAAGATTTTTATTGGCGGCTCCGGCCATTCTAAAATGTCTTGCGCTGGCCGCACCCAGCCGGGAATATGATTGGTCTCGATATAATGACGGGCTCGAATGTCTTCGCGTGAAATCCATAATTCATTGCCTACATATACTTGCGCCAACAAGTCATAGGCTAGCGCTTCGGTCACTACAAACTTAGCCGCCTGGTCCGACAAACTGGTGGCAAAGAGCGGCGTCCCCTCGGGCATCATAACCGTCTGTCCCCCGTTGTAGGCGATCAAGGGCCCTTGACCCAAACCTAATTGCAGCCAAAATGGTCTTGCCGATTGCACCATACGTCCAGTCGCCAACATCACACGAATACCCTGGGCGGCGGCTCTCTCTACGGCGGCGATCAGCCGCCCGCTAATCGCACCTGAGGTATTAACCGATGTACCGTCCAAATCCAACGCTATCATCGCTATGTGTGTTTTATCAGCCAATGTGTTCCTCCCGAGATTAGACCTAACAAAAGAGCACCCCACAACGCAGGCATGAAACCCTGCACGATAAATCCCGGCACCAAATCCGAAACCAACCAGAGCATGAGGGCGTTGATTACCCAACCAAAAAGGCCTAACGTCAACAGCGTGATAGGCAGCGCGATGAGCCGCACAATGGGCCGAACAAAAGTATTGACGATCCCCAGTGCCAAACTAGCCCATATGATGCTCGAAGCCTTTAGGGCATAAATCCCGATGCCAATATGGCTTATCACCGCCAACGCCAATGCCGTAAGTGCAAAAACCACAACCCAGCGCATATCAACTTTCCCCTCCCGTATTTTCCGCATAAGCACTATGCAAGTAAGTCACCACCGCTTCTGCCGCCTTTTTGGTCATGCCCGGAAGTTTCGCCAAGTCCTCCATTGACGAGGGGGAATGCGCCAATGCCGCCAGATCTGGGTAGTGGCGCAAAACCGCCTTCTTGCGTTGAGGACCTATGCCCGGAATATCATCCAGCAACGATGCTAAATTGCGTTTCGTGCGCAACTTCCGATGGAATGTGATGGCAAATCGATGCGCTTCGTCCCGAATATGCTGTAAAAGCTTCAAGGGGGGCGAGTCCCTGTCCAAAATGATGGGATCGGGCGAATGGGGTTCAAACAACCACTCGTGCTCTTTTGCCAGCCCAAATACCGGGATGTCTTTTATTCCCGCTTCTAGCATGGCGGCATTGGCATATCCTAGTTGACCACGGCCTCCATCAACAATCAACAGGTCGGGAGTTTTGGCAAAACGTTTAGTATGGACGCTTTCTTCTGCCAACTGCTGATGGCGAAACCTGCGCGAAATGACTTCCTTCATCGATAAAAAGTCATTGGGACCTTGAACGGTTTGAATCTTAAACCGCCGGTATTGGCTCTTGTCCGGCTTGCCGTTCGTAAACACAACCATCGAGGCCACCGACTCAGTGCCTTGAGTATTCGAAATGTCGTAGCATTCAATGCGGGCCGGGATCCTGGGCAAGCCTAAAGTCGCCTGAAGTCCCAACAATGCATCCTCCCGTTCGCGTTCTTTGACCTCCATCCGCCGCATGGCCTCGTCACGCGCCAAGATGGCGTTCTGCCGCACCATCGCCAATAGCCGTTGTTTTTCCCCGCGCTGTGGAACCTTTAACTCCACTTTACCTTTGCGCTCTTCGTGCAACCAAGCCCGCACGTCATCGACTTCATCCGGCAGGTGCTCCACCAGAATTTCAGGTGGTATTTCGGTTGTTCGGCCGTAGTATTGCAACATAAAAGCCCGAGCCAGTTCGCCGTCGTCGGTGCCATCCAATCCCGTCATCACCATCGACTCCCTGCCGGACAGCCGTCCATCACGCACCCGGAACACCTGAACATAGGCGTCCTGACCGTCCACCACCCAACTGACGGCATCCAAATTGCGTCCCGCCTCTGCCGCCACTTTTTGTTGCGCGGTGATCTCCTCGATGGCTCGCACTTGGTCGCGCAGCACTGCCGCGCGTTCAAATTGGAGAAGAGCAGCCGCTTCAGTCAATTGGCGCACCAATCCATCCCGTACATCTTCTGCTTTCCCTTCCAAGAAAAGCTCAACCGATTTCATCATGTCACGGTATGCGCTCTTGTCGATGAGATCTTGGCACGGCGCTTGGCATCGTTGGATATGGTATTCCAAACATGGACGGGCGGCGTTCTTGAATTTCATGTTGGTGCAGTTGCGAATCGGAAAGATCTTGCGCAGCAAGCGAATGGTTTCATGAACCGACTGCGACCGGGTGTATGGGCCAAAGTAACGGCTTTTGGTTTCCGATGGCTTTCGTGCAATCAAAAGACGGGGGAAATCCTCTTCCCAGGTCAACCGCAAATATGGATACGCCTTATCATCTTTGAGGCGAATGTTGTAGTGCGGCTGCATTTGCTTGACCAGGGTCGCCTCTAAAATCAGAGCTTCGACTTCGGTATCGGTGGTAATGATCTCGAAGTCCACCACGTGACGCATCATGGCAGCCACTTTAGGCTGTAGCCTGGCAGCGTCCTGAAAATAGCTTCGCACCCGTTGTTTTAGGCTTACCGCCTTGCCGACGTAGATTACCCGATCGTCAGCGTCCTTCATCATGTATACTCCGGGTTTGTCCGGCAACGCTTGGCGCTTGTGTTCGAGTTGTTCGGCAATATTATCGACCACTGACGACACGCCCCCTTGTTAACGCGCTGTATCGACCGTTTGATGGCGCGCAGCATGCCGTTTAAGGTATTGCCCGGTATAAGAATCGGAATTGCTCATAACCTCGTTTGGCGCGCCCTCTGCAATAATGGTTCCGCCAGCATCTCCGCCTTCGGGTCCTAGGTCAATAATCCAGTCGGCATATTGGATGACATCCAGATTATGCTCAATCACCAGTACTGTGTCTCCTTGGGCCACGAGCCGTTCTAAAACCCCCAGAAGATGGCGAATGTCCTCCGCATGCAAACCCGTGGTAGGCTCATCCAAAATATACAGAGTCCGCCCGTCAGATTTTCGCGATAGCTCCGTAGCCAGTTTGACACGCTGGGCTTCCCCGCCAGACAAGGTCGTGGCTGGCTGCCCCAAATGAATATAACCCAGCCCGACGTCACGAAGCGTTTGCAGCTTGCGCTGAAGGCGAGAATGATGCTGAAAAAATTCTGTCGCCTCATCTACGGTCATTTCCAAGACGTCAGCAATCGTTTTGCCACGATAATGCACTTCCATCGTTTCCCGGTTATAGCGCCGTCCTTTGCAGACTTCGCACGGCACATACACATCAGGCAAAAAATGCATTTCGATCTTAAGAATGCCGTCGCCTTTGCAGGCTTCACAACGTCCGCCCCGTAAATTGAAAGAAAATCGCCCTGCCTTGTATCCGCGAATACTGGCTTCGGTTGTTCCCGCAAAGATCTCGCGAATCAAGTCAAACGCTCCGGTATACGTCGCCGGGTTGGAGCGTGGGGTGCGGCCAATGGGACTTTGGTCAATTGCGATCACCTTATCGAGGTATTCTATACCGATAATGCTCTCATGCGCTCCGACTCGTCGATTGTGCGCGCCGTTAAGTTTCAATTCCAAGGATTTTCGTAAGATGTCATTGACCAAGGTAGACTTGCCTGATCCTGAGACACCGGTGACCGCCACCATTAATCCTAATGGAATGCGTACTGTAATATTCTTTAAATTGTGCTCGCTGGCCCCTTTTATCGCCAGCCACCGCGTGCTGGGCGCTCGGTGCATTTGAGGTACTGGCATCTGGCGTACCCCAGCCAAATATTGCCCAGTAATACTCTCTTGGGTGGCCATCACTTCGCCTGGCGTCCCATGAGCCACCACGTGCCCTCCATAGGCTCCAGGTCCTGGCCCAATATCAATCAAGTAGTCAGCGGTGAGCATCGTCTCCTCGTCGTGCTCCACCACCAATACGGTATTGCCCAAATCCCGCAATCGCTTAAGCGTTCCAATCAATCGATCATTGTCCCGTTGATGCAAGCCAATCGAGGGTTCGTCCAAAATGTATAGTACTCCCATCAGCGACGACCCGATTTGAGTGGCTAATCGAATTCTCTGCGCCTCTCCCCCGGATAAGGAACCCGCGGCACGCGACAATGTAAGGTATCCTAGTCCCACGTCAATTAAAAAGGTGAGCCGTTCCAGCACTTCTTTTAAAATCGGGGCCCCAATCATTGATTGGCGCTGATTCAAAGACAGCGTTTCAAAAAATGTGCGCGCTTTGACTATCGAGAGGTCAGTCAAAGCGGCAATCGACAAGTCCCCCACGGTGACCGCCAAAACTTCCGGTTTCAGCCGCTGCCCATGGCACATGGCGCAGGCCTTAGATGTCATGTATTCTTCAATTTCCGCTTTGGCCGATTCCGAACCAGCCTCTTTATGCCGCCGCTCTAAAATTGGCATCACGCCATTGTACCGAAATTGCTGGTGGTGCGGTCCATAATGGCTTTCGAAAGTAAACGGCACCGGATCCGGATAGCCATACAAGACAATTTGCTTGGCTTCATCAGACAATGTTTGATAGGGACGGTCCATGGGAATACCCGCCACACGCGCCACGGTTTCCAAGAGATCGGGATAAAACCGCGAAGTGCTCCGCAAAAAGGGCGCTACCGCCCCTTCCCGCAGCGTTAACGACGGATCAGGCACCACCAAGTCGGGATCCAGTTCCAGCTTAAAGCCCAATCCAGTGCACGCAGGACACGCTCCGAAGGGGGCGTTGAAGCTAAACATTCGGGGTGTTAACTCTTCGAGCGAAATTCCACAATGGGCACAGGCCAACTCCCGGGCAAACACGTCTCCTGGTCCGTCGGGTGGCCCCACCTCCACGACGTTGCCTGACAGGTCCAAAGCGTGCTCTAAAGATTCAGCTAACCGGGACACCACCGTTGGTTTGATTATAATGCGATCGACAACCACGGCAATACTATGTTTTTGGTTCTTATTAAGCGAGGGCAGAGTGTCCAGCTCCACCGTTTGCCCGTCGATCCGCGCGCGTGTGTAGCCTTGACGTCCGATATCCGCCAACGTCTTATCATGGGTGCCCTTGCGGCCGCGAACAATCGGAGCTCGCACTTCCAGCCGAGTGCCTTCTGGTAGGGTCATGATATGATCCACCATTTGGTCAATGGTTTGCTGGGCCACTTCGCGCCCGCACTGCGGACAGTGGGGCTGTCCCACCCGTGCGTACAAAAGCCTCAGGTAGTCATAAATTTCGGTGACGGTGCCCACGGTGCTGCGGGGATTGTGGCTGGTGGTCTTCTGATCAATAGAAATCGCGGGCGATAAGCCTTCAATCGCATCCACGTCGGGTTTGTCCATTTGACCCAAAAACTGTCGGGCATAACTAGACAGCGACTCCACATAACGCCGCTGTCCTTCGGCGTAAATGGTATCGAATGCTAGGGACGATTTCCCGGATCCCGACACCCCGGTAATCACCACCAACTGATCCCGAGGAATATCCACATTGATATTTTTTAAATTGTGCTGCCTGGCACCCCGCACACGAATCCATTGACTAGCCATGGGACTTTTTTGACCCTCCTGCCACCGCCTTGATCGGACGTTCCTTTTCCAATTCCATCAGAAGATCTCGCAGAACGGCCGCACGCTCAAATTCCCAATTGCGGCTGGCTTCCTTCATTTCTTTACGCAGTCGGTTGGTCATTTGAATGCGTTCGCGGGGTGTCATGTCTTTTATTGGCTTTTCAACCGGTTTCTCCTCAGCGGCCTTGGTCGCTTGAATAATGTCGCGCACTGCCTTGGACACCCCTTGCGGAACAATGTGATGGTCGATGTTGAACTGCCGTTGAATCTCTCGCCTGCGCTCCGTCTCTTCCATGGCATGCCCCATCGAATCGGTGATCCTGTCGGCATACATCACCACTGCTCCTTCAAGGTTTCGGGCCGCGCGACCTATCGTTTGCACCAGCGATGTAGAAGATCGCAAATATCCTTCCTTATCGGCGTCTAAGATGGCCACCAATCCCACCTCAGGCAAGTCAAGTCCTTCACGCAGCAAATTGATTCCTACCAATACGTCGAAGTCCCCTAGCCGCAAGTCGCGAATGATTGCCATTCGCTCCAACGTATCAATGTCCGAGTGCAAATAACGCACCCGCACGCCATGTTCGCGTAAAAATTCAGTGAGATCTTCCGCCATCCGCTTGGTTAGGGTGGTTACCAACACTCTCTGGTTGCGAGTGGTGCGGGCGCGAATTTCTGCCAACAAATCGTCAATTTGTCCCTTGGTCGGTTTGACCGTAATTTGCGGATCCAAAAGCCCCGTAGGCCGCACAATTTGTTCAACAATCTGCTGGGCTACTCCCCGTTCATACGCGGCCGGGGTTGCCGATACATACACCACGTGAGATAAATGGGCATGGAACTCATCAAACATCAGCGGCCGGTTGTCAAATGCCGACGGGAGCCGGAACCCATGTTCAACCAGATTTTCCTTTCGGGACCGATCTCCTGCATACATTCCGCGAATTTGCCCGACTGTGACATGAGACTCGTCGATAAGCGTTAAAAACCTTTTAGGAAAATAATCCAGCAACGTATAGGGCGCTTGGCCAGGCGCCTTACCGGTAAAATGGCGCGAGTAATTTTCTATGCCCGAACAAAACCCTACTTCTTCCAGCATTTCCAAATCATATTGCGTCCGCTGTTCCAAACGTTGAGCTTCTAAATCCTTACCCATTTGGCGCAATTCCTTCAAGCGCTCTTGCAGTTCGGCCCTGATGCTTATAATGGCCGGGGCTCTGCGATCTTTGCCCATAACATAGTGGGAAGCGGGATAAATCGCCACATGTTCGCGCTCTCCCATAATCTCCCCGGTCAACGCATCAAACTCTCGAATCCGCTCAATGTCGTCCCCGAACAACTCGATCCGGATGGCTTGTTCGCTCTGGTTGGCCGGAAATACCTCTATCACATCACCGTGAACGCGAAATTTTCCCCGAACAAAATTGGCGTCATTGCGCTCATACTGAATGTCCACTAACTTTTTCAGGATACTTTGGCGATCTCGCTCCATTCCGACCCGCAACGACAGCACCAAATCACGGTAGTCCTCGGGCGAACCTAATCCATAGATACAGGACACACTGGCTACAATAATGACGTCAGGTCGCTCCAACAGCGATGATGTAGCCGAATGGCGCAATTTATCGATTTCGTCATTAATCTGAGCGTCTTTTTCGATGTATAAATCCGTTTGCGGAATATAGGCTTCTGGTTGATAGTAATCATAGTAACTGACGAAATACTCCACGGCATTGTGGGGGAAAAACACTTTCAGTTCGCCCGCCAATTGCGCTGCCAACGTCTTGTTGGGTGCTACCACCAAAGTTGGCAGGTTGGCCTCACGGATCACATTAGCCATCGTAAAGGTCTTGCCCGAGCCGGTGACACCCAACAACACCTGCTCACGCAAACCCTGCGCAATACCTTGTGACAGTTTGGCGATGGCGTTTGGTTGGTCGCCTGCTGGCGCGTATGGCGCCTCCAACTGAAACACTCCCATATTATCGCACCCTCCTTGCCATGCCCATCTATTTACCTGGCCATTTTGTTCAGCAACACACTTACCGCCTTCGCCAACTGAGGATCTTGAGCCGGGATGTCTGACGGAATGATGTTGGAAGGCTCTGGATCATACACGCTGGGAGTTAGCCCCTTGTGCTCAATGTACTGGCCATTGGGCGTGTAATACTTGGCAATGGTCAGCTTTAGCGCCGCGTGATTAGCTAACGGAATTAATTCCTGCACGATGCCCTTGCCATAGGTTTTAGTACCTACTAAGGTGCCCCCTTGCCGTTCTACAATCGCCGCGGACAAAATTTCGGCTGCTGACGCCGTCCCTCCATTAACCAATACCACAATCGGCAATTTGGTGCCCGGACCGCTAGAATCGAACGTCTGGTTGTCTGCCGGGTTTTTGTAATGAAGTGATACCACAGGCCCCGCTGGGACCAAAACATTGGCCGCATCTAGCGCCTCTGTCACTTCTCCACCAGGATTGTCCCGCATATCCAAGAGCAAGCCCTTGGCCCCTTCCTTGACCATTTGGTGAAATTGATTGACTACTTCTTGGCCCGTGTTGTTGCCAAACTCAAGAATATTCATATAGGCAATGTGATGCGGCATCATGTAGCTATAGACCGTCGGCGCGTCAATCACGGCACGTTTCAACACAAAAAATCTGGAATGACCGTTGACGGTTACCGCCAGGTGGACTGCGGTTCCGACCTTGCCGTGTATCAAGTTCACCGCTTGGGCGTCCCCTATCTTGGTGACGTTTTGTCCGTCCACTGCGGTGATGACGTCACCCGACTTCAATCCTGCTTTAGACGCTGGTGAATTGGCAAACACTTGTTGGATCACCAAATCGGACGAGGTGTCGGAAACCTCCACCCCAATGCCAACGAATGTCGGGTTGAGCATCTGTTGAAAAGATTGGTTTTGCGAAGAAGAAAAATAATTCGAAAATTGGTCGTGCAAGGTGCCTACCATGCCATTAATGGCCCCCACCAACAACTGATGCGGAGTGTTATGCCAAATGGTATCGCTGCGAATTGAGTCATATACCTGAACGAAGCGGGTGAACTCTTCATTTTGGCGCATGCTAGCCGGAATTCCGCTGCTGCCCAGCATGCCGTTCTGTGTGGCCCACCAAGTTCCCGCTGAGGAGCCCGCCATTAAAAAGACGGTCAGCGCTGCCCAAACTCCGAGTGCTCTTCGCCGCATGTGGCCCCTCCTTATATTCCTACATTATATCATGCCGATTTGTTTGGAGAGGCCGCGCGGGAACTGGGGACGATCACGGGGGCTAGACGCGCAAGAACCGGCGCAAGGCCACCAAACTAGCCAAAATACCGACAAAGACGCCGCCAATCAAGGTGAACAACAAGACTTGGGTCATCACGCTGGCTAGTGAAGCCAACGGCCAAAAGGGTAGGGCAATCGCCGCAACCCCCGTCAGCCATCGATAGCCGGCATCCACTACCAGGTCCGCTACCACGGCTCCCAACAGACCCAAAATGACTCCTTCCAGCACAAACGGCCAACGAATAAACCAATCAGTGGCACCGACAAGTTTCATCACCTGAACTTCGCGCCGCCGAGCAAACACCGCCAGCCGAATGGTATTGACAATAATAAAAAGAGTGGCCAATCCCAAAAGTCCCTCCACAACCCATCCTACCCATCTTAAAACTTTGGACAGCTTGGCCAACCGTGTGACGACTTGTCCTTCGTAAACTACCGCGTGCACAATCGGATCTTTTTCAAATCGGGTGGCTAACCGTGGAATCGCTTGCGGACGGTAGGTGAAAACGTCATACCCATCGAACAGAGGATTGGATTTGGAAATCAAGGCAACCAAATCGCGTTGATTGGGAAATTCCCGTTTTAAGCTGTTCGCCGCTTGCTGCTTGGTGAAAAAGTCGATGTGCCGCACATTGGGCCAGTGACGAGCCTTATTAAGAAGAGAAATTTCTTTGAGCCTCCCTACCTTGGGATTGACAAAGACCTTCATCTCCACCTGGCTCTGCAAGACCGTGGTAACGTGGTTGAGATTGGTGGTAAGCACCAAGAAAAATGACAAAACAAACATTGAAATCGCCACCGTCGAGACCGACGCGAGCGACATCCAACTGTTCCGCGCCAAATTACGCAAGGTTTCTCGAACAATATATCCTATGCCATTAAGATTCATAACCGTAAACACCTCGCACTTCGTCGCGCACCACGCGCCCCTGCTCAATGGCCACTACGCGGCGTTGCATTTGGTTGACAATCTCTTTGGCATGCGTTGCCATGATCACGGTGGCGCCACGGCGATTGATTTCCACAAATAGCTTCATGATTTCGTGCGCCGTCTCGGGGTCCAAATTCCCGGTAGGTTCATCTGCAATCACGTAAATCGGATTATTAACCAATGCCCGGGCTATCCCCACCCGTTGCTGCTCGCCGCCCGAGAGCTGATGAGGAAAATTTTCGCGGTTTCGGCCTAAGCCAACCAACTCTAATACTTGCGGCACCCGTTTGTGAATATCACGGGTCGAAGCGCCAACCACTTCCATAGCGAAGGCCACGTTTTGGTATACCGTCCGTTGCGGCAACAATTTGACATCTTGAAACACCACGCCCAACTGGCGTCTTAAACGCGCCACTTGCCCTCGACGCAAAGTCGACAGTTTAAACTGGTCGACATATACTTCTCCCTGGCTAGCCGCTTCTTCCCTATATAGGAGACGAACTAACGAAGATTTCCCCGCGCCGGATGGACCCACTAAAAAAATAAATTCACCGCGACGGATAGTGAGCGAAACATCCACCAATCCATAATGGCCATTGGGATAGCGTTTGCTGACTTTATCCAATCGGATCACGAACCCACCTCACTTTATTCCCTATATTGATATCTTTCGACACGAAGCGTAACAATCCTGCCATAGTGCACCGATCCAGATTTTTTAGCATGTCATGATATAATGACCCGTAGCTCAATGAACGGACGGGGGGATTGCAAAAATGTCCTTGGTATCGCTAGGGGTTGCCTTCGTCGCGGGACTAGCGTCGATCCTCTCGCCATGTGTTTTACCCTTGATTCCTTCTTATCTGTCTTCGATGGCAGGCACTGCCCTGACCCCTGAAACAATTGCCAACCACCGCGTCCGAACGCGGGTGATTCAAAATTCCCTGCTCTTCATCTTAGGATTTTCGTTAATTTTGATTGCCGCAGGACTAGGCGCCAGCAGCCTAGGACAATTTGTCGCGCATCACCGGCGTCTAATCGCCGAACTGGGCGGTTTGGTAATCATTGTCTTTGGACTTGAAATCAGTGGACTAATCGAAATTGGACTGTTCAAGCGCGATGTTCACATTGGGGTCAAGCCCAGCACCCAACGCTGGTCCTCCTTAATATTAGGGATTGTATTTGCAGCAGGCTGGACTCCGTGTGTAGGCCCAATTCTAGCCAGCATCTTGATATTGGCGGCCCGATCCAACACCGTCATGTCTGGAGCCGTTCTGTTGGCCAGCTACGCTCTGGGTCTCGCTATCCCATTTTTAGCTTTGGCTGTCTTTTTAGGGCAAGCCGCTCAGTGGACGCGGCGGATGGGCCAGTATTTGCCTTGGATTGAACGCATTTCGGGCGCGTTTTTGGTGGTTCTCGGCATCTTGCTGATCACGGGCTGGTTTGACCTGATTCCCAACTTGGTGACCGCCACGGTAATCTTACCATGAAGCAACCCTTGATCAGATGGCGTAATGTCTTGGGCGCTCTTGTCGCCCTAGTGGCAGTAATCATCGTAGTAAAGCCAGCGACGGCTGCCGATGTGTTCACGGCCTCGGTCGGGCAAAAGCTACCATCTCTGGCTGTGGTATCCGAAACCGGGCGTTCCGAAGCACTGTCCCACTTGTTTTCAGGGCGAAGTGGACTAGTAAACTTTTGGGCTCCCTGGTGTCCCGCCTGCAAAATGGAATTGCCGGACTTTTCAACAGCATTCCCGAATTCTCGGATTGTGCTGGTGACAAACGACACCCAGAGCGCCTCGCAACCGGTGTTGGCGCACGCCGGAGTAGCTCTTGCCCATGCCTATTACGACACCACAGGTCAAGTGTTTAGCCAATTTATGATCAGCACGCTTCCGACCACACTCTTTGTCAATCGTTACGGCATAATCGTGGCCAAAGTTATTGGGCCCATGAACCCGGCCCTTTTGGCCCACGACCTTCGCTTAGCCGCCAAAGGAGGGTAACCGCGATGTACGTCCCAGCCTATGCTTACGTCGGTCCCTTCCCGCTTAGCACAATCTTGCTGGTCGCTTCCCTGATGGCGGCCCTTGCCGCGGCTTCTCGTTTAGATCCCTCCCAACGCGTGGTTGAACTGCTGGGAGCAATCATTATCGGAGCTGTCTTTGGTGATAAAGCCATCTACATTGCCAGTGATCTCGGCTACTATATTCACCAGCCCAGTCACCTCATCTTTACGCCCATCAGTACCTGGGGTGTGATGGGACTGGTTATCGGCGGCCTTATCGGTCTTGGATGGGCATATCGAAAACACCGCGGGCAATGGAGCCGTGGGGACCTAGACATTGTTGGTCTGGCCCTGGCCATCATGCTAGTCATTCGAGGGCCGGGACAAAATCTATTGGGCGTTAAGATTCCCTCACTTCTTGCCACCTTAGCCGTGAAATTCGGCGGCACCGCGCAATTTCCCAGTTATGCGCTGTGGACCCTAATGCTTTTGGTTGTCGGCGGGGTCGGTGTTCTCCTTTATCGACGTTTTCATCAATCCCACCCCGGTGTCACCGCTGGACTTCTGACCTTAGGAATTGCCCTGGCCTGGCTTGTCACCAGCCTTACCCTGCCGCAGCCCACCGTGCCGTTCACAGTCGCCCAATGGGTGGCCTTAATCGGTGCTGCCGTGGGGTTTCGTTTGAGCACGCCCACCGCCACCTTTCAGGGCCAACACCACGGCCAAGACAATGACAGCGGCCCCCAATCCTAAACTCCAGGTGAAATGCTCGTTCAACAACAGCCAACCTAATACACCACCCACCACGGGTTGAAAAAATAAGTAAAACCCTGCCACGCCAGCTTGTACTCTTTGCAATCCGGCATTCCACATAAAAAACGCTGCCGCGGTGGCTACCACGCCCAGATACAGAACGTACCCATCAAGCCGCGGTTCTTGGGTGAAAACCGTGAGCATACGGTGGATGCCCATTTGCCAAAAAGCGATGGGTGTCATTAATGCCGTAGCCACCAACATGGAATAAAAGGTCACGGTGAGAATTGAATATCGTTGCGGCACAGTCTTGACCAGTACCGACATCCAAGCCCAGCTGACCGCCGCTATTCCCAAAATGACCTCTCCTAATCGCACCGAACCAGCCTGATGGCCCAGACCCACAATCAGCAGTACGCCCATGGCAGCCAAACATAAGGCAATCAGCTTACTGGTGTTGATACGCTCGCGCAAGATAACATAGGCGAATAAAATCATAAATGCCGGCGTGCTGGCCGTAATCAACGACCCTAACTGAGCGGTTGCCAACTTGGTTCCAATAAATTGCGCCGCAATGGACACGACGTAACCGATCAGCCCTATTTGGAGCACCCGGCCGAAGTCCCTTCGGTCCAACCGCCACGAAATGCGCGCCCCCGACATGATCCCTAACAATATCGCTAACGCAATCACGTAACGCATCCATACCAGTGTCAGCGGTGGAATAGTTCGCAACACGATTTTGCTGACCACATACATGCTACCCCAAATGGCGGCGGCCAAAGACAACAGGATAGATCCTAAAGTAGAAGACTTCATAGGTTTTTTGGCGCTCCACACATAAGTATTTCGCCCAAGGTGTCCGATGTCGATGAACGATGAGCCACAACAAGCCTTGAGCGGCATGGTACAATGATACAATGAACATCTGGTCTATGGATATCAAGAAAGGAGCCAACAACGATGGACGTGCTGAAGGTTCATCCCCGCGGATATTGTTATGGAGTAGTCGACGCCATTACGCTAGCCAAAAGAATTGCTAAGGATCCCAATGTGCCTCGACCGATCTTCATATTGGGCCAAATTGTACATAATCGACACACTGTATTGGAACTTGAGCAATATGGCATCCAAACCTTAGACGGAGGCCAGCGGATAGATCTTTTAGATCAAGTCCCTGATGGCGCGACCGTGATATTCACCGCGCACGGGATCTCTCCTGCGGTCAAAGCCAAAGCAGCGGAGCGCGGGTTGCGCTTCTACGATGCAACATGCCCCGATGTCACCAAAACCCATGTTTTAATTCGAGAGAAAATTGCCCAAGGGTATTCTATCATATACATAGGAACCAAAGGCCATCCTGAGCCAGAAGGCGCGATGGGCGAGGCGCCCATCGGCCGAGTCTCGCTGGTTACAACCATTGACGATATTCAAAATCTATCGTTTGCGCCTAGCCAGATGTTGGCCATTGTCACTCAAACTACGCTCAGTCAGTGGGATACTCAAAATGTGATAGATGCGCTGTTAACCAAGTATCCTCTGGCCGAAGTCCATAACGAAATTTGCCTGGCAACCCAATTGCGCCAAGAGGCTGCGGTCAAAGCTGCCGCCGATGTCGACATGGTGGTGGTGGTGGGCGACCGTCGGAGCAACAACTCCAATCGGCTCGTTGAGGTGGTCGAAAAAATTGCCGGGAAACCGTCAGTTCGTGTGGAAAGCGTGGACGATTTGCGACCTGAATGGTTTTCCGACATACAATACGTAGCCGTTACAGCAGGCTCCTCCACTCCTAGCCACATTACCCGTGAGGTCGTTCAACAGTTAGAGGCATGGGGCAAGTCCACCGACTTTCAGCAGGGCTAATTTGGTTAGTCTAATCCCTTCTAATATCCTTCCTTTACACTAATCAATATTCACTACTCCGCTATAAATTTTCCTATTTTTAGCCATGTCAGAGTATAATGATAATGAATTGTGTTGGAAAGGAGAGTCACGTATGGCAGACGACATTTCCTCCCAAGAGCATGATATTGAAGTGCACTGGCAGGAAGAAGACTACTACGAACCACCCCTAAGCTTCGTAACCCAAGCCAATCTTCAAGATCCTGACGTGTATAACCGCTTTTCCTTAGAAAACTTTCCAGACTGTTTTGTAGAATATGCCGAACTCTTGGACTGGTACAAACCATGGGATACTGTTTTAGATTCTTCCCATCCTCCGTTTTGGCGATGGTTTGTAGGAGGGCGACTCAACGCTTCCTATAATTGTGTTGATCGACATCTTCCCAACCACCCCGATAAGGTTGCTTACTACTTTGTGGGCGAACAGGAAAATGACCCGATCATTACGATCACCTACCGCGAACTCTATTGGCGAGTAAACGAATTTGCTGCGTTGTTGCGGGATTTCGCTGGCGTCAAAAAGGGTGACCGCGTTACTATCCATATGCCGATGGTGATAGAGCTCCCCATAGCCATGCTTGCCTGCGCCCGGTTAGGCGTAATTCACTCCGTTGTCTTCGGAGGATTTAGTGGTCAAGCCTGTGCTGACCGCATTGTCGATTCGGAGAGCTCGCTTTTAATAACCATTGATGGTTATTACCGCAATGGGAAATGGCTTGACCATAAAGAAAAAGCCGATATCGCCGCACAACACGCCTTAGAAAACGGGTACACCCTGAACCGCGTCCTGATATTCGAGAGAAATCCAGGCCATTACGGCGGGTCCCCATTGGTAGAAGGCCGGGATTATGTTGTTAATGATTTGCTGCCTCAGTATCGGGGAACCATAGTAGACCCCGAACCCATGCCAGCGGAAGACCCTTTGTTTTTGATGTATACTTCGGGATCAACGGGAAAGCCTAAGGGAATCCAACATGGAACCGGCGGGTACCTTTCCTATGCCACCGCCACCGCCAAGAACATTCTGGACATTCAAGCTGATGATGTTTACTGGTGCATGGCTGACATTGGGTGGATCACCGGTCATTCCTACATTGTGTATGGTCCCCTATCTTTAGGTGCCACTTCGGTGATTTACGAAGGAGGACCTACCTATCCGGACGCGGGGCGAGTTTGGCGCATAGCCGAGAGACTCGGCGTCAATATCTTTCACACCTCGCCGACCGCCATCCGCAGCTTAAGACAACACGGCGATACGATACCGGGTCAGTACAACTATCATTTTAAACTGATGGTTACCGTAGGCGAACCCATTGAACCCGATGTATGGCGCTGGTATTACAACATAGTGGGAAAACGCGAGGCAGTAATCGTCGATACCTGGTGGCAAACTGAAAACGGCGGATTTTTGTGCAGTACAGTACCCGCTCTTAAGCCTATGAAACCGGGCAGTGCAGGTCCCGGAATCCCCGGCATCCATCCCGTCATTTTCGACGACGAAGGCCATGAAGTGCCTGCCGGTTCAGGAGAAGGCGGCAACATTTGCATTCGCAATCCCTGGCCTGGAATTACCCAGACCATTTGGCGCGATCCGGACCGATTCGTACGCACCTATTACGGGAAGTATAATAAGAACCCAGAAAGTAAAGATTGGCGCGATTGGCCCTACATGGCCGGTGACGGTGCCATGGAGGCGGCGGATGGCTATTTCAGAATCCTGGGCCGTATCGACGACGTCATTAATGTGGCGGGACACCGGCTGGGAACCAAGGAACTCGAATCGGCAGTGCTGCGCTTGCCCGAAGTAGCGGAAGCGGCTGTTGTGGCAGCCCACGACGACATCAAGGGCAGTGTCCCCGAGATTTACGTGTCCTTGCATCCAGGCGTAATCCCTGATGACGCGTTGTCGCAAAAGATTGTCGATGCCATTGTCCGAGAAATTGGGCCCATTGCACGTCCGCGAAAGATTTGGATGGTGCCGGATTTGCCCAAAACGCGGTCTGGAAAGATTATGCGCCGTATTTTGGCATCGATCTCAGACAATCGAGAGATTGGGGACGTAACCACGTTGTCCAACCCTGAAGTGGTGGACACCATTCACCATTTGGTACGTCCCTAAACCAGACACCTATGGTGTCTGGTTTTTTTGAAACACCGTAAAAAGCCTTAAAAAGCATCCCGATTCTGAATCAACAGCGTTGAAAAACTATTGTTGCACAGGAGGGATAGTATGACAGGAAAGCTCGGAAACCCGGGTCCTCTGGGATTAGCCGGGTTTGCCTTTACCACCTGGATGCTGAGCATGATTAATGCCGGGTGGTATAGTGCGACCGCACTGGGAATGGTCATTGCATTGGCCATGGCCTATGGAGGCACCGCGCAACTGGTCGCTGGCGTGTTGGAATTCCGGCGCGGCAACACCTTTGGTACCGTAGCGTTTTTCTCTTATGGGGCGTTCTGGTGGTCGTTTGCGTTGTTTGCCCATTATTTTGGATCCACCGTGCCTGCGTCGTTCATAGGATGGTATCTATTCGTGTGGGGCATTTTCACCTTTTACATGTGGGTCGCTACCCTAAAGACCACGATGGCCTTACAACTGGTGTTTCTTGCTCTGTGGATTACCTTTGTACTGCTAGCCATCGGAGCATGGGGCTTGCCATCCATGACTATCGTGGGTGGATACATGGGTCTTATCACCGCTATCTTAGCCTTTTACCTATCTGCAGCTGAAGTTATTAACGAATATCACGAGCGAACTGTGCTCCCGGTAGGTCCGTTTAAGAAGACCCCGGCAACCACATCTTCGCAATCCGCTTAAGTCGCACTTTGATCGGGGCCTGGATCGATAATTCCAGGCCCTTTCGTTGTCTTTCACGCGTTCGTTAAAACGCACGTTCCGCATATCAGCAAGATCGAGTAGGTAGAACGCTGCCTTGAGGCTTGGCCGTCATGGCGAGTTTCTCTTGGGCCGCGAACTCCCTCAGAACCGGACGTGCGCAATTAACGCATCCGGCTCCCCAAAACACTCACCCTGAATCTTCCTGTTCGTTGCGTCACCCGCGGCGATGGGAGGTGGAACCACGGTGTCACGGCCCAATCTGTCCAGGCTCGGGGGCTGCGCTGACTTCGTCGACGAAGCGATTGCCACCACGCACGATGAATCGCCTGGCGGACCCGCGTCAGCACCGGTATCGCGGTGCCATACCCAAAATACTGGGAGAACCCGCGAAGCCGTTGGGTCAGTTCCTGCTGCTGAAGCGCGGGTGGCGCGTGGCGATTGGCCTGCATCCACTGTTTCGTCGCGACATACAATTTCCGAACGCTCTTCGGTGTCGGGATTCGGACGAGCCGAAAATTTTCCTGTCGTGATGTTCCCATCACGTGCCGGAACCCCAGAAAGTCAAACGTCTCCCGTGTGCGAGGTTGGGATTTCGTGTGAGCCCAGACACGCCGTCCAAACGGGAGAAGGCGCGTCTTCTCTTCGGCCACCTTCAGAGAGAACTGCGCCAAACGTTGCGGCAAGGCCCTTGCGAACCATTGCGCATCGTATACCGCTTCTTTTCCAGCGATAGTAAAACTCTCCAATGACGGCGTGGGGTGGTTCGATTTAAAATGACGAGGAGATCAAAATAATGGGCTCCGATTGTCATAGAACCACCCATGTTATGGAAAATAGCCTCCCCGGGCACGTCGCGGTCGACGGTTGACCGTGGTGATTTAACGACCCAACTATGCAAAATTCCCCGTGGATGGATCATACTAGATTAGTCGTCTATAGATTAATAAATTCGGATACGGATAACCCCGCCTGCCGCACAATGGCTTGAACAGTCCCCTCTGGCAGCGCCCCAGGATGATGGGGTACCGTCGTGCGACGCCCGTCGAGTGCGTTTCTCCAAATTTCGTGACTGCCCTTCGCCGTCCGATCAAACTCGAATCCCGCAACGCGAAGTTTGCGAGTCACATCGCGGTAGGACAAGCCGGACAACAGCCCCACTTAATCGACCGCGACCGGCGCAATGACTTCCCCATGCCCTGAAAAGACGCGCTGCAGGCTAGGGGGTAGGGGATCCCCGTGGTCTCGATAAGACTCAACCAGCCTCCGTACGACGTCTTGGGCAATCTCCGTGGCCTCTGTCACAGTGCGCCCCTGTGCGACAAGTCCCGGGACGTCATCGCTCGTCACGAGGTAGGCTCCCTCGGGAAGTTGCTCGATGAAAAATCGGACCAATACCTCAGACATCGCTGAAACCCTCCTTCGATCTTGATCAGGGCCATAGGCTTCGTAATTCGAGTATAGCACGAACCGAATTTGATGCGCATCCACGAGGCTAAAGCCATAATTCGGTTGCCTCGGGCCCATGTCAAGTGGGATGTTAAGAGAGCGTGTCCAAAAGCGCATCGCTAGTCCTTCTAATTTGCCAACCAGCGCGGCGACCTGTTGATTGTACGAGCGCACCGTTTGTTCGGTCGAATACCATGGCAGCGTCGGTTCGCTGTATAAGTTCAGATCGCCAGGCTCGCGAAGAACCTCCACACAACGCTTCGCACGCTCAAACCAGTCAGAAGTGTGATCCCACGTGCTCCAGTCCTGTCTCGAATTGTGTATCACACCTTCGCGGATGAGTGTATCCAGGGTCTTTATAGCGTTGTCATTCTCTACCGTCATTTCCATCATTGCCGCGTTCGTAGGAGTTTCCGCGAGTGTTGCAGGGTACCATCTCACTTCAATCTGGATACGAGACCTTATCCTTGGAATTCTTGTGTTCGAAGTGTTATTTGGCGGGATTTTTCTTATCGTGCCTGCCATAATATTCATCTTCCCATTCCGAATCAGAAACCGGACCCGGTAATCAGGTACGCTAACAGTTTCCACAAGACTCTCTCCCAGTGTTAATGCAGTTTCAACTTTCTGTCGTCCGACATTCGTTCAACCGCCGAATCGGAAGCTTCGAGCGCTGTATTCCGTCCCACCCCTCGTGGTGACGCCAAGGAAAATACGTCATGTCTCTGGGAAATAAAAAAGCCCCAATCGCTTGCGGTGAAAGGGTTTAACGATGGTGTCCCCGGCAGGATTCGAACCTGCGACGCCGGGATTAGAAGAACCGCACTCAGGGGTCTAGGGCGTCTTCTCGATGCGCTACAATACTTATATGTCGCCGATTCCGGATTTTCGGAGCGTCTACCCTGTCGCTCCCAAAATGGCCATTCCATCCCTTCCTGGTGACGCCGTGGTGACGCGCGCCAACCGGTTAAATACCTTCCAGTCCGGCACCACCAAGTCAGGGCAAGACTTAAGTATCAGCTCCCACGCCTTCCGTCCATCTGGTAGGTCATGGGATCGCTACCATTCGTCCATTTGAACAAATTCGTGCGGCGTCGTAATGCCCGCTTCCAGAAAATCCTTGTCTCCGGTAATGAGTATGTCCACATCGCGGCAACGGCAGCGCGAAGAATAGGACGATCCGAAGCATCGCGCACCAAGGCCCAGGTATTGGCCGTGTACGGGCGACAATCATACGGCAAGGCACTGTAGGTGATCGCACAGGTGTGACAGCGGTAGCGCTGAATGGTCAGGACGGACACCCCGCGTCCGTCTTGCACATGACGCGTATAGGTTCCGTTCCGCACGAGGATATGATCGGCATCGGTGGGGCACGACGGACAGGGCCCGCGATCACCCCGGAGTACTTGGCTTAATGACAGGGTTAACGCTATAATAGCCATAGATCACCG
>JAJYHT010000034.1 GCA_021784595.1 Bacillota bacterium | reverse complement strand
AACATGACCGCGCCCGTGCCTAAGAGCCCGCCTACGATCATCCACTTGGCATGTACCTTATCTACCAGCGGTCCCCAAGCAAACAGCGAAATGGCATACGTTATGGCAAACAATCCCTGAGCAAAGCCAGCCTGACTGGCAGTCAAGGCGAGAGATTTGGAAACAAAAGAAATGACTGCAGCGAATCCATACCAATCACCCGCTAAAAACAATTCAGCGACTAGCGCTATCGCAATAAGCATCGGTTGATATCGCCGGATGGCATTTCTGGCATTGACGTCAAGGTCGTTATAACTGCGCATTTGGCATCCTCTCCTTTGCTAGACGGACTCCCCTTATGAATTGCACGCTAGCATGCCACGCAGAGGGGACACCGCTAATTCAGAAAAATTTATCAATTATCAATTTGATTCAACATACCCCAAAAGGGGTATTCTACAGGCTTATAACTGTTTGCAGAGATATTGGCCGAAAAAGGCGAGAAAGCCTTTGAAAACCGTCGCGGGTTAGTCCCCGCAGATACTTGGCAGGGAGGCCACGCAGGCTTGATTGCATACGGATGGCATCAGCCATTTTACTGGGGGGTCATACTGTGCACATTACAAAAGGACTTCCCCACATCTAAATGGCAAAGTCAAAGGAGGACTCCGGCATAACGCCCTACCCTCTTTTTGCCGGTGGGGTGGATTGATATATTGATAGCCTTCTACTGGCGGTGTTGGGCCATGCGGCCATGGCATGCAGACCGCCACCCTCGGCACGGAGTGGCACGATTTGGGTGGCGGTCATGATATGAGCGACTTGCCCGGGGAGCCCCGGCGGAGGCATACCAACCAATTCAATCGGTTGGTTGATTCAAAGACAGGTTTCCGATCATATCAGGATAATCAGCCCAACAGTGCTCATCATCCCCTCGTATTGCACCCTTGTGTTATGAAATGCGCCAGAAATCCCGGTTGTAATAGACCAAGGGCTCACCCGGTGAGCCTCCAAGAGCTTCCACCCGTCCGATAAAAATCGTGTGATCGCCTTCAGGCCAACTTTTGGTTTTGCGACAACCGAGCACCGCAACGGCCTGGTCGATCTTTGGACCCCAAGGAGTATCGGTCCATGATGCGAGCGACCAATCTTTGGTTTTTCCAGCGAAATTAATGCAGGTGTCTCGGTGGTCAGAACGCGAGGCCAAAATGTTTACAAGAAACCGCTCGCCATTGAGCAAAACATCGTGGGTATTTGCCGTCTTGTCCACACACACCAGCACTAAAGGGGGCTCTAGTGACACCGAGGTGAATGATGTCGCGGTCATTCCGTGAGACCCTCCCAAGGCATGGGACGTCACCACAGTAATGCCTGTTGCAAAACGACCCAAAATACGTCTAAATTCCTCTGGCGTCGTCGGTACCATGTGCCCATCTCCCTATATTGAAATGTGGCTTCAGTATAGGAAAGCATTCGCCCTCTTCGCATCACCCGTTTGGGGTATCTTGTTGCTTTCCCATGGAATCCAGATGCGACGCGGCGAGGACGCGGGCCACCAGCTCTGTTCGCGTATGCACGGAAAACTTATCGAATAAATTTCGGAAGTGTTGTTTGACGGTATGGGGACTGATGCACAAAATATTCGAGATGGTTTTGTTGTCAAAGCCCTGAATCAGACATTCAATCAATTCTTTTTCCCGTCGAGTAAGAAATAACTGAGCTTCGGTAGATAATCTGGCATTGACTTGTTCCACCAAAAAGTGAGCCCAAATTTCATGATCATGGTCAATCTTGACCGACCGTACGCTGACCTCGGTTTCGTTTCCCGGCTCCCGAACCTGATAATTTACGCGCGCATCCTTGCCTACCATCACCGGCACATAGTCTCGCGCATCAGCTTGTACTGCCAGACGGTTTTTGAAAAGGATTTGTTCACTATCGTCCGATGACCGGCGGGTTAAGTACAGTGCATAGGGGGCTTCATCTAAGGCTTGCCTATAATATTCCCTTTCCCTGCGTGTCTTCTCCGCATCCAGACATAGCGCATATGCCCGGGACACATGCAAGCAAGCGACCTGGAGCTTTCTTAAATCAGTTCGTGTAAAGGGCGGATCATTGAGTGCCCGCGCAAAGTTAAGGGTAGCCACAAGTTGGCGATCCACCACAACCGGACCCAACATATAACTGCCTAATCGCTCGTCATGAAATACAGTAAGGAAGTCTGAGGTAACATCTGCCGATTTTTCAGGGAGGTTGATGAGGCATGGACGATTGCTCGACCGTATTTGCTGCAAGAGCGGATCATCATTGCGAACCGTTTCGTAAATATCCAAAAATTCATGACTGACTCCAATAGCATGGATTGATCCAGGCATCCCGGTTGTGGGGTCTACCTCGTAAAAACCATACCCACGCCCATGAATCCATCTGCCAATCGATTTCAGATAATTCCCCGGCAAGGTGTCCCGTTTCAGACTTTTATGAACACCGGCTACGAGGGGCGAAAGTGCAACATCATCACGGTCACGGAAGCCATATGGCATCATATTTAATCACCTTCCGTATTACCTATGGTCGGTCAGAACTAATCCTCCGAATTCTCAAATTGCCTGACTTATATGTTATCACTGATCACATATGATTGTCAACGAATGGCTTTCGGTCCTTTTGCTGGAACAACGGCCAATAACCGCATGTTAGCCGCCATTGGCGCGGCAGACGATGCAGCGATTTGAACTAATATCCCATCCCTCTGTCAAAAATGGGTTGGTTCGAATGGAGAATGCCCCATTTTCGTGGAAATTGAAACTAGCGATCCTGATGGCTCTCTGGTTGAATAGAGAGTGTTGACCCCATCATAGGACGAATCGCTAGTGACTACCAGGATAAAGAAAAAGCCTCATCCCGAACAGCCTCTGACCGGTGCCGTGGGTGGACATCCTCCAGGATGCGGAAGACGGATTATTGGCTCTCTCGCTGCGGGTGGGACTGCAGGTCTTGCAACAGATGATGGCGGCGGAGGTGGTTCAGTGAGCAGGGCCCAAAGGACGGCATGATCCCAAGCGTCAACCAGTCCGACACGGGACCGAAGCTGGCCACATGTGTTTTTTGGGAGGATAGGAAAATCGCCGTCACCCATCCTCGGGGCCGGACCGCCGATGGCGCAGAGGAAATTCCGTAGACACGTACCATCAATTTCGGAACCCGGCGCTGGCCACGCAGACGGTGCTGGAACGGATGCTCTATGGCTTAGGCAGCCGACAACATGGCCATGCCGAGACCGCTTGGGAAGCCGCACTAGAACAGCCTGGTGTCCGGTCCAAGCAAAAGCACCGTGAGCCTCCAACAGCCAATCATGCCGCCAACAACGTTGGCGGGTTTGGGTCAATGTCAATGCATCAATCATGCGCCGACCGTCCGGGGCGATACCCGTACGAGTCGGGATGAAAGTGGGGTTCGACCACAGGCTCGAAGGTCAACTTGACCACCATCTGCGCGATACGGTCAACCACCGTGCGAAGGTTCCTGCGTTCCATGCCAGAGCCTGCGCCCAGGTCCTGCCCCCTTCATGTCGGCCACCGTGGAGCCAGTAGACAGGTTCCCGCTCTACCCTGTCCCGGGGTAATTTCAGGACCCCGGTTTCGATGACGCCTCTATCCTTTGGACACCTCGTCAGGAGTTAACTGACGTTCAGCTCCCGGGCACACACCTGACCCCGTCTAGCGGGGCCTTTTCCCGGCACGCTCACGACCAGGGCTTTTCGCCCCAGCCACTGACGGTGGTTTGAAATCTCCTCCTGCAAGGCGATTTCGAGGGGCCGTCCCTCATCTCTTGCATAGTTCGGCCACGGTTTGCTCCCAAACCGTGCGCCTTCGCAGCGCACTAAAATACGAATACCCTTTTTTTCATACCTAGCGCAAAACTTTGCCCACGTCGAGATCCTCAAAATCACTCCCGCTGTTTCTGAAATTTGTCTGAAATGCCTCATAGAGGATCTGCCGTGTTGCCAAAGCAATTGATTTCGGCGCGTAACGCATGGCCACCCGCTCTGCTTCGTCTGCGGCTTTTTGCTGCCATTCAGTTCTATCCGACAAAATTTTCACTAATCCCTCGGTCCATGTCTGAATCGCGTCGGATCCATCACATGAAATAATGGCTACTGCACGAAATGTTTGGGCCAAGTAACGCGAGGCTGAGATATCGGAGGCAATCACCGGCACACCTCCCCCCAACGCCTCTAAATAAGGCAGTCCTGTTCCTTCATAAAGTGAAGCACTGATAAGAAAGTCAGTTTGTTCATAAAAGCTCTTCAACTTTTCGTTATCCACGTAACCATGGTAATAAATTCCTGACGTCATGGAGTGCGCAATGAGAGACCGGTAGCGATTATGCTCCCAGCCCCATGGACCAACGATATCAAGTTGCACCCAAATTTTCCTGCGATTTAGATTTCGTACGACTTGCGCAACCAATGGAACATTTTTACGCGGCTCAATTGTATTCACCATCAGGAGTTTTACGCGGTCAGTAAATTTTGTTCTTTGGCGTCGGGGGCCGACAATGACAGGTGGAGGAATGTATACCAGTTTCGCGTTTAAGTTACCACTACCAAGCGACAACTTATGCATAGCCTCTTCACTTAAAACAATTACCCGTGTAGCCGATTCCAAAGACTTTGGCACGAACAATCGCATGCCTAACCAACGCTTAAATCCCATCGCCCCGATCGAAGATTCCATCCAAAATGCATCATGAACAGACACTACCGATACCATGGGTAGCTTCCTGACTGGCCGAACGAATTGTGGCCCCCAGAACACATCGACACCATCCCTAATCATGGCCCTGGGAAGTTGACTCTCGCGCCAAACAAGTGGAGGCATCCCAGTAGATGATTTTACCCCTCCGTAGCAAGGCAACGAAAACCGAAGTGCAAGACTTCTCGGTACATATATATAAATCTTATCCTCCGGAACCGGCCAAACCTCCAAAATACTTTCCAGATATCGACCAATACCAGTAATCGGTGGAAGCAAAGACCTCCCGTCAATGCCAATAATCATTCTGACCTCCCTCTTTCCACGAAGAGTACACGTCGATTTAGAAGATAATTCCCTATTTTTCGTCTGGGAACATGTTTTGTCCACGCCGGACCAAACTGTTACTACGTCGGGCGGTTTACGTGGACTAGTCGTTATTCTACCGTCCTCCAGGCTCCGTTGCCGTAGCCCATCACGGTGACCATCCTTTCGAGAATGAACGGTACACAAATAATCAGTGCCTGCCAAACCACCTCAAGGGCTATAAATGCGGGACCGTTCGCAAACAGCCAATGTTGGTGGACACTTTTAGGTGTCGTGTCAAGTGCATCACAAAGTGCAACCCCAGTCCTAATCCAATCCGCACATAAGATGATCGATAATTCAAGGCGATTTCTTGAAGAATCTTACAATGGTAGAGTGCCACAGATAGAATTATGCGCGCCTCACCCCTTGAAGGTGATTTTTTCCTCTAACATGACCAACTTCATGAGATATTTGTTTGAATTCTCATCGGTGTCGGGGGATTGGCAAACAGGAGTACCGTTCCTACTATGAAACAGAGTTTAAAAGATCTATTTACTTCATTTCAATCTGTATATTTAAGAAAGGACGGAACGATATGACTGTTAAGCGATTAACCCGATTGTGGTCCATCGCACGGTTATCCCATAGCTGGACATTGATTCGTTATTCATTGAAATATCGTCAACTCGCCGCGGTTGCCAAATTTTTGCGCTCGGGTGGCCAAATTCTAACCTATGACGACAAGCTCTTGCTCCGTTGGCAGGGTATTGAGTTAACTATTTATGTTCACCAACTGTGGTCCTTAATCGTACTATTAGCTATGCAGGAATATGGATGGCTACTCAAACCACACCAAGATGGTCGCTATCTTTTAACAATTCCTGGACAAGCGGAATTTGTTGTCCATCAACAATCATTAGCGTCAGATCTTATGGTAATATACGAACGTTTTCTTGAGGACGAGTATGGGATATTTCCTGTAGCCGACCATATCGTAATCGACATCGGCGCAAATATCGGCGATAGTGCAATATATTTTGCTCTGAAAGGAGCTGAGGTTCACGCATTCGAACCCTTTAGTCAACCCTTTCAACAATTAATGGAGAATATCCAACGTAATCATCTCGAAAAGATGATTTTTTGTCATTGCTTCGGCTTGAGTGCTTCATCGCAAAGATTACTTGGACGCTACAATCCTTGTGAAAGTCTCAGCTCAACGTTATCTGGCCCTCTCATGGAAATCAATGAAAATATCCAAGGTGAATCCGAAGAAGTAGATACGGTCAGTCTAGGTGAAGTAATTTCGATTGTTCGAAGGATTTCAGGACGTGACAAACGTATCGTTCTAAAACTAGACTGCGAGGGTTGCGAATTTGATATCGTAAATGATTTGAGCCTGTCCTTCGACGATCTTCAACAAGTGGATGCGATTATTATTGAATACCACCACCGTTCTCCCCAAAACATGATTCTTACACTAAATGCTCGCGGATTCAAATTGATTCGTGTGGTGCCTAAGGGACCGGTCGGCCTTCTCTATTTTTCGCGAAACGAGCACTAACTCCATTACACCGAGTTGTTATAGAACATCTATTTTTTAATTGCTAATTTCTCTGGGCCATAATCGGTGGCGGTATGTTTTAACTCGCCACCTAATGTTCTCTTTGCCGTTAAAAACCCCCACCGAATATACCACTGAATTTTCCAGTGTAGGCGTTGAAATTTAGTTGCCGGAACAGCCCATGCAAGTATCCCATAACCAACCATTTCAATAGCTTTATGAAAGGTGCGCAGCCAACGCCTTGTTTTGGCCAAAGAATGGACCGATATCACATACAAGGTAATTCCTTCCCAAAGGGACCGCTTCAACACCCATTTTATATTCAATCTCTCTTCCTCCACTCGGTGATGTACCACTGCATGAGGAGTGTAGACAATATCGTACCCTTCTTTTCTTACCTGGTTTAGATATTTCATTTCTTCACCGGATAGCAATGTTTTTCCTCTCCGACCTAAGCTTTCATCAAAGTAACCGACGGCTTCAACCGCTTGTCGAGAAAGTGCAAAGTTTGCCCCAAAGGGCAACATGGGAGGTTTCATAACAGTTAGTGACCGATGATAATCCAATAATGAGAAAAGCCACCAAAACCGACGATCATTGAAGACTCCAGGATCAATCGCCCAGTCGGGAAGAATTTTGCCCCCTACAGCTCCTATCATCCGGGTAGGGAAATCTTTCCACGCTCTCATCATAATTTCCAACCATGTCGGGTCAGTATAGACGTCATCATCTAAAAACACCAATATATCTCCTTGAAATATGTCAATTGCGCAATTGCGAGCCATCGATAGCGAAGGTCGAGTTAAATGAACATAGCGAGTGGTAATATCTGTCAACGGCACGTGTAACCTAACCACCGATTCAGTTTGCTTATCTGTCCCATTATCTATAATCAGAATCTCGAAAAGGTTGTGACTATATGTTTGCTCGCGCAAGCTTGATAGTAGTTTGGACAACAAAGTGGGACGATTAGCGGTACACACAGCAATGGTAACTTCTGTCACGACTTTCCTCCAATCTTCCTAAACACTGGTCTGAAGCGATCTTTCCCGCCCTTCTTGGTGCCGCACTTCTTTAGAGTCTCATTTCCATTCTAGTCGACTATTACAGCCATTTGCTATCGACCTTTTAGGGTGAAACTGTTATTGTCACTAATCGATACCCTGGGGCTTCCCCCGGATAATGTCACTCTGCCACATCATTCGCGAGGAGTCCTGGTAGAGGTTCCTGAATTCGCGGAGCATTTCAGAATTTCCGCTTATCCCAAATGGCGGGACTAAGCGCAGAACTCCTCTTATCCCGAGATGTAACTCGTACAACTTACCCAGTTAGTTACCAGCCATGTAACCCATCGTCTTCGATTATCCAGAAGAAGACTCTCCCTAAATCCTTTTCATCCCTTGATATAACACCGTTCTCCACTAAGCATCTCAAAATATTTTGCACCAACTCTCTCTTCTGTTTCTCATCTATGAGGACGAGGGGGATGAAGAACCCACTTCACCGCCTGGGGGTGACTCCCTTGTTGAAAAAGCTTTCCTAAAGTCAACATTAGAATGTACTTCATGGCATCCATTAGTTTTCCATAGGAGGTGAGTCCATGCTGTCTCCCCGAATTAACAGCTATGTTCCACCCGAATCCCCTAATAAATTCCCCAAGGTATCAATTCACAACCTTCATCTTATGAATGTTACTTATTCTGGTGCCATTGAGCTCATTCGGAAACACATTACCGACTTCATTCCTCATCAATTCGTATTTGTTAATGCTCATGTTGTAACCGAGATACTTCAAGACCATAGGTACCGAAAACTATTAACCACAACCATTAACTGGAACGATGAAGTAGGCATAGCGTTGGCAGCTAGACTCCATCGGCAACGATTTCTTCAAACCTTAATGGTACCGACTTCATTCCCCATGTACTTAAAGAGGCTGCTCTCCAGCATTGTCCTGTCTTTATCTATGCTAGACATGAAGCCGCGCTAATCGCTACTAACGAACGCGCTCGTAAAGAGTATTCAGGAATTGAGATTACAGGCTGCAATGGTTATGATCCTATTCCCACACCTGACGTCATTCAACGTATCGTGATGCACGGCACGCGCATCCTATTTGTTGCATTGGGCATGCCCTATCAAGACTTTTGGATAAATTCCCATCAGAAAGATACTCAATGCCCAATAGCTATGGGCGTGGGAGCATTTGTAGAATATTTTGGAGGCACCATGAGACGTGCTCCCTCAATTTGGCGGCGTGCTCGCTTGGAATGGTTACGGCGTCTCCTCCTGTCTGAACCACGAAGACTTTGGCGGAGATATTTGTGGAACGCTCCTCAATTTCTTTGGTGGGCCGTTAACAGTCGGGAATGGCTATAATTCGCGTGCTTTTGGTCACTTTTTCCCTACCGAGGTGGTTTAGAATCCTCCAAACCAACACTTGCTCAACGGCTCTTGCATTCAGGAGTCGATGGAAAGACCGTCACGTTGAACCGACGCATCCGTGGCAAAGATGCCCCACTTTCAACCAACGGCCAGCTGACACTTTCCGCATCCGGAGAGTCCCCACTCTGAGCAAAAATTATGCAGTACCCGTATGGCGTCTACCTCGACGGGGTTATGATGTCATTCACTTTAATGGGATAGATGGATTTCTGGAAGCATGGCATCTCTGGGGACACAGCGATAATTCTATCCAGGTTCTTTCAACCCACGTGTTGACGCTAACGCTATTTGTCATCACTACGGCTAACTCGGCTGTCATCAGATCCGATGGACCTTAGGACGAAAAAATCGGGCGGAGGCAGCCTGATGGGATGAGATTCGTGTTTGACGTACGGCCCAAACGGACGGCCTAATCTTTCACACGCGGCGATCACAGAGGATTAAGAAATGGTACTGGACAAAATTGTTTCCTCGAAGAGTTGCCGGTATTTCTTTAATCGCTTCCAGTCATACCGACCAAGTCCACGTGCGTCGACTCGTCCTACAGAGTACAGTGATTCCTAATCCGGTTGACCCAGGGCATAACATGGGCATTTTCGCAAAAACCATCGATTTGCTCTACTTGGGACGATTGGCAGAGCACTGTCTTTTTCGCTTGCGGTGACACCGTCACTTCGAATACGGTGTAGACAACGCCAATCACAAGATAGTAAACGGCCGATTCTCATAAAAAAGACCGATGATGTGGTGATTCGTGCGCCAAAAGCACACCCTCCCCGGCGCCTGGCGATGCTTTTGGCCAGAGCTGTCCGTTGCTAAGTTTTGTTTAACGCGATTTTCCCCAATGATCGTCGAGAAAAGCGTCTCGTCCTAAACTTCGTTCGTATTCCTGATAGTGGTCCGGGTTTTTCTTATAATAATCCTGATGTGCGTCTTCGGCAGGGTAGAATGTCGTTGCCGGTGCGATAATAGTCACGATGGGGTCATCAAACCGATGGCTTTGGTCTAGTATACGCCGAGACTCCTCTGCAGCTTCTTGTTGCTGTGGGGTGTGGTAAAAGATTGCTGTCCGGTATGGGGCACCTCGGTCGGCAAATTGCCCTTCCAAGTCCGTGGGGTCAATTTGCTGCCAAAAAATATTCAGCAACTGGTTATAGGTAATCAACCGGGGATCATATACGATTTGGACGGCCTCATAATGGCCCGTTAATCCTGTACTGATCGCTTCGTAGGTGGGATCCGCCACATGGCCTCCGGTAAATCCTGAGGTGATACTTATCACCCCCGGATATTGGTCAAACGGCTTAACCATACACCAAAAACAACCGCCGGCAAATGTTGCCAACTCATGCGGACTATTCATCGAAAACCCTCCCTTCCTTTATATGTGTTTGTCATAGCTTCTCGAGACTTAATACGGAAAGACCCGCTTGGTGTGTTGGACTGATATCCATTTCAGTGTAGTAAACTTTTCCAGCGCCCACCGACCATTAAAGCGGCCTACCCCTGAATGCTTTTCTCCCCCAAACGCAATCAATGGTTCATCGTTAATAGTCGTATCGTTGATATGAATCATACCCGTTTCAATCCGTTTGGCTAGTTCGGCGCCACGTTCGAGATTTGCCGTATGCACAGCGCCGCTCAATCCATATTTTGTATCGTTGGCGATTGTGATGGCGTCCTCGTCGTCTTCAAACCTGACAATGACCACGGCCGGGCCGAACATTTCTTCACGGGCACAGGCTAGAGCGTTGCTGCCAGCCAGTACAATCGGCTCCACCACGTTGCCACGCACTTCTCCTCGATATAACACCTCAGCGCCTTGTTCCACCGCGGCGTCTACCGTGGCCAGCAACGCTCTGGTCTGACGCTCGGTGATTAAGGGACCAATAATCGTATCCTCGTTCCGGGGATCACCGGCTTTTAATGTTTTGACCTTTTTTACAAACTTTTCTACGAACTCGTCATATACCGAATTCGCCACTAAAATGCGGTTGCCGCACATGCAAATTTGCCCTTGGTGCGTGAACCGGCTAAACACCGCTGCATTGACGGCGTAATCAATATCCGCATCATCCAACACGATGAATGCACTATTGCCGCCCAACTCCAACGCTACGTCCTTTAAATGCTTTCCCGCAAGGGCGGCAATTTGCGATCCCGCCGCGCTCGATCCAGTAAAGGCAATGGCTGACACAATGTCGTGCGCGATAAAGGAATCCCCCATCAGTTCCACCGTGGTTACCACCACATTGAGCAGCCCTGGGGGCAGGCCCGCCTCTTCGAATACCTTAGCTAAAAACAGTCCGCCGCTAATATAGGTGTTCTCATTGGGTTTCAAGACCACTCCGTTGCCAGCTCCTAATGCCGCGACGACCATTTTCATGGTTAAAAACAGCGGGAAATTGCTTGGGCTAATCACACCCACGACGCCCACCGGAATGCGATAGAGGCGGTTTTCCTTGCCAGGAATCGTCCCCGGTAGAATATAGCCATCCATCCGTTGGGGATAGGTCGCCGCTTCCTTGATAATATTTTTAGTCAGAAACGTCTCAAATCCCGCCTTAAGCCGATTCCCTCCCAGTTCCGCCGCAATAAGATCACTAAGTTCCCCGTTGTTTTCGTATTTTTCGATCACCGTGATAGCATTTTCGAGAATGCGGCTTTGTTCCCATGGTCCCATTCCGACCCACTCTTTTTGAGCCCGGGCGGCTGCCTTATACGCCGCATCGATGTCGCGGGCATCAGCCAATGTGATGCTTGACACCACATCTCCGGTATAGGGATCGCGGTTTTCGTAAATTTGGCCGCTCAATCCAGCACGCCATACACCATCGATATAATTGGTGTTCAACTCCCTCAGCGTGTTCACTATGCATCCACTCCATTTCCAAAGTTTTCAGCTTCAACGACGCTGCCAAGTCGTCCCGTTCGGTGCTCCGCATGACAACGATCGGAGACACTAGGGCCCCCTTTAACTCTAGTCGCCCGATTCCCAAATCCCCATTTCCACCATGCGAGCAATTTGTGGTTCGATGACGCGTTCCTGGTACTGTTCATGCGTATAGGGAGCGGTGTTCAAATAGAGGTTTTTGGGATAGATGTTTCTCTCATAGATCAGTCGATATTGCTCGGTTTGCAAATCCTTGGCCCAATTGTCCCAACGAGCTTGCGTGCGGAACTTTCTTAAGGCATCCAGGTTGATGGTGCCTGCGACATAAGACGATCCTCCACCATATTTGTGTTGCCCTACCATCTGACCCTTGTAATCCACGATCATTGAATGTCCGCCAAAGGTGTCAATGGGGATTTCGGCGTCTTGATCCAGGTAATACGTACCCAGATTGGGCGCGATCACATAAAAATTATTGTCTAAAGCACGGGCGCGGTTCTGAATTTCAAAAAAGTCATTGCCGGTGTGCGGATGGGGATAGGCGGCGCGGTACACAATTTCGGCACCATTCAAGGCCAATCCCCGGGCGTTCTCTGGATAAGATCCCTCATTGGCCATCATAATGCCAAGACGCCCAATGGGGGTGCTCACCACCGGATAAAAAGCGTCCAGAGAATAGCCATAGAGCTCTATCCAGCGGTCGAACACATCATAGGGCGTGACCGAATGTTCCACCGGGAATAGGGGTGCCAGCTTGTGATGACGCAAAATCACGGCGCCCGTGGGGTCGATTATAAATCCGACATTAAAGAATCTTTTCGGAAACTCGGGATGGCGCGCCTTGGCCTGCGCCATGATATACACTTTCCAGTGTTGGGCTAACTGCCCTAAGAACGCTGTTTCCTCCCCCGGGACATCGATGGCGCATTCGTCGGCATACCGTTCATGATCCAAGTCAAAGACCTCGTCGGTAAAACCCTGCAGCGCTCCTTCTGGAATGGCCATCAGTTTAACGGGCAAATCCAGACCCGACAGCCAGTTGGAGGCTGCGACCAGATCGGCCAGGTGATTGAGATTGCGTTGAATCTCCGCACGCTTCTTTATGCCGCGGACGGTAGAAACCAAACCGACAGCTGAATAGGGATCCATAGCCAATTCTCCTCTCCCCTTCTTATGGTTAGCGGGCTAGATAACCGCCATCGGCAATAAGTGCCGTTCCTGTGACAAACGATGCTTCATCCGATAATAAAAATGCAATGCAGGCAGCAATTTCCGATGGCACGGCCACTCTCCCGAGAGGGGTTGCCGAGGCCGCGCCCATCCATATCTGAGCCTCTAGTTCGGCTCCCCGGTTGGGATTTTCGTGAATAATTTGATTAGTGTGGGTGGCCCCTGGGCTTACCGCGTTGACTCGAATCCCGTCTGCTGCGTAGCGAGTGGCCAATGAGCGGGCCATTTGCAATGCCCCCGCTTTGGTGATGTTGTAGAGAACTGTACTTTTACCCTCCATTTCTTGTCCAACATACGAAGAAATTGAGGCCAGATTGACAATCGAACCCTGGCGTTGACGCAGCATGGCGGGGATCACGTGCTTTGCGCATAAAAACATGCTGCGCAAGTTTATTCCCACCACCCGGTCAAAATCGTCCGATGTTATTTCGTTGATGTCATGGATGTAATGGATCCCCGCATTGTTAACCAGACCATCGATGCGCCCAAACGTTTCTTCGGCGGCCTGAGCCAACGCTTTTGCGGTGCTCTCTTGTGAGACGTCGCCCTCTAATTGAAGATGACCCGAACCTTTCAGCATTTCTCCTGTCATCCGCAAGTCCTGCCCATTGATGTCATTAATCACCAGATGCGCGCCTTCGCTAGCCAATCGCATGGCAGTCGCTTCACCGATGCCGCTAGCGGCCCCGGTAACGATGATTACCCTGCCTTTTAGGTCCATCATTCTCATCCTCCTAACATATTTTTCCTCTTATACACAAAAACAAAGGTCTCCGGAAATGGGCACCTTTCGTGACTTCTTCAATCTGACACGGCATTCGATGTGAGTGCGATGACGCCCGCCTCAAGGACGGGCATCATCGCACTCACCTACTGGCTAAGCCATACGGATACTAGGTGCTTGACCGGGATCAAGCCCCATCGCTAAAAGGCCAATCATCGACGCACAGGCATCGGCACTTGGCGGCATAATGGGAGCTGTCGCTGCATCGCGAATCATCCGTTCCAGAGGCTGGCCTTTAAAGAGGGAATGGAGACCGCATGCCACCGCAAGCCCCGACGCAAGGCTTTGTAGAGCATTACCCACTGCTAGCTTGGCTCTCAGGAATTGTTCGAAGGTGGCCAAACTCGGCCCATAATGGTCTTGGTGCCAGGCGGCTTTATATACCATATAGCGTGCGGCATCGATCTCCGTCGCCAGTATGCCTATCCGGTGACTAATGTCGGGGTGGTATCCCATCGGTTGCGCATAACCCTTGGCCGTTCGCTCGCCTAAGTATTTGGTTGCCCAATTAATCATTCCCAAACCCAATCCCATGTAGCACGACGTATAGCCGCCAAATGAAAAGCTGCTTTCTTCAATCAGAAATGATCCGACAAAGCTCTCTGTTTCATAAAGCACAAAATCATCGCTCACCAACGCACCGGTAAAATCGACCTGGTTGCTGCGTGTCGCCCGCATGCCTAAGGTATCCCAAATATCGGTCACGGTAATGCCATCTTGACGGGTTGGAATCAGCACCGCCATGGCTTGAGCAGGATTGGCATTACCCTTTGGATGAACATAAAGATAAGCGTAATCACTGCCTTCGAAGTTGGAAGCAAACCATTTCCTACCGTACAGACGATAGCCGCCCGGAACTTTTTCAGCCTCTACGGTAGGATTGTAGGTCGAAGGCAAGAGACTGGAAGAAGTCGGTTCAGACACCATCGTGCACATTAAATGTCCCTCGAGAGCCGTAGTGGCCGCACGCTGTTTCTTATCGTCAGGTATCTCGGGCCTCTGGCAAATTCCTCCAGTGCCGTTGATATGCATATTAAAGGCCAAAGCTGTGGCTGCGTCTCCTTGGGCGATTTCTTCTGCCGCCGCCACCCAACCGAGCATGCCGAGACCTAACCCGCCCAACTCCTTGGGGACAACCAATCCATAAAAGCCCGCGTCACGCATCTGGGCAAAGTTTTCCAGCGGCAAGGAGCGTTCGGCATCGTGCTGCGCTGCGCGTTTGGCAAAATCCAGAGCCAGTTCCTTGGCGATGCCCTTGACTCGCTCCTGTTCCTGACTAAGACCAAATTCCATTGTTTCTTCGCCTCCAAGTCATATGAAAGAAATATGTTATAAAAGCATCATAGGAAGTTGTGGCGAATCGGTTTATACCCCATACGGGGGATTTTGCAGAAAGCATAATGTGGGGCGCGGAATTTTGGTCAGGAAAAATCCCACGCCATCATAGAAAGACAGGATGGCGTGGGATTTCATGGGGCTGAGATGCCACTTGCACCTCATATGTGCATTGATTAGCCCTGCTGATGCGCTTTCAATGACCGATCAGGATAACCAGAGGTCCTGGCATGTGCGAGGAAAATTTTAGCGGGGCTGGTGTTTAGTGATTGCCTTACATCTCGTCCCCATACCGTGCATGAGCCGATATATAGGCCCCCCTTGCCCGCTCAGTTTTCGTACTTCTTTCGCTTATGGCTGCACTCTCTCGCCACGACCAGATTTCTGGCCCGCCAGAAAGAGTCGTTTGGGTGATTGCCCGGTTTGCCAAGAATCCCCCGGGACATCCATCCCTTCAGACTGCTATCGAAAACACCAATCGACGGATCAAACCTTGCCTTTGTTCTTGGCCCATCAAACGATGTGCAGATCAAAGTTTCCCACGGCAGGAAAATCCAGCTCATGAAACTAATGGGCCCCTGGCTTGGTTTAACGGCGCGGGTCACCACTGTGATCCTCGTGGCGCAAGACTTCCTTCATGAGTCGGTAAGGCTTGGTTATCAAACGCAGCGGCAGAGTCACCAAGAATAGTGACAGATCCTCTTGCAGCTGCTCACCCATACGGTGCGGTTTGGTGAGAATCCGATGCAAAAATTCCGCCGTGTACAACTGCTCGATTTCCAGAAGGGAAACGCGATGGGCTCTCGTCTCATCGGCCGTATGAGCGTCGGTTCCCTCGCCCACCTCCACCCGGTGGTGGCAGTCATCACACTCCAGCGACACCAGGCGCCGATTGACGTACGTAATCGTGTGTTGGGTGGCGTGCATGCAGGGAATACACAGCAACTCAACTTTGGTGGGTTCCGACACTTGTCCCATGGTCTTTCCCTCCTCACGCTTTTAGTTGATTATAACAGTAGCGTCGGCATCTCCAGGAACTGCTTTATGCGCTTTAGTGCGAGAGCAGCGGGAGCACCGTCAATGACGCGATGGTCAAATGTTAGGCATAGGCTCATCCTAGGCGATTCATGGCTGCCATAGATTGCCCCTAAGCCTAGAATACCGACCTGCGGCGGCATCAAAAGCGGATTAAACGTCTCGACCCCCATAGGACCCAAATTCGAAATGGTAAACGATGGTTTTCCTAAGTCCTGCAAAGTTGCGGTGCCTTTTAACGCTCTGTCCGTGCGTAGGCGGCGCTGTTGGGCTATCTGTTCCAGGCGCAGTGCATGGGCTTCCTGTACGGTGACCACATAGAGGCCCTTATGCGGAACATCCACCGCATAACCCAAGTCCACCCCGGGCGCGGCCACAAATTGCGCCCCTTCGACCCAGCCGTTTAAACTAGGCACTTCCCCCAGCATGCGTGCTGTTGCTAATAGCACCATGTCCACCACTGATACAGCCGATCCCCGCTCTTTCCACTGCGTGCGCAATGAGAGTACCGATGTCATATCGGCTGACATCGTTAATGTAACCTGGGGTATCTGAGCCGACTGAGTCATTCGATGCGCCACTATGGCTCGAGGTCCCATAAAGGGTTGCGGTTCCCGGATGGGAGGAGATTCCGCCGGACTTTGCAGTGGTTCATTGGCATGATTTCGGTGATAATTTTGTACATCCATTGGTGTGACACGGCCCCGCGGCCCACTGCCTGCCAGTGTTTGCAGATCCACACCCAACTTTCGCGCCAAATGGCGCGCCGCTGGGGATGCACGCACTGCTTGCGGGCTTTCTTCAAAGGTCTGCGCCCCGCGCAACATCTCCTTGTGCACTGGTTGAGGACTGGGCGAATCAGCCAAACGCACCTCCTCTGATTGCGTGAGACTTAGGTCCAACACCGGTTCGTCCGTTTCGATTAGTGCGACGTTCGCTCCCACGGCGACGGTAGCGCCTGTTTGAGCAAGCAGTTTAATCACTTTCAGTGATTTCTCGGCCTCGACTTCCATATTCACCTTGTCAGTGGTCACTTCGTAGAGTACGTCGCCAGCACCCACTATGTCTCCGGGCATCACTTTCCAGGCCACGATAGTCCCCTCATCCATCGTGGAACCCAGTTTAGGCATTTTTAAGGGAATCATTGCGAAGTCACCTCTTGGGTCAGCCATGCCTCCAGCGTTTGTTCGATGCGGTCGACGCTCGGCATAAAGGCTTGTTCGAGTGGTGGACTATACGGCACGGGCGTGTTCAGTCCACTAATCCGCAACAATGGTGAATTGAGGTAATCAAAGGCATCACTTTCCAAGACCCGCGCCGCTATTTCCCCACCGACACCTCCACGTCCGACTGCTTCGTGACAAATCGCCAATCGCCCCGTTCGCTTCACCGACTCTACCACCAAATCCACATCCATCGGGACTAGCGAGCGCAAATCAATGATCTCGATGTCCCACCCTTTCTTAGCCAGGTGCTCGGCCGCTTCGAGCGTTCGATGCACCATCAGCGAGTAGGTGACCACCGTCGCATGAGCGCCATACCGCCGGATGATGCCCCGCCCAAACGGTAATCCTTCATCGGTTTCATTCACTTCCCCTTTCAATTTGTATAGCAGTTTGTGTTCAAAGAACACCACAGGATTCGGGTCCCGAATCGCAGACAGCAACAAGCCGCGCGCATCGTCGGGAAATGCTGGCATAATGACCTTCAAACCAGGAACATGATGAAACCATGCTTCCAAACTTTGAGAATGTTGGGCTGCTGCGCCGGTGCCCGCACCAGCGGGCCCTCGAATCACCAACGGCACGCTCATCCGCCCACCGAACATAAAGTGAATTTTGGCGGCTTGATTCACGACCTGATCCATCGCGTTCATAATGAAGTCCGAAAACTGCATTTCCACAATCGGTCTCATCCCCACTAGCGCTGCCCCGATTCCGGCACCCACAATACCTTCTTCCGCAATTGGGGTATCGCGGACGCGCTCTTTCCCAAAACGATCGACCATGCCCATGGTTACTCCGAAGGCACCACCATAGACTCCGATATCTTCGCCCATGATAAAGACGCGCGGATCGCGATCCATTTCCCATTCAATGGCTGAGCGGATCGCGGCGCCATAGGTCATCTCAGACATGAGTCCCATCCTCCTTCGCATACACCGCATCTTCAAGCATGGACGGGTCAGGCCATGGTGACGACTCAGCAAATTGCAATGCATCGGCAACCGCCTGGGCGACCTCACGTTGAATCTGCGCAAGGCTAGACCCATCGGCTCCATTCGCGATCAGGTATTCTTTTAAATGATCAATCGGGTCACGTTGACGCCATTGCTGAATTTCCTCCCGACTCCGGTATCGATTCGCATCACTTTTGGAATGTCCCTTGTATCGATAGGTCACCGCTTCAATAAGGCTCGGGCCGCTCCCACTACGTGCCGTCTCAATCGCCTGGCCCGCTGCTTCCCACACACTGAAGATATCGTTGCCATCCACCATGGTCGCGGGAATGCCATATCCTGCGGCACGCTCGGCGAGATGCCCAAGGGCAAACATCTCCTTGACCGAACCACTCATGCCGTACTGATTATTTTCCACCACAAACACCACCGGCAATTTCCAAATCGCAGCTAAATTGGCTGCCTCGTGAAATGCCCCTTCATTTAATGCCCCATCTCCCGAGAACGCCACCACCACCTGCGACTGCTGTTGCAGCTGAAAGCCCAACGCAGCGCCCACGGCAATCGGCAGTCCACCTGCGACAATCCCGTTGGCTCCAAGGTTCCCGAGGGACTGGTCGGCGATATGCATTGAGCCTCCAAAACCTCGGCAGTATCCCGTCTCTCGCCCCAAAAGTTCGGCCATCATAGCATTAATGTCTCCACCCAAGGCAATGTTGTGACCGTGTCCCCGATGTGTTGACGTCACAACATCTCCGGGCTGCAATGCCGCAATCACGCCTGTGGCCACTGCCTCCTCCCCAATGTATAAGTGAGTCGTTCCATGCACTTTGCCTTGGGCGAAGAGTTCATCAATCGTTTCATCGAAGCGACGAATTGTGAGCATGATGCGCAACCACCGCAAGGATTCTTCCAATGTAGACGCTTGTGGTAACGGCTGAGCTGCTGATCGCGTCATGGTTGTTACGACACCTCCTAGTCTAACCACTGCATTTGAAGCCTACGTAAGGACACGACCATGGAATTTTCCTTTAAGCGCACATCAGACCACCGTACGACCTGACCTTTAGGCACATCGGTTAAGAGTTCGGCCCCTTCCACCACACCCAACGGAACCGCATCGGACGCGCAGGCGTCCTCGTACGTCATAATTTGACCGCGAACCGTATACCCACCGATACCATCAATGACCTCTCCAGCGCGTAAAAGTCGTTTAGCTACGGCCGCCGTTTCTGCCACCGGATATGACAGTGGTTTTAAGCAAATGTCATGGTACAGCACCGCTTTTGCCACAGTGTGGGGTGTTTCCAGGTTAGCCAAATGATATGGACGATATAGCGTCCACTGAGGCCCATCTCCAACCTTCAAATAGACCATGTTATCCATGATGACTTCGTTATCAGTAGTCACCACCGTAAACACTCCTGGTGCGATGCCGTGAACAAAATCCACTATGCCGGTGCGAGTCAGCACGCCTCCTTGTTCCACCAAGGCAAAGGTTTTGGACAAATCTGCCACCGCCAATGTCATTCCTCGCATACCTGGTCGTTCAGGTTGAAGACCGGTGGCATTTGCTACCGCAGTCATCTCCACCATGGTCTTGGTACCGTCCACGAATGAGCAAAACATGTGAGGGCTGGCCCCTTTAGACAACGCCTCATCCCGCACCGTATCGGGTGTTGCATCCACATCTAGTGTGTTGTTTTTTCCCTTGCCTGCCGCTACCACGGTAAGTCCCATGGTCCTTGCAAACTCCACCAGTTCCACCGTGGCGCCAGGCTCATCGCCGGCAGAGACCGAATAGACCACTCCAGCCTGAGTGGCCAGTTTGCTAAGAATTCGGCCAATCGTTACGTCCGTCTCTACATTCAGCAGGATGATATGCTGTTTACGTGCGATGGCATCAAGAGCCGCACGCGCACCAATTTCCGGTACGCCAGTCGCCTCCACTACCGCGTCAATTTTCCGTTGGGGAATGTCTCGGTAATTTCCGCTAACCACGTAACCGCCCTGCGCGATGACTGTTTCGGCATCAGTCGGATCGGACACGGTGTGAACTTGGGCGGACGCAATGCCTGCATGCAACAACGCATCGCGCGCTCTGTCCGTGTCTACGTCAATTACCATAGAGGGTCGCATTCCAGTTATTGCTCCAAGGCCTGCAACGAGTCCGCGGCCCATTTGACCTGCACCAATAACTGCAACCGAAATGGGGTTGTTCTCCAATTCCCGTATTTCTAAATCACGCAATAGATTTCCCATGCTAGCGAACCCCCTCTTGTCTCATCGTCTCCAAACTTTAACTGTGGTTCCTGTCTGTAATCCTTGCAGAGCGAGCCAGTCGCCGGACACACGCACTTGACCGGGAAGTATCGGCTCATTTCCTTCAACGAGAACAACATGTCCAAGCTCTCTCAAATTGTTTTCAGCGTCGCATCCCACTTCATCGATGACGAACAAAGACTCCCCAAATACGATGGTGTTGCCGGGCACAAGAATGAGATCTCTATCAACAAAGCGAGCATGGTGCACCACACTGACATCAGCTAATTCTTCGGGGACGCCTTCGCCAAACAAGATGACAAGATGGGTGGCCACGAATTCTGCAACCTCCGGTCCAATAGACACCACCACACTCTCAAAACCGCATACGGAACTCATGGCCCCATCTCCTTATTTGATATGGCTTCCGCTATACAGACCATAACTTGCAAGCCATGCTAATATCACTGCCACAACACCGGTCACTTGTCGGCTGAACAATACCGCGGGCACACCTACTTCAGTGGTTTCCACCGTAGCTTCCCCTAAGGCCATGGCAACGGGAATAAAGTCACATCCCACCTGGCCATCGATGGCAAACAATGCCGGAAGCGCATATTGAGGAGGAATGACCCCCGCCGCGATTTCCGTTCCCACAAACACGCCTACAATTTGGGCCACCACCGCGCCAGGCCCAAGCATCGGCGAGAACAACGGGAATGTGCCCACCAACACGATCAGAGCCAGCCCCCATACGGTGCCTCCCAGAGGAGCGACCACCGCGGCTAGGTCATGTCCAAGACCGGTGTAGATGACAAAGCCAATAAGCAGACTGACAAAGGCCATGAAGGGCAAAATATTTCGGATAATCATATCCACTGCTTCGCGGCCTGATTGATACAAAGTCCCAACAATGTATCCCATGACACCCGACAGCTTTAAGAAAAAGCTTCTTTGCGCACCATTTTGTTGACCAAACGGATTGGCGGGAATTTGATTGGGCGCTGCATTGGTCACTATGGTGGGTTCTACTTCGGCCTCGCCTTCAGACTCTGTCGGCGCAATACTGTCAACTCGCACCCCTGACACAAAATTTGACTCATTAATGTACTGAGCAAGAGGTCCCGATGGTCCAGAAGGAATGACGTCAATGGTCAGAACGCCCATCCGTGGATACACTCCAATCCGGGCTGTGCCGCCACAATTAACAATCACGCAGCACATTTCTTCCTTGGGAACCTGGGTTCTGAACCCATCCACCACTTCTGCCCCCGTCAGATCAGCGATTCTCTGGGCCACCGGGTGGATACCTCCACCGGTTACCGACACAACCTTGCATTTCCGGTCGTGAGGAGCAATCACCAAACCTTTCCCCCAGCCCCCCTCGCCAGGATTGACCCGGACTTTACGATACGCCATAGTCTGTTTCCCTCCTATTGTTCAAAGTATTAAGAAGCCTGTGTCTGCGCCGCGACCGTCTTAAGCTGATTGGATTTTCGGCCCATGAGGTACACAGTAATCCGCTCCGTCAACAGTCCACGGATTAAAATGATGACAATGCCTAGTAGGAAATACCGTACAGCCAATGGGGCAATGGACATGTGAAGCTTGGAAACGCCGTCGGCAATGCCAAGCCATACAAAAATTTCTCCAGCATTGGCATATGGAAAGAATGAGGTGACGGGGTGACAAAACGACACGGCAGCATCGTAAAAAGCCGGCTTTTGGTATTCGGGAAGAAAGCGGCCGAACGTATAAGCCATGGGATTAGCCAGTAGAAGTAGTGAAAGAATGGGCATCAAAGTATACCGCAGCACAGAATACTTGGAACTGTAAAGAATCGCCTTATTGACCCGTTCTTGACCGATGAATCTCACGACTGCGTACATAAAGGTTAACAACACCACTAAAATCGGGACTATTCCTGTGACTAACCCTACAAACTGGGTTCCGCCCGCCTCGAACAAACCGTAAAAATGGGACCCAAGCCAATCAATGATATGCAACAAATTACTCACCCCATCCTATTAAGATTTACCCCGCACTTGGCGTAGGCTCCAAAACGCCTCTAATCAGCCGTTCCTCCAGTAAGGAACATGCGTTAACCAAGGCCTTCCCCTTCACGCCCGGCAGTACGCGACTTTCCACGAATTCGGTAAACATGCAACCAATTGGGTCCACATAAGGTTGAAAACGCGCAAGACTGGTGCGCCCCTCCATGCAATATGCGCTGACAATTTCTCCTGAACGATCAATCGCCACAATGACGACGCATCCGCGACGGAAAGTTCCCCGAACAATGCCTGAGGTTAGATAACCCTCATGAAAAGTCTCTTGAAGCTGATTCATGAATTGCCGATAGTGCCTCACCTGTATGGTAGTCAACAGCCAACTTGCACCCCACAATGCCAATAACCCGAGCGCTGCATCGATACCCATTTAGAAAACACCCCTTGCACGTTTGTGCATATATGATAGAATGTGTATCTGATGGAATTATACGTTAACTCTATCTATTTGCAAATATTATTTTTAAAATTTTTCATAGGAATTTTCCGACATATTGGAATGGAGGCGCTTCTCATGGACTCGCGCTTACTGGTCAAAGTGTGTAAGTGGTATTACGAGGATCAAATCAATCAAGAGGAGATCGCAAAAAGAATCGGAATATCTCGTTCCACCATTTCCCGCATGCTAACTCAAGCCCGACGACAAGGGGTAGTGAAAATCACGGTAGAACCGTCACCAAGTGATACCTTTGACTTTGATTTGGAAACCTATCTGGAGTCGAGGTTTGATTTGGCGGAAGTAGTAATTTGCAATTGCGAGCAGCAAGCGCCAGGCCCAGTATTGGGCGCTATGGCCGCCGACCTGTTATTGCGCACCCTATCTCCGGACCATTCCGTTGGACTGTCTTGGGGGCGGTCCGTGGCGGCGGTGGTAGAGGCGCTGCCGCGGACGGATCCGATGAGCCAGGTCACCATCGTGGCATTGTCAGGAGGAGTTGGGGCCGTCCAACAAAATTATCTCGGCAACACATTGGTCCTTAAATTAGCCGACCGCCTCGGCGCTCAAGCCGTCACCCTCGACGCTCCTGCCATTGTCCAACATGAAACTTACACGCGTCTTATGACAGAACCGGCCATTTCTCGTGTACTCGCACGAGCCAGTGCTGTGGATATCGCCCTGGTGGGCATAGGAGCTGTCGGTGTTTTTTCCACCTTAACTGCTACCGAATATTTAGACCCACGGATGGTAGCGGAACTGGAGGCGATGAATGCCGTGGGCGACATTTGTTCGCGATTCTATCGATTGGATGGCACCCCGTTGGATAGCGACATTGATCAACGGACCATCGGAATCCCCTTAGAGACCCTTAAACGCATTCCGCGCGTGATTGGCATTGGCTGGGGTCCTGAAAAAATTCAGGCCATCATGGGCGCTTTGCGAATGGGAGTACTCGATGTCTTGGTTACAGATAGGCCAACCGCCCAACAGCTTAAAAATCAATCTGACACAGGAGGGCTCACCCATGATGAGTCGTGACATTACACTTACGAATCCATCCGGTTTGCACGCCAGACCCGCAGCGCTTTTGGTGGCATTGGCAAAGTCTTTTACATCCAACGTTACCGTACGGTATAAAGAAAAAACCGCCAACGCGAAGTCCATCTTATCCATTTTATCTCTAGGCGCTTCGCAAGGCGCCCCACTCACCGTAATGGCTGAAGGCGCGGATGAGTCCGCCGCCATCGATCAGATATCTGCCGCGTTCAGCAATAACCTGGGAGAAATCTAAGAATGCCAGCCGACTAGCGTAAGTTCCACCATTGCCTTAACAGACAGGAGTGCAGAAAATGAAACTTAAAGGTTTAGGCGTTTCTCCGGGTCGCATCCAAGCCCCCATTATGTGGTTGCGAAAGGCACCGTCGGCCAACGGCCGAGAGACCACCCTATCCGTGCAAGATTTTCACCTTAAGGCCGTGCAAACATTGGCCCACTTAGCGGATACCGCATCGTCCCCGGTGCTCAAAGAGATCTTGCGTGCGCAAGTGCTGATGGTGGATGATCCGATGCTTTGGGATGCCATTTCGGCAGCAATGGCGTCCGGCGCCTCGCTGATAGAGGCGGTTCAAGACAGCATCGCCACTATTGCGCAGCAATTCGACGCTATTGACGATCCGTATTTGGCGGCACGCGCTGACGATGTGCGCGATATCGGGAAACATCTTCTTGATCTACTCACGACATCAGCCGACGCGACGCCTTGGCCTGCGGAAGGTCCTAGCATCTTGGTGTCGGATACCTTGTTTCCGTCCGATACCGCGAAGATCGACCTGTCACGGGTAGTCGGGATCGTGCTCGGTCAAGGCAGCCTGACTTCCCATGTCGCCATCTTATCCCGCTCCTTGCAGATCCCGGCCGTGATTGTCGAAAATGTTCAACAGTGGCTTCATGACGGAGATCCGGTGATGGTCGACGGTTCGTTGGGAACCGTGTCAGACGAAGAAATGTCGCAGGGTGCCGTGTTCATCCCGCGCAAGACATTTACGGTGCATCCAGACATTGTATCTACCAAGGATGGTGTCCCCATTCGCATAGAAGCCAACGTGGGATCCGTGCAGGATGCGGTTACCGCGCACGAATTGGGTGCCGATGGCATCGGTTTGCTGCGTACTGAATTCTTATTTGCTGGTGATCATTTTCCTTCCGAACAAGAGCAATATGAGGTCCTCTATTCCATTGCTCAGGCAGCGCCTGCAGGCAGACCGATTATCATCCGCGCAGTGGACATTGGTGGAGACAAACCCTTGCCATATCTCAATCTTCCGGTGGAGCCCAATCCATTTCTCGGGACTCGAGCCGCTCGTTTGCTAACCCAATATCCAGACCTTTATGATGCCCAACTTAGAGCCGTGTTGCGACTGAGCCAAGACTTCCCCGTCCAACTCATGTTTCCTATGATCGCCACCATCAACGATTGGACAGAGTGCCAAAATTTGATGCTCCGCGCTCAATCCTCACTCAATCTGGAACATTGTCCGATACCGCTGGGGATTATGGTGGAGGTTCCCTCGGTGGTCTTTCTGGCCACAAATTTTGCACGGGTCGTGAACTTTTTCAGCATTGGCACCAACGATCTCATTCAATATCTGTTTGCGGCAGATCGTTCTGTGACACAATTGTCACGTTACTATCGCCCAGACGACCAGGCCGTCGTAGGAGCCATCCGTATGACGGTGGACGCTGCAGAAAAGGCACACATCCCCATCGGCATGTGTGGCGAGATGGCTGGGGACGTCTCGCATACGCCATTACTGGTTGGTTTAGGGTTGCGTGAGTTTAGCGTATCTCCACACCTGGTTCCTGTCCTAAAATCAAGAGTGTCGGAGTTGTCCGTTGCGGAATGTGAGGCGGAGTACCATAAATTGATTCTAGGAGACCACTTTGCCGAACAGACGGGGCACGAGTTTGGGCGATTTAAAAGCTAATCCCTTTCACCCAAGCCCCGGTGCTTCAAAGCATTTTTGGACCACATCACTCTTATTTGGACGAAGACCTGTTCTGATCACTACAAGTTTGAGAAGTACGAACCGGGAACCGGACTGTCCTTGTTTTTCGCTCAACAACTGAGAATCCCGTTTCGAGGCGCGCTCCCAGGCCACAGTCAGGCAGCTTATCATCATCGCGCCCTGTGATGAGGTTGCCAGGTTGGAGTTGGTACCCATAGCTCAGGACCCTGGGGGCAACTGACCCCCCGGTCCTGAGTGGAGAGCCTGGGATTTGTTTCGGCGTTCATTTTACTAGCGGACGATGGTAAAGGCCTTTTCGTCCCGAACCACGTCAGTAATATGATTTTTATCATCGACGAAAACGACCGTGGGCTGATGCTCACGCAATTGCTCTTGGTCAACCATCCGCCACCCCAGGATGACGACCAAATCGTCTGGTTGAAACAAACGCGCGGGCGGCCCGTTCAGACAAATGTCACCTTTGTCTTGGGGACCGGGAATAATGTAGGTTTGCCATAAGGCGCCATTGGACAAATTGGTAATTTGCACCATCTCATAGGGCAATAGACCTGTCGCGTCCAAAAGTGTCTGGTCAATTGTCACCGACCCAATGTAATTCAAATTGGCCTCGGTCACCCGAGCCCGATGGATTTTCGCTGTCATCATCCGATATTGCATCGAACACCACCCCTCCCTTGAACTGCCATCGTGTTTTCCTAACGGCGCTCGCGAAGCGCCGTTTTTACGCCCTCGGCTATCCAAACGGCAATCGTTCGCTGACTCTCATCAGTCAATCCCGCGATATGCGGCGTCGTCCATATTTTGTCTAATCGTGACAATCTATCCTCGCGATCAGGCGGTTCATGGCCGCGCACATCCAAAATGGCTCCTGCCAGATGACCTGACTTGATGGCATCGGCCAAGTCTTTCTCGTTGACCAGTTCACCACGGGATGCGTTGATGAGAATGGCTCCAGGCTTGAGGCAACCCAGCAGTTTCGCATTCACCATCCCTTTGGTATCTGGTGTTTGAGGCACATGCAGGCTTAGATAGTCCACGGACTCCAAACCGTCCTCCAACGCCTTGACCCGATACCGACTGGGCACCTGATCAGCATACGGATCATAGACGCTCACGCGCAGTCCAAATGGCTCCGCCCGCTCTGCCACGGCCTTCCCGGTCGCCCCATACCCAACCAGGCGCAAGTGGCGGCCCGAAATTCCCTGAACATTCATCGGGCGTTCCCATCTACCGGCTCGTGTCCCCATCGCCATCTGTTCATATTGCCGCGAAAAAGCCAGCATCGCCCCGATCACATATTCCGCCACCGCCGAGGCGTTGGCACCCCGAGGTACCAAAAGCGCAATGCCCCGTTGTTCTAAAGCCTTGGTATCAATGTTATCCAGTCCGACGCCGAGCCGTCCCACCACGCTCAGCCGCGGCATCTTCGACAATAAGTCCAGGTTCACCTGGGTCTGGTTGCGAACAATTAAAGCCTCGACCTCCGGCAACCAACGCTGCAACTGCTGCGGTTTCCGATATAAATCCGGCTCATAGCGTAAGGGAAAGTCTTCGAGTCTTTTGACGCCTTCGTCGTGCATCATTTCCGTCACCAGAATCATCCCGAAAGTCCCTCCGGTCGTGACGTCGCCAGTGTGTCAAATCGCAACCCCACACGCTCGGTCTCCAACATCAGGATGTCCTCGAATAACACGTTGCCGAGGTTTACATTGGGACCGAATCGCCGGATGAATGCAATCTGCTGTTGTTCTAAAGGAGCTTCAAAAATGATGTCACTGACGGCAAGCACTTGGGTCATGGCGTCGATTAAGGCATCGTCGACATTGCCGTCCTGGTCATACATGCCGCCAGTGCCCGATGCCCGCCCTTCCAAAATCACCTTGTTGGCGCCAGCTTGACGCAACGCGTGAGCCTCCGCCACCTGTTCGGCGATTCCAGCCTGTTTATCGTCGTCTTTATTGCCCACCTCTGCCATTACATGAAATTCTTTGGCAAAGCGCTCCACGATGGCTACTTTATCGTCCAGAGGTATCGGATAGCTTCCTGATGAAATCTCTACATACTGCAAACCGAGATCTTTGACAAACTGGTAATAGGCGTCGAGTTGCCCTTGAGCCCAAAACGTTTCAAACAACGTGCCGCCCAATACCACTTGCACATCACGACTGTGCAGAAACCCTACTTTTTCTTCCAGGTTTTTCATCACATAGGCAGTGCCAATGCCGAGCTTCACTACGTCAACATACTCCCCGGACATTTGTAAAGCGTCCTCCCATGCGCCCAATCCGACTCCGCGGTCATTGATTAACGTCAGTCCTTCGGTGCGCGGCTTTTGGGATCTGATCGGAATATCCAATGTTCCCATAGCAATCTCCCTTCTGTGGGCGCAACCCAAATGGACGCAAAAAAACACACTGGAACTTCTCTACAGAGCAACGCTTACGAGGTTAGCTGACGGGCTCGGAAGGATCTGTCTCCCTACTCTGGCGCCAATGCCAGAGATTCGCCCCAATGGTATGGGTTCCCCGCTTCCAAAGAAATTCAGCGTGCGCCAAATGTGTTGCGATATTCAAACTTTACCTGTCCTCCTTGGATTTGGTCAAAGCAGAGGAGATGAGGAGAGCCCCCCTCTGGCCATCTTGGAGACGCTCACCCTACTCTAAGGGGAAATTCCTCCGTTTTTGGACCGATTAATCATGGATACTCTCTAGTCGAGGCACCCAGCCCACGGTTTGGATATCCCACGTGTGTCCGAAAACCCGTACCAGCTGGGTGATCGAAGCGTTTGGTATGGCGATCTGGTGCAAGTTGGTCCAATTTTGTGTCAACCCGCTAAGCAGAGTTCGCAAGGCCAGACGATGGGTGACCAGCACTGCAGCCGGATGGCTGATCTCCTCGATGACCTCCAAAAGCCTCTGGGCAACTGCAGAGAGAGCCTCCCCGTTTGGAAACTGGAAGTGTTCAGGGTTTGTCATGTAGTTTTGCCAGTCCCATTCGTAGATCAACTCCGCTTTTGGGCGCCCTTGCCAATCCCCCACGTCAGCTTCCCGAAGTCGGGACTCCCACACCACAGGCTGACCCTCTCCTCGCAAAATCTCCGCTGTTTGGCGCGCTCGATCGAGATCACTTGCAATAATAGGCACATTGACCGGCAAAAAACGCTTAAGGCGCAAGACCTCCTGTTGGCCTCTTGCCGATAGCGGGGTATTGAACCAGCCTTGCATCACACGCGAAGCATTAGCAACACTTTGACCATGGCGCACGATGTAAAGAGATTGCTTTGAATTCATGATTTGGCCTCCCTTTGCATGGGGTGGGCGCCATAAGAGGCGCCAATTCTGGAGCGATACACACTTATGAGTCAAGGCCAACCCAGCCTCTTGTATTATCCCATAAGAGCGGCGACCCGCTTTAGTCCGATGGACGGGTGGGCAATACCCAAAGAGAAGCCTATAATAAGGCCATCCTGCAGGGAGGTGTTGCTGGATCGCCCATCACCATTGCGGCTACACCCTATCCGTCGATACCACTCATCAGGAACAAAGGAGATGAGAGATTGACACCAGACACGAACAATGCCACCTGTCGCGCCATCGTAGTGACACCCGGTGTGGCCAGCAGCGAACGGTTAGCCACTGTCGCTCGAGAAATGCCTAAGACTGGACAAGTTGACCTCCACGTCCTAGAAGTAGGTATTTGCGGCACCGATATTGAAATTGCCTCGGGCTCTTATGGGCAGCCCCCTTTAGGGCACCAGGACTTGGTGCCAGGCCACGAATCGCTCGCCATCATTGATTGCCTGGGCCCTGGTGTGCAAGGCTTATCCGTAGGACAACTGGTGGTGCCGATTGTGCGCCGTCCCTGTCCAGAACTCTGCGCTGCATGCGCCAGTGGCCGATGGGACCTGTGCCTGACCGGCAATTATCAGGAACACGGCATTAAAGGGCTTGATGGATTCTTGCGGGAATTTGCCGTTGTCGATGCCAATGCCTTAGTTTCCATACCGAATACGCTGCGTCCGGTGGCCGTGTTGGTTGAGCCACTCACCATCGTCGAAAAAGCTATCGAAGAAGCGGAGATGGCCTATCCCCGGCGGTGGGCCCAGCCCCATACGGCATTAGTGACGGGCGCAGGCCCGGTTGGCATCCTAGCCGCCCTGTTATTGCGGCAGCGCGGCTTAGATGTTAGCGTGCTCGACCAACGACCCGCGGACTCTCCCAAAGCGCAGTTGGTTCAGCGTGCAGGCATCCAGTATATTGACGACCAAAAAACCCCGCTTGAAAAAGTTGTGCCGGCTGCCGGGTTCGATGTGGTGGTAGAGGCCACTGGCTATTCTCCGCTTCTTTTTCGGGCAGCTCGCTCTCTGGGGCGTAATGGCGTTTTAGTGCTTACCGGCGTGACCAGTGGACATCATGACATCACGGTCGACAGCGATGTGCTCAATGTATCGCTTGTGCTCGAAAACCAAACCATCGTCGGTTCCGTAAACGCGGCCCGTCATCATTATCTGGCGGCAGTCGCCGATCTCGCCGACTGGTCAGATCGGTGGCCAGGATTAACGGAACAGCTGATCACCGCGCGCCACCCCCTGGATCAATTTATGGACGCCTATCAAAAATCTCCCGATGCCGTTAAAAGCGTGATCGTCATGGCCCCACGAGGTGCGCAATGAAATTTTACGGATTCCTATCGAACGCCCATGGCGCGGCATTGCTCGGACCCGATGGCTCCATTGACTGGGCGGCTTTTCCCCGCTTTGACAGCCCCGCGGTGTTCGCCCGTCTGCTCGGCACGGAAGATAACGGATACTTTCGGGTCTATCCCGATGCAGATGGCGAGAACACCCAAGAATACATGGAAAATACCAATATCATCACGACCGCATGGGAAACTGCGCGCGGGCGCGCCATCATCCACGACTATCTTGCCATCGGCCGTTCGGAAATCCGTCGCGTGATTAAAAGTGAAGTGTCAATGACGGTCGAAATTCGACCGCGATTCCATTATGGTCTGATACATTGCGCAGTCACTGCAGTTGACAGGGGTGCGGTATTTCGCAACCCCTTGGCGCCCGAAGCGATGGTCTTTGCCTTAAACGGTTCACCGCTGTTAGCGTCTCATAAAATTACCTCAAACCTCTCCGAAGGAGTTTGGCATTTGCCGCCCGGCCACTATGAACTGGTGATGCAATATATTGCCGACGACAAAGATCGGCTGGTTCAAGCGGCTGACGTTCTGACCGACCAAACGACTTCCCTAGAAGAGGATATTGAACGAGAACAGATGAACACCTCGCTGGCCCAAACCATTACTTATTGGCGGCACCGCATCGCCCAGCTGCCTGCATACAAAGGGCCCCATTCACACGCCTTCATCCGATCACTGCTGGTACTCGATGGCCTGACCTACCGCACTAACGGCGCCATTATCGCAGCACCCACCACTTCATTGCCCGAAACCATTGGGGAGAGCCGCCAGTGGGATTATCGTTTCGCCTGGGTTCGTGACGGTTCTTATGCCGCCGAAGCTCTGTTAAATGCGGGTGACCAGGTGGCTTGCCGACGCTTTTTAGAATTTCTGCTGAACTGTGTCGACCTTCAAGGCAAACCTTTTCAAGCGCCGTTTTTTCACGTGGATGGCTCATTGATTCGCGGCGAACATGATTTAGACTGGCTTGCCGGCTATCAAGGCTCGGTCCCCTGTCGCGAAGGCAATGCCGCCACGCGCCAGCAGCAGTTGGACATCGAAGGGGATTTCTTATGGACGGTCTGGCGGTACTATCTCGCGACAGGGGACATTGCGTTTATCCGCTTCTATTGGCATACCCTAAAAACTATGGTTGACTGGGTGGAGAAAAACTGGCACCAAAAAGACGCCAGTCTGTGGGAATTTCGTGATCAAGACGCCTACTACACGCATTCTCAACTGATGTGCTGGGTCGCATTGCAATATGGGTCTCAACTGGCCGAAGCGGTCAAGGAAGATAAAACAGCCATAAGATGGCAAACTACCGCCAAAAAGGTTCGCGACGCCATCGAGTGCGAAGGATTCAATACCCAAACAGGACATTACGTTCAAGCCTTTGGCGGTGACTCAGTCGATGCGGCGCTGCTGGTCATGCCCCTCTACGGCTATTGCCGTGCCGATGACCCACGATTCTTAGCCACTCTTAAAGAGATAGAGAGTGTCTTAGTCAAAGATTTCTGGGTTTACCGTTATAGCGGCGACATGCTGGGTGCTGCCGCCCACCCGTTTGTGCTGGCCAGCTTTTGGTTAGCCCGAATCTATATCCTGTTAGGCCGTGTTCAAGAAGCGGAACATATTGTAGAGAGCCTGTTAAAGAATCGTACGGATCTGGGGCTGTTAGGCGAGCATGCGGATCAAGCGACCGGTGCGCCGCGGGGAAACTTTCCACAAGGATTCTCCCATTTAGGCCTCATCATGACGTTGTTAGACCTGTCGCGAATTGAGGTCCCTGCTCCCAACAGGTAAAATCCTGATCCAGGCTGCTGCGCTCTGTGCCTTATGTTAAACGGAGTGAACGTTCAGAGAAGAGAACGGCTTTGTCGAGCTCTTCTCTGATTTAAACGAGGGACAGGACCAACTACCGGGGAGTCAATTCCCCAAACGCATAAAATTTCACATTAGGCAGCCGGACCCTTAGGACTCTTTCATAAGAGCTCATCATTTAGCCCTTAATTCCCGTCATCGCGACGCCACGAATAAAGTACTTTTGAAGCCATAGAAAGAGCAAGACGCCGGGAAGAATCCCTACCACGGCACCGGCCATAACCACATTGGCAAACTGCACGCTAGAGGTATACGATTCTAGACTGTTCAATGCCAATACCACCCGGAGAACATGGTTAAGGAGGTGACAAGTCTGGACATGCGGCGTCGGCGCCCAAACACTGTCCCTGTTTCGGCAACTCGCCTACTATCGGCAGGCCATACGGCCATACCTGATGGCCGCCTCGCGCCAGTCGCTTGACCTCGGACTTCCTTTAGTGCGTCCCTTGGTGTTGATGCATCCATCGGATCCTAATACGTATGAGATAGATTTTGAGTACTACCTGGGTGCCGACCTTTTGGTCGTACCCACATTTTTCAAAGAAGGCGTACAGCGCCTATATCTTCCCCATGGGCATTGGCGATCCTTGTTTCACCCCGAGCAATATTACCAGGGGAAACGATGGCACACGCTTCAGAGTCCGCCTTTTAACGAAATTCTCTGTTTCGTCAAAGAGGACGCTACACTCGCCCATCTTCTTCCCAACCTCACCTAGTTGTCTGGGGATGCCGGCCACGGATTTTAGTTGGCCGGCATCTTTTTTTGAAAATAGAAAACACATGGGTTCACGATCCCAGGCCAGGCACCAAGGCGGCTGTCCGCAGCAAAAAAAGATTTGACCCACACCTGTGCGACTCCCCTTTTAGCGCACTGGGAGCTCATCCGACCGGCAATGCACAATATTGCCTACTCCCGCGACAATTCCAGATTGATCTGCTCACGCAATAATTGGCGGATCATGGTCTTTAATTGATCGGTTTCAGGTCGGCTGCACGATTGTTGAATCAACAGAGACAGCCGGGTATTCCATCTCTGCAGCGTAGCTTCTGCCTCTAATCCCGGCTCTATATCTAAATGTGCCATGGCTGGGTAATGCTGCTCAATCTCACCCATGCCCCGAGCTAGCAGATCTGTTTTTTTCCGCGCTAAGCCTAAAGCAGGTTCTGGGTCCACGCGGACTGTACGCAAGACTGCCACCATAGCCACTGCCTGCTCTTTTTCGTAACCATCGGGCAGTGCTGGAATAATGGTCTGCTTCAGCACTTCAATCAAAATCTCCATCAGGTCGGGCATAATAATCCCTCCATCG
>JAJYHT010000025.1 GCA_021784595.1 Bacillota bacterium | reverse complement strand
ATAACTGAGCCAACGAGTACGGGGACGTAAAAGTGGTCAGGATTTATCGGATTGAGTGGTCAGGATTTATTGGACTGAGTGGTCAGTAATTACTGGAATGCGTGGTCAAGTTGGTCGGAATACGCAGATATTCCCGATTTTCCGGAAATAAGGGAATTCCAGAATGTATTTACCTCGTTTCCGAGCGGGGTTATCACGCCCATGCCAGTGATAACTACTCTTTCCACTACGCATTCCTCCATTCGATATCTCTGTATACAGGATGCCATAAACTTTATCCTGGTACAGGTTGCCGTTTATACTGGTATGATGAGTAACACGATCACTTTATATGGAGGAGTACGCGGTGAAAGATGTTACGCGACGGCAAGCGCTGTCCGAGTTTTTAAAGGCCCAAAGAGGCAAGCTACAGCCACATTCCGTTGGATTACCTGTTAGTGGTCGAAGGCGCACACCAGGTCTCAGGCGCGAAGAGGTCGCATTTCTGGCAGGGGTGAGTACAACTTGGTACACATGGCTGGAACAAGGACGAGATATTTCAGTGTCATCACAAGTACTGGACTGCATAGCCAATGCTCTTCGCCTGAATGAGGACGAACGTAAGTATTTGTTTATACTTGCTACTGGTCAACACGAGAATCCAGTACTGAAACCTAGTACTACAGAAATTAGTCCAGCGATAAATCTGATTCTTAACGAATTACGTTATTTCCCAACCATTGCTTCGGATCGAAGGAGTAATGTTATTGGTTGGAACGAGGCTGCAGCCAAGGTATTCATTGACTTCGGTTTAGTCCCTGCGCAAGAACGCAACATTTTGTGGATTTTATTCACGAGGAAAGAATTCAAAGTATTGGCGGGAAATTGGAATGATTTTATCCGTGGATTTGTCGCGATTTTTCGGTCGTATTATGGGCAGTTCATAGGTGACCCTTGGTATGCCGATTTTTTGAACAAGATTAGCGACGAAAATCCTGAATTCCTGAGTTTCTGGAATCATAATGAAGTAAGTTCATCTCCTGAGGTGTTCATCGAATTCAGACATGCGAAGGCAGGAAAGATGCTGTTTGACCTAACTTCTTTGCAAATTCAGGGAAGTAATGATGTTCGAATTAGCGTATACACTCCATCGAAAGGATCAAACACAGAAGAAAAAATCAAGAATCTGATTCACAAGTAACCCATGGGTCGTATTGAATTAAACTGCCTGTTAGTCCATCCACAACTACCCGATTATAGTGTACACGACTGCTATCAGCTACGCTCCAATTAACGCAGAATTCTCCACTATGGGCGCGGTGATCAACCACACAATATGATTTGACATGATCACGTTGGATCATTCACACAATAGGATTTCGCATCCGCACGACGACACGCCGAAAACGTCTGATCAATCCCGAAATACGGATACCCCAAAAAAGAAGATCATTGGAGGCGTCAATGCACTGGGGTCGGGCGCCTCCTGTGGACAATAATACGGGTCAAGGTCAACACCCCCGCTTTTGGCGCCAAAATTATCAGAACTTGGTCACACCAACAAAAGGTCACTTTGGCCCGTGTGGCCAGGGAAGCGGCCGCAGCAAACTCCCTTCACAGCCCTTATGAGCACTGAGAACGGAGTCTACTGGATGCAGGAAATCATGAATGCAGTGCCTGAGCATACCATTGCTCAATGTGCTCTACTTGCAGTTGGGGAATGGGTTGAAGGTTTAATCCCTGCACAATGTTTGTTGATTGAAACCCATCGATCACGCAGACAGCTCTGGGATAGCTCCCGTGATATGTATATTGATTGATGGCAACCAAGGTAGGAATGCCTGCAGCCTGCGCTGCCCGAAAACCGGGTTCCGAATCCTCAACTGCAACACACTGCACCGGATCCAGACCTAATAGGTGAAGAACCTTTTTATAGACATCTGGAGCCGGTTTCTTTCGTGCCACCTCATCCCCTGCCACGATTGCCTCAAACCAGTTGAGGGCGTCCGTCCCCATGGTTGCAGTGAACAACGCAATGATGTTGGCCCTGGTTGTGGTGGTTGCAATCCCCAGCCGCACACCGCGATCCCTGGCGTCACGAAGCAAAAGCTCCACTCCCGGACGCAAGGGTATTTTGCCCTGGTTCAGCAGTTCAAGAAAAAATTGGGTTTTCAGTTGATGCAGCGCCGCTATCTCATCATCGCTTAAAGCCCTTAACTCAGGATGGCTGTGCCAATAGCTCCGAATTCTTTCCTTTCCTCCGGTCACATCCAACAACTCGCCGTATTCCCTGACTCCCCACACTACAGGCAACTTCCAGACAGCAAAAGCCCGGTTGAAGGCTATTCGATGCCCATGAGCCTCAGTCTCCGCCAAGGTGCCATCGACATCAAAAATCAGGGCGCGAATTGGCGATCTCTCATTACGCATGCAACCACTCCATTTTTGCATGAAGATCTCTGCTCAAAAACCGAGTTCCCGTCATACAATCGGTTTGATTGCCTCAATAGTGGATGACACCACGTAGTCTGTAATGTTGGTCCCCGGAATCCATTCTTTCATAAACGCGCTGCTATCAGATTTTGGTCGAATTTGAATGGACTGAAATCCCATGCTTTCCAATATGTCCTCAAGATCCGCGATGTATGAGGCCCCCGCGACGCACCCAGTGAGCAACTCCTGATTGCTGCGCATTTCCAGCGGCATCTCGGCCATCGCCACCACGTCTGAAATGGCGAGCCTGCCACCCGGTTTTAAGACACGATAGGCCTCTTGAAAGACACGACGCTTGTCGGGAGACAAGTTGATTACGCAATTCGAAATGATGCAGTCCGCAGTGTTGTCGGCTACAGGCAAATTTTCAATTTCTCCCAGACGGAATTCCACATTCGAGTAATCCGCGTTGATTGCGTTGGTGCGAGCCTTCACAATCATTTCGGGAGTCATGTCTACCCCAATAACACGTCCTTCGTGTCCAACTTGGGTGGAGGCAAGAAAGCAATCAAATCCGCCTCCACTACCGAGATCAACCACTGTCTCGCCTGTTTTCAGGCCGGCAATCGCCTGTGGATTGCCACATCCCAGTCCCATATTGGCGCCCGATGGAACGGAATTCAATTCGTCCGTCGTGTATCCCATAGTTATGGAGATGACGTTAGGCGACGATGCGTCGCCACAGCAGCTCGTGCCACATCCACAGTCGTTGCTCGCCGCTATCTGACCGTAATGTTGACGCACCGATTGATGAATGATGTCAGCGGAAAAACTGTCCTTCTCTTCAGATATATTGCTCATCTTTTAACCTCCTGGTGGATCCGGGAGACATCACCGGGAATAACTTCAACTAACTATTCGTCTATAAGTACTCTAAAAGCGGCACTTTTTTCGTCCACATCATGGCAAATCGGCAAACTCATACGTGCTGACGAAAACTGTCCCAGGTCGTTTCATTGACACGATAAAGATTAAAAGTGCTACGGCCTTCTTGCTGCAAAAGTCCAGCAGATAAGAGAATCCGCAAATGATGTGAAATAGTCGATTGTGCCAAGGAATGACGCGCTATCAGGTCTACTACGCAGCAAGCTTCGTCGTTGGAATCCGGGTGAATGCTGAATGATTCTCTCCCGCCGCCTCCAAGAATATCTAAAAACAACGCATAGCGCTGAGGATGTCCAAGAGCTTTATGAATGGCTGCCACGTCCACGGCATCCTTCTGTTCATCGATACATATCGATTATAAATTCATGCAACTTACCTGACTAGATGCATGTAGCAGTTTTTCCCCTATTCAACCAAAGTCCGCGCGCTATCAAGGAAACGTGCGAATTCATATAGTCCTTCTTCTCTACGCCATTGAAAAAGCCTATGGAAAGCTTGTCGATCTGAACAGGGCCTTTGGACACAAAATCTCGCCACTCGCGTCTGCTTCGCTTAGCAGGCGACGCGAGTATAGCGATCGCAGACTTATCAGCGCTCGTCGATGTTCGACGGAAAATAGGTTTTTTCATCTTGGATTATTGATATTATATCAAATTTGTGCCATCATTGGTAGGAACCACAATTCGTCGATTATTCAGAGTGTTTCCGCCGCAATGGCGGTTCGAATCCCTGTGGTTAGTCAGAATATTACGAGGAGGCAATCAGTTTGGTTGAGTCACCTGCGGATTCCGCCATGATTGTGGGGCGCCTGGATCGGCTGCCTCGTTGGCCCTATTCCCGATCTTTGCTATGGATCGTCGGGGCGGGATATTTCTTTGGTTTTTTCGATGTCGTCAACATTGGCTTTGCCTTGCCTGTTATCTCGAAACAATTTCATATCACGGCGGCCGTGGCTGCATCGGCTATCAGCATTGGCCTCGTGGGCTATATTATCGGATCGTATCTCAATTCGACCATCTCAGACCTCTACGGCCGACGTCTTAGCCTGACCTTATCGGTAGCACTTTTTACCGTAGGTTCGCTCTTATCCACATTCAGCCCTAATTTGTTGTGGTTGGATATTTTTCGATTCATCACCGGAATGGGCATCGGGGCCGAAATCGCATCCGTCACTACCTATTTAGGTGAGCTTTCGCCAGCCCCCTTAAGAGGCCGTTATACGGGCTGGGCGACAACGTTCGCCTATACGGGATTTTCCGTCGTGCCCTTCATCGCGTTGGCATTGGTCCCCCATTTCAGTTGGGGATGGCGTGCCCTATTGCTGGTCGGAGCGATTGGGGGGGTAACCATCACGCTGCTACGTCGTAATATTCCCGAATCGCCGCGGTGGTTGCTGTCCAAAAGTCGCACGGCCGAAGCAGAAAAAATTGTCGAACAGGCCGAAAATTTTCTGCGGCAACGTTCTGCGGTCCCTCTGCCCGCTATAGTCCCCGCAAAAGAAGCAGTCGCAGCAAAAGGATATCCGACTCAGGCGTTGTTTAGCGCTCCATATTTTTCCCGCCTGCTCTTATTTGTTGTCATCTGGTTTGTGTACTATGTGGCTAACTATGCATGGCTAACCCTTGCTCCAAGCCTCTTTGTTTCCCGGGGCTACAGCTTGACGAGCACCATCGGATATTTGGTGGTCAGCGGGATTGGCTTTTTTGTCGGAGCATTAGGCAGTGCCTTATTGGGCGATCGCTTTGAACGCAAATGGTTCATTTTGTTGGTCACCGTGGTGTTTGGGCTGAGCCTGTTGCTTATTGGATTATTCCCTTCTCCCACCGTCATTATGGTGCTCGGGTTCATCGCCTCCGTGACCATCGGGCTCATGGTGCCACTATTGTACGCACTCACCGCAGAACACTTCCCAACGCGCGCACGCGCCACCGGCGTAGCCTTAACCGATGGACTCGGGCATATTGGCGGTGCGTTGGCGCCGGTCTTTGTTTTATCTGCCGTGGCCGTCGGGGGATTTACCCAAGGGTTTGTCGTGATGGCGATTGCCTGTGGTGTGACCGCACTTCTCTTGCCGTTTACCATCAAAGCCACCAAACGCAATTTGGAAACTGTGACAGAGCATTGGAACGCGTAACGCCACGCTAGACCCCTCTCAAATCACACAAAAAGAGCCATCTTGGTCAGAGAAGATCGGGATGGCTCTGTCGTGACAGGTTTCCCCTAGGAGTACAAGCACGTTTCACCGCGGTCAACGAAAGGCCTTGCCGCCGATTCATTAAGATCGCAATGATTGCCACCTTCGTCCCGTCACCAGAGGGATTGACTTGCGTCATCTCCAGTTTTTATTCCAAAATAGTGGAATCCTGTCGCATCAGGAAAGACTGGTCGCTCTATCGGGAAGTAAGTGCTCACCAACGAATTGCGAGGCGGGCCCGAAGGATTGCGCCTACAGCCCGCGCCCGTAAACCTCTTGATTTATACGGCTCGTACAAACCATTCCTCGGGGGTGCTGCCGCCGGATGCCGCGAAGGCCGTCATCAGGCTCCGCCTTCCTTTCTCGAGAGTAAATCGGCATCGCTTCTTAGAGTGGTCTTTCAGCCCTTGCGGCGGTTCGCTTATTGCTTGCTTTCTGGATCGCCAGCTGATATCTTGAGATGTTTGTTCCCCACCCATTAATTTTCGAGCATCCTCCATCATGCCACCTTATGCGAGAAAGACGGGCAACGCAGTTGATATGAACGGGACAAAGGCGGCGCATCCTTGGACTCATATCATGCGCACCGACCTCATGAATGTTCAGCCCTATCCCCACGCATTGACGGGACTCTTGAACGATGACCATACGTAGCATGTTCACGTCGTCCCCAGATTTCCCTGCTCGTCTGCTGGTAAATTTTTGACTGGTGAGAGAAGGTACGGGCTGGCGCAACGCGAATAAATAACAAAGGGAGAAGGCTATCCTCGGAAGAAGAACAAACGGTGCATTTCGAGGTGAAATGAGGAGAGACATTGCATAACGTGACGAAGACGGGCAAGGTGGTGCCCATAGGTGCGTCGATTCCGCTGGCGGGCCTGCTGGCCTCTTTGTCCCGCGCACTAGATTTGACGGAAGGTGAGGTCTTGGGACATTCCATCCGGTCTTGTTGGATCGGAATGACTCTTGGACGGGCATTGAATTTGCCGGCTGATCAACAAGCAGAACTTTATTATGCCCTGTTGCTTAAAGATGCAGGCTGTTCTGCTAACGCCCATGAGACCAGCAGTTGGTTTGGAACCGATGACCGGGCCGCCAAGCATGCCCTGAAAACGGTGGACTGGTCGCGCAAGACTCAGGCCGTGCGCTACGCACTTAGTCAGGCCAAGCGCGGCGGCAACCCATGGGAGCGTCTTCAACAAATTGTGCAGTTGGGAAAGAGAGGTCCGGAAGAGGTTTCACGCGAGCTGGTGGCGATGCGCTGCACTCGTGGTGCGGACGTGGTCCGCCGACTCGGCTGGGTGACACTGGCTCCCGACGCGGTATTGACCTTGGATGAGCACTGGGATGGATCCGGACAACCCCAAGGCTTGTCCGGTCCGCAAATTCCCTTGCTAGACCGCATCCTCGCGCTGGCTCAAACGGCGGAAATTTTTTGGAATCGGCACGGCCCGGCCGGGTCGCAAGAGGTAGTGCGAAAGCGCAGCGGCACCTGGTTTGACCCCGAATTGGCTTCGACATTTCTGACGTTAAGCGCCGGTGCGCAGTACTGGCAAGACCTTAAGAACCTTGACGGGCTCCAAGCAATTACAGCTTTAGACCCGGCACCTAAGAGCATCCCGCTGTCCTCGCTGGATCCCCTTTTGGACATTGCCCGCACATTTGGAGAGGTGGTGGATGCAAAGTCTCCGTGGACGGCAACGCATTCGGTGCGGACGGCTCAGGTGGCACAGATTTTGGCGAAAACCTTGGGGTGGTCTGTGAGACAGCAGCAAGAGACGTTATTGGCGGGATTTTTCCATGATTTAGGCAAGCTCGGGGTCAGCAATCAGATCCTAGATAAAGCGGGACCACTGACCCCGGCCGAACGCGAGGCGGTCAGTGCGCATCCCCAGTTGACCTATGAAATTTTAGAGCCCATCGAACCGTTGCGGGCTCTGGCCACTGCCGCTGCGTCCCATCATGAGCGGCTCGACGGCTCAGGATATCACCGCCGCCTTCAGGGGGAGAATATTCCCGAAATTGGACAGGTAGTGGCGGTGGCGGATGTCTACGATGCATTGGCGCATGCGCGACCCTACCGCCGCAAACTCTCAACCGAGGAAGTGTGGAGCATCATGAGTCCTGAGTCTGGCAGCCGCCTATCCTCCGAGGCGATGGAGGCTTTACAGTGGGTGCTAGAGCAGGGAGGCGGCGCGTTCGAAGAGGGACCGGAGTCTGCGGCCGACCCAGGTTTTATGCCAAAATAGCCGGGAGAACGTGTCGCAATGGACATAGCAATCGCTCTGTCACCGAAGTACATGCTCACAAAACGACTTCTGAAGTAGGCTCCGCCAGCCCCTCCGTGCGTAAAGCTCTCCACGTATGCCCGTCCTTGGGTGCGCGATGCCCATCTCCTGGATAACGGTGGCAACGGTTGTCATCCCAAGGCGAGCTTTTTCGCCGCGATCCGGGCGGTCTCTGGCGCACCAAAAATCTTGACAAAGCTCGCGTGCCATCTTGAACTGTGGTAAACACGGCAGTTCGCTCAGGGGATTGACACTCGTGCCGAAAATAAGATTTCTAGGCTAGGGCTGCGATATGAGAACGTTATCGGCGCAATGTATCGAAATAATTCCGCATGGCCCATCGTGCGAATATCATAGGATTCCGCGCAGCCCTCTAGAAAGACTTCATTTCGAGTGCACCTCGGGCTACCGCTCCCCCCTGAGCCCTAATCCAAATACAACAGCAATTTCTGATGGTGCTGAACCAATAAGCAACCGGGCACTTCACACCACACATGCTCGTTCTGAGAACCATAGGTTTACCGCAACACCCTCATGGCCATACGATAAGAACATCAGTTTATTCAGAGAGACTTACGGCGCCTTCGTTGTTGTCCCAACCAGTTCAAAAGGAAAGCCACCGCCAGACAGCCTGTAAGCCAAATCCAACTGTATGTTAGAGAGCCCGTGTGATCCGCGATAAACCCAAAGAGCGGAGGATGTAAAACCGCCCCAACATAAATCAGCGAGGCCATAGTCGTCATGGCCAGCCCAGCATGTTCTACCGGCACCGACTCCCCCGCCCAGGTGAGAGCCAACGCATTCCATCCGACTGCACCAGTTCCCAAAATAAGCCACAGCACTAACAGGATGCCGAAGGGGACATGGTGGGGCAACACGCTCACTCCAAGCGTTGCCCCACCCGCAATCAGGGCGGTCCACCCCAGGACCCGGGGTCGATGACCCGACACTCGATCACTGAGCATGCCAAACCCGACGCGCCCCAGTCCCCCGCCAATTTGCGCTACTGCCAAGACAATCCCGGCCATAGCCAAAGTCAAACCATGCTGCTGCACCAAGTCTGGAATGGTAAAGGTCAGCATATCGTACTGAGCCCCAACTAACAGCATAGAAATCATGGCTGGAAAGGCTAAAGCCTTCCACAACTGCCTCACCGGCACCGCAGGTTGGGTGACTGTGCGGCGGGACGCCGCAGGAATGACCAACGCAAACCCTAAGCTTCCCAGAATAATGATGCCGGCAAGACGGCTAAACAATCCGGCCATGCCCCACACGCTCACCCAATGCGGCAGCAAAAACGCCGATAGCGCCGCTCCAATGGGTACCCCGGTTTGGCGAATACCCATTGGTAGCCCGCGATCACGGCCTGCAAAAGCTAAAAACACCGCCTTAGTTCCCACCCCGGGCACAGTTCCAAAAGTAATCCCCATTGCAAACAGAGCCAGCCATAAGAGGCCAAACGCGTGCACTTCGCCCACGGTCCATACCAACGCTGCCATGGGACCTGTGACGATGAATAATAATTTGCGGGGACCGATGCGGTCCACAATCCATCCGACCGGAATCAGTCCGACCATCATTCCCAACGACGGAGCCACAACCAAAATACCCAATCCCGTCAAGGACAAGTGGTATTGGCGAACAAAGAGTACCCCCAGCACCGCTACCCCTTGTTGGATGAGTGACATACTTGATTGGGACAGTACACCCAAAAATAAAAACGGTATGGGCCCAATTGGTGTCGGAAAGCCGGAACGACCAAAAATTGGGGTTTTTATCGGCACAACAGGTTTATTCACGAAATTCCTCGCAAAAACATTTCGCTAAACATCCTATCATCGTACGTATCGTGTGGTTTACTCCTTTCGACGCCTTCGACAGACACGATCACAAAACCGTTGTCCTCCATCAAGTGGCGAAATAAATGCTCCTGCGTGGCCTAGCTATCTAGGAATTGCGGAGGACGTCGTTCATTAAAAGCGCGCACCCCTTCTTCCCGGTCTGGGTGAACAATAGTGCGGTTGTAACATTCCAGAGCCATGTCGACCCCCTCCTCCAACGGCATGTCGATACCGACCCGAAACGCTTTCTTTGCCATCTGTACCGCAAATGGCGAATTTTTGGCCAGGATGTCGGCGGTCTTCAATATCTCCGGGATTAATTGGACGGAATCGATCACTTTGTTCACAAGACCGTAGTGATAGGCTTCTATGGCACTGATCGGCTTGCCGGTCAACAGCAACTCCAGTGCGCGCCCCCGGGACACAAACCGCCCCACGGTTTGCGTCCCGCCCACTCCGGGGATGATCCCGCGTCCCACTTCGGGGAACCCAAAAGACGCGTCTGTTGCCGCATAACAAAAATCTGCACTGAGAGCCATTTCCAGGCCACCGCCCAAGGCCATCCCATTAACCGCGCAGAGATAGGGTTTGGGAAAGGTGCGTAATTTTCGATGGACTTCCTCCAACAGACGATGGTGGGCAGCCCATTGGTCGGGAGTCATGGTGTTCCGTTCTTTCAAATCGCCACCGGTGCTAAAAGCTCGTCCCTTGCCGGTAATCACCAACACCCGTACCGTTTTATCGTCCCTAAGATGGTCGAGTGTGGCGTTCAATACCCGTCCCAAATCCGAATTGAATGCGTTCAAGACTTCAGGACGATTTAACGTCAAAAGCACGGTCTGTTTCTCGTGATACCGTTCCTCCAATAAAATGTCCACTCCTGACCTCCTCTTTGGCATAGTCCCGGGGAAAAATTTCAGGTCCCCAACCAGTGCAATCTCGACACGCGATACACGCCCAAGGTATGAACGATAGTGTCGCCGCATCTTCACTGGCATCAACGTCGACGTCGATAAGAGTCTTGGCCTATCTGGTAATAATCCTGACCAGTGGTATCGACTAGCACAAGCGCCGGAAAATCTTCCACCACCAGTTCATAAATCGCTTCGGGTCCCAGGTCTTCGAAAGCCAAGACTCGTGCGTTCTTGATCGTTCGGCTGAGGAGTGCCCCGATTCCACCGATAGCCCCCAAATACACGGCCTGATGACGGACCATCGCGGAGACGACCGCTGCACTCCGATATCCCTTGCCGATAGTCACCTTTAGTCCCTGGGCAAGCAATTCCGGGGTGTACGGATCCATGCGGCTGGCCGTCGTAGGACCCGCAGCGCCAACCACCAATCCCGGCGCCGCGGGTGCTGGTCCTACATAATAGAGCGCCTGATTCTCCAAATTCACCGGCAGGGCTTGGGAGGCCTGCAATAACTGGTGCAAACGCGCGTGCGCTGCATCCCGAGCCGTCAAAAGCGTTCCAGATAATCGAACTGCCATGCCCGCCCGTAAGCTCCGCAACTGCAGTGAGTCGACCACGGGGCATGTTAAATGCACAACGTCAGTCATAGCACCACCGTACCTTTTCGAGCCGAATGACACTGCAAATTGACCGCCACCGGAATACTGGCGATATGCCGCGCGTGGCCGACAATGTGCACCGCCAAGGCAGTCATCGCGCCTCCATAGCCTTGTGGGCCGATCCCCAGCTGGTTAATGTCACGGAGCCATTGCTGCTCCAAGGCATAGAGAGCAGGATCCGCATTGGGCGTGCCAATGTCTCGCAACAAGGCCCGCTTAGCTAATTGGCCCACGTAATCGAAGGAGCCGCCTAGTCCAATCCCCACAATGAGCGGGGGGCAACTCGCGGGTCCCGCTTTTTCAACGGTCTCTAACAAAAAATCATGCACTGCATCCAACCCTCCAGCGGGCGTCAACATCGCTAGACGACTGGTGTTATCGGCGCCGCCGCCCTTGGGCATGACGGTCACGGTCACCTGACTCCCTGTGACGATCTTGGGGTATAGGATAGCAGGGGTGTTGTCGCCAGTATTGTTTCCGCCAAAGGGGCGATCTAAGATGGATCCGCGTAGATAACTAGTGTGATAACCTCGACGGACACCCTCTTGCACCGCGTCCTCCAGCAGACCGCCGACAAGATGCACCTCTTGCCCAATATCTAGGAACACCAAGGTCACACCGCCATCCTGACACAGCGCCACACCCGATTGGGCGGCGTACTCCGCGTTGTCTAGAATCTGCTGGAGGGTCATTTGGCCCACCAGAGATATCTCCTCTGCGCGAGCCGCTGCTAAGGCGCGATACACGTCCGGCGGCAACAGAGTATTAGCGGTCCGGCACAGCTCCGCGACCGCATCGGTAATGCGGTGAACCGACACCACTCTCAACGCTGGTTTCCTGGTTCCGGCGCTATCATCTCCGTCTCTTCCGAGACCCACCCTAAACCCCGAAAATGCTCACGGGCTCGGTCGCCGGAGCGCCGAATATGTTCCGCCATGGTGGCGGCCGCGTAAGCGCCGTCGTGGGCCTCTGCGGCCTGGAGCAACTTTGCGTGTTCCGCACGATCTTGCGTCATTTGCTGCGTAACAAATTGCGGAGTTAAGGGCGGAAAACCATTCCACAGCATGTCTACAAATCCCTGCAGTTTGGGCCAGGGACAGCGACTCCGCAGAATTTGGTGAAATGCGGTGTTCGCGGTGACAAACCGATCTCCATCATTGTGCGATTCCGCCGATTCCAGCGCCGCTAGATGGTGTCGCAATCCGTGGAGGTCCTCCTCCGTCAGACGTGGCACCGAGAGTTCCACCGCTTTGGGCTCCAACCAAGCCCGCAAGGCGTACGATTCATCAATCGTGGCCAAAGATAACGAAGCCACCCAGGCGCCGCGGCGGGGTTCCAAAGTGACCAGCCCCTCCGCCGCTAGCTGGACCAAGGCCTCGCGAATCGGCATCCGAGACACACCTAGTTGGTCCGCCAGCAGGCCTTGTGCAATTTTAGAACCAGGTTTCAATTGACCCATGAAGATGGCGTGCCGAATTGCCTGGGCAACCCGGGCACTCGTCAAGGTATTTTCTAACGGCGTGATCGTCAACACATCCTTCACTCGTGATGGTTTTGGATTATTGATATTATATCAAATTTGTGTCATGATGATGATATAGTTGTATCGTTTCTATTTTAGTATAAGGAAGTCGAGGATACGATGAAGGAATTGCTCGAAGACTTGCGACAAGGGGTCCGAGACCTTTGCGCCACCTTTCCTGCCACTTATTGGCGCACCTTGGATCATGAACGCCAATACCCCGCTGCATTTGTGCAGGCCATGACCAGAGCCGGCTACTTGGCGGCATTAATCCCCGAAGAATACGGTGGATCGGGTCTCGGCATCACCGAGGCGTCGGTCATCTTGGAAGAAGTCAATCGCGCAGGAGGCAATGCCGCAGCCTGTCATGCCCAAATGTATACGATGGGGACCGTCTTGCGCCATGGATCTGCACAGCAAAAGCAATGGCTGCTGCCAGCGGTAGCCCAGGGAGAGTTGCGATTGCAAGCATTTGGCGTTACTGAACCCGGAGCTGGGTCCGATACAACGCATTTGGAAACCACTGCTAGACGGAAGGACGACGGGTATCTGATTCGCGGGCAAAAAATTTTTATTTCCCGGGTACAGCATTCGGATTATCTGTTGCTATTGGCCCGCACCACCCCCATTGCCGAAGTCACCCGCCGCTCGCAGGGTCTTTCAGTGTTTTTAGTGAATCTGCACGAGGCTATCGGACACGGTTTGACGGTTGCCCCGATTGACACCATGATGAATCACGAAACCAATGCGCTGTTTTTCGATGACGTCTGGGTCCCGGAACAAAACCTGATTGGCCAGGAAGGCGAAGGGTTTCGCTATATTCTGGACGGGATGAACGCGGAACGCATCTTGATTGCCGGTGAATGCATCGGCGACGGAGAATTCTTTATCGAAAAGGCAACCCGCTATGCGAAAGACCGTGTCGTGTTCGATCGCCCCATTGGGCAAAATCAAGGCGTACAATTTCCTATTGCGCGGGCTTATGCTCAAATCCGCGCTGCAGATTTGATGCGATTTGAATCCGCGCATCGATTTGACCAGGGACAATCGTGCGGAGAAGAAGCCAATTTGGCGAAACTATTAGCAGCGGACGCCTCGTGGGAAGCCGCCAATGTCGCCATCCAGGTGCATGGCGGCTATGGATTTGCTGCAGACTACGATATCGAACGAAAGTTTCGCGAGACGCGACTATTCCAAGTGGCTCCGATTTCAACAAATCTGATCTTGGCCTATGTTGCGGAACATGTCTTAGGATTGCCGAGGTCCTATTAATGCTACCCTTGGAGAACATCGTCGTCGTCTCCCTGGAACAGGCAGTCGCCGCCCCCTTCACCACCCGCCAATTGGCGGATTGGGGAGCCCGGGTGATCAAAGTTGAACGACCCGGCACTGGGGATTTTGCCCGCTATTACGATGATTCCGTCCAGGGATTGTCGAGTCACTTTGTGTGGATCAACCGCGGCAAAGAAAGTCTGACCCTAGACCTGACCCAACCCAAAGGGCAAGAGATCTTACATGAACTTCTCAAAAAAGCCGATGTATTTGTACAAAACTTAAAGCCCGGGGCCACTGATAAATTAGGGATCGGCAGTGCCGCATTGCACGCTCAGTATCCAGAACTGATTTGCTGTGATATTTCAGGATTTGGGTCCGATGGACCGCTGCGGGATCGGAAAGCCTATGATCTTCTGATCCAGGCCGAAAGTGGCTTATTGTCGATTACCGGCACTCCCAATCAAGCGGTCAAAGTGGGGGTGTCGATCGCTGACATTGCGGCGGGAATGTATGCCCTGACGGGCATTTTAACCGCTCTTTTGGCCCGCAACCAACAGGGTCACGGCACCATTGTCGAGGTCTCCATGTTAGAAGCCTTAGGAGAATGGATGAGCTATCCGCTCTATTATAGTCACTACAGCGGTCATGCCCCGGCACGTACCGGGCCCGCTCATGCCACCATCGCCCCCTACGGTCCCTATCCTGTCGGAGATGGGACCATGGTGTATTTGGGGATCCAAAACGAACGGGAATGGGTGCGCTTTTGTGAGGAGGTGCTGGCTAGGCCCGACTGGGTGACTGACGCTCGTTTTCGAGACAATGCGTCCCGCGTGGCCCACCGGGATGAGTTGGATGCGCAAATTCAGGAGTGTTTCTCGTCACTCTCCCATGACCAGGTCGTGCAGCGTCTCGACCAAGCGGGTATTGCCTACGCCCAACTCAACACGATGGAAGACATGTGGAACCATCCTCAACTCCGGGCACGCCACCGTTGGAGCACGGTGGAGACGGAAAATGGGCCCATCGAGGCGTTGCTGCCGCCCTTCAATGTCAGCGGCGTCACGCCTCAAATGGGACCAGTGCCGAAACTAGGAGAGCACACCGAAACCATGCTCCAAGAGCTCGGGTATAGCGCACAGACTATCGCGCAGTTCCGACGTCTCAAAATCATTTAATCGGTACATCGGAGCAGTGCAAGCTCCCCGAGATGGACAAGGAGGGTAAGCCATGATCCACGAAGGCTGGCGTGGCAGGTTTTACGAGGATTTTGAAGTCGGGGACGTGTACCGTCACCCTTTAGGCCGCACAATTATTGGAGCGGACAATATTTGGTTCACGTTGTTGACGCAAAACACCGCACCAGTGCATTTCGATCACTTTTATGCGCACCAAACCAGTTTTGGCCAGCCGCTGGTCGACTCTACTTTTACGTTGGCTTTAGTAACGGGTCAAAGCGTCACCGATATCTCGCAAAATGTATTCGCCAATTTGGGATGGGATGAAGTGGTGCTCCCCCATCCAGTATTTGAAGGGGACACCATTTACTCACAGTCAGAAGTACTAAATAAACGGGAGTCGCAGTCTCGGGACAATGTCGGCATTGTCCAAGTCAAAACCACCGGATTCAACCAAGATGGAACCGTGGTGATACGCTTCAAACGCACGATTATGGTTTATAAACGAGGGAAAGGCCCCGAAATACCACGCCCCCACCTCGCCGGATCACCACCGCGGGAGGAGTGATCCACATCCATGGAGCGTTATCGTTCTTGGTTATTTGCGCCCGGAGACGTTGCGGATCGCTGCCTCAAAGCGTTACACAGCAATGCAGACCAAGTCATTTGGGATCTTGAGGACGCCGTGCCCGTCTCCCATAAAGATCAAGCCCGGGACACACTTTTGCGCTTACTCGCTGAGGTGCCAGGAGACAGGGTGCCTTGGATTCGTATCAATGATCTCGAGGATTTGTCGGCTTTATGGCCTCATCAGCGTTGGGTCGTCCCCAAGATGGACCAAACACGGCTCGAACAATTACACCGTCAAATCCCGTCCGACCTTTCGCATCGCGAATGGGTCTTCATCATCGAATCGGCCCGCGGCTTGTGGGATCTGAGCCATGCCGCCACCCCTTGGCATCTCTTCGGCGATCCTATCCGACTGGCCTTCGGAAGCTTGGACTATCTCAACGACATTGGTGCGCAAGCTACCCCCGAAGAACTCGAGCTGCTCGGACCCCGGACCCTCTTGCCGTGGGTCTCTCGAGCGTGGAACTGGCCCGGTCCAATCGACACAGTTTTTCCCTACCTTGACGACAAGGACCAATTCACTTTGTCCACACAGCGGGGACGAACCATGGGATTTCAAGGCCGGTTGATTATTCATCCCCAACAGATTGCGCCCGTAAACCGCATATTCATGCCTTCCGATGCGGAACGACAGTGGGCCGAGCAGATTGTGACGCAGTCAGAGCAAGCCGGAGCCGTGCGGATTGGCGGAGAAATGGTGGACCGCCCAGTACTCGAACGGGCGCGACGTATCCTTGAGACCGCAAAGCAGCACCCGATGACAAAGGAGGACGTATGATGCAACCAGGAGAAGCGACCGATCAGTTGATTGCGTTTTGTAGCCAGTTGACGTACGATGCGATTCCCCAGCCCGTCATTGAACGGACCCAGGACCTCCTCATAGACTGGATGGGAGCCGCATTAGCGGGACGGTCATCCCGAGCCGTGCACGTGTTCGAACGCTTTGCGAACACGATGGGCCCCACTAGCGGGGCTAGCCAGACGGTCACCGGCCAATTTCGCGGGACGAGTCCCTTTTTCGCGGCCCTGGTCAATGGGGCGGCCTCACACGTCGTGGAACAAGACGACGTGCATAACGGGGCCGTGTTTCATCCGGGCACCGTGGTCATTCCTTCCGCCTTAGCCATGGCACAAGCACAGGGTGCCAGCGGTTCTACCTTGCTCCTCAGCATTGTCGTGGGATATGAAGTGGGTGTTCGCATCGGTCGATTCCTCGGTCAAAGCCACTACAAAACCTTTCACACCACAGGGACTGCTGGCACGTTGGCATCGGCAGCTGCGGGCGCGCGCATACTCCAGCTCAATGCGGAAGGCTTTCGCCAAGCCGTCGGCTCGGCAGGCACCCAAGCCGCTGGGCTATGGGAATTTTTACGCGATGCTGCGGACTCCAAACAACTGCATACGGCCAAAGCAGCAAGTGACGGTCTTCTCGCCGCTTACGCTGCCGATTGGGGACTCACGGCCGCCCGTCAAATTTTAGAAGGTGAGCAAGCCATGGGACGCGGTATGTCTTCCAACGTCCACCCTGACGCGTTGATTCACGGTTTAGGCGAACGATGGGCAATTTTAGAGACGTCTTTGAAATGGCATGCATCTTGTCGTCACACGCATCCATCTGCCGATGCCTTGCATCATGTGATCAAGACCTATAACATTCAACCCCAGAGCATTGAGGCCGTGACGGCGCATGTCCATCGGGCCGCTATCGACGTGCTAGGTCCCGCTCGCGCGGCGGCGACACCACACCAGGCCAAATTTTCCATGCCATTCGTACTAAGTTTGATCGCGTTGCGTGGTCACGCCAGCATTGACGACTTTAATGACGTAAGCTTGCATGATCCGCAGATCAGGGCATTCATGGAACGTGTCACAATGGTGGAGGATGCGGAAGTCGAGGCAGCCTACCCTGAACGCTGGATCGGCAAAGTCACTGTGAAAACGACGGAGGGTTCCGTGGTAAAAGGTCACATTGACGCTCCGTTAGGCGACCCCGATAATTTTTTGTCACGCGATCAAATCCGCGAAAAGGCCCTCCGTATCGCACACTTTGGAGACTGTCCGCCCCATGTCGTGGACCCCGCAATCCAACGCATTCTTCAACTAGAACATCTAGACACGGTCCCTTGGTTGTGGCAATCGTAAGGGTTGCCATCCAATAATCTGGTTCAATGCCATAGCCAAACGTGATTTTATGGGTATCCGGATTATGTGATTGATGCGGGCGCCTATTTGGCCGACGTTGCGAATCCGAGGATAGCAATCCTTATGGGATTAACGGGCCGGGAATGACTTAGCATAATACTTGGCCAATATAACGCGTTGGGCTGTGAGACCTCTGACATGACGGGTATAATCAAGATAGACAGACGATCCAGAGCAGGTGCGCCTCCATTGGTCCTACGGCATGACTTAGTTCGCCGTATTGCGAGTTTGCCTGAAGATACGCTGGAGGACGTGGCGGTACCTCGACCGTGTGACGGACGGTTCGACCGCTGCGTATGAGATGGCGCATACTGCTTGACCTATATGCGAGAAGGTCTTCCGCTTCATCTAGAATCGGGGCGCCTGACGCGGGAACAACTCCATGAGTGACATTGAGTTTTGCGACACCCATATCTTGCTGTATGCCCCTGACACCACCGCGCCACCAGAAAAACGGGTACGGGCGCAAATCTTGTTAGAGAGCTGATCGGCTAGTCGTTGCGGATGTCTGAGTACCCAAGTTCTCCAAGAGTTTTACGTCATTTTTCCCGGATGACGCACGACACGGGGACATTTAAGTGATTTTGATGAAGACTTCGCGGCACCGCCGGTCGTACCCTAATACCTGGTGTCGAAAAAGAGCTACCAACCATGTCAGGATTAATCCGCAAGCTTGGGCAAGTCGCCCTTTCCGTGCGTGACCTCGATCGTGCCATTGGATTTTATCGCGACCTTCTTGGCCTTCCGTATATCTGGAGCAACGCACACATGGCCTTTTTCCACATGCAGGAGACCCGTCTACTCATCGAAATCCCCGAAGCAAGTTCGACCATCCAGGATCGGTCCCCTACTTCGACGTGGCGGATATCGATGAAGCCGTTCGCCACCTCGCAGCTCGTGGCGTGGTGTTTGACGACCTCCCACACCACATCGGCGATCTCGGCAAGGCGGCAGTCTGGATGTCATTCTTTCACGACCCCGAGGGCAATCTTTTGGCTCTGCAATGTGAACGACCCGTGTAGGAAGAAAACCAATTAGCAAAGTCCGTAAGACAAACGCCCGGGGAAGAATTCGATTCGCTCTTAGTGCGCATAAGGGCGTCGCCACCCAAAAGCTCAAAAATGTAGAATGGCGAAGGACCCTCTCGCACATGATACGCTGTTGCGGTTGCGTTTTGTGACTTCCGGCGGGGTTTTTCATTGAGCAGGAAGAGTTGCTCATCCTCATTATCGCCATCGGGAATCGTGGGGACATCTACCGTCTTTTGCAGCAAGGCGTTTGATATCATCGACAGCGAGCTTACGGAGGTGAATGTCCCGGCAGGATTCGCTCACAATGCCGGTTGGGACCTGCTCTATCACCCGTACGAAAACCACCGGCCCGAGACCATCCCGCGCCGGTGGTTCTTCATCTTGCCAAGTTGTGCTTAGGCCAAATCCCCGACTGCGGACGGTTCTATAAAATCATCATCCGAGGACAGTTCATGCGCACGTTCCCCGTGAATAGCCAGATCTCCATGAGTTAAATGATGATCCATGGCACGAAGTGGCACCAAGAGTCCTACTAGTTTCAAGATCCCCCAGGTCGCTAATCCATCGTATCCCACAATCACCAGCAAGGCGAAAAGTTGCACGAAAAACTGATGAGGATTGCCGTAAAGCCACCCAGTCACCGAAACCCCCGGTCCCTTGACGCCCACGTACTCCAGTAGTTTAGGATCGGCAAATATTCCCGTCATCAATCCTCCGATAGCACCAGCGATAGCGTGCGTATGAATGACCCCGAGGGTGTCATCGGCTTTCTTGAAGAATCGCTTTTTACCCAATCGATTCATGGTGTACCACGGAATTGCGGCGGCGGCCACGCCAATCGCCAGTGCTCCATAACCATTGACATAGCCCGCAGCCGGCGTAATCGCGACCAAACCACAAACCATGCCGTTAATGGAGCCGCCCAGGGTTGGCTTCTTTAAGATCCAGTAGTCCATCACCAACCAAGTCAATAAGGCTACCACAGTGGCGAAGTTTGTATTGAGCACCGCAAGCGAGGCATCGGCGTTAGCAAAATACGGGTCGCCTCCGTTAAAGCCATTCCATCCGATCCACAGAATTCCTGCTCCCGCAAGGGCTAACAGTAAGTTATTAGGCCGAAAATCCTTTTGATCCTCCTTAATTCGCGGTCCGACGACCATTGCAGCCACGAACCCTGACACCCCAGCAGCGACATGGATTACATAACCTCCACTGTAGTCCACTGCGCCTAACTGCGCCAACCATCCGCCGCCCCATAGCATAAAGGCGTTGACACTGTATACCAGAGCAGACCATATGGGTACGAATAACATCCATGCCTTAAAATTCATGCGGCCCAACACACCTCCCGCCAAAATTGCGGGAGTGATGGCAGCGAACACAAATTGAAAATAAATTAATGACGCGGAAGGAAACCTAAACGCCGGCATCGCGCCTTGCAGCAGCGGGACGTGCGCCTGACTTTGCAGATATAGTCCCGACAGCACTGGCGCCGGAATGCCAACAATTCCACTCAAAATTCCCGGACCCAATTTTAACGGATTTCCAAACCCCATACTATAGCCAAACAGCATCCATACCACTAACACGGACGAAAATGCATAAACTACCATTAAAGACGAATTAATTGCCCACTTCTTTTTTACCAATCCCCCGTACAAAATAGCTAATCCGGGAATGGTCTGCAGTCCGACAAACGTGGCGGCTGTCATTTGCCAAGCGTTGTCTCCAGGGTTCAGATACTTTGGATCCGGTATGAACATGGATTGCTCTCCTTTCATTTGCGCACACTCACACTTCAGCCGCCTGCATTCACTTCACTGTATTTTTATCCAGCTTCCCAATATATTAAGATAGAATGTTAGAAAAATCAATATAGAACGCCTCGCAATGTTAGATATTTTTTATATATTAATTAGTGATGTTAGATTAGGTTAGATACCTGACACAATTTTCAGAAGGTCCCCAACCCCGCGCGTACATCATCGGCCAGCGCGCCGCATCGAAGCCGCCGATACCTAATTTTGCTGTGTTGTCAAAATATTCCGTAAGGGCTACTATGTAGGCTAGCGTAGGTTATTGCAAACTCACTTAATTCTTGCGGCTGTTTTAAGGAGGGATAGGGATATGAAACGCCCAACGCTCTGGATGCACTATGTAGTGCCTCTTGGGCTAGTAGCAGTGTTATCTGGCTGCGGCAGCAGCGCGGCGCCCACCACGACCTCTGTTGCAACGAACGCAAAGCAGACCATTACGGTCACCACTAATACGGCTCAAGTTCAGGGAGCGTCAGAGACTGTCCTGGCGACTAAAAGCGGTATGACGCTCTACTATTTCACGCCGGATTCTCCCACCGCCAGTCAATGCACCGGGGGGTGTAGCCAAATATGGCCACCTCTGCTGGCAAGCGGTCAGGCGATTCATGGGTCATCTGCCGTGACCGGCTCGTTAGCAGTCATCCATGACGGCAACGGCAATCAAGTCACGTATAATGGACATCCTCTTTACACCTACACGGGCGATACCACTCCTCACCAGGCGAACGGGGAAGGCCTTTATGGAAAGTGGTATGTAGCAACCCCTCAATTGGCTTCTAATGCGAATACTGGCCCCGCCACCTCCACTAGCACTAGCAGTTCCAGCAGCAGCGGCAGTGGATGGTAAGTCGTTCTGCCGTGTGGCAGACAAAGAACAACGGTCCTTCACAAACCAGTTGAATTGGAGGACCGTTGTTCTTTGTCTCTCACCAAGCAAAGCGAGAGAGAACCAAAAATGTGTGTAGCAACAAGATCCGACGTGTTAGCGCAGGCCTTTGCTAGGGTGTCATACTCTGGCCGCTTCCACGACAGCCGTGCGTCCAATGTCCAATGTATGCACATCAAGATCCATAGACGCCGAATAGCGGGGGACCAAAGCGGCAACTATCGAGATTATTGCCGCAGTCCAGTTTTCGTACCCGACCCTGTGAGCTTTCGCCCCCCTGCGCATCAGCAGCTAATCGGGCTTGGCGCCATTTGCTATCATGATATCCCGAGTGCAGATCACGTTATTGAACGGCCCTATCACAACTCTAAATCCACCGGCGCACCCTAGATTTATAATCTATGTACTCCTGACCGAATTTTTTCTCTAAATACCGTTCCTCCCGGTCAATAACACCATATTTCATCAGCCATAACGTAAACACCAGTGTGACCCATACCCATGGCCAGCCAAACACAAATCCTATTCCCAACTGAAAAATTGTCAAGGCCAGGTACAAAGGATTTCTCGAAAAGCGAAATGGACCCGATTTTACGATAGCTGACGTTGGTTGGCTAGGATCGACTTGCGTTCCTGCTTGTTGCATAACCCGTAAGCCCCATATCGACAACAGCCCCGAAGCTATTACCAGCACCGTGCCGAATCCTCGACTTGTCATGGTGGTCAAAACTGCTAGGCGGATTGGCAGCAGCCACTCTAAGATAGCCCCGAGGACAATAGCCCCAATATAAATTAAAGGGGGAGGGGCGATCACTCCGGGTCTGTCCCTCGTTTGTGTACTCACCTCTGGCATCCCCCTCTTTGTTCTGATAGATGGTTACATTCTACCATCTTTCTTTTTTCATCATTTTCTCATCTTACTGAAACAACCTTGCAACATTTATGCAGTTAAATAGGAACAAATAAGATGCACCTGGAGGGTACCTGGCCTATGATTACGATTATGATTTGTCCCAAATGTCGGTGCAATAATCTACGTCTAATGGAAAATCGCGTATCACAGGACGACTATTTGATTTGCGACCACTACCCTTATTGCTCGTATGTCATGGATTTAGACCCATGGATTCCCCGCGATCTTATCCTGCAAACTCCTCCTGCTTGGTCAGCATCTGCGTGATATGATTGCTCTTCGCCTCACTCTTCCTTATACTGGTAAGCAGGTTATCAGTAAGGAGTGGCGTCGACATGAAGAGTCGTGCGTTGTTGTGGTTGGATCGTCATGGTGTTCCGTATCAGGTGCTGGAATATGATGAGGTTGAAAAAACGGCTCAAGAAGTGGCTCTCAAATGTCGATTGCCACTCGATCGCGTGTTTAAAACACTGCTGATTCACGGAGACAACGGTTTTGCCATCGTTTTAATGCCGGGGACCGAACAGCTCAGTGAAAAAAAGTGTGCCGCAGCTATGGATTGCCGTCGGGTAGAAATGGCGGATCCTGAAGACATTCAGCGTATTACCGGGTATCTGCGGGGATCTGTGTCACCCATTAACCCGCGCCGACCTGTCCCGGTATTTTGTCACCAAAGCATACTAGAAAATGAACATGCCGGCGTATCCGCCGGGCAACGCGGCTTTGAGCTGTGGCTCAAAAGTTCTGATCTGGTGCGCGCTACGAGCGCAACCATTCTGGACTGCGCCCGTTGAGAGGATTAGGCCATGCTTCTAGTCACCCACTTTGACCCCTTTGGTCAGGACACCATGAATAGCTCTCAAGAGGTCCTTCGCAACCTGCCCGATGAGATATTGCACGATGTGGTGGTGAAAGAAATCCCCACGAGCAAGGTTGATGTGGAATTCCTGATACCTAAACTGCTCCTGGAGATCCGCCCGGATGCTGTTCTGGCGCTAGGGCAAGCCGAGGGACGCACCGTTCCCTCGTTGGAATGGATAGGAGTCAACCTTGTCCATAGCCGCATGCCAGACAACCGGGGGCAACAACATCAAGCAACACCCATTGTTCCAGGAGGACCTGATGCATATTTTACTTCTTTGCCCATCTTGCGATTGCATAAAACCGTACAAGATCGGACCCTGCCTATCGCGTTGTCGTCTACGGCAGGACTTTTCATGTGCAATCAGGCGTTCTATTTGTTAAGACATCATGCTCCGCACATTCCCGCTGGCTTCCTTCACTTGCCCTATCTCCCGCAACAAGTAGTGCAAAAACCCCAAGTGCCTTCAATGGCGTTGGAGCTTCAAGTTTGTATCACAACAGTGATTTTGCAGGATATTAAAGATTGGTTAGCGGAAGTCACGCGCCAATAGGAGGCAAACAAATGGCTATAGATGGATATTATCGTTCCCCCTCAATCGCGGGTGATACCGTGGTTTTTGTGTCTGAAGACGATATTTGGCAAGTCGACAGACGAGGCGGCCCAGCCCGCCGCATTACTTCGGGCTGGGGCTCAGCAATTCGTCCCTGGATTTCCCTCGATGGGCAATATTTAGCATACACAGGACGTGAAGAAGGCGACACAGAAATCTACATAATGCCTGCACCAGGGGGTGCGGCAACGCGTCTAACATATTGGGGGGCTAATTCTGTCGTGGCCGGATTCTCTCCTGAGGGTGAAGTCATTGCCGCAACCAATTATGGCAACCCCTTCCGGTCTTGGTTTCAATTGTATGCGATCAGTCCCACTGGGGCTGGCACTCCTCGGCTCTTGCCCTATGGCCCAGCGCAAAGTATTGCTTTCGGCCCTCATGGCGGCATAGTGCTAGGGCGCTATACCTCAGACCCTGCTCTGTGGAAGCGCTATCGCGGCGGCACCGCAGGCCAACTATGGATTGATGCGCAAGGAACCGGCCATTTTATTCGCTACGATGGGGTTGATGGCAACTTGGCGTCTCCGATGTGGCTTTCCCAACGCATCTACTTTTTAAGCGACCATGAAGGCTACGGCAACCTTTATTCCATGACGCCCAATGGTTCTGATTTGAAACGCCACACGGACCACGACACCTATTATGCCCGCAATGCAAAAACCGATGGACACCGGATTGTGTATCATGCCGGTGCCGATCTCTTTGTATTTGATCCCGAACTGGGCGAGAGCACCCGTATTGCGGTGGACTACCACAGCCAACGTTCCCAGCGGGAGCCTCTCTATGCGGAATCCGCCAAGTTTGTTACCGAAGCGGCGGTTAACCGCGATGGCTCTGCCGTGGCCGTCACTACCCGTGGCAAGTTGTTTGTAATGGGGCCATGGGCTGGCCCAACTCACCAGATTGGTGCTCCGGATGGGGTCCGTTATCGTTTGTCTACTTGGCTTCCCGATGATGCAGGTATGGTGGCGGTTTCCGATGATGGGGGTGAAGAACGACTAGAAATTCAATATCTTGATGGTGACCGCCCCCCTGTCTACTATGTTGGTTACGATATTGGGCATCCGATATCTCTCAAAGTTTCCCCCGATGGACAGTTTGCTGCGTTGACCAATCAACGGTTGGAACTATGGATTGCCGACCTTAAGGCCTATACCCTTAAGCACGTGGATACCTCTCCGCAATCACGCATTACTGGACTCGACTGGTCTCCCGACAGCCGGTGGCTGGCCTACGGGTTCCCTATGTCGGACCGTACGAGCTGTATTAAACTATACAATTTATCGGACAATCTCTCTTACGAAGTCACCGCACCAAAATTTATCGATGCGGATCCGGTATTTGACCCTAAGGGCCGCTACCTCTATTTCCTCTCTTACCGAACCTTTAACCCCGTGATGGACACCCTGCGGTTTGACTATGGTTTTGTCAAAGGTGGCAAGCCTTATGTCATCCCCTTGCAGAACACTCTAACCTCGCCGTTTTTGCTCCAACCCAAACCCCTTATCGAGTCTCCCAAAGCGCACGAGTCAACAGAGCCGTCCGACAGTCCCCAACCGATAGAAATCGACCTCGATGGCATTCAAAACCGTATCTTGGCATTTCCCGTTGATGAAGGCCAATATATGGAGTTGGCCGCTTCGGCCGACAGGGTATTTTGGACCACGGTAGAACCAGAAGGACGCCTGTCGCATGACATTTTTGGATCTGATCCGGAAGGCAAGGCCACCTTGCATGGATTTCATCTCGATACTCTTAAATCCGAAGTGGTCGCCGAGAAAGTCTCGAACTTTGGGATCAATGCCGACCACACCATTCTCACTGTTCGTCAAGGCACCCGACTGCGGATATTAAAGAGCGACCAAAAGATAGATCCCAAAGAAACCAAGCCCGGGCGTGACAGCGGTCTGGTAAATTTGGACCGCATCACATTGCGAATAGACCGGGGCGCCGAGTGGACGCAAATGCTTCGCGAAGCCTGGCGACTAATGCGCCATAACTTCTGGTCCGCCAATATGTCAGGGGTGGACTGGCAACAAGTATACCAACGCTATCTGGCCCTGTTGCCCCGGGTGGCGACGCGCGGCGAACTATCCGATCTCATGTGGGAAATGCAAGGAGAGCTGGCAACCTCCCACGCCTACGAGATGGGAGGGGATTACGCCACAGAGCCCCGCCACCGAATTGGCCTCTTGGCGGCCGATATGGTGTGGGACGACAAATACCATGGATATCGGATTACCCATATTGTGTCGGGAGATTCTTTTGAGAAGCAGGGCGATTCTCCGTTGCACAGTCCTGGGGTGAACGTCCATCCAGGAGACCTAATCCGGGCTGTGGACGGCCACCCGGTCAGTGCTGAAGTTCCACCGCAGGCATGGCTGATAGATAAGGCGGACGAACCCGTAGCCTTGACCATTCAAAGCAGTCAAGACCCGTCCCAATCGCGCACCGCAGTCATAGTGCCCTTATCTCAGGAGATGTATGCCCGGTACCGGGAATGGACCGATAAAAACCGTCAATATGTCAAAGACGCCTCCATGGGACGCGTAGGATACGTGCATATCCCCGACATGGGCGCCCACGGCTTTTCCGAATTTTATCGCGCCTATTTGGCCGAAGTCAGCCACGAGGCTCTCATCATCGATATTCGCTACAACGGCGGGGGCCATGTTTCACCATTGCTGCTACAAACTCTGAGTCGCAAACGGATAGGGTACGATGTTCCGCGCTGGGGTCAAGCTGCCCCCTATCCGGCCGAAAGTCCGGCCGGCCCAGTGGTCGCCTTGACCAATCAAAACGCAGGGTCGGATGGCGATATTTTCAGTCATGCTTTTCAACTGATGCATCTTGGTCCCTTGATTGGCACCCGCACTTGGGGGGGCGTTATCGGCATCGATGTCAGATACGCCTTGGTCGATGGCACCATCACCACCCAACCAGAATTTTCGTATTGGTTTGTTGATGTGGGCTGGGGTGTGGAAAACCATGGCGTCGATCCTGACATTGTTGTCGACAATACTCCAGAGGATTATGTCACGGGTCGTGATGCCCAACTGCATAGAGCCGTGCAAGAAGTTCTGAAATTACTCGATGAACATCCGTCGGGACTGCCGGATTTTGGACCTCGCCCACACTTGGGCGCGCCGCCGCTCCGACCTCGGTTTTAGACACTAAAGAGAAGGGGGCTTCCCCTTCTCTTATTACTCGTGATCTAGGGCCCCAAGACAGGACAGAAAACAGGTGTTTGACAGTAGTCCTGTTCTGTTGCTGCACCAGCGCGTGGGTGCTGTCGCCCACCCTAAACCGGACCCGTACCGACATCGTCAAGCAGACAATAACGAGATGGTGCACGCATAGACTAAGAGATAATCCCTAAATGAGTTGATTCGAAATCATACCTTAAAAAGCCTTGATGCCTGGACAATTTTCCGTGTTTTGCAGCATGAAATAATGCCCAAAAGTGTTAGGCTAGTTACGATCGTAAGGCGATGGCCCTGCAATCCAGCGGCGAACGGTACCAAATGCAGCAAACATGCGTAGAAAGGCAGGCATATACATGTCTACGGCAACTGAATTCTTTCGATCTTGGCGATGGGGGACAGAATATTTTCGCTCGGTGCGACCTGCGGTCATACGTTCTTTGAATGAAATCCGTTCCTGGGCCGAACGTATCCCGCATCCTGAATTACGGGATCAAGCCTTGAATTCTTTAACCTTCAAACAATTTCATTGTGAGGGCGGCGGAGTTTTTGGGGCACCTTCGCGAGACCCCGCGGGACATGTGATGCAATTTCTAGTTCCCTACCAAACCCTCTGCGATTATTTGGACACCGTTACCGACCGCGGCCCTTCCCAAGATCCTGAAGACCTCCGTTGGCTGCATCAATCCCTGCTTGACGCAGTGTCCCCCGGATCACCCATTCGAGACTACTATGCTCTGCATCCCCATCAAGATGATGGAGGCTATATTTCCCGATTAGTTCATGCATGCCACGAAAGTTTGCAGCAGTTCCCAGGTTTTTCAATGATATCAGAGTCCTTATCCCGCCTGGCGCGACTGTACGTCGATCTCCAGGTATTCAAACATGGTCCGGTAGTCGAGCGTGTCCCTCGCCTGGAAGCCTGGTATCGTGAAGAACACGGTGAGCAATGGGGAATTTACTGGTGGGAATTCGCTGCGGCGGCCGGTTCCACGCTCGGATTGTTTGCGTTGCTGAACTTAGCGCAGACAGAGCTTCCAACCCGGCAAACCGTCAATCTCGTATTAAATCTTTACTTTCCTTGGATTGGGTCACTTCACATCCTTCTTGATTACCTTATTGATCGAGAAGAAGACTTGGTAGGTGGAGATCTCAATTTCGTCAGCTATTACCAAGATTACGCGACCGCCACCGCACGTTTACAGCATATTTATCGGACGGCATTAAATGAATCGAAAAAGTTGCCGGATGCCGCATTTCACCGTTATGTGTCAAGAGGGCTATTAGGTTTTTACTTGTCCGATCAAAAAGTTCGACACCAAATCGACCGGTCCACCTGCAGTCTTTTAGCCAGCGGGGGAAGCATCAGCATCGGTGTCTGGTTGGCGGCTAGAGTGGGCCGCGCTCCCTAACGCCTAGCCCACATCTCCCAAATGCGAAGATCCTTTAGGATCTTCTGCAACCGTGGGGAGGGCACGCGACCACAGTCGACTGCCTGCGGCGAAACCAAACGCGATGATCCAAAAGATCAACGGGAATATCCAAAACACTGGACTTCCGAAGTACTCTAAACCTACAGCCAAAGCGATCAGTGCTCCGGCTAGTCCAGGGCGCTTGAACACAACAGCCATAGCGGTACAAGAGGTTAATACCGCCCAGATTAAAGCTAATGAGCGCAAAGCCTCAACCGATGAGGTTTGGGGCGATATCAGAGGATTCAACCGTCTTAGCCAAATTTCCAACAACGTAATGGCAATTCCCGTCAGGGTTCCAAAAAGACCGAAGATAAACGATGCCAAGCGCATCCAGATCATCCTCCCTTGTGCCCGCCCGCTGTTCCCTCCCTAACTGCCCCCTTGCAGTCCTCCGCCAAAAGTTTACGTCATATAGCATATTCGATGGCCAACTACAGTTATTGTCTTATTTTGTCATATCACCCATGAGAATTGGGTAAGAAATGACTCATCTGCGCTCCACGTCGAGCGCTCCGGATAACCTCATCATTCACTCGACCTATAAAGACTTGATGTTGTCCAAATGAATGCGGCATCACAAAATGCCAGGAACCATAACCACGTATCATCCCATGGACAATTAGATCAGCGGGTTTGGCGGGGACTCCTACCACGGGGACAAGCGAGTGGACGGCTTTGGCGCAGGGATCAATGAGCCAAAAAAATTGGGGCCAAGTCCCTAACTCCCACCCCAACCCCAAAGGGATTAGGTGGCGGAAGAGTTCATTATAGGGGACCCCACTTATCCATGGCGTGCCGTTTTAGAGATGCACGCCTTTTCTAAACACAGATTGTGCAATTCGCAGCATGTCGTAGGGGAATGCCTGCGACAGCCCGTCATACACTGGACGTAAGCGGTCGGCACCGATCCGTCCAAAGACTTCGGCAATCTGCCGGTAAGAGTCAGCGGGCATCATCCGGAATACATAATGAGCCCACTCTTCGGCGCTGCGGGTATCGATCCACTCTGTCAGATAGCCCATTACGGTAGTATGAGCGCGATCAATGCGCCGTTGCACTTCAGATATTGGAATGCCTTCCCGAAACATAGCAATAGCCAACGTTTTGGGGGTTTGCAGAACTTCGCTGGCATCCCCTGCCATCGGTCTCTGAACGGCAAATGGCCGCAAGATCTCCAGCAATTGGGCACCGTAACGGTCTCGTTTAACTGGACCAATGCCCGGACATAATTGAAGATCATCGAGCGTTTTAGGCAATGCCAAGGCCATGGATTGAATTGCCTTGTCGGTTAACACAATGTAAGGTGCGACACCAGTCTGTCTGGCGACCTCCGCACGCCATTGGCGCAGTTCTGTAACCACAGACCAGTCAGGGACCGTGTTTCTCAACTGCGGGTGCTGGCGACCGTCGCAAATGTCGCAACAAACATCGGGCGCGGGTAAGAGTGTTTGCCCAAAGTACTGCCCGATTACTTGTCGCCGACACATCTCGCTAAACACATACTCTTTCATGAAGCGAAACTGTTCCATCCGATATTGATGTTGCTGCCGCAGTCTGTGCACAATCGAGGGCACTGTCAAGGCATCAAAATCTGCCTTTCTGGTCACAGCAATTGCACGACCTGATTTGTCTCCCACCTTCACCATTTGCATATCATGCAGCGCGGCCAGCACAATCGGTCCCAGCATTTCTTCATCGTCGAGTTCCCACCTTACTTGGCGATTGACAGGGAGCTCTGCCATAGCGGATACCATGCGCATTATGTGGGCAGGGTCCGGCTCAGAACTTCTGAGCCGCATTTCCCGCTGTTCGAAATCACGGTACCGGATAATCATGCGCGCCTTGGCCGGCAATCCATCACGTCCAGCTCGTCCAACTTCCTGATAGTAAGAGGCGAGCGATTCGGGCACTGCAACATGGATCACCAGTCCTACATCGCTGCGGTTAATCCCCATCCCAAATGCCGTAGTTGCGACCACAATGGGAATCGTTCCCGCCGTAAAGCCCTCTTGCACATCTTTCCTGACTTGTGGGCCAAGGCCAGCATGATAGACTCGAACCCTGCGCGACTGACTGCCCCTGAGCCATTCTCCCCATTCTTCGGCCTGCCGTCGTGTTCCCGCATAGACAATGGTGGGATGCGGATTGTCTTCAATGGCTTCTGTCATTAATCGGCGTTGCTCTCGCGACGAGACCGCAATTCGGACACCCAAGTGTAGATTAGGCCGATCCACCGATGTTTCGTGTGTCACCAAGGGAGATTGCGGGGTTCCCAACTGATACACGATGTCGCGACGCACCCGTGCAGGCGCGGTAGCAGTCAAAGCCATGACCGGAGGATTGTCAGCCAACTCTCGAAATTCTCGAATACGACGGTAGTCCGGCCGAAAATCGTGCCCCCATTCCGATATGCAGTGCGCTTCATCAACAACCAATAAACTAATTTTTAGACCGCGTCGCAGTCCCGCAATCACCAGCGGATGCGACAGCCGTTCAGGCGCCAGATAAATGAGGGGCACCGCATGACAGGCCCAATCGTCCAATATTTGCTGCTGTTCAGTGGTGGATAAACTACCGGTCAAGGCATGCGCGCTAATGCCTTTGGCGGCCAAACTATCAACCTGATCCTTCATAAGTGCAATCAACGGCGAGATGACTATCGTAGGATGGGGCAACAACAAGCTCGGCAGTTGGTAGCAGAGGGATTTGCCGGATCCCGTAGGCAAGATGGCCAATTGGGACTCCCCGCCCAACGCCTTAAGGATAATTTCCTTTTGCGGGGTGCGAAATGCGCGCAGTCCAAAGCGGTGGTGCAACAAGTCATCGACCTGCCGCATCAGGCCAAACGTCGTGTCATTCATAGGCACCCCGATTCAAGTGAGTCCAAGAAGATAAAAACTTTTGCCAATGCGGGTCCGCATGTTGATCTAAAAATTGACGCACGCTATGGTAAAACGTCCCCTGTCGTTCCTCGTCAAACCACCCGCGATGCGTCGCATACAGGGCGAATATCAACGATGTGGTTAAAACATCGAGCTCGCAATAGGCGCGAATATCCTTAATCTTGCCCTCCTCATGCAAACTCAAGACATCATTCCCGGTCACTTCGAGCTTGCCCGGGACTTTGAGCACAGATGCCATTTCGTCGAGCGATAACCGCGCTGTTGCTCCATATCCGCTCAACACGTCCATCAAATCGATGTGGGATTCCTCATCGAATCGCTTTCGATATCCGTGATAGGGCTCGCCTACTTGATAAAAGGCCCGGGCGGTGACACCATGGCGCATGCCCCGCAATATGAGGGTGGGCAAATCGAAGCCGCCCGTGTTCCAACCCACCAGGCGGGGACGAGCGTCGGCTATCACGCGAAAAAACTCAGATACTAATTCCTTTTCAGAGGCATGTAAATCGCCCAAGGCAGTGAGCCTTCGCAACGAGCCATTGTCATCAATTAACGCCGCGGCGATAGCGACCACTTGGTGAAATGCGGGCTTCATGAAGCTGCTGCCACCCGTTTCCTCAATCCGATGCTGAATCATCAAAGAGCGCACCTCAGAGTCTGGAACATTTGGATCTAAATTAAGCCGGCGGCGTCCCGCGTCCGCATCGGGCACCGTTTCCACATCGAATACCATCCACATGGCCAGCTCCTACAAGTTCAAGACAATCACGGTCGGATAAGTCATCTCTTCAACGGCAAACTCTGGGCCTTCCCGTCCGATGCCTGAGTCCTTGACTCCCCCGTAGGGCATGTTGTCAGCCCGATACGAGCTACTGTCGTTAATCATGACCCCTCCTACTTCGAGTTGTTTAGCTGCGCGCATTGCGACGGTTAAACTTTTAGTGAATATGCCTGCTTGCAGCCCATACCGACTTTGATTGGCCCATTCGAATGCTTGATCCACATCCTGATAGGGCACCAATCCCGCCAGAGGCGCAAATACTTCCTCCGACATCACACGCATTGATGGTGCCACCTGTTCCAACAAGATGGGCGGCATCATGACGCCATGCCGAGCGCCTGAAACAATGGGACGCGCGCCCGCGGTGACCGCCTCGTGATACCACAGATCCGCACGCTGAGCGGCAGCCTCATTAATCATCGGGCCTACATCTGTGGCCGGATCCTCTGGATCACCCACCACCAATTTTCCAGTAGCCTGCACCATGGCTTGGCGAAAAGGTTCCCACACCTTTTGCTGCACGTAAATACGCTGCACTGCAATGCAAACTTGTCCCGCATATCCATACGCCCTAGCTGCTAAAGTTTTGGCCGCCAATTCAATATCGGCATCTTCATGGACAATGTTGGCCGAGTTGTTGCCGAGCTCCAACAGAACTGGCCGCAAACCAGCTTGGGCACGGATGATTTGTCCCACGGCCGCCGACCCCGTAAAGGTGATTAGCTTAACCCGCGAATCCTGCACCAAGCGTTCTCCGATTTCGGGACCTTGACCCGTTACCACATTGATCCATCCCGCGGGTACTCCGGCGGCATGAAGAACGCGAGCCAAATGCAAAGAGGTAATGGGCGCCGCGGGCGCCGGCTTCAACACCACCGGGTTGCCGGCTGCCAGAGCCGGCCCAACCTTATGAAGCACTAAGTTCAAAGGGAAATTGAAGGGGGTAATGGCCAAGGTTACACCGTAGGGTTTTCTAATCGTAAAAGCCATCCGAGTTTCCGAACCTGGATTTGCCGCAATAGGTATTTCTGATCCTTTTAAAGTGCGTGCCGCAAGAGCTGAGTAGCGCAGCGTTTGTTGACCGCGAGCCACCTCGACGCGTGCATCCTTTAGCGGTTTGCCCGCTTCTTGCGCAATGATCCGCGCAAAAGCCTCCGCTTGTTGTCCCAACAAATCCGCCGCACGTTCCAGCGCACGATACCTTTCAAATACCGGCCACGGCTTAAGAATTGCGAGGGCGGCGGACTCTACTGCATAATCCAGATCTTTTTGCGAAGCCTCTGCGACTTCGGCCAACGGTTCCTGGCGATATTTATGCATCACAATATAGTGTGCTGCCGAAGCTTCCTCTTGCCCGTTGATGAATAGTCCATACCGATCCACCAATAATCTCCTCCTGGGTTTAGTGCATTTTGCGATGGTCGCGGCAAACGCCGCTTAAACTCGGGTCGCACCGGCTACAGAGCGCCCGGCCACAGTAAGTGCAATAGATGGCGACCCACCGTCCATGTTCTTGACAATGGGTCGCCATGGCAGACGCATGCTGGCGTGCTGTGTATGTAGGACGACGAGCCCCCGGTAGCTGATTAATTTGAGAGTAAGCCGCATTGATTTCTTTCATGACCTGCTCATGGCCTCGGCGCAAACCTTCGTCGCTTCCATATAAGTCAGGATGATGCAAGCGAACCATTTTCAAGTAGGCCCGGCGCACTTCTTCGGAAGACGCGCCCGGTCGCACGCCTAGCACATGCCACGGATCCACTGCCTCCCGCCCAGACATGTCAACCCTCTCCTCCCAATGCGTATTGCAGGTCGCTCAACAAATCCATTTCATCTTCAATGCCAACCGACAACCGGATCAGTCCATCGCGAATGCCGCGCGCTTGCCGAATGTCCCGCGGAATCGCGGCATGTGTCATGGTGGCCGGGTGGCCAACCAACGACTCTACGCCTCCTAAACTCTCAGCTAAAGAAAATACCCGAAATCGCGATAGCACTTCCTGCGCTGATTCCAAGGCCTGGTCTGGTTCCGTGTTCAATTC
>JAJYHT010000087.1 GCA_021784595.1 Bacillota bacterium | reverse complement strand
GATAACCCGTTACACGGTAATCTTTTGGTGCGGCTCCTGCCGCCAGGAACTCGTGTCAACGGCCACCTCTATTGGCTGGGTACGGATACATTAGGGCGTGATGAACTGAGTCGTCTTATTTGGGGAGCCCGGGTATCCTTTGTTGTAGCGATTTCGTCCGTGTTAATGTCAGGATTTATTGGCACGCTATTTGGCATCGTGTCGGGGTACTTTGGCGGGCCAATCGCCATGATATTGATGAGACTGGCCGACATTGTGCTCTCGATTCCCTTTTTGCTCTTAGCGATTTTGATCGTGACGGTTATTGGACCCGGTCTAGGCTCTACCATCCTAGTCTTAGGAACGACACGGTGGCCTGTTTACACGCGCGTGGCTTATGGAGCGACATTGCAAGTGCGGGAAGCGGAATACATCCAGGCGGCGCGGTCATTAGGGGCCTCCAATTTCCGGGTTATGTGGCGCGATGTATTTCCTAATGTGCTGTCGCCCCTCATTGTTATGGCGACGCTGGAAATTGGGACGATGATCATGTACGAAGCCGCTCTTTCATTTTTAGGTTTGGGCATTCAGCCTCCCGCACCGAGTTGGGGCAATATGCTTTCGTCCGCTCAAGATTACATTACACAAGCGTGGTGGTTAATGATGTTTCCCGGGTTGGCGGTCTTTTTAGTCGTACTTTCCTTTAACCGCATCGGGGATTACGTCCAACAACGTCTGGACCCGCGGCTTCACGATGAGAAAACTATCTAACGTGACAGATATTATACGAGGAGGAAGGAAAACGATGAATATAGCGTTGGGCGGATCTCGGGTGCTGATCACCGGTGCTACGGGCATTGTAGGACGCCGCATTATTCAGGCTTTTGCGGCGGAAGGGGCTAGGCTCTATCTGACAGGACAGGAAGCCGCGTCAGATGTGGGTGAGGTGGCCATGGCGAGAGGTGCCGCGGAGGCCCAATATTTTTGTGCAGACTTATCCGATACAGATGAAATCCTGAAGTTATCCCGGGCCGTGGAGCAGTATTGGGGAGGGGTAGACGTCTTAGTCAACAATGCCGGATTGTACCCTATGCAAGCCTTGCTTTCGATGACTGTGGAGTCGTGGGATCATGTGCTGGGCATAAATTTACGGACGCCGTTTTTACTGACCAAAGAAGTGGCCCGGATGATGATTGACAACAAAATTAAAGGGTCCATTGTGAACATCTCTTCTGGCGCTGCTTTTCGCGCTAAAGTGGGCCATGGCCACTACTCCACCTCAAAAGCAGGATTAGAGATGTTAAGTAAAAGCTTTGCGCTAGAGCTGGCTCCCTTTGGTATTCGGGTCAATACGGTGGTGCCGGGGTTCGCACCCGGGAGCGTGGAAAGTGCTCTCCCGCCAGAGTACACGAAAAAAATGATCGAGACAATTCCCCTGGGAAGGACGTCAGGGGACATGGACGCACCTGCTGCGATTTTGTTTTTGGCTTCGCCCATGGCATCCTTTATAACCGGTACCACCGTTGTGGTGGATGGAGGAAGAAGTGCCGGCATCCTCAGTGAGGCTGATCGAGAACATTTGATGCCCTTATAGGATGGACGGGGAGGTTAACATGATGGAAGATATGTGCATAGGGAATCTGCCCTTTAGGGGATGGCCCAACCCCTTTCATGCCGCGCTTTGTTTGACCTGGGATGTGGACGATGAAGCCCCATTTTATTCGCGGGGCATCAGTCCATATCACGATGTCAGTGAAATAGAGCAACGCCAGTATGGGGTTCGACGGGCTTTGCCCTTGATTTTCAACTTGTTGCAAAAATCCCGTGTTCCTGCATGCTTCTTCGTTCCTGCTTATATTGCCAAACAATGGCCTGCAGTCATCCAAACTTTAGCTGATCATCAATACGAGATCGGCGGTCACGGCTTTCTCCATGAACCTGTGCGAAACTTAGCTATCCAAGATGAAGACGACATTGTGAGGGAGGCCTTAACGGTGTTACGGAAAATTTCCCGTCAACCAGTTGTGGGGTATCGTACACCGTCATGGCAATTTAATACCTGGACCCCAGAGGTGTTACGCCGCTACGGAATTTTGTACGACTCCAGCCTGATGGGAGATATCTCGGTCTATCAACTTGCATGGGATACGGGACAACCGTTATTGGAAATTCCTATTCACTGGAATTTGGACGATGTGGAGCATTGGGGTCATACCCATGCCACCAGAGATCACAGCATCAGTTCACCTTCAACGGTCTATGAAATTTGGAAAGACGAATTACTGGGGATCGTTAATCAGGGAGGAGTGTGCGTATTAACGTTGCACCCTCATGTCAGTGGACGTCCTGGATTTTTATCGGTAATACAACGATTCATCGACTTTGCTCAATCCATCCCCGACCTGTGGATTACTACACCGGGCCACATCGCTCAATATGTCTCTGCTCACGCATTAACGGTGCCTCGGGTGCGGCTCGCCAGTACGATGCCCGATACACAGTACGGACGCGAACCCGCCCCATAATGTTCCTGGGGGTTTAAGCAAACCGAATGGGGGATTTGCTAACAAGCGCGTAGGATCCCTAGGGTCTCCGATCAGGTCGATCATCACCAACTTCGGCTGGTCGGGCGGAATGATCGATTGTTAATCAAACAAAACGCCGTTCGGGCGGCGTTGAGCGATAATTGACTGGAAGGGCGAGTGATAGACGCGGCCATAGACTGGAACGCTCCTTGGCACATGACCCTCGACCGAGATCGATGGCGGACAAGGTCCCATCGGTGAACAGTCCCAGAGTGTGCAAAAAACGCCGGAATCACTATGGTCGATGTGGGTATGATTAACCAGTTGAGCAACGCAAGAACGGGTAGGGGAAATGGAAAACAGGGTGTTGATCGCAGGGCTTTTAGCCAGTTCTTTTACCATCGAGATGGGACGAAGGACACCCACTTCGGCCTGTGGACGACGTGAGGGATTACTTAGGATCACATTTCATGGGGCCATCGGGCCAGTTAGCCATCGCCACGTGGACCAATCAGCAGTTGAGGAGGGATAAGAATTGTTCGAACCGGTGACCACCAGTATGTCTCTGCGTGATCGAATAGTGCAAGATGTGTTGGCCAAGGTCGAAAACGGCGATCTGGCACCCGGCGTTAAATTACCCTCGGAACGAGATATGGCGGTCGAGTTCAATGTGAGTCGAACGACGGTGCGCGACGCTTTAAGAACCTTGGCTGCGTTGGGCGTAGTCAGTATACAGCATGGGAGAGGCATTTTTATCCAAGCGGGGGAAGGAGTCGCTTTAGGCCAAGCGTTATGGTCACCATTCGTTATGGGCACAGAAACGGTGTCAAATCTATTTGAGGTGCGAAAAACGCTAGAAACGTCGGCGGCAGGATGGGCCGCGCAGCGTGCGACGGCAAAGGACCGCGAAACATTAATTAATATAGTGGCGGCCGTGAGGAAAGAAGTTGGCCGCGGACCGAATGTTAATTTCGAGGAGATTGCTGTGGCCGATCAGGCATTTCATACATCAGTGCTCACATTCTCGAAGAACCCAGTGGCGACCCGCATTATGTTGAATTTATTGGATGTTTTGGTGGAAGCCAGGCGGCATAGTTTATCCATTCCCGGCCGCGCGCTAAAATCTATCGTGGAACACGAAATGATTGCCGATGCGATCTTAAAAGGCGACGTTCAAGAAGCCCAGAAAGCGATGTTAAGTCATCTGTCTGACGTGGAAAGAGAAATTCTCAAAAACTTGAACGAGAACTTACATTACCCAAGCGAATAAAGTCTCGTAGAGGGTGCTGAATTATCATTGGAGGTCTTCTAGACCAACAAGTCTCGGTACTAAGAGAGGCGGGCGGACAGGTGTTATAGCGAGACCAGGTCACATACCCGATTATTTGGATCAGAAAGGTAGCCAAACCATCATGAAACCGTTTCTTTCTCGACAGACCATGAGATATTCCGAACAACATCTCCGTCAATTCGTAGAACAAGTACTCTTGACAGTAGGAGTTTCTTTGAGTGACGCACAAAGCACGGCGTACGTGTTGATTGAAGCAGACGTCACGGGGCGACATACCCACGGGGTCAGCCGTTTGCCGCTGTATGTGAATCGTCTGGAAAGTGGATTGATTTCAGTCAATCCACAATTGCGGTGGTCCCAGAAAATGCATCCGACGATGGCACGGTTGGATGGGGGCAATGGCTTAGGCCCTGCAGTCGCATTGCAAGCCGTCAAACAATCCATGGCGACCGCAAAGGAAATGGGTATTGGAGCCATTGCAGTTTATCGGTCAAACCATTGCGGTGCCCTCAGTGTGTATTGTGAAATGGGTAGCCGAGAAGGATTGATCACGATGGCTATGACGAATACGCCACCTGCGATGGCTCCATGGGGAGGCCAAGCGGCTTACCTTGGGACAAACCCGATTGCTTGGGGCTTTCCCAGGGGCCTGCAATTGCCCCCGTTGATCATTGATATGGCCACGTCTACTGTGGCACGCGGGAACATTCTTGACGCCGCCAGGCTTGGACAACCGATTCCTCTAGGATGGGCACTGGATTCAGCGGGAGTGCCGACTACTGACGCGAATGCGGCCTTAGGCGGGGGAACGGTGTTGCCCACGGGGGGACCTAAAGGCTATGCGATGGCCTTAGCAGTCGAAATATTGACGGGAGTGTTATCGGGTGCAGGGATAGGTCCGACCGTGTACAACCCGTATAAGGATCAGAACCATGAGAGCAATGTTGGTCATTTCTTCCTAACCATGGATCCTCAAGCCTTCTTGCCAGGGAGCGAGTTTTATCAACGGCTTGAAGTGATGGAGGAACAAATGCGCCGTGTGCCAGCAACCAGCGGAGCACAGGTTACCTTGCCGGGAGACCGGAGTGCAAAAGCTCGGGAAGAGTACACCCAACGAGGGATTCCCTTGGATATCGACTTAATTGGTCAGTTAGACCAATTGGCTCAGCGTTTAGGGGCCGCGCCGTTGAGTTCCCCCGAATCACTTTGAGGATTTCACCGTACGTGTGGCCAGAGGGATGTCAATCCTGTCATGCAGCGATTCCGCCCCCCAGCACGAAAGTATTAATTGACAAGCTCGTCACATTCGAGGATATTTGTTTCAAGTGGTCATACCACATACCAAGGGAGGCACAATAATGGCTCACGGATTTTTGATTCATGGCGAAGAGGATCACGTTGGCGTGGCGGTGCGGGACTTAAAGGCGGGAGAAACGGCCAGCGGGGTCTACCAGAAGTCGCTAAAGGAAACGCACGTACTGATCAGGGAAGCGATTCCTTTGGGCCACAAAGTCGCGTTAACGGATCTCGACCCAGGGGACCAGGTGGTGAAGTACAACGAAGTCATCGGTGCGGTGACGCAGCCGATTCGTACAGGCGATCATGTCCATGTACACAATATCAGAAGTGTGAGGTGGGCCTAATCATGGGCGAGATGAAGACGTTTTGGGGGTACCGTCGCCCTAATGGCGCGGTCGGTTCCCGGAATTATGTGGCCATTATTCCGGTTGATGATCTGTCCAATGCGGCCGTGGAAGGGGTTGCACGGATTGTGCCGGGGGTGTTGGCCTTGCCGCATCCGTATGGACGATTACAATTTGGTGACGATTTGGACTTGCATTTTCGCACCCTCATCGGGACCGGATCCAATCCCAACGTGGCCGCAGTGGTCGTCATCGGCATTGAACCCAATTGGACCGAGCTGATTGTGAAGGGGGTCGCCAAAACAGGTAAGCCTGTGGCAGGGTTTTCCATTGAAGGTCATGGGGATACCGAAACGGTGGCACGGGCGGCGAAACAAGCCCGCGAATTTTTACAATATGCATCAGAAATCCAACGGGAAGAAGTGCCCATCTCGGATACCATTTTTAGTATCAAATGTGGGGAGTCCGACACGACCTCCGGTCTTGGCTCGAACCCCGCCGTAGGCGTAGCGGTCGACTGGCTGGTGGACCAGGGGGCCACCGTGATTTTTGGGGAAACGTCAGAAATTACGGGGGCGGAACACATTATCGCGCGCCGTTGCCTGAACGATACCGTGCGCGCACAATATTTGGCGTTTCATGAGGGCTATCAGCAATTTATCAAGGACACCGGCTTCGATCTCATGGGGTCGCAACCAACCCAAGGGAACATTGCGGGGGGGTTGAGCACCATTGAAGAGAAAGCTATGGGCAATATTCAAAAGACCGGTACGAAAGCCATCGTGGATACGTTGGGGCCTGCCATGGTCCCAACGGTCAAAGGGTTGAATTTTATGGATTCCTCGTCGGCGGCTGCAGAATACATCACGCTGATGGGAGCGGCGGGGTCGGCGTTTCACTTTTTCACCACGGGACAGGGGAATATTGTGGGAAATCCCATCGTGCCAGTATTAAAAACTACGGCAAATCCCAAGACGGCCTCATCGATGGCAGAGCACATTGACGTGGATATTAGCGGGCTGTTGTCCCTGGAAATGACGTTAGAGCAAGCAGGGCAGGCCTTGATTGCGATGATGTTTCGGACCTTGAACGGCCGCTTGACGGCCGCCGAGGTCTTAGGACATAAGGAATTTGTGTTAACCAAATTGTATCGCAGCGCATGATTATAGGGTGGGGGGGCGTGGCGATCGCCGCGGCTCCCTTCTCGAAAGGCCTGGCGGTGAGGAGATAAGAGGGAGGAATCATGAAAGACTGCGGTTTGACAACCTTTCGAAATCGCTATCTCCGCGAAGCGACTGGATTTGAATACGGGCATGAGCAAGGTTTCTTTTGGTGTGTGGAGTATAAGACCCATCAACCTGAGCAAGACGGAGTCCAATATACTCAGCGGCCCAGTGAATTTTTGGACGGGCTTTTAGGCATGATGGCTACCATCACGAGGCATCTTCATGGGTAAAGAGCATCTATGTCCTTAGGATAATCGAATCTTAATGTGTCACGAGTAGGGTTTGTGGGTAACACGACGCCTGTTAAAAGGGAAAACCCGTATTCCATGCATGGCTGATTGTAGATCCTTGATAGTAAATTCTTAACGCGCTCACCTTCTGGACAGAGGTCGGAAAAGCGCTGCTCGCCACGCGTGGTTATCAAGCCCATTCGCTTCTTCCGTGAGACCTGGACCGGTCGGTGGCTACGACCCGAATTTCTTCGGACGCGGGCCATTGGCCCGCTGACACCCTAGCGGTTGTTTCCCATAGCCCTAGCCGGCCGTTTCAAACGAAACGGTCATTTTGCCTGGCATAGCCGGCGTTTTACGGGAGTCGTGCCAATCATTTCAAGTCCGCAGTGGTGTTTTGGTCATAGAATCTATTTGCTACGTTTCGTCACGCGTCAGCACTGTCGTGTCCTTGACAAATAGGGCCGAATTGATAAAAATCATCATAATGGGCGGGGTGCAAATCAATCCGTGCCAAACGCATCTCCATTGGCAACCTGCGGTATTTTTGAGAACCCATCTTAAACTGTCAAGCCTCAATGGCGGAAGGAGGCACCTCATGAGCCCCTCACCCGACATGGAACTTTCGATGCCTTCAGAATTGGGCCAGACCCCAGACCCACTGACCACGATACGCATTCAAACGCTCGGAACATTGAGCATTACCGTCAACCACCGCGTTCAGCCTTCCTCGGGCTCGCGGCGAGTCGGCTCTCTGGTGGCTTATCTTGCCCTTTTTGCAACCCCCTTCCGAACCAGACGCTTGATAGCAGACGATTTTTGGCCGGACACCAATCCGACCCAAAGGGCCACCAATCTTCGCCACCTTCTCTTTAAGCTTCGTCAGTGTTGGCCAGCGGTGTCGGAATGTCTTCATCAGAATGGCAACCGGTTGGGATGGACTCCCAACGTTCGACTAATCGTCGACGCTGTTGAGTTTGAACGGCTGTCGCGAACTGCGACCGAGGAAGACGACCTGCGGCGAATCTTTACCCTGTACAAAGGCATTTTTATGCATGACTTTGAGGACATATGGGTTCAACCCTGGCGTGAGCGCTTGCACACTATATGGGCCAAGACCGTTCGACGGTTGGCGGATCTGTGTGAGAGCCGACGAGAATATCCTAGATCGG
>JAJYHT010000057.1 GCA_021784595.1 Bacillota bacterium | reverse complement strand
TGGCTGGTTACGCCGCAATTAGCAAGTGATCCGCGACCCCCGTCTCCATGTGTCGGCGGTTAAACCGGTACATAAACTCCTCCAGATAGAGTTGCCGTCGGGCGCGCCCGTGATAGGTCCCGTCAATGAAGGTTTTCGCCAGACCAATCACGGTGTTGATCCAATGAAACACCTCGCAGGCCTCTGGACCACGACTTAACGTCACCCGGTGATCCGCGTGATGCGTCTTCGCTCCGGCGGCATACGCCGCCGCGCCATCACTCAGCCAGATCCCCGATTCATCCACCCGCCGTTTTAGCACTTCGAGGACCGTGTCCTGTTTTAACGATTCGACCACTTCTAAAAACGCGTATTGGGGATGGCCTTTTTCGTTCAAACTCACGCCCACCACCACCGGATCTTGGTCGGTCCCACGCCCGCGTTTGCCCGCGCCGTGACTGACGCCCCCAAAGTAGGCATCGTCCAGTTCCACCAAGCCGGCTAACTGATACCGCGCATTGCGATCGGTCATGGCCCACTGGATCTTATTGCATGAGCCAGGCCGCATCATAGCGCAAGCCGAGTTCTCGGCTGAGCGCCAAAGCGGATTTGCCCCCTTTATCGACGGCCATGAGGAAAATCGCTAAAAACCACGCTCGCAAGGGTAATTTGGTGCGACGGAAAATCGTTCGGGCCGTGATCGAATTTTGATGACCACACGCCCTACACTCATAGAGGGCCTGGGTGCGACCAGATCGATGCACCGTTCAGCATTTGGTCCCCTGGCACTTCGGGCACACAAAACCCTTCGGCCATCGCTGCTGAAAAAGGTAGTCTTGGCACGCGGATTCGGTTCCAAATCGGTCTTGCCATTGGATCAATGTCACCGTATCCGTCCTCCCCCAACCCTACAATTTACCCTAACTTTACCACGATCTCCTCCACTTCTGATCGTTTCCCTGACTTAATCGGGTATGTATGTTGCAAAATTGCGACGCGTTCGGCACGACGTTCGCCTTGGCGGATTGTCATTGAACAAATTGATTGAGGAGGGTCGGAAGTCGAGACCTTCGTGGTAGATGCATCCGTCGCTATGGTTCTGTGTTTTAAAGATGAACAAAAACCCGTATGCGAAATCTATTCTAAACCTCTGCTGACAAAAAGCACGGTTGTGCCAGCAATTGGCCATACGAAGTGATCAACGTCCTATTGATGGCGCAGAGGAAGGGCCGCCTTGGCAGACGAATTTCTCTATACACTTTCGGAGTTGCCGAGTATCGTCGGCGAACTCTCTTGGCCGGACCATGCCGAGATATTATCTATTACGGGGCCGAGCCCCGAGCCTGACCGCCTATGACACTGCTTACCTGGCTTTGCGCCAGGCATGCCCGTTAGCTACACCAGATCGGAAACTTTTGAGCGCAGCCCGCGAATTGGGTATTGCAATCGTCGAGGAATGGACCTTTGATCAGTGGGCGATTTAGGTATAAAAAGATGTGATGGATAGAACGGTTATCAACTGTGTCGTCACGCAGATGTCACAGCGTATTGTGTGAGGGATTGCGACGCGCTCATCGAGGAGATTTTCCGGTGATTGAAGCGTCGTGGACGCGGACGTGTACGCGATGATCAGAACGTTATGGATGTACAGATGTCGAACACCATGTCCGCAACAATGGACAGCAACCGTCTGCCTCCAATCTTATTGCATCCTATATGGAACTAAAACCATGGCCTCGTCCTCCGCAGTTGGACGACAACACAGGGCAAGTGGTTCAAGCACTGTACGAATCTGTCGGCACCAAAATTCGCATGCTTCCCTTATCGCCTTTTCTGTTGGTCGGTATCCGTTGTTCGTCACAATATCTTTGACCCAGGGAATTCTCCAGATGCCGTCGGCACGAGACATCATCTCCCTGAATCCCTTGACGGACACCTGGCCACCAGCCCAACAAGAGCGTAAAATCAAAAAAAGGCGCACTTTTAGTCCGCGCCCGGAGGCTCACTGATTAGTCCCCACAATCATGGGCTGGGACGAAAGCGATAAATTTCTCCCCAGCCAAAGCCTGGCATCTGTGTGGCGCTATGACTTTAACGAATCCCTGGCATTAGAATAGATATGGCAGGAAAAACAGTGGGTGAAGGCGAATACTGTGGGAGATGCATGGTAAAAGCAGGTGACACGATGTATGTAGGCATAGACGGAGGCGGGACAGCCACCCGCGGTATCCTGTCTAATGGACACGACGTGATGTTAGAGGCCGGGGCAGGGCCTTCCAATGCTATTGTAGTAGGCGAGGAGCGGGCTTATGAAGCCGTGCAAAAGATATGGCGCGCATTGGTGGAACATCCTGGAACCTTAATTGACGCCACGGTCATCGGTTTGGCCGGAGTGGACCGACCGTTTTTACGTGACAACTGGATCCGACGTCTAGACCAATTGATTCCGGGGGATTATTGGCTGGTAGGCGACTATCAGCTGGCTTGGGCAGCACTGAGCCATGGGGATCCGGGCGTGGTAGGAATTTTAGGCACTGGGTCAGTTTTCTTTGGCCACAATGGGGTCGATGGTGCACGGGTAGGCGGTTATGGATGGCAGTTGGGCGACTCGGGCTCAGGTATTGCGTTGGGACAAAAGGCGGTCAAAGCGACCTTGGCAATGCTGGACGGTACCGGGGAGACCACCGCTTTAGGGGATCTGGTGTCTGAATACTTTCAGGCGTCCACTGCACTTGACATTTTGACGCGCTGGTATACACCGCCTTTTGAAGTCCGCGCGATATCAGATTTGGCACACAAAGTACTACAGGCCGCAGCCAATGACACGGTGGCCCGCGCTCTGGTCGACCACGAAGCTCAGTCCGTGGTTAACCATTACCAGACATTGACGAGAGTTTTGGGGTGGCGAGATCAATGGCCTGTCGGGGTAGTGGGTGGTTTGTCCAAATGGTGGCTCCCGTGGTTGAACCAATACTGGCTGCCTTTGGGTTATCGGACCCCGCTCACCTTGGTCACCGAGAAGCCGGTGGAGGGTGCGGTGTGGCTGGCTCAACAGTGGAAAAACATAGGAAAGAGGAGTGACCGCCATGTCCTCTCTTAGTGGACGCATCTTTTTAGACTCGGAACAGGCATTGGTGCCAGGAGTCGTCCATTGGGACGGCAAAGGCCAGATAGAGCGCATCGAACGTGACCCACAAGCTCAAACCGGGCCCGTGATTTTGCCGGGCTTTATTGATGAACATATCCATGGCATAGGCGGATTGGACACTATGGACCGAGAACCTGGCCGTTTTGACGCGATGTCGCGAGCCTTGGCCCGTCATGGTGTCACCGGATTTTTAGCGACCACCCTCACCGCGCCCTTAGAAGATTTGCGCCGGATCATCGAAGAATCGCGCAGCATCGCCCTTGGACCCTTGTCCGGCGCAAGACTCTGGGGCCTTCATCTAGAAGGCCCCTTTATCGATCCAATATTTAAAGGGGCACAGCCGGCCAACGCCATCGCCGCTCCTTTGGTGACCAGCGCCCAATATTTGATGGGGGACAACCGCGACCAGTGGGTGCGTCTCATCACCATGGCGCCTAATATGCCGGGCGCCGGTTTAGTGATTGAATGGATGAGGCAGCACGGAGTGGCAGTCAATCTTGGGCACTCTTCGGCAACATTTGACGAGGGTAAAAAGGGAGTTTTGGCAGGAGCCGATGGCTTGACCCACTTTTTCAATGCCATGTCCCCCTTGAATCATCGGGAACCGGGCTTGGTGGGTCTGGGACTGACCGAACCTCGGCTGTGGTGCGAACTGATTGCGGATGGGATTCACATTCGGCCCGAGATGCTGGCATATGTATTTCATACCATGGCCGAACGAGTTTTGCTGATTACCGACGCCATGGCGGCCGCCGATATGCCTGATGGAGACTATCAATTAGGGGGATCGCCAGTCACGGTCTCACATGGAGCAGCCCGGCTGAACGACGGCACCTTGGCTGGTAGTGTGCTGACCTTGGACCAGGCCTTGCGCAACTTGCTGCGATGGGGCATTCCCCTTCCGGCCATCGTTTCAGCCCTGTCCGGGAACTCGGCACGGCGCTTGGGTCTCTTGGACAGGGGTGCTATCGCTAGCGGCATGAGGGCGGATTTGGTAGTGCTAGACAATGCGTACAATGTCGAGGCGACTTATTGTGAAGGCAGACCAATTTTTGATGCGAGACCAATCTTACACAACGGACAGTGAGGATACCATGATGCCCTATCTTGAGGACATGAATGTTTATGAGTTGGTTCAGTTTTTGAATGAACAAGATAAACGGCCCCAAGCGGCCGTCGCCCACGTAGCTTCAGATATCGCGCAAGCCATTGAGGCCATTAGTCAGCGATTACAATCCGGAGGCCGAGTCAGAGTGGTGGGGGCGGGCACTTCCGGCCGATTGGCTCAGCTAGACGCCTCGGAATTGCCCCCGACTTTCGGCATTGAGGCGGATCTTTGGCAGACCTTGATGGCGGGGGGCCGAGAAGCCTTCTGGGATGCGGTGGAAGGCGCGGAAGACAATGCAGAAGCAGGGTATCGCGAGATAATGGGACAGTTGTTAGGCCCCCTTGATGTAGTAATTGGTGTGGCGGCATCGGGCAGCACTCCCTATGTGCAGGGAGCATTGGATGCTGCTCGGGAATCTGCGAGCCTTCGGGTCGGAATTTTTTGCGTGGATGACGCGGCGTTGACTCCTTTTACCGACATTGCCGTCTTACTCTCGGTCGGCGAGGAATCGTTGCGGGGGTCGACCCGAATGCTGGCAGGCACTGCCCAGAAAATGGTTTTGAACATGATATCGACAGGCGTTATGGTGCAATTGGGCCATACGTTGCATAATCTCATGATTGATATGAAGCCGACCAATCTAAAGTTGCGACGACGTGGGCAAGCCATCGTATCCGAGCTGCTTCACTGCGACGAGAGCACGGCGCGCAATTTACTGGAAGCGCACAATTATCACATACGGGCCGCTCTGATTGAAGGGTTGACCGGAGCAAAAGGTGAGGAACTCGAAAACTATTTGAAAAGCCTTACGGGACCATTGGGATCGCTGTGGCGTAGAGATAAACGTCCCGTCTAATCCTATATGGCATAGACATCCCAGCCAAAGATCCAAAATAGACAAAATAACACCACCAGGACAAAGCTGGCGAAGCCGAGAACCAGGACTGCGGCATCTCGCCAGGCTATGGCTTGGCTTTTTGCCAGGCCCTCCACCAGCACGTAGACGGTTAAAGCCAGCGGAACGGCAGGAATCAGAAACAACGGGGAGACAACCATGGTGGCAGCGATGACGATGAACCAGGGGCTTATCGCCATCAACACCGCGCGTCGCGTCAAGTCATGGCCGCGAATGGCAGTCTGTCGGCTCAGCCAATCCATCACCATCATGCCCGGATAAAGCAAAACTGCACCGCCAAACAACACCAGCAGCACAGCATAGAACGCGTGCAAAAAAGCACGGTCTGGGAACGGAATACTAAAGACCTGTCCGAGAGACACTATGAGGGCAGTCCAGATCACGTTCCACCAATAAAAGGACTGAAGACTGGCCAAGTGCGGGCGGTGTCCCACCAAGCGGCTCACACTGAGCGGCGATCGGATAAAATCAGTCCATAAATTGGTTGGGAAACCAAATTCGCGGCGTGGCGATAGGCGATTCATAGGCATCCTCCTTTAGTGTTAGGGTCCTTTTGTCTCATTGCTATTCTTAGGCATGACCAAAAAGACGTCGATCCATTACGATTAATTTTTTTATAAGGCCAGTATAAGATTCTTGATCATTGGGACAGAATTTACTATTATAAATAAGGAGTACCGTTTGTTGAGGATGTGATGGAGTTGCCGATCCATGGCCCTGACGAGCCGGTTTACACTATCAGTGTGATGGCACGACTAGTAGGAGTGTCCACACAAGTGTTGAGAATTTGGGAGCGGGAATGTTTAGTTTGTCCCGCACGAACCGAAACCAACAATCGACTGTATTCTGAAAATGACTTTTATCGGTTGGTCAAGATTCGGGAACTAACCCAAAAAGGAATTAATTTGGCTGGAATCCAGTTGATCCTGGGCACGGTAGAAGTCCGTTACATAAACAGTAATCGGAGTAAAGCGAGGGAGAACAATTATGGGCAAGGTCGTCGGAATTGACTTAGGAACCACCAACTCGGTAATTGCGGTAATGGAAGGAGGTCAACCCACCGTTATCCTCAATACTGAGGGGAGTCGCTTGACTCCTTCGGTGGTCGGTTTCAGCAAAGCCGGTGAGCGACTGGTAGGACAATTGGCGCGACGCCAAGCCGTCATGAACCCCGAAAACACTGTCTTTTCCATTAAACGGTTTATCGGTCGACGGTTTGAAGAGGTAGCGTCGGAGCGCTCTCGGGTCCCCTATAAGGTAACCGGCGGATCCAATCAACAAGTTTTGGTGGATTTGCCTAACGCCGGCAAAAGCATGACACCGGAAGAGATTTCGGCCATGGTCCTTGGGAAACTGAAGGCCGATGCGGAGAAGTATTTAGGTGAAAGCATTACGCAAGCGGTCATCACGGTACCGGCTTACTTCAACGATGCCCAGCGTCAAGCCACCAAAGACGCCGGAAAGATAGCCGGGTTGGAAGTGTTGCGCATCATCAACGAGCCAACTGCGGCAGCGCTGGCATACGGGTTGGACAAACAAAAAAACGAAACGATTTTAGTGTGGGATTTGGGCGGCGGCACCTTTGACGTGTCGGTCTTGGAGGTCGGCGACGGGGTCTTCGAGGTGAAGTCGACCTCTGGCGACACACACCTCGGCGGAGATGACTACGACATGAAACTCGTCGACTATATCGCCGGAGAATTTCAAAAAGAGAACGGCATTGACTTGCGCAAAGATCGGCAAGCGTTGCAACGACTCATCGAAGCGTCTGAAAAAGCCAAGATCGAATTGTCGTCGGTGACTGAAACCCAAGTCAGTCTGCCGTTCATCACCGCCGATCAAACGGGACCCAAGCACTTGGAGCAACGGATTACCCGAGCTAAATTTGAAGAATTGACCAGCAGTCTGACGGAGAGGACGGTTGGTCCCTTCAAACAGGCTTTGCAAGACGCCAAGCTGTCGGAAAGCCAGATCGACGAAGTCATTCTGGTAGGTGGCTCCACGCGAATGCCGGTCATTCAAGAATTGGTCAAGCGGCTCACGGGCAAGGAACCCCATCGGGGTGTCAATCCCGACGAAGTCGTGGCCATTGGCGCGGCAATTCAAGGCGGGGTGCTGGCCGGCGAAGTCAAAGATGTTATCTTGCTCGATGTTACCCCGCTTTCATTGGGCATTGAAACGATGGGTGGAGTGTTTACCAAGCTGATTGAACGCAACACGACCATACCCACCCGCAAGAGTGAGACATTCACCACCGCCGCCGACAACCAAACCAGCGTGGAAATTCACGTGCTGCAAGGCGAACGCACGATGGCGCAGGACAACCGGACCTTAGCCCGCTTCAGCCTAGCGGACATTCCTCCGGCCCCCCGCGGCGTGCCTCAAATTGAAGTGACCTTTGACATTGATGCTAATGGTATTGTCAACGTTTCGGCCAAAGACCTGGGCACATCGAAAGAACAGCGGATTACCGTGACCGCCTCCACCCAGTTGTCCAAAGACGAAGTGGAAAAGCTCGTGCGGGAGGCTCAAGAAAAGGCATCCGAAGACCAGCGTGTGCGAGAAATGGCGGAATTGAAGAATCGCGCCGAATCCTTCGTGTATGCCACGGAGAAAACCTTGCGCGATCTGAACGACAAGGTGTCCGCCAGCGACAAGGCGTCGGCTGAGGATGCCATTCGAGCCGTGCGAGAAGCGTTGAGCCAGAACAACCAGGAAACCATTGAGAAGACGGTAGCCGAACTAGAAACCGTGTCGCACAAGTTGGCTGAAGAACTGTATAAATCCACCCAATCGGGTGATGCGCCGCCGCCTCCGACGAACAGCCCGGACAACGACGACGTGATTGATGCAGACTTTCATCCGACGGAATGATGGAGTGAGAGAGGTGGGAAGGACCAGGCGGACAGTCCACCTGGTCCTTGCCCTTGTGAGGTGGAACTATGGCAGCGCCCAAAGATTATTATAAAATTTTAGAAGTTGGGGAAACCGCCGATGCGGCGGCAATCAAGGCATCATATCGCAAATTGGCGCGCAAGTATCACCCGGATGTTAGCGGAAAATCCGGCGAGGAACGATTTAAAGACATTAACGAGGCCTATGAGGTGCTGTCGAATCCGGCCAAACGGGCGGAATATGACCAATTGCGCCGTAATTTCGCCAATCGCAAAGCACGCAGCCAAGGTCCTGGCTACCAGCGTGTGTCCCATGAGTGGGACGGGTTCAACGCAGAAGATTTTGGAAGCATCTTTGAAGATCTGTTTACTGGCTCGACAGCCACACGAGCCACCCAGAGGACGCGTAGCGCACCAGAAGAAACCGTGTCGGTGACGCTCGAGCAAGTCATGACTGGAGCGACGGTTCAACTGACCGTCAACCAGATTAAACCGTGTCCAGTCTGCCATGGCACCGACCCCGACTGTGCGCGTTGCGGTGGACTTGGGCAAGTAATGGAACCACAACGGTTTGACGTTAAAATTCCGGCCGGTGTGGACGATGGCACGGTGTTGCGGGTGGGGGAGCATGCCCGCTTAAAGGTGCAAGTTGCTCCGCATCCTCGATTTGCCCGCCAACACAGTGATCTGGTAGGCCGCGTGACCGTGTCGGTCCCGCTGGCGGCCACTGGCGGCGAAATTACGGTGGCGCCTTTGGTCGGCGACCCGGTGGCGGTAAAAATCCCGCCCCACACCAATCAGGGCAAAGTACTGCGCTTAAGGGGCATGGGGCTGCCGGACCGGAGCACGGGCAAACCGGGAGATTTGCTCTTAGAGGTTACATTGCGATTTCCAGAACCATTTACTGAAGACGACGATCGATTGTACCAAGACATTAGCGCTTTGCATCATGAGACGGGAGGGGACGTGCATGCGCCTCGATAAATTAACCGTAAAATCCCAAGAAGCCTTATCGGAAGCTCAAAACATTGCCCGCGAGCGGGGACAGCAGGAGATTGGGCCAGAGCATCTTCTCATGGCTTTGTTGCAACAAAATGACGGCGTGGTTCGACCATTGATTGAAAAAATCGGGGTACCGCTGGGTCCGTTGGAAGCCGCCTTAGAAAAGGAACTGCAGCGGATGCCTAAGGTGACCGGCACGCAGCCGGGCGCATATTTAAGCCCCCAATTGACGGCCGTGGTAGAAAGCGCGGAAACCGAGGCAGGACAGCTCAAAGACGAGTACATTTCCACCGAGCACTTGTTATTGGCGCTGGCAGAACGTCAGGATACCGCGGCCGGTCGGATTCTGCGCGACTATGGCATTCGTCGCGATGCCCTATTAAGGGCATTAAAAGATGTCCGGGGCTCGAGCCGGGTGACTGACCAAAGCCCGGAAGAGAAATATCAAGCGCTGATGAAATACTCCAAAGATCTGACTGATCTGGCGCGCAGGTCTAAACTGGACCCGGTCATCGGCCGCGATGAAGAAATTCGCCGCGTAATCCAGGTCTTGTCACGGCGTACCAAAAACAATCCGGTGCTGATTGGCGAGCCCGGAGTCGGCAAAACAGCGATTGTGGAAGGCCTAGCCCAACGCATTGTTGCAGGTGACGTGCCCCAGGGCCTCAAAGACAAACGGGTTCTAGCCCTGGACATCGGGTCCTTGATTGCAGGCAGCAAGTTTCGGGGAGAGTTTGAAGATCGCTTCAAGGCCGTGCTCAAAGAGATTGAAGCAGCCCAAGGCGGGATTATTTTGTTCATTGATGAACTCCATACCTTGGTAGGAGCGGGCAAGGCAGAAGGCGCGGTAGATGCGGCCAATCTGTTGAAGCCGGCTCTAGCGCGCGGAGAATTGCGGGCGGTCGGGGCTACCACCTTAAATGAGTACCGCACCTATATCGAAAAAGATGCCGCCTTGGAGCGGCGGTTTCAGCCAGTCTATGTGGGCGAGCCGTCAGTAGAAGATACGATTGCCATCTTGCGGGGCTTAAAATCTCGCTATGAAGTGCACCATGGAGTGCGCATTCGCGACGGCGCACTAGTAGCCGCAGCGCGTCTAAGCCACCGCTACATTTCTGATAGGTTTTTGCCCGACAAGGCCATTGACCTGATTGATGAAGCCGCTTCCCATCTGCGAGTAGAGATGGACAGCCTGCCCGAAGAGTTGGACGAGTTGGAGCGTCGCAAAATTCAACTGGAGATTGAGCGCGAGGCGTTGGGAAAGGAAGAGGATACCCAATCGAAAGGCCGTTTGCAGCAGGTGGAACAGGAATTGGCCAACGTGCGTGAACGCCGCGACAGCTTTATGGCCCGCTGGGAGCAGGAAAAGCAGATGGTCAGCAGGGTACATGAATTGAAGCTGAAAATCGAGGAAACCCAGGCCGCTGAGGCCCAAGCTGAACGCACCGGTGATTTAGGTCGGGCGGCTGAATTGCGGTACGGTACCCTTTTAAACTTAGAACACGAGCTGACCGAGGCGCAATCCCGGGTTCAGGAGCTGGACCAACACGGACGCATGTTGCGGGAAGAAGTGACCGAGCAAGACATTGCCAACGTGGTCGCCAAATGGACGGGAATTCCCGTGACCCGCTTATTGGAAGGTGAACGCACCAAGTTAGTGGAAATGGAAACACGTCTAGGCGAGCGTGTGATTGGCCAGCAAGATGCCATCCGAGCGGTCTCCAACGCGGTACGGCGGGCACGCGCTGGGCTGTCTGACCCGCGCCGACCCATGGGATCGTTTTTGTTTCTGGGTCCTACCGGAGTGGGCAAGACCGAATTAGCCAAGGCGCTGGCGGCGTTTTTGTTCGATGACGACAACGCGTTGGTGCGCATTGACATGTCTGAATACATGGAACGACATTCGGTGTCAAGGCTGGTCGGAGCCCCGCCAGGATATGTGGGCTACGAAGAAGGTGGGCAATTGACTGAAGCCGTGCGGCGCCGTCCCTACTCGGTGATTTTGCTGGATGAAGTAGAAAAAGCCCATCCCGAGGTATTCAACATCCTGTTGCAGGTCCTGGACGACGGACGCCTGACCGATGGTCAAGGACGCACGGTAGACTTTCGCAACACCGTGATTATCATGACCTCCAATTTGGGCAGCCACATCATTTTGGAAGAGGAGGATCCCAACCGTCGGCAGACGCAAATCGAGGCCGTGCTGCGTGAGTCCTTCCGGCCCGAATTGCTTAACCGGATCGACGAGGTGATAACCTTCTCCCGGCTTACTAAGGATGAGCTGCGCCTTATCGTGTCATTAAGCCTTAACGAGGTGAAAAAGCGTCTCGAGGAGCGAGAATTGACCTTAGAGGTTACCGACCTGGCCAAAGATTGGTTGGCCGAACGGGGTTATGATCCGCAATTTGGCGCACGCCCGTTACGTCGCCTTGTGCAGCGGGCAATTCAGGACCCTTTGGCCATGAAACTGCTGTCCGGAGAGTTTTTGCCAGGACAAACAGTGCTCGTCGATGTGGTGGCCGGCCAGTTGACGTTTTCCGTTGTTGTCGAGCCTGAGGTCAAGGTATAATACGGGCAGTTCGGGTACAGGAGGTTAATCTATGAGCAACAAGCGGCGCGTGGCGGGAATGGCGGTTATGGTAGCGGCATTTGTTTATGGAGGATTTTTGGTGGGTCGGTCGATCCCGCACCGATCCACCGCGCATCATACGGCGCTGGCTAGTGCTCAAACTTCTGTTCCGGTAGGATTGGCACCGGGCGACCAGGCGCCAAACTTTTCGCTGAGCTCTACCCAAGGCCAGTTGGTAACCTTGTCTAGTTTGCGCGGGCATCCTGTCTGGCTGAATTTTTGGGCCACCTGGTGTCCTTGGTGTAAAAAAGAGATCCCCGAAATTATCCAAGTCAAGCAGCAGTACGGAACCGGCATTGACATTTACGGCATTGACGAAGAGCAAGCCCAGGCTACGGTGGTGCAATACATGCAGTCCAAACACATGAACTATCCTGTGCTGCTTGACAGCCAGGGCATCGTAGCCGGCACCTATGGGGTGCAAGCATTTCCTACCTCCGTCTTTATTAACGCCAATGGCCGGATAGCCGGGGTCTACACTGGCGCCTTTTTGAGCCGGTCCCAAATGGATCCCTATTTGGCCAGCATCATGAAGCCAGCCAACCCTTAGGTAAAGCTTCGCCAGGAAACGCCCATCAAGCGCCACGCCATGACGTATATGGCCGTGGCCAAGCTGATGCTGGTTAGCAATAACGGCACTTGGGTCCATCCATTGAGGTGGGCCCACTGTTGCCACCAATCCGTAAAGAAAATGGCGGGAAGCGTTGCCAAAGCAGGCTTGGCCAACAGAGAAAACCATCCAATATGAGTTCGGGTCAAGGCCAGGGCAGCCATCAAGTTTAAGGCAAACGACAACACAAACCCTAGCGCCAACGCCAGAGCAACTCCTTCGGCGCCCAACCCTGGGCGGGCCGCCAATATCCAGATTAGAAACACCTCGACAGCGCTTGCGATAAGATCGTTTCGCATCGGAATTCCGGTTCTGCCCAATCCGCGTAATGTGCCCGACAATGTGATATCAAAGTATAAAAAGAATCCCCCCACCACTAAGGGTACAAATACCATGGCCGGGATCTGGGTATGAAAAAACAGGTCATCCAACTGGACGCCAATGGTCAACAGAATGGCGGTGACCGGGACAGTGACCAGCGCGGTGGCCTTCAAACCATCCACCATATGTTGGCGTATGGTATCCATGTCGCCCTGAGCATGGGCCTGGGCAACCACCGGCACCAAATTGGTGGCTAGCGACAATGTGAGCGCGGTGGGGAAGAATATCAAGGGAAGCGCCATGCCTGTTAGTTGACCAAAATATTGGATGGCAGCATAGCGTGACAAACCGGAAGCCTGCAACCGGAGGGGAATCATGGTGGCTTCGATGACCGCTACCAAGGACCCCAAAAGCCGGCTAAAGGTGACGGGCAACGACAGCTTTAAAATGTCGTAAATGCGGACGGCCGAACCCGCCTTAACCATCTCCAGATGCGGATTGTGCCAATATGCCCAGGCCAAAATCATCAAACTAACGCCTTCGCCAACGGGTATTAAGATGACGGCGACAATGGGCGCATGGGGTATTTGACGTCCCATCATATTTAAGATGGCAAACATGATGACGACGCGGGCCAATTGCTCGGCCACTTGGGATGCAGCGGGCACCTCGACTCGCTGCAATCCAATGAAATATCCGCGCAATACCGCGGAAAAGGCTACGGCCAAGAGGGCCGGTGCAATCGCCCACAACAATGGGACAAACCGTGAATCATGGTAGAGAGTCAGGGCGAGCGGGCGAGCCCCAACATACACTATCAGCATTAAAGGGATACTCACGGCCAGCACAATAGCAGTGGCCAAACGCACCAATGAACGTGCCTCGCGGCGGCCTTCCGCCACCATTTGCGATACCGCCACGGGAGTGCCGGCAACCGCTAAAGTCACCAATGCCACATATAGCGGAAAGATCATTTGGAAGACGCCTAATCCTTCCGCCCCCAGAAATCGGGCCAGAAGCATCCGGTAGAGCAGCCCTAGCCCTCGAGAGGCTAGGGCTGCGCTTGTCAAGGTTAAGGTGCCCCATAGAAGTTTTCGTTGCGATTGCATGGACATTCCCCCGTGTTAGGTTTATGTCTCACGGGTGCCATACTTGCCACTGAATACTACGCGGGTTTTCGGTTGAACCAAAAATCTCCTATAATGGGTGGGACAGGAGGGAATTGGCACGGTAAAATCGGACTTCAAACGGTTTTTGTGGGTCGCGATGCCCGGCGTGATATGGATTTTGGTCAATATTGTGCATACCGCCCCACCCGAGTTCTTACTACCCGGCGGGCATACCAGCATCAGCTATTATCCCTATAGTTTTTTGCACTACAGTTATGCAGACGTGGTGGCGCTTTACGGAGCCCGGCGTTTATTTCTGCATACCATTCCCTATTTTCAAAATGTGATTGAATATCCCGTCTTGATTGGGCTTTACATGTCTATCATGTCTTACTTACCGACTTTTTGGGGCTACTTCATCGGGTCTGATATCGGGTTGCTCGCAGCATTTGTGTTTACTTTATACCCGCTGTGGCGCGCACGCGGAGCAAAGGTCGCTTGGTGGCTCAGCCTGTCGCCCTTGTTGGCGGTCTATAGTGTCTTAAATTGGGACCTACTAGGCATTATGTGCTGGGCCTGGGCGATATGGACCTTTGAACAAAAACGGTATCAACGCGCCGGACTATGGATTGGGATTGGGATTGCGGTCAAATTCTTCCCCATTGTCATGGTGCCATATTTCGCGGCTTGGCTATGGCAGCATCACCGAACTCAGCTGAAACCGTTTTTGGGGGGAGTGGCCTTGACAGGCATTGGAATCAATCTGCCCTTTGCCTTGTTTGCGGAGAATGGCTGGTCCGAGTTCTTTACCTACAATAGCGGGCGACCGCCAGATCCTGGCATTTATCAGTGGCTGATGCAAATGGGATGGCTGCACTTAAGCGGCGTAAATTTAGTGAGCGCCCTCGCTACCGTAGCCGGGGGCGTAGTGTTGTTATGGCTCATGATGCGTTATCAATGGAATCCGGTAGGGGTGGTAGCGGCGGCACTGGCCTGGTGGCTCTTGTGCAACAAGGTGTACAGCCCCCAGTATATGCTATGGGTGTATGCTGCGTTATTGTGGGTAGGAGCGGATAGTTGGTTTCTCATCCTGTTGAACTTTGCTGGATTGTTAGATTTTTGGCTAGCTATGCGGTGGTTGGGACTGGGCACAACAGGCAGCCCATTTCTCGGGAATTTTGTCCGCACGTTTGTGGCACCGGTGCTGTCTATTCGTGATTTGGCACTGTTGCTGGCGGTCGCGATGGCAGTGTTAACAACCCATCGCTCCGCTAAGTCCCCGCCCTGAATGCCAGTATAAATTGCGTGCGTGTCGGCAAGGCTACACTTCAGCATTGCAGCATGGTGGGAGGCGTTCATGCGCAGACATACACCAGAACACGGATTTTTACCTATTCAAGTACGGACCGACATGGCACTGGAAGCGCGCGATATTGTCCGTGGAGAAGCGCGGGAGGAAATTCCCGGCGTCCGAGTCCGGGATCACCAAGATCGAGGCGTGCAGGTGACTGAGGTGGAAATTTATCAAGAGGATGCCCAACGCCTGATGGGGAAACCTAAAGGACATTACATCACTCTTGACGTACCCACCTTTAAGGACCGCGACCCCGACTTGAAACAAGGATTAATTGGCGTGATTACTGACCAATTGAAGCACCTCTTGCCCAACACCATTGACATGAATATTTTGGTGGTCGGCTTAGGCAATTGGAATGCTACGCCGGACGCCCTGGGGCCTCGAGTGGTGGACCGCCTCTTGGTGACCCGCCACCTGCGCGAGGTGGTGCCTGAGGATATAAGGTCGCGCATGCGTCCGGTCTCCGCGGTGGCGCCTGGAGTACTGGGCACCACCGGCATCGAAACCCTTGACATTATCCGCGGCATTGTCAAAGAGGTGCATCCTGATTTGGTCATCGCCATTGATGCCTTGGCTGCGCGCAACTTGGATCGTTTGGTCGGGAGCGTGCAAATCGCCGATACTGGGATTCACCCTGGCTCAGGCGTCGGCAACCGGCGGCAGGGACTGACCGAAGATGCGCTTGGCGTGCCGGTTATCGCCATTGGCGTATGTACCGTGGTGCAAGCAGTCAGCATTGCCCAAGAGGCGATTCAACTACTGACCCAACAGCTGGCAGATGATGTCACGTTCTATAAAATATTGGAGCAAATGGCGCTGCCCGAGCAAAAAGGGCTAATCGATGAGGTGTTGGGAGCGCGGCTAGGGGATCTCATGGTCACTCCGAAAGAGATCGACATTCTCATCAACGACATGGCTGACGTCTTAGCTGAGGCTTTGAACCGCGCGTTGCAGCCCAAACTGGAGCGCAGTGAATGGGCCTAAAGCATCTGTGGGGCGGGCTAAAGGCACAAGGGGGCCAAGAGAGATACAATTCTTTTCGTTCCTCTGTCCCTTTGACCCTCAAACCTAGGCAGAAATCTTTCTTAGGTGACCTGTCCCCAATGGTCCAGGGTCTGATAGGGTACTCGAGCCATCCACTCTTTTAAGGGAGTATGCTGAAGCACTCGAATAAGTGCTTTAAACCACGGGTCCTCAACCATATTGCGGTCCACCAGCCATTGGTAAGACTCTTCTGTCCAAGGCTGAAAAGCTAGACCGAACCAGGCGGCCAAGCTTCCCAAACTGACACCGCCCACGCCTGGGTGATCATGAACATAGCGAACCAAGTCTAAATGGCGGTCAAAGATGGGCCCTGGATTGGGGAAGACCAACGTGTGCTTATGTCGTTCAAAGACTGCGTGGGCTTCGCTGCCAATCTCGCGCACTGCCCACTGCGTCGGAGGCTCTGTTGACTCCGGCCGCCATAGGGCGCCTTCTGCCCATTTCACATAACCTATGCGGAGCACGGATTTGGCCAGTGGCTGGCTCCAGTCGTTATATCGTTGCGTTCTCGGATTCAGCCAGTGCGAGCCCGCTAAATGTACTTGACCGGCTTGCAGCCAAGCCAAAGCGCGGCGACTAGAGGCGGACACCAACTCTAGGTGATAAGCAGTGTCCTGACTCTCCATGGCCGTTTTCAGCCATCCCAATTGCGGATCGCACCCTGCTGCTAAAATCACCTGGCGGGGCAGTCGGCCGGATTGCATCGGTTCCAGCGATCCGGTGGCCGCATCCCACCATGCATCCACCACCTGGTTGTCCAGGGTAAAGTAGCTGGGCACTAAGACCAGACAATCGCCGATCTCCGACCACACCACCGGGGTAGAAGATATCGGTTCTTGACCTAGGAGAAAAACCTGTTTTGCTTGAGATACAGACGGTTGGGGCATGCGGTCGGTCAGTTCATCCAAGCCAATGCTGAAGGCGTCAGCCAATGCGGCCGCTAAATCCAGATGAATTCGTGAGCGATCATGTTCTATGGCGATTAACGATTGCCTGGAGATGCCCACTTTGTCTGCCAATTGCTGCTGCGACCAGTGCCGTTGCTGTCGCAGGTTAAGGATTTTTTGACCAATCGGAACCATCGGCATAATTTATCCCTCCATTGGGTAGGTGACATGTGGGGGTGAGGCAATGGTAATCACTAAAGGCCCGGGCTCTCTAGGGCGGCGTGCGGCCTGGTCGCTCCAAGCTAAAGCGACCCTAGGCGTGTCGCTATGAAACTGCCATTGGCGAACCACATCACCGGGGCCGGACACGGCACGCGCTTGTCCTGACAGCACCAGACCGAGCTCGGGATGGGGGCCTAGCACTACCGCATCCGGATGGAGCAGCCAATATCCCCCGGACCCATCAGAAACACTGGCCACATATCCCAACAACCGGGCAATGCGCCAGTTGGGCGGGTCACTGAAGGCACTGGGCAAAGGTCGCGGGGGAAGTGGCTGACCCAGGTCTACAAATGACACCGAATGGGCGTAAAGCCATAAATCCGCCCATTGGTGACTGCTGAAGATCACCAGACGCTGAGGGTTGTCAGCAAGATATTGCATTAGGCCTCGGAAAATATGGTGGCGCAAAGATTCTTCAACTTGCGAGAGCGGCTCATCCAACAGCAGCACTCGACGCTCGGTGGCGAGTACCCTGAGCAATGCGGCACGTTGATATTGTCCGCCGCTAAGGCGGTGAGGAAAATAGTCCAGCACATCGGTTAGATCCAAGGCTTGTGCCCAGCGCTCGGTTCGCAGCGCGTCGCTAACCCAGACCGACTGCGCGCGGATAGTGCGGTGAGGCAATAAATGGGGAGTTTGGGCTAGGTAGGCGACAGCCGACGCGGCCGCCAAATTTTGATACCGTCCTCCCCGTGTTTGGGCGTCAAGGCCGGCCATTTTTCGCATCCAGGTGGTTTTGCCTGCTCCAGAGACACCAAATATGCCATGCAATTGGCCCGCCTCAAACATAAAAGGGATGTCCTGACTATCGTGATAAATGAACACGTTGCGCCCTCCAATTCAGCCACACGGGAATGGGCAATCCAATCAGCAGCAGCCAGGCTGCCAAAGCCAAGGCAGTAGGCAGCCCATAAGCCTCCAGCGCAATCCAAATCGCAACGGGCATGGCGGTGGGATGGTATGCTACCACGATAGGTGCGCCAAAGGCTCCGGTAATACGTGCCCAGGCCATGGCGGCGGCAGCCGTCAAACCAGGGCGCGCCATGGGCCAGGTAACATAGCGCGATACAGCCCAGCGCGATTTGCCCAAAACCCGCAGTTCTTCCTCATAGGCAGGAGAGATCGACGAAAACGCAGCCCAGGCGGTTAACAAATAATATGGCAAGGCTTCGTACATCTCGGCCACGATCAGGCCAAACCAGGAATTGGTGCCTGAAATCCCCATCTGCGCCAGCCAGTGCCCGACAGGCGTTTGGATTCCTAAGAAAAACGCCAGCACCAATCCCAGTACGAGGGGCGGCAACAAGAGAGGGACGGCCAACAGGGCACCTATTGTATTTTGCACTTTGGCGGGCGATAAGCGCGCCAAAACCCAGGCCGTGGGCGTTCCCACCAGGATTACCATGCTTAGCGCGATGGCGCCCGAACCTAAGGTGGTCCATAGCGCTTGGCGCATTGAAGGCTGTGCCCATATCGACGACCAAGTCGCTGGATGGGCCTCGATGATGAGGATCCCTGCAGGAAGCAATAAGATGGCAAGTACGAGCCCAGTCAAACCGATTCCCAGGCGACGGCTCATGGATTGACGTCCACTCCTGGTGGCATGGCCGCGGGATTGCCTAGCACTTTGGGCGAAATACTCTCATATCCCATCTTGTGCCATAATGCCCGGCCTTTTGGTGACAACAAAAAGTTCAGAAACTTTTTGGCAGGGGCACTGGGCTGGATATTGGGCAAGGTCACATCAATGTAAAGGGGCGTACCCGCCACGGTCTTTCCGTTAACGGCAAGATGGGCGCTCGCGTATGTATTGGCATACGCGCTGTCAGCAAAATTCAATGCTGGCGGCAAGGCAATGTAGGGCAGGTGGCGTTGCAAGGCCTCCGACAAGAATGCGCTGGAGGCGTCGATTCCGCCGGACTGCAGCTGCGTTAAGATGCCTTCTTCGGAGTAAATTTGGGAAGAAGAGGTGGGAGTTCCCCCCCAAAGTTTGGTCAAATCTGATGAAGGAAGATGATAGCGGGCCACGGCTAGTTCCATCATTTCACAAAACGCGCGTCCTTGCGGGTCGGTGACTGGGTTGGTGCGCCCTAATGCGAAGCCGGGGGTCATAATTAATTGAAACAATTGGGAAAGGGGCGCTTTGTGATCGCGAATTGCATTAAGTTCTGCCGCAAATCGGGAATGAGGATTGTAAGCCACCACCAGAGGACTGCTGGCCACCGCTACGGCCCAAGCACGGGCTTTGGGTTCGACGACCTCAATTGGTGCCATGCCGATGCTTTCAAACACATCAGCCGAGATAGTATGTGATTTCAATTCTTGGGCCAATCCAAAAGAACCACCCCCGCGACCTTGATACCCGATGTGAAAAGTTTGCGTAAAAGCTGGCCCCAGGGCTTGTTGGTTGATGAGTTCTAAAGACCCTGCATAAGCTACATTGACCACCGGGGGAGGAGTGGAAGGCGTGGAGATTGACCCGCAACCCGTGAGTGCTAGCGCTGGAACTATCCATAATAGTCGTGAAAGATGCAACCATATCGCTCCTTTTGACAAATGATTGCATTGCCGTCTCGAATCATAGGTGCAATGCATGTTATCCGTAGTTTACACTACGTTAACTAAACATGACATCTATAGAGCAATAAAAATGGACGGCTTGGCCGTCCATTTTTAATACGGTGCGACTGTGATATAGGAGACCGAAGATGAATTACCGACTGCGGCCGGCAAGGTTTTGCTCAGCCATTTCAATCATCTTGCGCACCATGTGACCGCCTACGGCTCCGCACTGACGCGCCGGAACATCACCCCAGTATCCGTCGTCGACGCCCTGGACTCCTAGTTCGTGGGCGATCTCATACTTGAATTGGTCCAGAGCCTTTTGCGCTCCTTGAACCATTGCGCGATTCCCTGTGTTGCTGCCTCGTGCCATGTTTTTCACCTCCTCATCGTTGAAGTGATGTTAGTATGGCCACGGGGAGACCTTTTAACCTAGAAAGGTTTGGAATCACCGCGAGTGGCGTGTAGTAGAGCGGCCGGCCAACGTTTGCTCAGCCATTTCAATCATTTTTCGTACCATATGGCCGCCGACGGCCCCGCATTCGCGCGCTGAAATATCACCCCAGTAGTCGTCCTCGGGCACTTGAATGCCCATATCCCGGGCAACCTCGTATTTAAATTGATCCAGCGCCTTCGCCGCTTCGCGAACCACGGCGTGATTACCGGTATTGCTTGTACGTGCCATGAATTAATCACCTCCCATAATAAATGGTGAGGTTAGTATGCCGATGGCAATGCGACATATTCTGGAAATGCATGGAACCGAATGAGACGAAAAAATCGGCTGACTTGGAATCAAGCCAGCCGATTGACGACAAAAGGACTGGTCCTAAGATAGTTTATGGCGTGGCGTGCGTTCAGATTTCGGTCGAAAACGCGCCTTGTGGCCACCTGTGCCGCCGCCTCGCAGTTTTTTCGGCAGCATCTGTTTTTCATTAATCAAAAACCACGCCAAAACTGCCGTTGCCGCCGCCAAACCCGAGGCGCCCCAAAAAACCCAATACCGGTGCGACATGGCTATCGCGAAGAGTGGCGGGCCCATTGCCACTCCAAAAAATCTTACGCTGCCATAAAGGCTGGTGACCACTCCACGCTCTTTGGAGGTGGTTGCGCTGGTAACCAAGGTGTTGATAGCCGGAAGCACACTGCCGGTGCCAATCCCTTGAAATACAAGAATGGTCAGTGCCAGCCAAGGAATGGTGGTCGCAAAAAATGGCTCCACTGCCATAGAGAGCGCAATCAGCATCAGTCCTCCGGCCACAATCGGGCGCGCCCAGTTCGCAAGCCGCTTTTGCAGCACTGTCCCGGAAATGTAGGAGGTAATCGCCGACGCCAGTACCGGGACCGCTATCAACAATCCCCGAGTGAACTCCCCATAGCCAAAGTTCTTTTCCAAGATATCGGCTAAATAGCTCAGTACACCGAACAAAATAAATAGAACCACTGCTCCGCCTAAGAAGGTCGCAAAAATCGAACCGGCTTTTTTGGCCAAAGTGTGGGTAAGTCCCTTCCAATATTCTGAGAAGCCCCCTTGAGCTTTCTGGCCTTTGGGCTCTTTAATCACAAACCAGACGGCCGCCGCAATCGGAAATGACAGCAGCCCGTAAACAAAGAACGGGGCAAACCAGATCAAAAGGGCAATCGCGGATCCAGCAATCGGGGAAATGACTTTACCCAAACCATTGGAAGCTTCCAGGATGCCCAAAGCGCCGGCTCGGCTTTTGCCTTGATACATGTCGCCGGCAACCGCCATTGCCAACTGGTAGGTCCCTCCGGCCCCAATTCCCTGCAATAAACGCGAACCCATTATCCAATAGTATGGATGAGGGAATAGCCATGCGGACAGTCCGGCTCCAAGTCCGCCCAAACCGTAGACCACCAAGGCCGGGGCCATGATCACCTTGCGGCCCACGCGATCTGATAGGGCACCGGCAAATGGAATGATAATGCCAGCCGGTATTGAGAAGATGGTGATAATTAAGCCGACCTGAAACAAACTTAGATGCATGACTTTCATCATTTTGGGTAGCACCGGGATCAACATGGAATTGCCTAAAACCATGATGAAAGGCACCGAACATAATACGGCCAGCTTGATGCCGTGTCGATTTGTTGCGGGGGAAGATTCCGTGGACGCTGGCTGCTTTGCCATAAACTGTGCCTCCCTGTCGTAATTCAGAACTGCACTTCTAACCTGTCCGTTTTCGACCTTCGAGATGCTAAAAATTTTAACCGTCACCTCCATCATCTGGTCTGAATATGGTGCCAAAGAAGTCCCCAACGCAGAGGAGGAGCACAGGCATGGCATATGATGACAACAAGGCTTGGCTGGACATTTTGGATTTTCCGATTGCTGATCGGACGGAAAAGCCCCGACAACGAGGCCTGACCATGGTTATTGACAAAGGGCTGGGATTAACCGACACCAGAGACTTGATGGAGTTGGCGTCTGATTACGTCGATTACTTGAAATTGACTTTTGGTACGTCGGCCTTTTATCACACACGCCTCTTGCGGCAAAAAATTGAGTTGGTCAAATCTTACGGAGTGCACATTTACCCTGGCGGCACGTTTTTAGAACTCGCCCTGCTACAGGGCCGCCTAGTAGAATTTTTGGACCGTGCGCGAGAACTCGGGTTTACTGGAGTAGAAATCTCCGACGGAACTATTAATCTTGATCCAGAAACCCGCTACAATACCATAAAATTGGCTCGCGTCTATGGATTTGAATTGGTCGTAAGCGAAGTGGGCAAAAAGGATCCGCGCGATACCATTCCCGACCTGCGTCTATGGGAGCAGGTGGCTGACGACCTGTCTGCAGGATCCGATGTCGTTATTGTAGAGGGGCGTGAAAGCGGTCAGGGTGTGGTAATTTATGATGAGCAGGGTGAAGTGTTAGAGGATGAACTGGAACAAATGGTCAGCCACCTGCCTGACCCAGGACGGGTGCTGTGGGAAGCGCCGCGTAAGCACCAGCAGCAAGAGCTGATTATGCGATTTGGACCTAATGTTAATTTAGGTAATGTCGAGCCGCAAGATGTGCTCGCCTTAGAAGCTCTCCGGGTGGGATTGCGCGGCGATACCTTGCGCCAGTATTATGTGACCAGCGGAGCTTTAGAACCTATCAAATGGCCGCCTCCGCTTGGTGTGAAAGGGGGAGATTCGAGCGATTGACGTCGTGTTTCGCTGGGAGGATGTGCCAACCGACGTAGAAAACTGGGCGGTTTTAGTGATTGACACCTTGCGGGCTACCACCACATTGGTGACCATTATCGATCGGGGCGGGGACCAAGTACTGACCTGCCCTTCGGTCGACGAAGCGTTTGGCTATAAGCGGAAAAATCCTTCGCTTATTCTGGGCGGTGAGCGGAACAATCAACCGTTGCCGGGTTTTGATGCCGGGAATTCTCCGTTTGACTATCCCCCAGCTAAGATCAAAGGGCGATCAGTGGTACTCACCACTACCAACGGCACTCAAGCCATCAACAGCGTGAAAGCGGCTCGATGGGTGGGATTGGCCGCTTTGACCAATGCGCGGGCCGCCGCCTTATGCCAGCGGGATCAAAATTTACCAGGTTTGGTCGTATGTGCGGGCACGGTGGGACAGGTGGCCTGGGAGGATGTCTTGACGGCTGGAGCGATTGTCGCATTATGGCCTGAGGAACAATGGACCGATGCGGCGAGGTTGGCTGTCGCCGCCTATGATGCTCATCGTGACACTCTACAGACAGGCCTCTTGCTTTCGCGCCATGCTCAGCATCTAGTTGCCGAAGGTTTAGGACGCGATGTGGAGTATGCATCCCAGCGCGATCTCTCAAGCGTGGTGCCAGTGCGCCAAGCGGACGGCTGGTTTCGTTAGAATGTGCTGAAGAGTTGTTATCGCTTTTGGACCGGCCTTTATCAAGGGCCGGTCTTTTTATAGCCTGACCCACATAAATATTGCCGTCGGGAAGAGGACAGCGGAGGGGGCCATGCTGAATAACGCAAGTATAGGATTATTAGCGCTTCTGATTTTGGGCATTTGGGCGCGATCCAACCTAGTCGCCGCCGCTGCGGCCATTTTATTGGCGATTCGGTTCACACGCCTCAGTTTTTTGTTTCCTGTCTTGGAACGGCGAGGCGTCGAGGTCGGCCTGCTGTTTCTCACTTTAGCGATGCTGGTGCCGTTTGCGGTAGGCAAAGTCAGTCTTAAAGACATTGGCAGGGGATTATTAACGGTACCCGGCATCCTAGCCGTGGTGGGCGGCGCAGTGGCTACCCATCTCAATGGACGGGGACTTCATTTGCTAGCAGACAATAGCTATCTGATGATTAGTCTGATTGTAGGATCAATTGTAGGCATTGTGGTGTGGGGCGGAATTCCGGTGGGGCCGTTGATGGCGGCCGGTGTCACATATTTAATGCTGCAGATCATTGAATCGGTCGGTCGATATTTTCGCTAAATGGACAGATGGGAGAGATGAAATGTCAAACGAGATCTACTTGCGGGGCATGGTGGTCATTCGCTTCCTGTCCGCGATGATGGAACTGACCGGAGCGTTTTTAATGTGGCGCTACAACCGCATTGAAATGGCCGTGCGTATCAATGGATTTTTAGGTTTGGCAGGCCCCATCATTTTGACTACCACCATGTTGCTTGGCCTGGCTGGACTGGCCGCCACTAAAGTGCCCATGGGTAAAATATTGTGGATCGCTGGCGGGGTGGGCATGATTTTGTGGGGCACCACCCGGTGACCGGATTTTGGACTCTGTCGCTACACCCATGGCTAAGGCATTGGCGGATTTGGCTGGCACTGCTCTTGATAGGAATCATGGCGCCTGGCCAGCGGGTGGGCCAGGTGTCCAGACGCGGCGGACAGAATCCGATGGTGACCTGGTATGTAAACACCCGCCAGCGCGCCGTGGCGCTGACCTTCGACGATGGCCCCAGTCCCCTGATCACCCCAGAAATACTTGCCTTATTGAAAAAATATCATGACCGGGCCACGTTCTTTGTCCTAGGCCAGAAAGCGCTGAAATATCCCCGGTTACTCAAGACGGAAGTCCAGGACGGTATGGAAGTAGGCAACCATACCTTTGGCCATATCAATCTCACCCAATATTCTACGGCTGAGGATTATGGGGATTTGAGGCGAACCCGTCAAATCATCTGGCGCATTGTCCACACAACGCCTCTGGTGATGCGCCCGCCTTATGGCGCGTATAGCCCCGGAGTGCTACAGGCGGCAGCCCAAGCAGGAGAGAGGGTAGTACTATGGTCCTCGGCCGAGAACTCGCTTGACCATACCAATTCTAGTGTGTCTGCCATGGTCTTTCGCATCATTCACAATCTGCGGCCGGGCGATATCGTCTTATTCCATGATGGCAACGGCGGCCGGTGGGAGACGGTCGCCGCGTTGGCCATTATCTTGAAGGACCTGAAAAGCTTGGGTTACCAGTGCGTGACCGTATCACAGCTGCTTAAGATGCAATAACTGGGAACACAATGGTATACTGGCGACAATTGGACCTGCCAGCTGGCATAAGGAGGTTGTCTGCCATTCGCATTGTGGGGGGACAAGCATCAGGCCGCCGCTTGGTGGCCCCAAAAGGTCTAAGCACGCGCCCTACTGGGGAGAGGGTGCGCGAAGCGTTGTTCAGCATGCTGGGGTCAGAAGTAGTCTCGGCTTGTGTGCTGGATTTGTATGCCGGCAGTGGCGCCTTAAGCATTGAAGCGATGTCGCGGGGCGCTGACAGCGCGGTGTTGGTGGAACCGAACTTTCAGGCGCGTCAAGCCATTAAGTCAAACTTAAGGGCACTTGCCTCTGAGCGTTCGGTGATCGTGAAAGGAACCACCGCCGAGCGCTTTGTAGAGGAAGCATTGGCTTTCAAGCAGCGCTTTTCCCTTGTGTTTTGCGATCCACCGTGGTTATCCGGTATACATCCCAAGGTGCTTATGGCCCTGGCTGACCTGACCACGGCACAAGGCTTGGTAATTATTGAGCATCCCAAGTCCGCCATTTTGGATGCAGTACCTGGCATGCAGGCGGTCCGCACCCGCCATTGGGGCGACACGGCGGTCACCTGGTATCGGCCTGGCCTAACCGCTCAGGCACTGGCGGAGAGCACGGTTGCCAATGGGAGGGCAGCACAACCGACAAAACAGCAGTTATCAGAGGAGGATCGGCGGTGACGGAAGGGCTGGCTTTGTACCCTGGTTCGTTCGACCCCATCCATAATGGGCATCTAGACGTCATTGAACGAGCCGCGCGAATGTTTGGGTCTTTGCGTATTACGGTTTTCGTGAATTCATCGAAAGCTCCTTTGTTTTCGGCCGAAGAACGGGTGGCCTTGGTCAAGGCGGCCACCTCCCACATTCCAGGGATTGTGGTTGAACAAAGCCGCGATTTATTAGTGCGCTATGCGCAGCACGAAGGAATTGACGTCATTATTCGGGGTCTGCGGGCCGTCCTCGATTTTGACTATGAGTTCCAAATTGCCTTGATGAACAGGAAGTTAGCCCCCACCATTGAAACTATCTTCATGCTGACCAGTGAGCATCACGCCTATTTGAGCTCCACTTTAGTCAAGGAGTTGGCGCGTTACGGAGCGGATATCGAAGCGCTAGTGCCTAGTCCCGTAGCGGCAGCGCTGGTGGCAAAATTTGCTCAGACAGAGGGAGACCATCATGACTAACCAGCCCCTAGCATCGGAATTGGCGTTGTTGTTAGAACGGATCGATGAACTCATTCATCACGCGCATCGGTTGCCCTGGACCGGCCGCATTTTAGTGGACGCCAATGAATTGACAACCCTATTGGGCCAAGTACAGCATGTCTTGCCCGAAGAAGTGCGCCAGGCGCAATGGATTGTGGCTGAAAGGGATCGTATTTTGAAAGATGCCATGGACCAGGCGCAAGCCTTGAAGGAGGATGCTCAAAAAGAGGTCTTAAGACAGGCGGAAAACTCCGAAATTGTGCACAAAGCGCGCGAACGTGCTCAACAGTTGACCGAACAAGCCCGGCTGTCTGCCCTCGAAATTCACCAAGGGTCGCGGGCTTATGCAGATGAAATCTTGGCCCGATTAGAAACCGAACTGTTACAGGTGGTGAATGATGTGAAAGCTAATCGGGCGGAGTTGCGCCAAGAATAGCAAGGCCAAAAAGTACAACAGGGTGGCTAGACTTGATTGAAGCAGGCGGTCCCTCACAATATGAATCCAGGATAGGCCGATGCGGTGGGCATACACTAAGAGGGGCACCAGCATGACCAGACCATTTAGTGCGAGCAACCACACCGTGAACAAATTGTTCGTGTGATGCCGGGGCAACGGATCCACCAGAACTAAATAAATCCAGTGCCAATGCGGCAAGGTTGCGGTTCGGGCCAACACCAATTCGGCTAGCAAAATGGTGGCCCAATTCATGGCGTCTAGGGGGGCCGATCGCCATTTGAGAAATGTTTCCGGCCAAAACAGATTCGTCCATCGCAACGAGCTTTTCTGCTTTTGCAGCCTGGTGGCGATGGCTGCTGCGGCCATCAGGCTGGCATCCACCATCAATCCGGAGGAGAGCCGATGGAACACAAACGGATTGTAGAGATTGGCCCATAGCAACCCGGAATAGATGGTCTCGGTCGGCCCATCGATACGCGCTCTATCGCACAGGCGGACCGCACCGACTATCGGCCAGGAGGCGGCTGCCCGCAGCATGGCCGCCCAGGTATCGCTTTTAGGCGCTATTTGAATTAGAATTTCTGCAGCTAAAAGGCTAGGGAAGATGATGGGTACCAGTCGGTTCCACCAATCTTGCAGCACGGGCGGCACTGCCGCAGGAATTTCAGGACCTGCGGCCCACAGTACCGCCAGACCCCACGCCAAAGCCAGCCAGAGCGGCCACTGGCGCCTCAGTGAGTGCATCGCGCACCTCCCCCGGGTGAGGGTATTGCTACAAAATATGCAGCCAATGCGGGGATCAGGCGTTCAGCGTGGACATGAATGAGGAACTTTTCTACATAGATTAGAGGGGGGTCTAGTCATGTCACAACCAGGAGTGGCGCTGGCATTATCTTCCGGGGGTGCCAGAGGATTAGCCCATATAGGGGTGCTCAAAGTGCTAGACCAAAACCAAATCCCGATTACCGGCATTGCAGGCTCCAGCATGGGGGGACTGGTCGGAGCGCTTTATTGCACTGGTTATACGGGCGCCATGATAGAAGAAGTGGCTTTGGGCATTCGACGCACCGACTGGATTGACTTCACTTTATCCAAGATGGGATTGGTGGCTGGGCGCAAACTGGAAGGACTATTGAGTCTTTTGACTCGCGGACGCCAGTTTGAAGACTGCAGGCCTCCGTTGAAAGTGGTAGCAGTCGATATTGAATCGGCCACCACCGTATTGATTGATTCGGGCAGTTTAGCGGAAGGGGTGCGGGCAACAGTATCGATTCCAGGCATCTTCAGCCCCGTGGTACGACAGGGACAGGTGTTAGTCGATGGTGGCGTGCTGAATCGGGTTCCGGTAGACGTGGCGCGACTGTTTGCCCACAGCATTGTGGTGGCGGTCGATGTGGGTGTCGAGTTGTCGCCGAAGGTGGGGTCGGTATTTGACGTGCTGTTTCAAACCTTTGACATCATGGCCCGTCAGTTGCGCCAATACCAACCGCTTGACGCCGATATAGTTATCGAACCAAAACTGACTTTTAATCGCGATGCTCACTTCAGCCAGGTGGCAGCGCTGATTCGTGCTGGAGAAGAGGCAGCGGAACTTGCATTGCCCGAGATTATGGCATTGTTGGGCACTGGAATTAAAGGGGGGACCTTATGAAGTCGAAAAGAAGTTTAGGGAAAATCGCCCTATGGATGGGAGCGGTGCTCCTAGTGGCCGGGGTTGCACTGTGGTTCATCCCGACCAATTACGTGGCGATTGCGCCGGGAATTACCGGAGACCTCTCGCAGATGGTTTCGGTGCGCCAAGGACATTCGCCAGGCACTGGCAAACTGTTAATGGTGGCAGTGGAAATTGGCCAATTAAACGAACTATTGTATTTAGGGGCCAAATTGGACCCCAACGTGGAGATTTTGTCGACCACTTACGCCATGGGTGGCTTGAACATGCAACAATACCAGCAGTTGAATTATTCCATGATGTCGAACAGCAAGTTGTCAGCGGAAGTAGCTGGCGAACGGCTCGCCGGATTGAACGCATCGGTCACCGCGGTGCCCGGAGCCCAAGTCGAGGGCATTCTAAAGACTGGTACGGCGGTCGGCAAGCTTAAACCCGGCGACCTGATCGTGGCGGTCGGACCATATCGCGTCACTTCTCCGACGGAAATTCAAGGAATTCTCCGCAAACACTTTACCTATGGCGAATATGTGCCGTTTACTATTATTCGCAACCGCCGGCGCCTTGTGATTCCTATTAAAACCATGCATTTGGCTGGCGATCCTGCTCCTGCCATAGGCATTCTGATCGGACAGGAATTGAATTGGCACATTCCACGGCCAGTCGCCATCAAAAGCCAGGGTATTGGCGGCCCCAGCGCGGGAATGATGTTTGCCTTGGAAATCTACGATCAAATTACCGGGGTCAACTTGGCCCGGGGGCGTGTGGTCGCGGGTACCGGTGAGATTTCGCCCAACGGAACTGTGGGCCAGATTGGGGGAGTGGCGCAGAAGGTCATTACGGTGCATCGCTCCGGTGCGACCGTGTTTTTATGTCCCCAGGCCAATTACGCCAAGGCGTTAAGTATGGCCAAAGCCAAAGGATACCACATGACCATCTACCCAGTTAAGACACTGTCTCAAGCCTTAAAAGATATAGAAATTGGATCGAGTGCCAACGCCTAGGTTAATTGGTGGACCAAAGGACATACTACCCTCAGAATCTACGCACTAGGAGGGACTTAGCGGTGGCAAGCGGCTCAAACCAAAACAATCTACGACAAATTATCCAACAGGAATTGGCGCAAATGCAACAACAGCAGCAATCGGGGCAGGGTGGATCCCAAAACAGTCAGTCCAATGCGAGCGGAGAAAAATTGCGGCAGATGGTTCGTCAAGAACTTCAGGCACTGACCAAAAACAGCGGCGCAAGCAACGGGTCCTCCCAGCAATCGGCGGGCAATGGGCAGACCGGGTCTTCCCAGAAATCAGCGGGCAGCTCCCAGTCGTCGAGCAGCCAAGGAACAAGCTCGTCCCAGAGTGCCTCGGCCGCCAAATCCAAAAAGGGACAAGTTAAACCCAAACAAAATACTAGCCAGACACAGACTGTGGCCCAAGTTCTGACGCAAGCCCAATATGAGTTAAGTCAGGAGTTGGAGGCCAATCTCAAAAAACTGCGCAGCGTGATCCAGCAAAGTGAAGAAATCGCCAAAAAAATCGAATTGGTGCTCGGCCGTGGCGACAAAGGAAGTGGACAACAGGAATGACCATGAAGGCCCTCTTGATCCAAGGGGGAACCGTATTTGCCCCCCAACCTTTGGGGCAGCAGGACATATTAGTTGTAGGTGAACGGGTTGCGGCCATTGGTAGTGCATTGAAACTGCCCTCATGGTGCGAAGGCACCGTGTTATCCGCCCGCGGAGCGATGGTGGTGCCGGGATTGGTCGACCAGCACGTGCACATGGCGGGTGGGGGCGGCGAAGGAGGCCCCCAATTTCGCACGCCGGAAATTGCCTTAACCGCATTGACCACGGCAGGAGTCACCACCGCCGTCGGCGTGCTAGGCACCGACGGCACAACCCGCAGTGTAGCAGGCCTATTGGCCAAGGCGCGAGGGCTCGAAGCCGAAGGGCTGACCACTTATATCTACACCGGCGCCTACCAGGTGCCAACGCGAACCATAACCGACACCCCGCGCAATGATATTGTGCTCATCGACAAAGTGTTGGGAATTGGCGAAATTGCCGTCAGCGACCACCGGGGAAGCCATCCCAGCGACCGGGTGCTGGCACAGTTGGCCTCTGAGGCGCGAGTCGGCGGTTTATTGTCTGCTAAAGCTGGGGTGCTGCATCTGCATTTGGGCAATGGGCCGAGAAGGTTGACTCCAGTCTATCAGGTGCTGGAGATGGCTGACTTGCCCATTGACACCTTTGTCCCCACGCACCTCAATCGAGACCCCCGCTTGTTAGAGGATGCAGTGGCTTTGGGGCGGGCGGGTGGTTGGCTGGATTTGACCAGCGGCATTATGCCCGCGATAGATGATCCCGACGCCATAGCCCCCGCTGAAGCAGCGCACTACTTGCGCCAGCATGGTGTGGCCTGGGACCATATCAGCTTTAGTTCCGATGCCCAAGGCTCAGCCCCCATCTTTGACGCCAGCGGGCGATTGGTACGGATGGAAATGGGTTCGGCTGACAGCTTATGGCAGGCTGTAGTGCGTCTGGTTCAGTCAGGACTGGCGTGGGATGAAGCGTTAGCCCCCGCCACCACTACACCGGCCGCGATATTGAAATTGCATGACGTCGGGCATCTAGCGCCCGGGGGATTGGCGCATCTTTTGTTGGTGCGTGACCACACCATCGAAACCGTAGTGGCCAAAGGGCGCATCATGGTGAAAGACACCCGACCGGTGATTTATGGCACGTACGAAAAGAGACCACAATGATAGCTCATTGGCCCCGTGCCGCGCATTGGCGGCGGTATCGGCAGATTGCAGGCATTTTAGCGCAACACGGTTTTGTCATGGTAATCGATGCATTAGGGTTGTCTGGGCACTTATCCTTCAAGCAGCGATGGCTGCACAATCGAGTGCCCGACGACGACGCCGATTGGGCTGAACGTTTAGGCCTGGTGTTGGCCGCTATGGGTCCGACCTATGTCAAGTTGGGACAGCTGGCCTCGTTGCGTGCCGATGTGTTGCCTGTGCGTTTGATAGCTGCCTTGGAAAAATTGCAGAATGACGTGCCGCCGTTTGGGTTGGATGAAGTGGTTTACATACTGGAAAAAGCGTGGGAACGTCCCATCGCCGACGTTTTGGCCTATATCAATCCTGAGCCGTTGGCGGCGGCATCGTTGGGCCAAGTGCATCAGGGACGTTTGATGAATGGACAGGCTGTGGTGATAAAAGTTCGCCGTCCTCACGTGGTAGAACAAACGGAGTCTGACTTGGCCATACTGAAGAGTTTAGGGGACTTGGCGGAGCGCCGCACCCAATGGGCGCGCCAGTATCAAGTGACAACTTTAATTGCTGAACTGTCAAAGACTTTGCGCGAAGAGCGGGATTTCAGTGTAGAAGCCAAATATACCGAACGTGCTCACAAACAGTATAATGGCCGCCGAGATATGAGAATTCCCCGTGTGTTGTGGGACTGGACCAGGCCGGAGGTGCTGGTGCTCGAAGAACTGGTTGGCATTAAGATCAGCGAGTTGGAGGGTATTGGCGAGCTAGGTTTGTCGCGTCACCGAGTGTCCGAAAAATTTATTGGGGCCGTGTATTATCAGGTGTTCGTCAACGGATTTTTTCACGCAGACCCTCATCCCGGCAATATCCATTTGGACGCCCAAGGTCATATTATTTTTCTTGATTGGGGTCTGGTCGGTTCGTTCACTCCGGATATGCGGCGCCGTTCTGTGGAATTGATTGTCGGACTGTCCATGGGGCGCGCATCGCAGGTGGTGGACGCCTTATTAAAATTAGGCGTGGTGCAAGGCAACATCGACCGGCACTGCTTGCTGCAAGACGTGGACAGGTTGCGCCGGCGCTACTATGAAACAGAATTGGAAGAGTTCAATTTGGGCCAAGCGCTATCAGATCTCCTAGGGTTGGCCAACACCTACCGCATCCGAATTCCGCCAGAGTATACCCTGTTGGCCAAAACTGCAGTCACCGTTGATGGCGTCGTACGAAAACTCGATCCGCACGCTTCGCTGGTCAATTTAGGAAAACCACATGCTATGGAACTCTTGTTAAATCGGTTGGACCCGAGTTGGTGGGGACCCGAGCTGGCCGACTCCGTGCTGGACTGGGTGGATATCGCCGGACGCTTGCCAAACGGGGTAGACCAAGTCTTGGCTACGTTGGGCAGGGGAGAAATTCGCATTGTCTTAGAGCATAAAAATCTGGACAAAGTGCTGAGCCACTGGGAGCGACTGATCAATCGACTGGCCTTGTCCTTATTGCTAGCAGCTCTAATTGTAGGCACTGGCTTGGTTGTGCATCGCAGCCAATTGGATAACCTGGCGCATTTTCCTTTAGGAGAATATGCGTTTGTGGCCGTCATTGCCATGGGGCTTTGGATCGTGGTCGGTGCCATGCGACGCGGCAAGCTATAGCCAATCGGTTGACAAGAGGACCAATCAATAGCTATAATACGAACAGTTTTGCGAGGTGGAATGATGGAAATACGGGTCTCGGACGTCAAAAAATGGGCCGGCCGAGAAGAGACCCAGCACATCGAAGACGAGTGGCCTGCACAAATACAGGAACGCGTGGAATTTCCCGTGCTGGGACCTCTTTCAATTGATGTCAAGGTTCGCAACACCGGCCAGTCGCTGGTGGTAGAATGTCAGGGCACCGCGGTTCTCAGCGCAGTGTGTTCACGTTGCTTGGAGCCTTTCATGCTGGAGGTTCCTTATCAACTGGTCGAGGAATTTCGGGAAGAAACTGGTGCCGACGATCCCGAATTGGATTATTATCGTTTTAATGGGGATAAAATTGTCCTGGACGAGTTGATTGCCGATTGCTTAGGGGTTAGTATCCCTATAGCTCCCGTGTGCCGCTCCGATTGTTTAGGCCTTTGTCCCCAATGTGGCGCCAACTTGAATCTAGCGCCTTGCGACTGTCGGCCCCAACTCGATGACCGGTGGGGACCACTTCAAAAATGGCAGGCATATCAGAAGGCGTCTGTGCACGACGAGGAATAGTAGGAGGAATTTCAGATGGCAGTTCCTAAACGCAAGACCCCTAAATCCCGTACCCGCACTCGGCGGTCGACGTGGAAATTGACCGCTCCGCAATGGATCGAGTGTCCTCGGTGCCACGGGGATCGCATGCCGCATCACGTGTGCCCGCATTGCGGTTTTTATGATGGACGTATTGTTGTCAACCATGATGCATAATAAATTCCATGGGCATTTCCATGGAATTTTTTTGCCTAAATATTATTACCCAGTATTAAGAGATAGTAATAATTAAAAAGGGGGGCAAAAAGACTGTCGCGTTTGAGCAAGCTAGAGAGACAACGTCAACTTAGAGAATTGGTGGCGCTCAATCCATTACAAACCGACGAGGAACTGGCTCAGCATTTTGGCGTTAGCGTGCCCACCATCCGTCTGGACCGCATGCATCTGGGAATTCCCGAAATGCGGCTGCGCTCAGAAAGTTTGGCACGCAAGAGTGTAAACCAGGTGCGGGCTATGTCGCGACAGGAAATGGTCGGTGAATTGCTTGACTTGGACATTGGTCACAGCGGGCGTTCTGTATTGGATACTGACTCCTCAATGGCATTCGCTAGGACCGGAGTGTTGCGGGGGCACTATATTTTCGCGCAAGCAGATTCGTTGGCGATAGCCGTCGTGGATGGAGATGTGGTGCTGACCGGACTAGTCAATGCCAAGTTTAAACAACCCGTCATGGCAGGAGAGCAAATCACTGCGCATGCCGAGGTGGTCAGGCGCAGCGGTCCGCGATGGGTAGTGCTGGTTGTAAGCCGCGTGCGTCAAGAACCTGTATTTCGCGCCAAGTTTGTCGTATTTGCAGTCGATGCATCGACTTGGACAAAAGGAGGCAGTGCGTTTTGAAAATCGCCATCGACGCCATGGGCGGCGACAATGCGCCTGAAGCGCCAGTTAAGGGAGCAGTAGCTGCCACCCAGGCCCATGATGAGATGGAAGTCATACTGGTCGGCGAGCCATCGCGAATTCAACGCATTTTAGGCAAGTCTAGGGAACGGATTACGGTATACCCAGCGTCTCAGGTCATTACCATGGATGACCGTCCGGTAACCGCCGTTAAGACCAAACGAGATTCATCCATGGTACAAATGATTCGGCTGGTGGCCGAAGGGCAAGCCGTAGCGGGAATTTCGGCTGGCAACACAGGTGCCTTGATGACTGCTGGCCTCTTGAGCTTAGGTCGCATGGCAGGCATCGAGAGGCCGGCTCTGACGGCCATCTTGCCGGTCCTAAAGGGATGGGGAGTCCTTATGCTTGACGTGGGCGCCAATCTAGACCCCAAACCGTCGCAACTTGTGCAATATGCCTTGATGGGGTCGGTCTACTGCCAAGAAGTCTTTGGCATTGCCAACCCCAGGGTAGCGCTATTGAATGTGGGCGAAGAGGCCGGAAAAGGCCCTCCCCTGATTCGTGAGGCGCACCAGTGGCTAAAAGCCTCGTCACTAAATTTCATCGGAAATTTGGAGGCTCGGGAATTGCTGCAGGGCAAGGCCGACGTCGTTGTCTGCGACGGATTTTCCGGTAACATTGCCTTAAAGCTCACAGAGGGGTTAGCGCGTGACATTATGCAACAGTTTCGCGAAATCTTGCTGCGCAATTGGATGACGAGAATGGCCGCTTTGATGCTGAAATCTGGCCTTTATGAACTCAAAACTTTATTGGATTATCAAGAATATGGGGGTGCCCCGCTTTTGGGCTTGGACCAGCCCATCTATAAATGCCATGGAGCCAGCGAGGACAAGGCGTTTCGTATTGCTATCGGGATGGCCCATCAGTTCTCTGTATCGGGCACGCAGAATCGAATTCGAGAACGGGTTGTGGGAGAGGAGACAAACGGATGACAAAGCGCGCAGTGGTCAAAGGACTGGGAACCTATGCTCCGCCCAGAATTCTGAACAATCATGACTTGGAGCGTCTCGTAGACACCAATGATGAGTGGATCGTAACCCGCACCGGGATTAGAGAGCGGCATATTGCGGCTCCCGAAGAAACGACCGCCGACATGGCGGAAAAGGCGAGCCGATTAGCTCTGCAAGAGGCAGGAATTACCGGTGATGACCTGGATTTTATTATTGTGGCAACCAATACTCCTGATACGCTGTTCCCATCCACGGCAGCCCGCCTTCAAGCACGGTTGGCCGACCGCCCAGTGGGTGGGGTCGATTTGCAGGCAGGGTGCACCGGACTAATCTATGCCATAGAAATGGCCTCAGCCATGATTCAAAGCGGGAGTTATCAAAGAATTTTAGTGGTGGGGGCCGATAAGTTGAGTAGTATCACCGACTATCAGGATCGCACCACGGCGGTATTGTTTGGAGACGCTGCGGGCGCCCTCGTGCTGGAAGGCCATGAAGATACAGAATTTGGTGTGTTAGGATCTTATCTTAAGGCGGACGGGCGTGGTGGAGATTTGTTGTCGCTTCCGGCTGGAGGATCTCGTTTGCCTGCAAGTGCGGCGACCGTGGAAGAGGGGCTTCATTATTTGAAAATGAACGGCAACGAAACATTCCGTTTTGCCGTCAAAGCGATGCCGGAAGCGGTCGAAGAGGGCCTAAAGCGGGTGGGCCTCACTGTGGAGGATATGGATTTGTTAGTGCCGCATCAAGCCAACTTGCGGATTATCGATGCTGCAGTCAGACGTTTCAATTTAGATCCCGATCGGGTGGCGATTAACATTGAACGTTATGGCAACACATCCGTGGGAACTATTCCCTTGGCGCTCGAAGATGCCCGCCGTGAGGGACGGGTGCACCGGGGCAGTGTGGTGGTGCTGGTAGCGTTCGGAGCCGGCTTGACCTGGGGCTCTACTATCATCCGTTGGGGGTATTAGCGATGGGGGTGGCGATTGTCGCCGATTCCACCTGTGACCTGGACCCTCTTTTTCTCAAACGGCATCATGTCACAACGGTGCCCCTCAGCGTCGGTCTAGGCGATCAGTATTACCAAGATCGCGTGGAAATCATGCCAGCCGAGTTTATGGCGCGCATGCTTTCCACTAGCGAGCCCGCGCGCACAGCGGCACCGGCACCTGGAGCCTTTGCCTTGGCCTACCGCGAATTGTTGTCCAAAGACAGCATTGACGCCATCGTCTCCATTCATTTAAGCGGCGGACTAAGCTTTACCGTGCGAGCTGCGCAGGCTGGCGCCCGCTTGGTTGAGGGAGACATTACCGTGCTGGACGGCCAAAATGCTAGTGTGGGCACAGGACTTTTGGTCTGGTGGGCTGCTGTTCGAGCCAGCCAGGGGACCGATGCGGCTACTATTGCCACGGAGGTCCAAGATTTGGCAGGCAAGGTCCAATTGCTGTTTGGGCCGGTCACGTTGGAATATTTGGCCCGTGGCGGCCGTATTGGCCAAGCCGCACGTCTGATTGGCACCTTGTTGGATATGAAACCGATTCTCGAAGTCGATCATGGCATTATCAAGGCGGCCAAAAAAGTGCGAGGAGTACGCCATCTTATTCCTTCCATGATACAGTTGTTTAGCGAGCGCATACCTCTGGGAACCGACTGTCTGGTGGCGGTGGCCAGTACCACGCCGACACCTGAAGTCGACCAGTTGTCATCTTTGCTGGCGGACAACTACACCGTGGTGGATGAAATCCGAGCCGAAGCTGGACCGGTCATTGCCGCACACGTGGGGCCTGGCGCTTTTGGCGCCGTACTGTGTCCGCTCACGCCGTCGCAAGTGGTGCAGTGGAGGCAACACTAGTCAAAAACACCGCATCATATTAACTGTGGGAGGTAATTGGGTGGCTGGTTGGGGTGTGATGTTCCCCGGACAGGGGTCACAGTATGTGGGTATGGGAAGGGCGTTGCAGCAATCTTCAGAGGTGTTTCGCCAAACATTAGAAGAAGCCGACGATGCCATGGGATATAAACTTAGCAAGGTGATCCTAGAGGGCCCCGAAGATAGGCTGCGGGACACGGAAATTCAACAGCCAGCCATCTTAGCGGTCAGCGTGGCGATTTGGCGCACCCTCAAGGAATATCGGCCAGATTTCCATCCCCGACTGGGCTTTGGCCTATCGCTTGGGGAATATTCGGCATACGTTGCGGCCCGAGCGATGTCCTTAGCTGATGGAGTGCGGCTGACGCGCATTCGGGGCCGGGCCATGCAAGATGCCGTGCCCAAGGGGTTGGGAGGAATGGTAGCAGTTTTGGGTCTTAAAGCAGACATCGTGCAGGAACTCTGTGCTGAAGCGTCGAAGGTTGGACTGGTAGAGCCAGCCAACTACAACGCGCCAGGTCAAACTGTCGTCTCCGGCCTTGTTCACGGTTTGGCACTGGTGGAACAACGCGCGCAGGACTTGGGAGCCCGCACCGTAAGGCTAGCGGTAAGCGCTCCCTTTCATTCCAGTCTTTTGGCGCCAGCTGAGGCTGTAGTGGGCCGTGCCTTGCAAGATGTCGACTTTAGTTTGGCGGCTTTTCCCGTATTGGCCAATGTGGATACCGAGCCCTGTGTCTCACAACAAGACATTGTGCCTCGTCTGATACGCCAAGTGTCGCACCCGGTGCTGTTTGAACAAACAGTCCACCGTGCTCTGGAGTATCCATTGGATGGCCTCTTGGAGCTTGGACCAGGTCGCAGTTTAACTAGTTTAGTAAAAAAAATCAGTCGTCAACAACGGGTTGTCAACGTGGAAGATCAAGAAGGGTTAGCGCGAGCCCTTGAACTGGTCTAGGGTGGAAGCTATAATAGCAACGAATTGGGGCCCTAAACGCGCGACAACGCAAAAGACAACGGTTTCGAGGTGACGATAGTGGCAGAAGTGAATGGCTCACGTGTGGCTTTAGTAACCGGTGGGTCCCGAGGTATTGGTAAAGCCATAGCATTAAAGCTTGCGCAGGAAGGAATTCGGGTTGCCATCAATTACCGCGGCAATCAAGAAGCGGCCCGCCAAGTGGCCGACACCATCGAGCAGTCAGGTGGTCAAGCGTTGCTCTGTCCTGGTGACATCAGTTCTATAGACGAGGCCCACAAAGTGGTCGAGCAAGTGCTTGGCCAATGGAACCGGATTGACATTCTGGTGAATAATGCTGGGATAACTCGGGACAACTTATTGCTGCGTATGCGTCCAGAGGAATGGGATACCGTTTTGGCCACCAATTTGACTGGAACTTTCGCTTGTACGCGGGCGGCGTTGCGGACTATGGTTAAACAGCGCTATGGCCGCATTGTCAATATTTCATCGATAGCCGGGATGATGGGCAATCCGGGACAGACTAATTACGCGGCATCAAAAGCCGGTATGATCGGGTTTTCACGGGCATTGGCCCGCGAGGTCGCTTCGCGCAATATTACGGTAAACGTGGTGGCGCCGGGGTTAGTCAAGACGGAATTGACTGAAGGTATGGCCAAAGCAAGTTATGAAGGATTGTTGGCAGCAGTTCCTCTGGGGCGAGCGGCAGAACCCCGCGAAATCGCGGAAGCCGTATGGTTCCTAATTGGAGCCGACTACATCACTGGGCAGACCCTAGTGGTGGACGGCGGACTCGTGATGGACTAATTCTTGTGGAGGTGTGTGGGTCGTGGCAAACAAAGAACAGGTTTTTGATAAAGTAAAGGAAATTATTGTGGATCAGTTGGGAGTTGATGAGGAGGAAGTAACCACAGAAGCCTCCTTTATCGATGACTTAGGGGCTGATTCCCTGGATATCGTGGAGTTGATTATGGCGTTGGAAGAAGAATTTGGTCTAGAGATTCCCGATGATGAGGCAGAAAAGATCAGTACGGTGAACGATGCGGTAGAGTATATCCGCGAAAATGCGTAATATTTAATGTCCGGGTAACCGGACCTTAGTGTGAATTGTAGACAAAAGGGGGTAACCGCCCGTGGAACGAGTCGTAGTTACGGGCATGGGCGTGGTGTCTCCAGTAGGGCACGGACTGGAGGAATTCTGGCGCGGCATTACCGAAGGCCCGAGCGGAGTGGGTTGGGTTCAGAGCTTCGATGCAACAGAGTATCCAAGCCGGATTGCGGCGGAGATCAGGGATTTCGATCCTTTGCAATATTTCGATCGCAAGGATGTCCGCCATGCTGACCGCTTTGTGCAACTGGCGGTCGCAGCAGCCCAAGATGCGGTAGATCACGCGGGACTGACCGACTTTGACCCGCAACGTACCGGAGTCGCCTTTGGCACCGGCATCGGCGGCCTGGGCACGCTAACCGAACAGTATGACGTGTTGCGAGACCGTGGTCCGAGCCGAGTCAGTCCATTTTTGATTCCTAAAATGATTGCCAACATGGCGGGCGGGCAAATTGCCATGCGGTTTCACTTGCAAGGGCCTAACGTGACTTTGGTGACAGCGTGCGCATCCTCCGGAAATGCGGTAGGGGATGCCTTTCGCACCATACAGCACGGAGAGGCTGATGTAATGCTGACCGGAGGATCTGAGGCGGTCATTTTGCCCATCGCCTTTGCAGGGTTTTGCTCGATGAAGGCCCTTTCAACGCGGAATGACGACCCGACGACTGCTAGCCGACCCTTTGATCAAGGCCGTGACGGCTTTGTGATGGGGGAGGGCGCTGGCTTCCTGGTGTTTGAAAGCCTCACTCATGCAAAGGCCCGCGGCGCCCACATTTATGGAGAAATTGTGGGGTATGGACGTTCAGCTGATGCATTTCATATGGTGGAGCCGCACCCGGAAGGCACCGGTGCCATTTTAGCTATGCAGCGTGCGTTAAACGATGCCGGGCTGGCGCCAGCCGGGATTGATTATATTAATGCGCACGGGACCTCGACACCCAAAGGGGATGTCGCGGAAACCCTGGCCATTAAACACGTCTTTGGCGAACATGCCTATCAATTGGCGGTGTCTTCGACCAAATCCGCAACCGGTCATCTTTTGGGTGCGGCCGGTGCCGTAGAATTAATTGCATCAATTCTGGCCATCAAACATCAGACGTTGCCTCCTACGTTGAACCTGACGTCACCCAGCGAAGATTGCGATCTGGATTACGTTCCCCAGGTCAAGCGGCCGCACCGGGTGCAAAGGGTGATGTCCAATGCGTTTGGGTTTGGGGGACAAAATGCCTGCCTCATCGTGGAGGAGTTCCCTTCATGAGCGATTCTCACCTCGAATCCTGGATCCAGAATCCAGAATTGTTGCGACAGGCGTTGACGCACTCATCCTATGCCAACGAAGGGGTGCGAAAAGAAGTTCACAACGAGCGGCTGGAATTTTTGGGCGATTCGGTCCTGCAACTAGTGGTCACGGAGTGGTTGTTTGAACACAACCCGCACTGGAATGAAGGCCAACTGAGCCAAGGACGCGCTGCCATCGTGTGTGAGCCTACTTTAGCGGAAGCGTCGGCGCAATTGGATTTGGGGGTACGCTTGCGTTTGGGCCGAGGAGAGGAGCGCAGTGGCGGACGTCAAAAGCACTCGCTGCTGGCGGACGCCATGGAAGCCGTGATTGGGGCGGTTTACTTGGATTCGGGACTGGAAGCAGCACGCCGCTTTGTGTTGGAAACACTTGACTTTGCTTTAAAAGGCGTCGAAGGACGGGAAGCTGGCCGAGATCATAAAACCGCCCTCAACGAGTGGCTGCGGCGTCGTGGTGAGGAACCGACGTATGAAGTGGTCGGATCGTACGGGCCAGACCATGCGAAAACCTTTGAGGTCGAAGTGTCCGTGGGAGGAGTGCCTTTAGCTCGCGCCACCGGAAGAAGTAAAAAAGAGGCAGAGCAAATGGGAGCCAGGGCGGCATTGAAGCAATTGTCAGACAGTGCTCCACCAGTACCTAACCAATAAAGGCAGCAGGGTCAGCACTTATCATATGGTATTGACAACTAAATGTTTTTAACATGAAAAGGGCGCCCCAACAGCGCCCTTTTGTGTGTTCAAATAGTTGTATGAACGTTATCCTGATGTCGCCGGGTTCTTAGGCGCGCTTGTAGTCGGCAACACCGGTGGTGTTATAGGCCCAGGACTCGGTGACGACTGAGACGACGGGCTGCTGGACGATGTTGAGGGGGCGCTGGTGGTGCTAGGCGCAATGTTGGGTGAACAGGCTTGGGTGGGCGGCCAGTAAATGTGATCGGCCGGCAAAGGCGCGCCCGTTTTCCAATCCGGTTCTTTTTTCAAAAAGACCGACGTTACATAGGGCCCGCAACCAGGTTGCCACAGCAAGTTGGGATTGGAAGCGGACACTTTGAGCGGAAAGTGGGATTGGCCAATCGAAGTGGGCTGTGTACCTTTGACAAACCAGGCGCCCTCAATGTCGCGCGATGGAGTGTACTGACTGGCAATGAGCCCTGAAGTGGCGCTCACATTAGGCACATAAACCACGCCAGGTGGACGGTAAAAGTGTTCCACGGGGATATGCTCAGCCTGATTAACCTGTTCCATGATGGTCTGCCAAATCGGTCCAGCCGCGACGTCACCATAGGCTAATTGTCCTTGGAAGGTGGCCGGCTGAGGAATTTCACCATGTTGGTTGCCTTCCCACACGCCTACCACCATTTGCGGCTCAAAACCCATAAACCAGGCGTCTTCCTCTCCGTTATTAGTGCCCGTCTTCCCGGCTGCGGGGCGCCCGATTCCTAAACTGTAACCCGTGGAAGTCTGGGCAGGAATGCCCCCTCCCACAATAGCCGGAATCGGATTGGGGTCCAGTACTTTCTCCATCATGTGGTCCATGACGTACGCGACCTGCGGGCTGAACTCAGCTTGCCCTTGAGGGTTGTCTTGAAAAATCACGGCGCCATCTTGATTAACCACTTTGGTCACCCAAATGGGCTGCATGCGCACCCCCGCATTGGCAAATGTGGCATAGGCCTGGGTCATTTGGTAGGCGTTGACCCCGCCTTGTTTGAATCCCCCGATGGCCACGCCTAGTTCGGTGCCGTCAATAGCGGGAAGCTTGATGCCAAATTTCTGGGCCGCGAAATTAAAGCCATATTGAATGCCAATGTCGTGCAGCAGGTGAACCGCTACATCGTTGTCGGAAATAGCCAAGGCGTCTTGAAGATCCATCCATCCGTGATAGATGTGGTCGTCGTTGTGAGGCCACCAATTGCCATTCAACTTAAAGATAGGAACATCTTGGATAGGGGTCATCGGCGTGTAGCCTTTCACAATGGCTGCCGTATATTCCATCAAGGGCTTAATTGAAGACCCCGTTGATCGCTGAGACAGTGGGCTGGTCGCAAAATCCTCCCCAAAATTGGTATACTGCCGGGCCCCGATGACCGCTTCGATATAGCCGTTATGGGGATTTTCCACCACCACCGCCGATTGCAGCGCCGGATTGCTGCCAAAATGATAATTCATCCAGTAATCGACGGCGTTTTGCGCGATATTGTATACGGTGGGGTCTAAGGCGGTATAAATTTTCAGGCCGCCACTCGTAAGCATGTTATAGGAAAAACCCTTACTTTCCAGATAGATGAGCACATGTTGCATGTACCATGGGTAGGGGAACAAAGAGCCGTTGGATTGGGCTACCGTCGTTGTGGGGTGGAAATCAAGGGGCGCCAAATACGCGGCCTTGCCTTGGGATGCCGTTAAATAGCCATATTTGACCATGGCGTTCAGCACCTGCTGTTGGCGTTCTTTAGCCAGTTTAAGATTGATTAGGGGATCGTAAAGCGAGGGTGCCTGGGGCAGGCCAGCCAGCATTGCGGCTTGAGCCACCGTCAATTGCGAGGGCTTTTCCCCGAAATAGGCTTCGCTGGCAGCATAAATGCCGCTAGCGCCGTCGCCAAAATAGACTTCATTCAAATACATGTCTAAAATTTGCGGTTTGGAATAGGTGCGCGCCAATTCCAGCCCGATGAAAAATTCCTGCAACTTGCGTTGAATGGTCTTTTTAGGGCTAAGGTACAAATCTTTGGCCAGTTGTTCGGTAATCGTACTCGCTCCCTGCACCGCCGAATGGTGAACCGCATCGACAAGTGCCGCGCGCACAATGGATTTGATGTCAAAGCCTGGGTTGGTGTAAAAACCATGGTCCTCGATGGCTACCAGCGCATGCTGCATGTTGGGCGAAATGGATCCAATAGGCACGTCCACTCGATTAATGGCGCCATGCAGGGTCGCGACTTTTTGACCGAACTGATCATAGACTGTTGAATCTTGACTCTGATTGGTCAAAGAGACTAACGAAGTCATCGGCGGTAGCGTCGTCCAGGCGGCATAGGACTCATATCCAGCAAATCCAAAGCCGCCAAGCATTACCACTGCGAATACCAAGAGGGCCACTCGCCCCCATCGAATCCGACGGCGGCGTTGTCCCTTGGAACTTGCGTTTTTGGTTGATTTTGCGACTGGAGTGCTTGCCGGTGTCACCTTTTTAGCCTTCGCGGCCTTTAATTTGCGACCGCAAAATCGGCAATATTGAGATCCAGGACTGTTTTCCTGACCGCACTTTTGGCAACGCAAATTAATCCGTCATCTCCTTTTGGTGCGACTCATTGTCGGGTGGCACCGAGGGTTTGAAATAGATTCCGCCCAAAACCAGCATTAACCCGAACAGTAACCAATCCAACGCTCTCTGATGACCCAGCAGTCCCCAAAAGAATCCTACCACACCAAATAAAAAACCCATGCCCACCAGGACTTGTTGCGGCGCAAAGAGACGCAATCGTCCCCAAACACGCTGCCCTATGTTGGTAACGCTGCGGGTCGCCATTTGGTAACGCATTTTAAGCGTTGCTGACATTTTGATTCCCTTACGGCGTGGTTTTTTTTCAACCTCCGGGCGGTCGCCGGAGTCTGACTGGCGACCTACAATCAAATTAGTGCCGCAACTGGGACAAAATACGCTGTCCACCGGGATTTCGGCTCCGCAACGGCGACAATACATCATGTATTCAATCCTCCCTGGCATGTCACCACTGTTGACATGATCATAATGTTCGACAAGGTGGCGGGTTTAGGGGGTATGCTAATGCAGTTCATTGTAGCACACAATGACCAGCATCTAGATTAAGAGGGTGCTCGCTCAACCTGAGCCTGTTTAAAAGGTTCGTATCAGTTGATGGATGGTGTAACGGGGCTGCGATGCCGTATCCATCGCAAGGCTGACTGGCTCCAAGAGACAATTCACCGTATCGACCTGGCACACCATCCTCACTGCCATCGAGGGATCCCCCGTGCTAGCCTGGGCAAGACACCATCCGGTTGACTTCTCAACCGTCCATGGACTGATAAGAAGCGTGTCCTTGGTTAAAAAGGGCCCTACGGGAGGTCCCAGATAACGCCAGGCCCATTGCGCACTGGGTGATTCCGCGGCCGTTACGGTTTCTCCAAACAAAATGGGCTCACCGCCGGGTCGAAATCCAGCAATCACAGGAACCCGTCCGTACCGCCCGCGAGTTTCCTTGGCTACATGCCCATGTACCCGAAATTGCCCACCCAAGACCGCTCTCTTAAAACTTTGCAACCCGCGAAAGCTCGCCTTATCCACCCAATAATACACGGTTTTTTCCTCAGCGTAGCCAAGTTTTTTGGCCAACTGCTTGGCGGTAATATAGGGATCCTCTAAAATGAATTGCGCCATTTGGTTTAGTACTCGCATCCTACTCATCATCCTTCCTTTAGGGTATTTCCATGGAGAATAGCGAAAAGCCTCCACATAGAATATGTGTAATTATCGACAAATTTACTGGTCTCTAGACAGCTTAGAGCGGCAGGAATCTGTTCCTCATTGGCGAAATGTTTCTAGAGAGTAAAATAGGACGAGCAAACTGAGAAATTACGTAGGTGGAAATTCATGCATCTCAATAAAGTAGTCATTTACGGCTTTAAGTCATTTGGCAAGGAAACGCAGATTGTGTTGCCCCCTGGAATCACGGCGTTGGTGGGACCCAATGGTGGTGGCAAAAGCAACGTAGTGGACGCTATTCGCTGGGCCTTAGGCGAACAAAAAGTGCGCGAATTGCGTGCCGAGCGCTGGGATGAATTGCTGCATGCAGGCGGCAGTGGGCGCCCGGCTTCCCGGATGGCCGAGGTATCGCTTCATTTTGACAATAGCGATCAAAAAATGGCGTCGTGGCCCGAATCTCTAACGGTAACTCGGAGATATTACCGCAATGGAGAATCGGAGTACTTAATCAATGGTCGGTCGGTGCGCTTGCGCGATGTCAGCGACCTCTTCTTGGACAGCGGCCTGGGGCGGTTCAACTACGCCATTATCAGCCAGGGGCGGGTCGAAGCGGCATTGGTTCAGAAACCGCGCGAGAGACTAGAGCAATTAGAAGAGGCGGCTGGCGTATCGCGCTATAAGGTACGGAAACGCGAAACCTTGGGCCACCTTCAGGATGTCGAAGCAAACTTGGCGCGTCTAGAGGTCCTACAAGCGGAAAATGAGCGCCAAATGACCGCTTTGGCACAAAAGGCGGAACAAGAGCGGCAATATTTGGAGTGGCACCGATTGCAGCAAGACTGGCAGACGCGGATACAATTGACCGCATATCACCGTGACCAGGTACGCTTGACCAACGCGCAAAAAGAGTTGTCGCTGTCTTTGACCGACCTTAAAGCCATCAACCACGAAGTTTTGTCCTTAGACAGCCAAATAGAGACGATGCGAGAATGCGTGGATGTCTCCCAGCAAGCCATGGCCGGATCGGGTGAACAATTGCAGCAACTCGAATTAACCGTCAATAACCTCGCCCATCAGATTTCCGAGCGAAAAATGTCGCTAAACAGCCTGTCGCGTGAGCGCAGCCGTTTAATGGAAGAGTTGGCGGCTCTGGACAAAGAATTGGACGACGTAAACCAGGAAGCCCAGTCCTTTGAAGAGCATGCTGTGGATCCCAGAACCGTAGCGCTGGAAGAACGTCTACGCGCCTTGCAAGGCGAAATCTTTTCTCTGGAGCAAGAGATCTCTCAGCATAATCAAGACACGGCCACTCACGGCCAAGAGCTCTTACACATCCAGGAGCGATTGGAACATATACACCGGACCATGGCGCGATGGCAAGGCGCGTTGGGTACTGATTCGTCCGTCAGTTTAAGTGACATTATGGAGCAGAAACAACTTCAAGAACGCCAGTTGGAAGCTGAAGTGAGACAGTTGAGCCAAAAGCTGGCCAATGTCACCGAACAACGCCGCAAACTGCAGATTTTCCGCACCCAAACCGAGCAGGAACTGGCTCCCTTGCGCCATCAATTGGCTGGACGGCAGGCCCGCCTCAGAGCGCTACACCAATTGGAGGCTGAGGGAGAGGGATTGCCCGTTGGTGTGCGCGCGATTCTTCGGGCCCAAGCGGACCAACAATTGCAAGGTATCCGAGGAACTGTCGGTTCCTTACTAGAAAGCGAACCCGATGTGACGATGGCGGTCCACACAGCTTTGGGCGGATCGGTTGCAGACTTGATTGTGGACCATGAACTGCACGCGCGCCAAGCCGTAAAGTTTTTGCAGGCCCACGCGTTGGGAAGAGCGACCTTTTTGCCTTTGGACACTATACGGCCAGGTCTAGTGCCCGACGCCGACCGTGTCTTAAATCGACTAAACGGCGTGGTTGGATGGGCTTTGGACGTCGTGCATTTCGACCGTCTATTGCGCCCTGCGATGTCGCACCTGCTAGGGCGCGTTTTGGTTGTCAAAACTCTTGACCAGGCCATGGAAATTGGCGCTCACCACCGGTTTCGGTACAAGATGGTCACGCTAGACGGCCAACTGGTCCACGCGGGAGGCGCGATTACGGGAGGGCATCATGGCCAGCGAGATTCCCGCAACGGCAGACAAACAGAAATGCGCACGTTAAGCGCCCGAATTGCCCAAGAGGTTAAAATCGTGGAGGGCAAGGACGAATTGCTTGCTGGCACATTACAGGAATTGGGAAGTATGGACATAGTACTGGAAGGAGTTCGCGAACGTCTAAGTGACCGTCGTCATCAATGGACATCCCTCAGAGGCACGCTGGCTTCCTTGTCAGAGGACACACCCAGGGACTTGGAGTCCAACGCCAAGCGATTGCAAGAAGAACTGGAGAAGGGCCAAATAGAGTTGGAGCGGTTGAATCATAAAGGTTTGGCACTGAATCAACGTTTGGGAGAAATAAAAAATATGCGTGCGGCTGTCCAAGAGCAGCTAGGAGAAGACCGCGCGGCATTGGGCCAACGTCGCTTATTGCGGGAGAGGGTTCTCAAGGAGACCGAGCGTTTATCCCAGCAGCGGCAGCGTCTCATGGCAAGCCGCGATCTCATCGATTCCAGTCTGACGGAGCAAAGCGCCGAACTAACGGAATTAACCCAAACCCATCAGGACGGCCTAAAACAACTGGAGCAGCAACGAAGCCAGGTGTCCGACCAGCGGCGCGCCTGGGATCAACTTAAACAAGATGAATTGGCCGCGGAAAACCGCCAACGGGCATTGCAGCATGAAGAGCGCCGGTTGCTATCTAGGACCACCCACTGGGAACAGGAAATATTTAAGATTGAACATCAATGGACGGGCTTTGAACCCGATGCAGGGCATTCACCACTGACCAGCCAAGAAGAAAAACAGGCCCAAGAAGAGTTGGCTCGCATTGGAGCCGCGATATCGGGACTGGGGGATATGGCGCCCGGAAGTTTGGCATTATATCAGCAGTTAAAGGCACGCTCCGATTATTTGACATCCCAAGAGAATGACGTGGCGGCGGCTCGAGAAGATTTGCTTAAGACATTGGGAGAGTTGGACTCGGAGGTCAACCGACGGGTAGAGGTGACCATCCACCGAATCGAGCAAGCCTTTAACGATGCGTGCCGCACCCTTTTTTCCGGAGGCCAAGGCGGTGTAAGCTGGACCTCAGACCCCGATGCTGGCTTAGAACTTTGGGTGCGGCCGTCCGGCAAACGACCGGCGCATTTAGGACTACTGTCAGGTGGTGAAAAGGCGCTCGGTGGCATTGCCTGGCTGTTTGCGCTCCTGTCCGTCAAACCGTCTCCGTTTGTGGTGCTCGATGAAGTGGAAGCCTCGTTGGACGAGTCCAACGCAGCGCGTTTCGCCCAGTATCTTCAAGAGTTTCGGCGCACCACCCAATGCGTTATCGTCACACATCAAAAGGCCACTATGGAAATTGCCGATGCATTGTGGGGCGTGGCCGGCAATGGACAAGGTGAAAGTCGCTTGGTCTCCGTGCTGATGGAAGAGGTATCATCTTAAACATTATGACGTGCTATGGCGCGTCAGACGCATTGGCTCATGGGAGGACATTATGGCGAATATATGGGAACGCTTAAAAAAGGGTATGACGCGCACGCGCTCAGGACTTGGCGACCGATTGCGCAGTTTGTTTAGAGGTCGGGCTTGGCAGGAAGAATTGTGGGATGAGTTAGAAGAAATTTTGTACGAGGCAGACCTGGGTTCGAGCACCATCGAATATCTGCTTAGCGCGTTGCACAGACGCGTGCAACAGGAGCATCCTGCAACCGCAGATCAAGTGTTAGAACTGCTGTTCCAGGTAATGGTCGCCGAATTGGGAGAACAAAGCCCGTCTTTAAGTTTGCCTGCTGGAGGACCCTGGGTATGGTTGATGGTGGGGGTCAATGGCACTGGCAAAACCACCACAGCGGGCAAATTTGCCTACCTTTTACGACAGCAGGGAAAAACCGTTGTACTGGGGGCAGCAGATACCTTTCGCGCTGCAGCGACGGAACAATTGGAGGAATGGGGACGGCGGGCGGGTGTAGAAGTGGTTCACCAAGCGGCGGGCGCAGATCCAGCGGCGGTCGCTTATGATACGGTGCGTTCGACCCGGAGCCGCGGTGCTGATTTGGCCATTATTGACACCGCAGGACGACTTCAAAACAAAGTGAATTTGATGCAGGAATTGCAGAAAATCCGTCGTGTGGTGGAACGCGAGTGCGTCGGAGCGCCACACGAAGTGTGGTTGGTGATTGACGCCACTACCGGCCAAAATGGCCTGACTCAAGCGCGAGTCTTTTTGGAAAGCGTGGCCGTCACCGGCATTATTCTAACCAAACTAGATGGCACCGCCAAGGGCGGAATCGCTGTGACAATTCATCATGAATTGGGGCTGCCCATCCGATTTATTGGTGTAGGTGAAAAGGCTGAAGATTTGCTGCCTTTCGACCCGCATGACTATGTGCGGGCCATCTTAGGCGATGAGACTGGAGCTATCGGGTAGACGCCTCGTTGACCATTGCCCAGAAAATGGGTATAATATTAGCAGTACCTTGAATGCGCCGAATTCTGCCTTGGCAGAAACGGAGGACCCGAGCTTGTGGGGTGAATTGCGTTAGCAAGGGGCAGGTCCACGGCCCCAACCCGTCAGCTAACTTCGTAGGCGTTGGGGGCTCAAGGGTCATTTTCCGTATGGAGCGCATTGTATCATCCTTTCCCCCGGGACGTTGTCGGGCTTTTTTTGTGTGCCCGTCCTATTCTGGGAGGTGTGTTATATGCAGCGTCGCGTGTTGCAGATATCGTTAACCGCTGATCCCCTTAATCCGCTGGATGGTGGAGACTTGGGAGGTCAGCAAATTGTAGTTCGGGAAGCGAGTCTGAGACTTCAACAAGAGGGATTTGGCGTTGATGTGGCCACTGTTCCTCAACATCCGATGTTGCCCAATCGAGCCAGTCTGGGCCAACGTGGCCAAGTTATCCGCATATCTCGTGTCTCGCCGCCCGTCTCCGATAATACTTGGGCGCAAATGGAAGATCATTTAGCGCACGAACTAATTGACTGGATTGACAACAATCATCGCCGCTATCAATTGGTGCACAGCCACTTTTGGGTGTCAGGCATGGTCGCATCGCATATTGCGTCCCACCTTGAGGTGCCTTGGGTGCACTCGCCCTATAAAATGGCCGATTGGGTAAGGCGGCCTCAGAACCAGTATTCCGAGGTGCGAATGAACCAGGAGCGCCAATTGTTAGCTAAAACCGACGCCGTGGTGATCCCTTATCTGAAAGAAGCCGATTTGGTTCACCAGTATGCTCCGAATGTACCGCTTTATGTGGTGGCTCCTGGCGTTGACGCCACCACATTCTTTAACCGAGATCCAGGACCGGTCCTCAAGGGCTTGGGCCTGTCCCGACGTCCTTTGCTGTACGTTGGCCACCTTGATGCCGGCCGTGGCATTCATGAAGTGTTGGAGTACATGGCCTCGCAGAAGCTTGCGGACGATCTGGTGCTGTTGTTGATCGGCGGGAATCGAGGCGATGTGGTTGCAGGCCATCCACAAGATCCTGCACTAGCCAAGCTTGCCGACACATTAGGCCACCATGTGCGATTTTTAGGGCCCATGCCGCATCGGGCGGTGGCTATGTATATGGCTACCGCGCAAGCCGTGTTGGCTCCCAATCAGGGGCCAACCTTGGGGATGGCGGTAGTAGAAGCACTGGCCTCAGGTACCCCGGTCATCGGTACTAAGGCGCCTGGGGTGGCAGATTGGATTGAAGCCGGTGTTAATGGGTTTGTATGCGACATCAATGATGTGGCGACCTTTTGGCATTACGCCTCAATTTTGTGGAACGATGCCGATCTGGCCCACAAAATGGGAATCGCCGGGCAGACCACCATCCATCACAACCACAATTCAGATTCCATGGCGTCCCAATTGGCGCAGGTCTATGATGAGGTCTGTCAAGGCTACTCTCCCAATGCGGATGTAAGCTGATTCATACCGCCAACGGTGTTATGAAGAAATCGAGCAGGTCTCGTGGACTTGCTCGATTTCTTTCTGGCCGGATTTTTCCTTGACAGCCACACCTGGATTCTTTAGTATGAAGTCTGTTCTGTCAAGGAACAATACTTGACACTGGAGGTTGTGAGTTTGACTAAGGTGGATCTTACGGAAGCTAACTTATTGTGCGACTTTTATGGCCCCTTGTTGACCGATCACCAGTGCCATATTTGGCAGTTGTATTTTCAGGAAAATTGGTCGTTGGCTGAAATCAGCGACCTCCAGAAAGTTAGCAGAGCAGCGGTGGCCGATGTGTTGGACCGTACAGCCCACTTGCTAATAGATTTTGAGTCAAAGCTTGGTTTAATCGCCGCCATGCGCCAGCGCCAAACTCAGTTGGGCCATTTGCTAGCTCTCTTGCAGCAAATGGCGCCTAGTGCCCTCGGTGTTGAGGCCCTCACGGTCGCACGCGATTTGGCATTGGAGGAGGGACTTTCCGATGTTTGAAAGCCTTACCGAAAAACTGCAATCGACTTTTAAGCGCCTGCGCAATAAGGGACGGCTCACTGAGGCTGATGTTAAAGCGGCCTTGCGCGATGTCCGGTTAGCTCTTTTAGAGGCCGATGTCAATTTTAAGGTGGTCAAAGACTTTCTTGCCACTGTCGAACGCGATGCAGTTGGTCAAGATGTGTTGCAGAGCCTAACACCTGACCAAGGTGTCATTCGTGTAGTGAGGAACCGGCTGACGGAGTTGATGGGCACCAGCGTGGAACGCATTAAGATGGCCTCCAACCCGCCCACGGTGATTTACCTGGTGGGACTGCAAGGCTCGGGTAAAACGACCACCGCCGCAAAATTAGCGCTGATGCTTCATCATCAGGGCCGCCATCCGCTGTTGGTGGCGGCGGACATCTACCGCCCGGCAGCGGTGGACCAGCTCCAAGCATTGGGCGCTCAAATTGGGGTGCCAGTAGTACACGAAGCGGGCTTGGGTGCTGTGGATTTGGCTCAGTTGGGAATTCAAAAGAGCCGGCAATTGGCACGCGATGTAGTCATTGTGGATACGGCAGGTCGGTTGCACGTGGACTCCGGACTTATGGACGAATTGAGACAGATGCAAGCCAAAGTCCCAGCACATGAAACCTTGCTGGTGGTCGATGCTATGACAGGACAGGACGCCGTGCGGGTCGCCAACGCATTCAAAGAAACCTTGCCGCTAACTGGCGTAGTGCTCACTAAGCTAGACGGAGACACCCGCGGGGGAGCCGCTCTGTCTATTCGTGCGGTAACCGAATTGCCAATCAAACTGGTAGCTACCGGAGAAAAAGTTGACGCCCTAGAGTTGTTTCAGCCAGAGCGCATGGCTTCGCGAATTTTAGGCATGGGCGATGTGGTCAGCCTTATCGAAAAAGCCGAGCGAGCCCTTGATAAAGACGATACCGAGCGGCTAGCAGGACGCATGTCCAGCAACACCTTCAATTTAGAGGACTTTCAAAGCATGTTGCATCAGGTGAAAAAACTGGGCCCGTTGTCCAAGGTCATGGAGATGTTGCCGGGAATGGGCCAAATGAACAAGCTCAAATCCCAGGTAGATGATTCCAGTTTAGTCCGTGTCGAGGCGATTTTAAACTCGATGACAGTCAAAGAACGGCGCCGTCCAGACATTATCGACGGGAGCCGGCGCCGGCGCATTGCGTCAGGCAGCGGCACCTCGGTGCAAGAAGTCAACCGTTTGTTAAAACAATTTCAAGAGATGCGCAAGATGATGCATCAATTAAAAGGATCGGGCGGTCGCAAGAAAATGGGCAAATTGCCATTTCCCCCGATGCGCTAAGAAACTTTCAGAAAGGAGGCAGAAGATATTATGGTAAAAATTCGTCTGAAACGAATGGGAGCCAAAAAACATCCGTTTTATCGGGTCGTGGTGGCTGATGCTCGATCACCCCGCGACGGCCGCTTTATTGAGGAAATTGGCTATTACGATCCCACCAAAGATCCTGCGGTGATAAAAATAGATGAAGAAAAAGCGGTGCAATGGATTCAAAACGGAGCCCAACCGACCGATACCGCGCGCTCGTTATTGCGTCAAGTAGGTGTGCTACAAAAGATTCACGTACTAAAACAGACGGCCGCGGTCCATGAGTAAAGTTCCGGCTGCATCCAGAAAGGATTATGTCAAGGTCGGCGAAGTCGTCGGAGCCCACGGAATTGACGGCACGATCAAAATCTATCCGACCACGGACTTTATAGACCGGTTGCTTCACCGCCATGAGATTTGGCTTGAAGAGCAAACTGTGCCGCATAAAGTGAAAGAAGCTCGAATTCACCAGAATACGGTCTTGATGCGCTTGGAAGGCGTGGTCACGCGTGAACAGGCTCTTTTGTTGCGTGGACAGCGGCTCTGGATCCCGATACAGTCTTTGCCTCCCTTGCCGGATGGGGAATACTACTGGCACCAACTGGTCGGGATGACGGTTGTTGAAAGACAGACTGGTCGAGAGCTAGGAACCTTGCAGCAGGTTGTGCGCACCGGCAGCCATCATGACTTATTTCAGGTGGAGCGCAAGGAGGCTAAACCTCTTTTAATTCCTGCTCTACGGTCTGTGGTGCAGCAAGTCGACCTTGTAAAAGGCGTCATGGAAGTAGACTTGCCGTTAGGGTTAGAGGATGCCACCTAATGGTCATCCAGGTGGTTACGTTGTTTCCCGAAATGATGGTCCAGGTCTTTGAGAACAGTATTTTGAAACGAGCGCAAGATAAAGGCCTAGTCGAACTGCGCGCGATTGCTCTGCGAGACTTTGGCGTCGGGCCCCATCGCACGACTGACGATTATCCATTTGGGGGCGGGGTTGGTATGTTGTTGCGCCCCGATGTGGTAGTGCCTGCCGTAGAGTGGGCAGCTATGCATCATGCTGTGCCGCCCAAGATTATAGCCACGTCGGCGCAAGGGACAACGTTTACCCAAGACTTGGCCAACCAATGGGCTCAACTCGACCATTTGATCATTGTGGCCGGCCATTACGAGGGTTTGGACCAACGAGCCATCACGGTGCTCGGTGCACAAGAAGTGTCAATCGGAGACTTTGTTGTGACAGGCGGCGAGTTGCCTGCTATGATTATGGTCGATGCGGTTGTCCGCCTATTGCCGGGAGTGTTGGGCGCTGAGTCTGCCGCTCTCGATGATTCTTTTAGCCATGGCGCCGAAGGCCTGCTCGAGGGACCTCAGTACACCCGTCCAGCCACCTATCGATGTCTGGCCGTCCCGCCAGTGCTCCTGTCGGGCGATCACCAAAAGATTTTGGAATATAAGCGTCAGATGCGGGTAACGACGACGCGTGAGCGTCGACCAGACCTTTTGAACAATCAGCCAAATAAATTTTAGCGAAAGGAGGACTTTGCGATGGATTACATCAAATTGCTTGAAGAGGACCAAATGCGTCATGATATCCCGGTGTTTCGTGCCGGTGACACTGTGCGCGTAGCCGTAAAAATCCGCGAAGGAAACCGCGAACGGGTACAGATGTACGAGGGCGTCGTGATTGCACTGAAGGGCTCTGGCCTATCCAAAACCATGATTGTCCGACGAGTCAGCTACGGTGTGGGAGTCGAGCGTATCTTTTTGCTGCACTCTCCCCGCATTGAGTCGATTCAAGTTGTTCGGCGCGGCAAGGTACGGCGAGCCAAGCTATACTACCTGCGCAAGTTGCGTGGGAAGGCGGCGCGTATTAAGGAGCGTCGGTGATATTAGCGGTCGTGAAGGTACTCCGCCCCGGAGTGCCTTCACCTCACGTTTGGAGGGGGTACGGTGTCGAAGAGAAGTGGCTGGCGGGAAATTATCGAAACGGTAGTGTTGGCATTTGTCTTGGCGTTTTTGATCCGTACTTTTGTTTTCGAGTCCTTTCAAGTGCAGGGAACTTCCATGTTGCCTACCTTGAAGAATAACGAACGGGTATTGGTGAATAAGCTAATTTATGATTTTGAGACGCCGAAAACCGGACAAATTGTTGTGTTTCGTTCTCCGGTAATTAAATCTCAAGATTGGATAAAGCGTGTTATCGGGGTCCCGGGTGACATAATCAGTGTTCGCAACAACGTCGTCTACATAAATGGCAAAAGATATCACGAACCCTTTTTAGAGTATCGGCAATCGATGAATGTCGCTCCGGTCAAAGTGCCGCCGGGCGATTTATGGGTTGAAGGAGACAATCGTCCTAAAAGTTTTGATAGCCGTTACTTTGGATTTTTGCCCATGAAAAATCTTAAGGGCCAAGCATTCCTTGTCTGGTGGCCACTTTCTGATTTTCGCTGGTTGAAATAAAGAGATGACTGCATCCAAATCATGGTATCCAGGGCATATGATTGCCACCCAAAAGACCATCCGCGAATTGTCGCCTTATCTTACCGCGTTTATCGAAGTGGTGGATGCGCGAGCGCCGGAATTGACTCGGCATGCTCCAATGGCGCAATGGGTGGGCAGAACGCCGCGCATTTTGGTAATGAACAAGGCTGAATTGGCCAGCGGACAGGCTAACAGCCTGTGGCTGGACTGGTATCGAGCGCGCTCCATCACCGCTGTGGCCCTCACTGCCTCCAGCCAAAAGGCGGACAAGGTGCTGCGCAACGTGTTAACGGGGGCGTTTGCAGGACCGTTCCGATTAGCCGTCGTGGGATTGCCGAACTTAGGAAAATCTACTTTGTTGAACCGAATGGTGGGAAAAAATCGAGTGGCCACTGGCGCTAAGCCTGGCATAACCCGGGGACCACAGTGGATTCGTCTGGAGGGTGGCTGGGAATGGCTGGACCTTCCGGGGGTGGTGACTCCGGGAAAGTCCAAAGATTGGCGCCTCAAGGTCTTAGGAGTGGTGCCTCCAAGTCCAGATGAATTGGAAGACTTGGCTGATCAAGCCTGGCACTGGCTGTTTCCTGAGATAAACGAATCTGGAGCATGGGAAGAATGGGGCAAAAAGCGCGGCTACCTTACAACTGGAGGCAGGGTGGACCGGCATCGCACCGCCCAAGCCGTGATGATCGCTGTTCGCGACGGAACGTTCGGGCCCAAAAGCTTGGAGTGGCCTCCCCATGGCGCGTAGACCAGCCGATTATCAAGCGTTGTGGCATGAACTGTCTCAATTGGAGTCCCCTTATTGGCAAGCTCAAAGGCTTGTCGCGGGAGTCGACGAAGTCGGACGCGGGCCTTTGGCGGGACCAGTGGTGGCGGCGGCTGTGGTGTTGAATCCCCACAAGCCGATCTGGGGCATAAAGGATTCCAAGCTTTTGACGGAGAGGCAGCGCAATCGATTGTATCCTGAGATAATAAATGGCTCTCTCTCGATAGGCGTGGGCATGGTGGGGCCGCGCACTATAGAGCGGATCAATATCTATCAAGCCTCCAAGCTTGCCATGACACGGTCAATTTCCGCTTTGGGGCTGGTGCCGGATGTGGTATTATCCGATGCAGTGCCGTTGAACGGTCCTTGGATTGTCCACGCCATAGTGCATGGCGACGCCCTTTCGGTTAGTATCGGGGCGGCTTCCATTGTTGCCAAGGTCATCCGTGACCGCTACATGGCTGCACTGGATGTCGCATATCCTCAGTATGGACTTGCTCAACATAAAGGATATCCTACCGCATCCCATCGTGCGATGTTGCAACTGCATGGCCCATCGCCGTGCCACCGCCGCACCTTCCGATGGCAATAGCGGTATAATCAACAGAATCCGGGATGCACCTGGAATTTTGCTATAATAGACCAACGTGAATGGCGGGAGGTGTGGGTTTGCCGAAAGCAAAGCCATTAATTATCGTCGAATCGCCAGCCAAGGCGAAAACCATCAGTCGCTTTTTAGGAAGCCGGTACCAAGTAAAGGCCTCGATGGGCCATGTTCGTGATCTGCCAAAAAGCCAGTTTGGTGTGGACGTAGAGCATGGGTTTATGCCTCGTTATATCACTATTCGGGGAAAGGGACCGCTCTTGAAAGAGCTTAAGGATGCAGCAAAAAAGGCTGACAAGGTCTTTTTAGCGACTGACCCGGATCGTGAGGGAGAAGCAATTTCTTGGCATTTAGCCGAGGCTTTGGGGATACCGCCAGGTGCCACCCAACGCATTGAGTTTCATGAAATTACCAAAGATGCGGTAAGTCATGCGATTAAACATGCAAGACCTGTCAATATACCACGAGTCAATGCACAACAAGCCCGGCGGGTGTTGGACCGGGTGGTCGGCTATCAATTGTCTCCGCTGCTGTGGCATAAAATTCGTCCGGGCCTGTCGGCGGGAAGAGTGCAGTCGGCAGCACTAAAGTTGCTGGTGGACCGTGAAGATGACATTTTGGCTTTTGTGCCACAGCAATACTTTACGGTGACAATGGACGCGGGCGATGAAACCCTTTTATTGCATTGCGAATATTTTGGGCCGCGCGGCGACAAGGGTCGTTTGACGGCAGAAGACGCCGAACAAGTGGTGAGCCAAACGCCCCTGGAATCCCCAATTAGGATCGAATCGGTAAAGACGCGAGAGCGTCGACGTTTTCCCGCCCCACCGTTCACCACTTCTACATTGCAGCAGGAAGCCTCGCGGCGTTTAGGGTTTTCGGTCAAACGCACCATGAGCTTGGCGCAGCAACTGTACGAAGGGCTAGAAGTGTCCGGCGAGGGAACCGTCGGCTTGGTTACCTATATTCGGACCGATTCGGTGCGGGTAGCCGAAGTTGCGGAAGCAGAAACCAAACAATATATTGAAATGACTTTTGGAGCGCAATATCTAAAAGATAGTACTGAACACAGAGCAGATCGGGACCCGGTTGGGTCGCAAGGAGCCCACGAAGCCATACGGCCAACCGTGGTGGTCCGGCATCCGGACCACCTGAAGGGCAGTCTTAATCGTGACCAATTACGCTTGTATCGGTTGATTTGGGAGCGGTTTGTTGCCAGCCAAATGGCAGCTCAAGTTTACGACGCCACCACCATCGACCTGGTCGCCGAGAATCGCGAACGATTTCGGGCTCGCGGTGCGCTGATCAAATTCAAAGGCTTTACTGAAATTTATCAGGAAACCCAGGAAGCCCCAGAAAACAAGCCCGAGGGACGTGATATCGATCCCTCTCTGACCACCCTGCCGAAAGTAGCTGAAGGAGTCGAAATCACCGTCAAGAGCATCGCCAGCCAAGAGCACTTCACGGAACCCGCACCCCGGTTCAACGAAGCGACCTTGGTAAAAACCTTGGAGGAATTGGGGATTGGTCGTCCGTCCACCTATGCCCCCATTATCGATACCCTATTGCAACGTCAATATGTAGAGAGGTCCCAGCGTCGTCTGCTACCCACGATGTTGGGACGTGTGGTGGTCGATTTGCTCAGCGAGTACTTCCCGGAGATTGTCAATACGGCATTCACCGCCGAGGTCGAAAGCCAACTGGATCTGGTAGAATCCAATGAGATGGCGTGGCAAGAAGTTTTGCGGAGATTTTACGGCCCCTTTGCTGAAGAGTTGGCCCGGGCCGAGTCAGACGTGGAAAAGTTGGAGTTGCCGAAAGAAGCTACTGACGAGATCTGCGATCGGTGCGGCAAGCCGTTAGAGGTGAAGTATGGACGGTTCGGAAAGTTCTTAGCCTGTACCGGCTACCCGGACTGTCAATTTACCAAGCCCTATCTGGAAAAAACCGCAGCTCTATGTCCGCGTTGTGGCAAGCCCCTGGTCGTACGCCATACCCGTCGAGGACGAACCTTTTATGGATGTAGCGGGTATCCCGAATGCGATTTTGTCACTTGGAATCAGCCTACCGACAAAATTTGCCCCCAGTGTGGATCATCAATGGCTCTTAAACGCCGCGGGAATCGCGAAAGTTTCCTCTGTCTCAAGGAGGGCTGTGGATATGAATCAGAGCAAGCGCAGTAATCGCGTCACTGTGGTGGGGGCAGGGCTAGCAGGATCGGAGGCAGCCTGGCAATTGGTGCACCGCGGGCTTGAGGTTGACTTGTATGAGATGCGTCCTTTGGAACAGACGCCTGCCCATATGACGGACCGGTGCGGCGAGCTGGTGTGTTCCAATTCCTTGGGCAGTTCAGTCGGTAGTACACCGGCTGCGCTGTTGAAAGATGAAATGCGCGCCTTTAATTCAGTCATTTTGCGGGTGGCAGAACAATCCCAAGTTCCGGGCGGGTCCGCTTTGACGGTTGACCGCGATGAATTCAGCCGGCAACTGACCGCCACCTTAGAACAACACTCAAAGATTCATCTTCGCCGTGCCGTCGTGTCAGAGATTCCCCAGGGACCCACCATCATCGCAACAGGTCCACTGACCCACCGTGATTTAGGTCACTCACTCGTGGCCTTTTTTGGCGAGTCATTTCTTTCGTTTTTTGATGCGGCGGCCCCGATAGTACTGGCGGAATCAGTGGACCGGGCACAAGCCTTTTGGGGATCGCGAGAGGGAAGTCAAGACTACTTGAACTGTCCTTTGACCAAGGACCAATATTTGACGTTCTATCATGCCCTAATGGAAGCCGAACAACATCCCCGACATGACTTTGAGACAAACACCGCATTTTTTGAAGGATGTTTGCCGATTGAGGAATTAGCCCGCCGCGGACAAAAAACACCGCTGTTTGGGCCCATGAAACCGATAGGGCTGTCCAATCCACTGGAGGGAGGACGGCGTCCTTATGCGGTGGTCCAGCTGCGGCAGGACAATGCCGCAGGCTCCTTGCTAAGTCTGGTGGGGTTTCAAACCAACCTCAGATGGGGCGAGCAAAAACGAGTTTTTTCCTTGATCCCGGCTTTGCGCAATGCCGAGTTTGTGCGTTATGGGGTTATGCACCGCAACACCTATCTTCGGTCCCCGAAATTTCTGGAACCGGGATTGAGTGCCAAAACCCGTCCCTCGCTTTGGTTTGCAGGCCAAATGACCGGAGTGGAGGGATACGTGGAATCAGCCGCCACCGGCATCATGGCAGCCATCAACGCCAGCCGCTGGTGCCAGGGCAAGTCAGAGATGGTGTGGCCAAGAGACACCATGATGGGGGCGCTGGCCCATTACATCACCCACACCGATCCGGAACACTTTCAACCGATGAATGCTAATTATGGTGTGCTGCCGATTGCACCGGAGATTGCTCAAATTCAGGAAAAGAAGGAGCGCCGGCGGCTATTGCGTAGTCAAGCCATGACATCTCTCACATCATTTATCAGAGAATTAGAGGCTGATGATAGAGGCTACGCGCATGCCATCATCCAATGAGACCTGGATGGCGGCATATTTGCGATATCTTTATGCGGTGCAAGGACGGTCAGAACATACGCTAAGGGCTTATGAATCGGACTTGCGCCAGTTTGCTGAACAGGTCGGGGACCTGGCTGAAGTGGATTCCAAACAAGTTCGCCGTTGGTTGTTGGGACTTGGAGAAAGCGGCTTGTCGGCACGCAGCATGGCACGTAAACTCTCGGTGGTGCGATCCTTTTTTCGATATTTGGAGCAGCAGCAGCTACGCGATAATCCTGCCCGCAGATTGTTGTCTCCGCGTTTTCGGGCGCGTTTGCCCCGCGTATTGACCATCGATGAGATGACCGCCATGATGGAAGCAGCTTGTCGGCACGAGGGTCCACTAGGGATTCGCAACCTAGCTCTGATCGAAACTATGTACGGGGCCGGATTGCGTAGCCAAGAAACCGTTGACATGAACCTAGCGGATGTGGACTTGGATCACGGTATGTTGCGGGTGATGGGAAAAGGACGCAAGGTCCGTTTAGTGCCTTTGGGCTCCTTTGGGATCCGCGCGCTGGACCGTTACTTGAGGGAGACCCGCCCTCGTTTAGCGGGTCCACGCACCCTAGCGGTATTCGTCAATCGTCGGGGAGGCAGGTTGACCACGCGCAGCGTGCGGCGGATTGTTAAAGCTATCATGCTGAAAAGCGCCGTGCAGCGCAATATTAGTCCGCACTGGCTGCGTCATTCGTACGCAACCCATTTATTGATGAATGGGGCAGATTTGCGAATCGTCCAGGAATTGTTAGGACATGCCAGTCTCAAAACAACCCAAATTTACACGCACATTTCTCAAGATCAATTGACCCGGGTCTACCAAAATGCCCATCCGCGGGCTCATCACATCGAGGAATAAGGAAGGGGAGGTTCAGCCAATGGCCCAATATGAATTTCATGGCACAACAATATTAGCGATGGTGAAGGACGGACGCGCCGTAATAGGGGGCGACGGCCAAGTCACATTCGGACAGAACACCGTCATGAAACATACCGCCAAAAAGGTCCGTCGATTATATCATGGCGCCATTTTGGCCGGATTTGCGGGAGCGGTCGCCGACGCGTTGACGCTCTTTGAACGCTTCGAAGGTAAATTAGAGGAGCATCATGGCAATTTGCCGCGAGCTGCGGTGGCGTTAAGCCGCGAATGGCGCACCGATCGCATGCTGGGCAAGTTGGAAGCGTTGTTAATTGTGGCGGACCAGCGCGATTTATTTATCCTTTCGGGCACCGGTGAAGTCATCGAGCCCGATGATCAAATTGCCGCCGTGGGCTCGGGAGGAAGTTATGCCTTGGCGGCCGCACGAGCCTTTGCATCTTTGGAACAGCCGCCCACCATTGAGGAGATTGTGAAGCGATCGCTGGACATTGCAGCCGACATCTGCATATATACCAATCATCACCTAACGATAGAGACCTTGAGCTGACACGCAGGGAGGGCATAGGCATGGATGAAGCATTGTTAACTCCGAAAAGAATTGTAGAAGAATTGGATAAGTACATCGTAGGACAAAATGACGCCAAACGGGCGGTCGCGATTGCACTCCGCCATCGTTGGCGGCGAAGCCGATTGGACCCGGAATTGCAAGAAGAAATTACACCCAAGAACATCTTGATGATTGGACCGACCGGAGTCGGAAAAACCGAAGTGGCACGCCGCTTGGCCCGCCTATTGCGCGTTCCCTTTATCAAAGTGGAGGCTACTAAATTTACCGAAGTAGGGTATGTGGGGCGGGATGTGGATGCCATGGTCCGCGATTTGGTGGAAACCAGCATTCGTATGGTTAAGGAAGAGCGGACAGGATCGGTTAAAGATCGCGCCGAGCGAGCAGCAGAAGACCGTATTGTGGCAGCTTTAGTGCCGGATCCTTCCGAGGATGTCGGGACTAAAAATCCGTTTGAAGCGTTTTTTGGGGGGGCAGGGGGCAACTACCAGTCGCGTCAGCCTCTAGGCAGTGAAGAGCGGCGCCGCATCGACGAAGACCGACGGCGAATTCGAGAAAAGCTGCGCATGAAAGCTATGGAACACGAGTTGGTGGAAGTGGATGTGGAAGATGCCGGTCCCACCATGCCCATGATGGGCAATATGCCCGGGGCTGAAGACAACCAAATGAATTTGGGCGAAATGTTTGGCAATTTGTTGCCTAAACGCACAAAACGGCGCAAAATGACGGTGGCGGAGGCCCGCAAGATCTTAACCCAGGAAGAGGCACAAAAGCTGATTGATACCGATGCAGCCAATGCTGACGCTGTATGGCGGGCCGAGCAGCAAGGCATAATTTTTATTGACGAATTCGATAAGATCGCTTCAGGGCACGATGCGCATGGACCCGACGTCAGCCGCGAAGGAGTGCAACGCGACATTTTGCCCATTGTTGAAGGATCAACCGTCAATACCAAGTATGGCCCTGTAAAAACAGATCATATCTTATTTATCGCTGCAGGCGCCTTTCATGTTTCCAAACCCAGCGATCTGATTCCAGAATTGCAGGGGAGGTTCCCGATTAGAGTAGAATTTACCGCATTAACCGAAAATGATTTTTACCGCATCCTTACCGAGCCCAAAAACTCTTTGATCTTTCAATATCAAGCGTTGCTTGGGGCGGAAGGAGTCACCATTCAGTTTGACGACCAGGCACTGTGGGCAATGGCCCGCTACGCCGATCGCGTGAACCGGGACACAGAAAATATTGGTGCCCGCCGCTTGCACACGATTCTAGAAAAAGTATTGGAAGAACTTAGTTTTGAAGCATCCGAGCTCCAAGGGCAAACTATTCCGATTACCGCATCATATGTCGATCAGCGGTTAGCGCGGATAGCTGATAATATTGACATTAATCGGTATATACTCTGAATTTTTGGTTTCGTTATCACATTCCAAACCCACAGTATGGTATACTCATAACCGGAATTTAGGCAGTGGTGACGAATTAACGAAATTTGAGGAGGCTTTTGTCGTGGAAGAATTGCTTGAAAAGACACGACGGATTAATCGATTATTACAGCGTACGGCGGGCCATCCAGTAAACTTTGAAGAAATGGCGCAAATTTTGAGCGAGCTGATTGCTGCCAATGTCTACGTCGTGAGTCGGCGCGGCAAAGTGCTTGGGTATGCCTTGTTGGATTCCTTTGAATGCGACGTGATGATTCGCGAGGTGTTGGGGCAAGAAGTCTTTCCTCAGGCCTACAATTCTGGACTGCTGAAGGTGGACGAAACTTTTTCCAATGTGTCGCAAGAAAGTCAACGATGCGTATTTTTCCGTGACAAACCGTGTATCTACGAAAACAAAATTACCACCATTGTGCCGGTCAACGGCGGCGGTGACCGCCTAGGAACGTTGGTCATCTCTCGGTTTGGGCGAGAATTCGATGACCAAGACTTAATTTTGGCGGAATATGGCGCGACCGTAGTCGCTATGGAAATATTGCGTTCCAAATCCGACGAGTTGGAGATGGAGGCCCGCAAAAAGGCCGCTGTCAAGGTAGCCATTGATACCTTGTCGTATTCTGAGCTGGAGGCCGTCCAACACATTTTTGAGGAACTCGGTGGCGAAGAAGGGCTGTTGGTGGCGTCAAAAATTGCGGACCGAGTAGGCATTACCCGTTCCGTAATTGTCAACGCTCTCAGGAAGTTTGAATCAGCAGGCGTAATTGAATCCCGTTCTTTGGGAATGAAAGGCACGCACATTCGGGTGTTGAACGATCGTCTAATTGCCGAATTGAAAAAACTTCAACGGTAATTAGAAATAACGGACCAACGTCGGGGAGGATCCATCTTGTGGCCTCTCCGACGTTCGCTTGCTATGACCCCAGGTGAATTGGCATGCCAAAAATAGTGCGGGCGGCGGCAGGCGAGATTAAATGGTCAGACACCATGCTTTGCAATACGTCCCACTGACGGGCGCGGGCGCTTTGGTAATGGGTTTTCGGATCCAGCAAGAAAGGCGCTTGGGGCAGTCCTGCCAGCAGCGTCGCCTGCGCAGGGGTCAGCCGCAGCGCTGATCTGCCAAAATACGTCTGGGCTGCACGGCCGATGCCATAACTATTGCTCCCTAAATAGACTTCATTGATATACATGGTCAGGATTTGTTGTTTACTATACAAGACAGTCGCCATTAACGACAGCAAACTGCCAGTAATCTTGCGTGGAATAGTTTTTTTAGGCGAAAGCAACAAATCCCGAATCAACTGTTGCGTAATCGTGCTACCGCCTTGAGCAAAGGTGCCGGTAGAAATGTCGACGATCAGTGCGCGCCCGATACCTTCAAACGATATCCCCCAATTGTGGTAAAAGCTGCGATCCTCAGTAGCGATGAGCGCCTTGGTAAACCATGGGGAGACCTGGCTTAAGGTCACTGGAATGCCGTTATGGGCCACAAGACGGGATTGCACGCGATGGGGCAAGGACTCTAATGCCGACCAGTAGCGCGCGTAAAATCCCACTAGCAACACCGCTGCTAGAGCAATGATCCATAAAAGTCTCGGCCTCGCCTTGCGATTGCTTTTGTGCAGTTTCATGGCAGTCGGCCTTTATTTATAAAACAGTGGAGATAATTGCCATGATTCCTGCTGTACTTGTTGGGGATCATGAGAAAAGAAGGTGCGGGCGCCGGTGGTCTTTTGCAGATCAAGAAGACGGGCGACCGATATGCGTGCTTGATCCACATCCACCGAAGATCCCACTCGTTCGGGATCGAATTGCTCACGGGTATAAACAGCGTCACTGGTCACCAACAAGGGACCCTGGTCCAACTCCACCCATAACGACTGGTGCCCACTGGTATGCCCGGGTGTAGAGATCAGATGCACGCCAGGAGCTAGTTGATGGTCTCCGTTAATCAGTTGCAACATCGTGGGATTGATTGACACCGCGTCAACATCAGGATACTGTTCATGATCCGTCTGTGCGGCCTGCCATTCGGCCTCTTGCAGGATGAAAGCGTTTCTGTCGAATAACCGATTGCCGCCAGCATGATCAAAATGAAGGTGAGAATTCACCACCAGATCGATATCGGAGGACGTAAAACCGATGCGGTTCAACTGCGGCACAATCATATCCTCCGTCATCAGCATGGGCTTTAAGACCGCTGAAAACTCTTCACCCAGCAATCTCACCGGATGGGTACGGCAGGTGTCCGAACATCCGGTGTCATATAAAATCAAACCATTGGAGGACTCGATTAAATATGCGTAAACCGGTATGTTGAGAAGATTTCCGGGTGAGGCATGCGGGTCCAGAACCGTTTGATCCGCTGAAAACTTTCCTACAGGCATGATCCAAAATCGCATGGTAACCCTCCAAGATCCTCTATTGCTCTCATCATAGCATAACCACCTAAACCCAGAGCGCTCCCAGACCCGATGATACAACGCTTGCAACAACTTTTTCGAGTTGGTAACCAAGGCGTCTCCATGTGCGTTATTGACTAGTGAAACTCTAACCCGAGAGGCCAAAAAATGCCGAGAAGCTGGATAAAATAGAGGAATTCTGGGCGATTTGGTCGAAATTCTCCGACCGATTTCAAAAATTCTACAGTATAATTGCTAGGGTATAAACGGCATGTCGAGGCTTTTTATCGAACGGCGATCGGGTATCACCAAAGAATAACCACGATTTGTGAAGGAGCGGAGCTATGCGGCGTTTGCGATGGGGAAGGCTTTTGGGGATACTGGCGGCAGTCATAGTGGTGGGCGGGGGCATTGCTGCCTATCTACTGTATCGGTCAGTACTACCGACAGCCGTAGTGACAGCCCGAGTACTGAAAAAAAATCCGCCGGCCTTCCAAAATCGAATCACAATTTTGCTTTTAGGCAACGCGCTATCGATTATTAACAATAAAGATCAGACCAATCCATATGTTCGCGACCGAACAGACACCATGATGCTGGTCTCTGTCAATCCTAAGACTGGTGAGGCCAGCGTGTTGTCCATACCTCGCGATTCCCTAGTCTATATTCCCGGGGTCGGAGAGACTAAGATCAATGAGGCCAATTATTTTGGTGGCCCTAAGCTGGCGGTTAAGCTCGTAGAGCAAACCTTGCATGTTCCGGTCGATTATTACATGGAGACCACCATGTGGAACTTCGAAAAGATTATCAACACGTTAGGCGGCTTAACCGTGGATGTTACGCAACCGATGCACTACGGCGGCGTAGGCAATCCGTTGGATATCAACTTGAAACCCGGTGTGCAAAATTTAAACGGTCAGCAAGTATTAGAATATGTGCGCTTTCGTGCCGAACCGCTAGGGGACATCAGCCGCATTCAACAACAGCAATATATCGTCAAGTTGATTTTGAAAAAAGTTTTGACTCCTAGTCAAATTTATAAATTGCCGCACATTATTACCATGTTGCGGCAAGACATCGTGTACACCAATTTGAATTTGCGCCAGATGATTTCGCTCGGTTTAATTGCAGCGCACATGAACTTGTCCAATGTTCGTTACGCCACATTACCTGGACACCCGGTGGTGCGGGTCGATCCGGTATTGAAGATCCCATTGGACTATTGGGTTCTGGACCAACGGTTGATGCACATGATGGTAGACGAGATCGTGCTCGAAAAACCGTTGACGGCTGCTGACCGCCAAAATGTCCACATCATTGTCAAAGCAGGCACTGGTTCTATGGCTCCTGCGCAACAAGTGGCAGCCTGGTTGAAATCCAAAGGTTTTACGGTGATGGCCGTCGATTGGTCCAATCGGCACACCCATGTTCATAACCAAATTCTCGATTTTACCGGAGACAAATACTTGGTAGCGCGCATCCAGTCCGCGCTCGGTCCCACCTCAGCCACAGAAGTCACCGAAAGCCCTTATCATGACTATCCTGGACTCGACATGATCATTACTGTGGGCTCGGACCTAAAACTAAACACCAAAATTCAACCCTAAGTTTTCCGGCACTGGAAATCACCTCAGAGCATGGGTGGACGACTAATCGGCCACACTGACTTCGAGGTGATTTTCTATGAGTCATGGCGTGGGTCGATGGACGTGGGGCGCAATGGCGGCAATCACGCTAGCCGCTGGATGTGGATTCCAAGCGCAGGCCGCCAAACAGGCGAGCAGCAATAACAGTAAACTGCAAGTGGTCGGATTTTGGGCTAACGACGTATCGACGCCGCTTACCGCCCTATATCAATATCCTCATTCCATATCTTCATTTTCTCCGTTCTGGTATTCAGTAGATTCTTTGGGTGGTTTGACAAGTCATGTCAATTCGGCGATCTTAGCTCAGGTACAAAAAGAGCATATTGCGATTGCGCCTTTAATCAATGATGCGACGGGCACCCAAGCCTTTCTACCCGATCCATTGACAAGAATTCGTGCGGCTCGAGCCATAGCCGATCTGGTGAGAAAAATGCACTATCAGGGAGTCAATATCGATTTTGAGCCACCCCATACGCACCTAAGCAATGATTTAACCGGGTTTATGATCGACTTAAGAGATTTTCTGCCCCGCAACGATACCATTACGATGGATGTGGTGCCTAATTCGGGAGGTGCATACAATTACCCTAAGCTAGCACCCGAGGTGAACCAATTCATCTTGATGAGCTATGATGAGCATGACGATGGATCCACCGAAGGTCCAGTGGCTGGCATGCCATGGGTGAAAAATATTTTAACCCGGATGCTCAGTGCCGTGCCTTCCTCAAAAATCATCTTGGGCATCCCCTTATATGGCTATGTCTGGCCGTCGGGGAGCACCACAGCGGCCACCATTCCTTATAACGCGGTGACTCCAATAATGAATTTAAACGCGGGATGGAGCACGTTATATCAGGAGACCTACGCGCATTATTCAACCTCTAGCGGCACCTACAACGCCTGGTGGGAAAGCTTGGAGGGGATGAGCGAAAAAATTAAGCTGGCGAAAAATGACCACCTGGCAGGAATCGCATTATGGCATATGGGATATGCTAATAACAGTGTGAGCCAGCTATTGCTTCATCAAATTGGCAGGCAACCGTAGCGAACATCTACGGTTGCTCGCTTTATGCGCAGCCCCGGATGCTCTGCAAGAACACATAGTGTTGTAAGCTGAAGTCGGAATGCTTGACGAATTAAGCAGATTAGATCAAGCAAGGAGAAGAGAAGTGCCAAAACACGCGGGAGCGAACGCCGAGATTTCCAAGTTGGAAGCGTGATCAGATGATGTGTTGCAGCCATTTTTGCGGTTTCCCATAGGGAGCAACCTTAAAAACATACCTGAACGGCGTTTTCGGTATTCCCCCGTCACCGTCCAAAGTGTCTTGGAGCCGACGACATCTCGTTGGTTTAGAACGTATGGGATGACTACCGCATCAATCCTGTCATCGATATCCGCAATATGTGGAAGGATGGCGAGAGCACTCGCATGATCCCGTGTCACGACACCGTGACCTACAATTATCGGGTGAAGTCTTTTTGCCACCATCTCGAGAAGGGGAAGCACATACCATGACCGCTGACGGCTTCGAAGCCGAAGCTCGGAATATTGGCAATGACGAAAAAATCTCGTTTCGATTCGAAGATACGTCGTTAACCCCCAAGAAAGATGTCAATCCCACCCAAAGTTCACCCCGTTCGATTCGACTTCTAAGCATTTCCTAACAGGAATCTTCCCTACGAGTGTCGAAGAGTCGTCTTGAGGAGGTTTTGAATCCCCAATGGAACTCCAAGAACTTTGGCGCGTCATCCGCAAGCGCCTGGGCATGATAGTGCTTATCGCGGTGGTTGCCACGGTGACAAGCGGACTTCTGAGCAAATTTGTGTTGTCTAAGCAATACGCCGCAACCGCAACGCTGTTCGTGATACCGCAGAACTCGACACAAGATCTGCTAACCTCTATGGCTACTGGCCAGAAACTGGTAGATACCTATGCCCAATTCGTTTTATCGCGCGCCGTGTTGACCAGGGTGGCCGAGTCTGAAGGCGTATCCGTCGCACAACTGACTAAAATGATTATTGCCACGCCAGACATCAACACGGATTTGTTGACGATAACGGTTAAATCCTCGTCCCCTGCTATGGCTGCAAATATTGCCAATGCGGTGGCCCGCTCGACCGTCACTGAAGTGACCTCAGTACAAGGACAAAAAAACCTGGAAGTGGTCAATCCTGCCCTCAGCAGCAATATTCCGGTGGCCCCCAAAGCGGCAATTAATGTAGCTATTGCACTGGTGCTAGGACTACTGGTTGGGGGCGGTTTAGCTTTTTTGTTGGAGTACATGGATGATTCGATTCATTCGGAAGACGATGTGAAGCGAGTGCTTGACTTGCCTTTATTGACGGTAATACCCACCATTGACTCCACGGACAATTTCAGACCAGGTCAAAAGCGGCCCGCAAACCCTCCCCTAACTAAACAGCGACGCCAGCGTACAATTCGCGGGCAGGGAACTAGCGGACGGATTGAGGGGAGACTATAATACCGATGTCACCGGAGATGTCACAATTAATGGACCCAAAGTTGGTGGTTTTAACAGCTCCACGGTCTGTGGCTGCAGAGCAGTACCGCGCGTTGCGTACTAATTTGGAGTTTATGAGTGTGAGCGGTGCCTTGGCCCGCATTATGGTTACTAGTGGCACGCCGGGTACGGGCAAGAGCCTGACCGCCAGCAATCTGGCCATTGCGTTGGCTCAAGCCGGTAAAAACACCTTGCTGGTTGATGCCGACTTACGTCGACCGATGGTCCACCACCTATTCGGCAACGCCAACCTGTCGGGATTGACGACCGCCCTGACGCGGCCCGATGAGTGGGAAAAATATGTGCAACGCGGACCTGTTGGTGGATTGTCGGTGCTGACTAGCGGTCCCATCCCGCCTAACCCTTCAGAACTGCTGTCTTCGCCCATCATGATGGATCTGCTAGGGCAATTTAGCCGCAACTATGACATCGTGATCATCGATACTTCTCCTGTGGTATCTTTTACCGACGCCGTGGCCCTCAGTCAAGGCGTGGACGGTGTCATTTTAGTAGTACGTGCAGGACACACGTCTCGCAAGGGAGATCTAAAGGGCAAAGAAAGACTGACTCAAGTCCATGCACGTTTTTTAGGCGTTGTCTTGAACGACATTGCCATGCAGGACGGGGCTTACAGCTACTACTAGGGATACGGAGAGAAAAAACTGTGATCGATTTGCATGCCCATGTGCTTTACGGTATTGACGATGGTCCGCGTACGGTCCATGACACCTTAGGCGTGATTCGCCAAGCGGCCAGCGATGGCACTAGATCGATAGTCGCGGTGGCCCACGCCAATGACGGCCACTTTAACGTAATCCCTGAACAGTATGAGCGAGCCTTTGAGATTGCCTGCCGCGAAATCGCATCGGCTGGTCTTAATGTCCAACTGATTCCGGCGATGGAGGTGCGTCTAGGGCCTCAACTGGCGGAAGGATATCGCCAAGGCCGATTTTTAGCCATGGGCGGCACGGGATACTTTTGTGTTGAGTTGCCTCCAAACGACTTTCCCGCTTACACGTTGGACACCCTATTCGAGCTGTCGTTAGAAGGGCTGCGCATTTTGCTGATCCATCCCGAACGCAATCGCGGATTGCGCAGGCGACCCGAGTTGATGGAACGCTTGTTGAACATGGAAATTTTAGGGGTAGCATCGGGAGGATCATTGCTAGGCCAGTTCGGCCCGGAGGTCCAGGCAGCCACCTGGCAGTTGATTGAAGGGGGATTGATTCAAGCCGTGGCTACCGATGGACATTCGATTGCCAAACGGCCCTTGCGGCTTTCCGCTTACGAGCCGGTACTGTCCAGGCGCTATGGCGATCCAGTCGCGGAATCGATGTTGCAAGGGGTGCCAAGCCATGTACTGGCGGGTAGACCCGTGGAACTGATCCCTCATCCCCGCATTGGGTGGCGGCGTTTTTTTGGCGCGCGCTAATGGGAAACTTCACCAACTTTTTTGGGGTTATTAGATGTATCGATTTCTGTTCCCAACTAGAGAAATCTCCGGCTCGACTGGACACGATTTCAGTGTGAACTGGCCCAACGGCACAAGAGGCGAAAACATCCGCGCAATATCGCGACAAAGGCGTACTCTCCTGCCCATGGCTGGCTACGTCCTCTAGACGGCTTATTGCGGTGCCATGTGACCCGCTCACCGGGAGCTGACCTATCGCGGAGATTGGCGGTAGACAGTGAGCACCTATAGGAGTTTTGGCGGTACTGGCTGCGAGAGCAACATGAGAGATGGGCAGACAAAGATTTTTTTCCCATCGCGCGTGGGATGCCGTACTATGGAGGGGGAATGACTGCGCTCGGGATAATAATTTATTGCCATGCTGGACCCAGGCATCATAAAAGGCCTGGAAAGTCATCACCTCCCCGGAGGATAGACTCATAGTGTGGAGTTGGGGACTGTTGTCCACTCGTCTCACCGCCAAAGCCCATAAGGCAATGGCCGCTGGCGCATGGTGTTTGGACTCCGGGCCAGCCTAATATTTTGGGATAAGCGAGGCGAGGCTGTTGTTGACGGTAGGATCCGCATTGTTAGGCGCCACCCGGCGCATGGGAGACAAAAAGGCCTTGATTTTTGGCGACCAGACACTTAGTTATCATGAGTTGAACCAACGGGCCAATCAGATTGCCTGGACCCTGCACCATGAAGGAATCGCTGCGGGAGAGCGGGTCGTGCTGTTGTTGCCGAACGGATTGGAAATGGCGGAACTATATTTTGGCATAGCCAAAGCGGGGGTCATTGGTGTGCCGCTCAATCTAAGATGGGCGCCGCCCGAGATTGCCTATGCGATTCAAGATGCCGAAGTCTCCTTAATTGTGGCTGATCCCGATTTTGAGCCAATCTTAAGCCAAATTCCCATTGAGCGGACCAAAGTCTATTACACCGGTCCGTCGGGCAGTTGGACACAAATGGTCCAGCAATCGCCGATGCTAGAACCAGACTTTCATGTAGTGCAGGAGACCGACCCTTGGGTCTTGGTCTATACCTCCGGAACCACTGGACGGCCCAAGGGAGCCATCCGGACCCATGTAAGCAATATTATGATTGCCTTGGCCCTGGTCAGCGAATTAGGGATTTCCTCCGAGCAGGTGGGTTTTGCCATCCTACCAATGTTTCACGTCAATTCGATGTGGTTTGTTACACTCTCGGTCGCGATCGGAGCCACCTGCGTCATCTATCCCCACCGCACCTTTCATCCCCATCACGTCATTGAGCAAGTCAACCTGCATCACGTCAATTACGGGATGTTCGTCCCTAGTTTGCTAACGTTCATGGCCGACGCGGTTGAATCGGGAAAGGTCCAGGCCAAAGGAATTGAAGTCATCATGACCGCGTCTGCCCCGCTCGACAGTACCTTGCGCGACCGGATTATCCGCGGCTTTCCGCAGGCCCGCCTTTATGACATCTACGGATCCACCGAATACGGCGCAGCTACCATTGTACGGCATTCTTTGCATGGGCCGCTTGGTTCCGTGGGGTATCCTACGATTGGACAGGATATTAAAATATTAGGGGAGGATGGTCAGGTCATGCCGCCGGGAAGCATTGGCGAAGTGTACGTACGCGGGCCGTCATTAATGAAGGAATATTGGAAGAATCCCACAGCCAACCAAAACTACTTTACCCGTGATGGCTTTCTTACCGTAGGTGACATGGGCTATCAGCGCGAAGACGGGTTGCTGTTTTTAGTCGACCGCAAACAGGACATGATGATTGTGGTAGGGGAAAATGTATATCCAACGGAAGTCGAGGAAGTGCTATTGAGACATCCCGATGTCGCCTTGACCGCCGTCTTTGGGATACCAGACCCACGCCGCGGAGAGCGGGTGATCGCTTTGGTGACGGCGCGCGAGGGACACACCGTCACCATTTCCGAATTGGAAGCTTTATGTAAAAACAATTTAGCGGACTACAAGCGTCCCCAGCGCATCAGCCTAGTTCCGGAACTTCCAATTGGTCCCTCGGGCAAAGTCGTGCGGCGCTTAGCCAAAGAAAGCTGGCTTAGCGAAAGCTAGGCGTTAAGGGCCTCGACGAAGTCGTCAATCAGGTCCTCGGGCTCTTCTAGTCCCACCGACACACGAACCACATCTGAAGTAATGAGTCGCGCCTGGCGTTCCTCCTGCGTAAGCGCCGCATGACAGTGGAGTTCGGGCAGCGACACGATAGTCTCAGTCCCACCCAACCCGGCTCCGATCCGCGCCAATCTCAGCCGCTGGGCCATGAGATGCACCTCGCCTACGTCACGAAGCCGAAAGGTGACCATCTGGCCGAAACCGCGCTGGGTGTGCATGGTGTCCACCGCCACTTGATGGCCGGGGTGCGAGGGGAGACCCGGATAATAGGTGTCAGATACGGCAGGATGTTGGGACAAGGTCTGAGCAAGAGCCATGGCGGTTTGCGACGCTTGGCGCAGGCGCACCGGCAGCGTGCGCATGCCGCGATGGACCGTGTAGGAATCGTCGGGGGATAGAATAGCCCCGCATGCATTTTGAATGAAATAGAGCTGGCGGCCCAATTCCTCGGTGCGGGTGACCGCTAATCCCGCCGTCACATCGGAATGGCCGCCAATCATTTTGGTGCCTGAGTGAAGCACCAGATCGGCGCCTAAAGTCAGGGGATTTTGCAGATAGGGCGTCACAAATGTGTTGTCCACCCACACCGACAAATCATGGGCATGCGCCCATTGCACAATGGCAGGAATATCTGCCACATGCAGAAACGGGTTGGAAAAGTTTTCGACCAAAATCGCGCGGGTATTATCCTGAAGAGCCCATTCCAACATCTTTGGCTGATCAGTATCCACATAGGTCACTTCAATGTTAAACCGCGAAAAAACACCTCTCAATACGCGCTGTGTGCCGCCTTGACAGTCCCGGGTGACGAGAAGATGATCGCCTGCCCGAAGCAGCAAAAAGGCAGCCGTGAGCGCCGCCATACCTGATGCAAAGGCAAGCCCTCTCATGCCGCCTTCGATGGCCGCCATCGCTTGTTCCAACGCGTCGCGGGTGGGGTTGCCAGAACGCGCATAGTCAAACGCGGGCGGGTTCCATGGGTCGGCTTGATGGTACGTGGTGGCCCGGTAGACTGGGGGAACCACCGCTTGACGCAAGGGATCCAACTGATTGGCATGCACAAATAGCGTATCTGAAGGGGGGTGCGTTGACATCAACAATCCTTCTTTCTTTATATCAATGGGGTAACGCCTGCTTCAAATCATCCAAGAGGTCGTTTTGATTTTCGATCCCTACCGACAAACGCAAAAGGCCTGGCGTGATTCCCAGCTCCCGCCGCACAGACTCCGGAAGCTCTCGGTGGGTTTCATTGAAAGGATGGGTGATTAAAGACTCGACGCCGCCCAGGCTGACGGCCGGGATAATGCATTGGAGCTTGTCCATGAACGGACCTACCGCGCTTTCATCTGAAAGGCGAAAAGAGATCATGGCCCCGGGGCCCGCAGCTTGCCTCAGGTGCAAATCTTGGCCACGGTGATTAGGCAACAGTGGGTAATAAACCACGGATATGGCCGGATGCTCATTTAACAGTTGAGCGATTGCCACCGCACTGGCCTCTTGGCGTGAAATTCTCAGATCCAGAGTCTTGATCCCCCGCAAGATCAGCCATGAATCCCAAGGGCCTAAAATTCCCCCTGATGCATTGGCAATAATGGCAATTTGTTCGGCAAGGTCATCATTGCCGGCAATCAGTGCACCGGCCACCACATCGTTGTGACCGGCCAAGTACTTGGTTGCGCTATATACCACTATGTCCGCCCCAAAATCCAAGGGACGCTGGCGCAATGACGTCATAAAGGTATTGTCGACCGCCAAGATCGCATGGTGAGCATGGGCCATTTCAGCCATCAGAGCCAAATCGGTAATTTGCAGCAGCGGGTTGCTGGGAGTTTCAATAAACACTAAGCGTGTACTAGGTTTAAATGCCGCGTAAACCTGGTCTGGGTCTCTGGTATCGACATAACTGGACGACAGTCCAAATTTGGCAAATGTATCCTCAAACAAACGATAGGTTCCACCATAAACATCTTGGGTTAAGATCACATGGTCGCCAGCCCTCAAAAGATGGGCCACAGCCGTAATAGCCGCCATGCCCGAGCCAAATACGCTGGCTTTCGCTCCGCCTTCCAATCGGCCTAAGACATCTGCTAGAGCTGCTCGAGTGGGATTATCGGTACGCGAGTAGTCATAGGGACCAAATCCCGCGCTCGTATGCTGATAAGTCACCGTTTGATAAATTGGGGTACTGAGAGAGCCATAAACAGGATCGTTGCCGACACCGGCATGAGCCACTATGGTATCGGCGTGCCACCGTGGGTTGGACACAGAACTTTCTCCTTCCAGGGAGACCCGGGTTAGGGTCCTTCATATTGGCTTCTAAGGCGCAACAGGGTGGCCAATTAAGCCCTAAGACAGTAAAAACCGTTCCAGGCCAGTTCTGACATCGGCGCTCTCGGCGGCCAGCCTCATGAGCTCTTGGCTTACCCACTGAATCCACTCGGCCAGTGACCCGTTTTCCGTCTTTAAGGCGATTCCGCGGACCATTTTTATACGCAGTGCCTCAATGCGCCCATGATCTTGGGTCAAAGTGTACTGCCAGTCGCCAGCGTGCACAGTAATGGCATGCACTGCCTTAGTTTTGGAAAACAGGCCACCACGACGGTCCACCGTGGTTTGCATCGGAATCGCCGCCTCTAACTTTTTAGCCAAGACTTCTAAAAAGGTCATAATATCGCCCGTGTCTTGACGAAGACTAGCAGCCAAAAGGTCAAACGATAGGTCTTCAGCCATATTTACCGCTCCTGTAATGGTTTGCTTAATTTTAACACACTCTATTACAAGACTAACCCAAGACGAGCATATACTGGAACCAGCAATCAACAGTTTGACTTTTATTGACCTTTATGGTATGACAAAATTATCAAGGTAAGGAGGTGGGTGCCATGTACAATCGTTCGCCATATTCAGGGTATCAAGTCAGCGAGGGCGTTCCCGGACGTTTAATGGGCCGGACCTTGGGCTATTTGGGTCTGTTGCTGGGAATCCTAGCAGTTGCCACACTGTTTGGTCCTGTCTTTGGCACATGGGGTGTGTGGGTAGGTTTTGGCGCCGCGATCATTGGCACGATTATGGTGTCCCGGCGTGTGGCCAACGCGGCAGCGGCTTTTGCTTGGGGAGTGGTGGTGGCCATTGGCATGGGCATTCTGGTGGCACCCGTGCTATGGGGCGTCGCGGCGACCGATCCTGCGTTGCTGCTTAGAACTTTTGGCGTACTGATTTTAGCGGTATTGATGTCGGCAGCGCTCGTGTCGTTCATCCCATGGGACTTCTCGCGCATGATGCCCCTGTTGTTTGTTGGCTTAATCATGTTGATCGTGGTCAATCTACTATCGCTGTTTGTGCCCGCATTTGCAGGAGTCGGTGCGTCCCGCGCGTTTAATTTGATAGGAGTGCTGATTTTCACCGGATACCTCATGGTAGATTTTTCTCTTATGCGGTTTCGGGGGAGAGTGGTGCCATCTGATGGTACTGCGGTCGTTTTGGCTGTCTCATTATTGATTGACATTGTCAATTTGTTTTTGTTTCTGTTGCGGCTTGGCCGAAGATAGACAGCGAATCGCGCGGGTCGCCTTAAAAGGGGCCCGCGCGATTTAATCGCAGTGTGACGATGTGCCTAATGCCAAATACGGGCCAGCAGCGGTGCAATGAGATGTTGGATTTTTGTATAAATGGTGGAGACAATTCCACCAAGGAGGGTTCTGGTGGCTTCCGCTTGATGAAGGCCGTGCTGCAGAGTTCCCAGACCAGAGATAATGGGATTGAGTTGCCAGAGTACAAGTGCGGCTAAGACTATCAATACCAAAACCGTGTTGCGAAGGTAGTGTTTTTTGTGCTTGGCCTTACCTGAGGACGACGAGAGATGGGACGATTTATGATCTCGTGCAAGTTCTGATGGTGTAGACATCATGTCACCTCCTAATATCGATATGGTGCGATCCTAACATCAATCACAGCAATTGGCAATAACTGCCATTAATATTACCCATTGACCTTCCTCCGATGACGTGTTAGAGTTCGTACAATTGAATATTTCTAAACTTCTTATCCAGAGTGGCGGAGGGACTGGCCCAATGAAGCCCGGCAACCCCCTATAATTTAGGTAGGGTGCCAATTCCTGAAGGATGATGCAGACCATTGTCCTTATAGATGAGAAGAGTGCTCACACGCCTCTTCTCATGGCGTGATTTTTTGTTTCTACACAAACCAGACAATGACAGGAGCGATTGCATGCGGATTACAACTTTAGGCTCGTATCCAAAAATACCCTACGACAACGGGCCCAATGTGCGCAGCGCGATTCAACGATTTGAACGTAAAAGTATTGGTCCCTTTGAGCTGGATCAGGTCTTCCTGCGACGCACCCGCCATGTGCTGCAGGTGGCTGAGCAAAACAAACTCGATCTAACCAGTGATGGACTCATCCGCTGGAATGACATGTTTGATGGTGTGGTCCGAGATTTGGACAACGTATCATCTGCGGGCCTGTTGCGGTTGTTCGACAACAACTTCTACTATCGGCATCCTTTGATTCGGGGTCGTCTGTCTTTTCAGGGCGGCGTCGTGCGCTGGTGGCTGAAAGAGGCCGTTGCTTCATCCAAAGTTCCCATTAAGGCAGTTTTGCCGGGCCCTTTTACCTTTTTGAAATTATCTCAAGATGACAGTTATCACAATTCCGACGCCCTGCTGGAAGATTTGGTGGAAGTATTGCGACTGGAAGCACTGTCGCTGGCCGATGTCGGCATTGCAGAAGTTCAGTGGGATGAACCGGCATTAGCCTATTACCCCGACTGGAACATGACAAAAGTTGCGGCAACGCTCGCCCAATTGACCGCCCAACAGCCACTGCCGCAAGCACTGGCGCTCTATTGGGGGAACGGGGTGGGACGTTGGCTGGAACCCCTTAGCGGTGTCGGATTTTCCCGCCTCTATTTGGACGCGGTCTCGGACCCCGGGGTGGTGTCCACTATAACCAATAACCCACCGGCCTGCGAAGTCGGACTTGGGTTGGTGGATGCACGGCAGGTAAAAAAGGAGTCGGTGGATGAATTGGCCAGACAGTTGCAACCTATTGTACGACGTTTGGGCGAATCCAACGTATGGCTGCACCCGAGCAGCGGTCTAGAACTTTTGCCTCCCGACCATGCCGAAGCCAAAGTGCGGATATTGCGAGATGTGCGAGACACCATAAGAGGCAGTTCAGGAAACGGAGGCTTAGGCTAATATGGCTCAAATATTGAAAACTACCAGTGTTGGCAGTTTCCCTAAACCCCCTGCGTTAATTCGAGCTCGCCAACAGTTCCGCCGGGGGGAAATTTCTGCCGAGGACTTGAGGCAGGCCGAACGCGCAGCCACCGCAGAGGTCATCGCTATGCAGGAAGCATTGGGCCTGGACATTTTAGTCCATGGGGAAATGGAACGCGGCGACATGGTAGCCTACTTTGCGGAAAATTGGACCGGCTTTGCAGAATCTTTGCCAGTAAGGTCTTACGGCAACCGTTATTACCATAAGCCGGTGGTTACGGGCAAGGTAGCATTGCCTGCAGGGGCCGGTTTGACGGTGGAGTCTTGGCGAGCGGCGCAAGCCTTGACGGAAAAACCGGTCAAGGGCATGTTAACTGGCCCCTACACCATTTGCGACTGGTCCTTTAACGACTATTACCCTGACCGCCGATCATTGGTATTGGATTTGGCTCATTTGGTACATGAGGAAGCGATGGCACTGGCTCTTAGCGGAGCACAGTACATCCAGATTGACGAACCTGCCATATCTACCCGGCCGCAAGAGTTAGATTTGGCCATCGAGGCTATGGGCATCGTGACACGCGATTTGCCAGCGCACACCATCAGCCATATTTGCTATGGCGATTTCGAAGCCATTTTGCCGGGACTTTTCGATCTGCCTGTGGACCAATTAGATTTGGAAGCCGCCAATGGACAATTTCAATTGTTGGAATTGCTACGTCGCGTGTCATGGCCCAAGCACAAAGAATTGGCATTGGGTGTCGTAGATGTGCATAGCCATCGTTTGGAGTCTGTGGACGAAGTGAAAGCGGGCATCCTGCGAGCACTGGAGGTGGTTCCTTTAGAGCAGCTCTATATTGATCCGGACTGCGGTCTAAAAACCAGGACTTGGGAAGAAGCCTCGCAAAAACTAGCGGTGATGATGGAAGCGGTGAACGCTTTGCGCAGCGAGGAAGGGTTGAAGTAATGGCAGATCTGGAGTTGGGTGCCCATTTATTAAGCGGCAGAGTGTTGGTCGCCGATGGTGGGATCGGCACGGGGTTTTTGGCAAGCGGTGTAGCAGTGCGCGATTTACCCCTATTGCCTATTGAAGCCCCAGACGCCGTGTTTCAGCTTCATTTGGCATATCTGGCAGCGGGCGCGCAACTCATTGAAACACACACGTTTCAAGCCAATTCCAGTAAACTGTCCAACCTCGGTCTTTCTGCGGATGTGTTCCATCTTAATCGCCGTGCAGCACAAATTGCCCGCCATGCGCGCGACACGCACGGCGAGCCGGCGTACATCGTCGGCTCTTTAGGCCCTTTGGCGTCTGTGGTAAAGACGCCTTGGGGTGCCGGAATGCCTTATGATGCAGCCGTGGCCAGCTACCAGGAAGCGGTCCAAGGCCTAGTAGCTGGCGGAGTGGACGGTTTCATTGTGGAAACCATGTCCGATGTCCTCACCGTCCAGGCCGCGTTGGAGGCGATTCGCGCCGAGTCGTCGCTTCCGGTGATTGTCACGTTTGCTTTTTCTCCGATGGGAACGACACTCTATGGATTGAGCCCAGAAGAGGCCATAAACACAGTCATATCATTGCCGGGAGGCCCTCCGCTGCTGGTGGGCGCTAATTGCGGGAGCGGACCGGCACCGCTACTCGACGCGATTTTGCGAATGGCGCCCATTGCACGCCAACATGGCATCGGGTTGGCCGCATATCCCAATGCGGGCGAGCCCAGTCGACGAGGCGAGCATATCCATTATCCAGCTTCCGCCCAATATGTCGGCACGATTGCGCCTGCCTTGAAGGCGGCGGGATGCTTGGTGGTGGGAGGCTGTTGCGGTACGACCCCAGATCATGTACGCGCCATCTCTCAAGCACTTTCGACGTCATCGTCCATGACGATAGAATCTTGGGCTCCCTTAGCCAACGAATCCATCACCGGGGTGGAACCTCGTGACTTCATGGGTGCAGACCATGCATTGTCCTCGATATGGCCAAACCGTTTTGTGATCAGTGTTGAGTTGGACCCGCCACGCGGGATTACGCTGACCCGCATTATGGATGCGGCACGCCGCGTTCAGGAATCTGGTGCGGATGTCGTGAATATCGGCGATAGTCCCATGGCTCGAGTTCGACTCAGTGCGTTGGCCACCGCCCGTCTCATGCAAGAACAGGTTGGCGTGCAGACAATTATGCATTTCACTACCCGGGACCGCAATCTCATGGGCTTGCAAAGCGACCTGTTAGGCGCCCATGCCTTAGGGATTCGCAACGTGCTATGCCTGACCGGAGACCCTCCCGGGATTGGCGATTATGCGCATGCCACGGCAGTCTATGACCTGGATTCGATCGGCTTGGTGCGTGTCCTGAAGGGATTCAACGAAGGACATGACGCCGTGGGACAGCCGATTGGGGCGCCCACACATTTCAATATCGGGGTAGGCATGAATCCCAACGGTGATAATATTACCACCGAATTAGAGCGCCTTAAGGATAAAATAGAGGCAGGGGCCCAATTTATCATGTCGCAGCCAATTTACGACCCAGTTGTCTTGTATCGTTTTATGGACCAGGCTCCTTATGCGGCCACTGTGCCCTTACTGCTGGGGGTGATGCCGTTAATCTCCTATCGGCAAGCCTTATACCTCCATAACGAAGTACCTGGCATCAACATTCCCACCCCGATTTTGGAGAAATTGTCGCAGGTAACCGATGCCGCCGCACTAGGCATGGAATTGGCCTTAAAACTGCTCGACCAATTAGGGTCCCTGGCTGCAGGCGTATACCTGGTGCCATCCTACAACCGAGTAGACAATTTATTGCCACTGATAGGACACATTAGGCGTCAATATGTCGCGAAGAACGTCAGTCAGCCGCCATCCAATGGATAAGTTCGCGCACCGCATCGGGGTTAGGCACCTGATATTGGGCCGCTGTATCCACCGGGGCGGGGGACACGCGCACCGTAATGCCCGTTTGAAGTGCCAAAAACATATCCTCATCAGTCTGATCGTCGCCAAAAGCCACGGTAATTAGCCGAGACCTAGCGACTCCTAGATGGCGCATAATCTCAACCACAGCCCGACCCTTGGTCGGCCCTAACGACAGATGCACCTCAAAGCATTGATGGCTTTCTTTCAAAACCATGTCGGTGGGCCATCGCGTTTGTTTGATAATGCTGTACAACGCCTGTTTAACCGACTCTGCGGCCAAACGATAGTGGATGCTGAAGGAATACGGTTTGGGTTCCACCATCACGCCAGGCAGACTTGTGGCCGCTTCTATCCATTGCCTGCAGAGAGTCTCTAGTCGATGCCGATGCCTGGCCGTGATGGGATAGTTCCAATGAAAATTAGGCCCCATGATCTGTCCGCCATGGTCCCCAGACAGCCATAAGTTCGGCTCGTCCCCCAAGTAACGGCGCAAATCCGCTAGAGTACGCCCACTGATAATGGCTACGGTCTGTTCAGGCCGGGCAGCGAGACGGTGCAGATCGGCCACCATCGTTGGAGGCACCATGATGGCATCCGGACGGGATGCAATGTCAACCAATGTTCCATCAAAGTCCAAACACCACAGCCAGTGATCGCCCATCCCGGCGGTTCCCCGCAGTCTGACCAGCTTTTCCCATAGCGCCCGGCTATCGAGAGGCATAGTCTTTCGCTACGGCTTCCAGTGCGGAAACGATGTGGTTCATCCAGTCGTAGATGGTATGACGGTGGATCTGTTCTCGCATGACCCGAATACGGCGTGAACGTTCCGCTAATGGCGTGGTTAGCGCTTGGTGGAGCTGTTCGGCAAAATTTCCTGCATCCAGCGGATTGAAGTTAAAGGCCTCCTCTAATTCATTGGCAGCCCCTGCCGTCTCGCTTAGCAGCAAGACCCCGTGATTGTCCACTTGAGCCGAAATGAACTCTTTGGCGACAAGATTCATCCCGTCAAACAACGAGCTGACCATAGCAAAATCGGCCGCCCGAAAGAGACCCATCAAACGGGGACGGTCAAGACTTCGCCGGACATGGATTATGGGCCGCCAGGCATTGCGGGAATATTTGAGATTGATGCGCTCGGAGTCTTCCGTAACCTTTTGGTACAAGGTGCGGTATTCCCGCACCTCGGTGCGGGTGGGGACGACGACTTGCAAAAACGAAACACGTTCACGATATTGCGGATATCGCTCAAAAAATTTGTCCAACGCCGCCAGCCGCTGTAAAATGCCCTTGGTATAGTCAGCCCGGTCTACCGAAATTCCCAGCATGACATTTTCTTTTTGGGCGCGGTGTCGAATAGCGCGAGACCAACGGGCGATACGCGGCGTGGCAACCATGTGCTCTATAGCTGTGATGTCAACCGATATGGGATATGCCCGGACCTGCACTTGGCGCTGTCCGACCACAACGACACCGTCTTCCCGACTCACCGGATATTTCAATCCGCGTTCCACTGCGGTAAGAAAGTTGTCTACGTCCTGAGGAGTTTGAAATCCCAAAATGTCCGCGCCCAATAGGCCGCGAACGATTTCCTGATGTTGTGGGCAAAGCCGAAATATCGCAAACGGAGGCCACGGAATATGCCAGAAGTGGGCGGAGGCCAAATCCGGCCGCATTTCTCGGATAAGACGGGCAAATAGCGCCAAATGGTAATCATGGGAGAAAACCGCACCATGTTCAGGAGCAATTTGCGCCACCCGCCGCGCAAATTTGAGGTTAACCGCGCGATAGATATGGAATGCCTCGCGGGAGAATTGCGTGCGTTCAATCAACATGTGGCTCAAAGGCCACAGGCCTTGGTTGGCATAACGGTTGTAATAGCCATTGACTTCCTCAGGGGACAGGAAAACCCGGTGGAGCTCATATTGGGGAGCATGAGGAGGAACCATCATCATTCCATGTGGCGCCGTCTGTCGGTCGGCCGATCCGCTTCCCCAGGCAACCCACGCTCCATGAATTTTCTGCAGCAACGGATCCAGGGCGGAAACGACGCCCCCTGCCGTTTGCAGTCGCCGAACAGTTTGCCCTGTTTTTTCATCAATATAGGGTTCGCGATTGGTGACTACCACCAGCGAGCGTGGTGTGTTCTGAGATCCCATAAAGTCCTCCAGGTCGTGTCTTCTCTCTAATGGTAGCATAACCAGGCGCCAGACATTACCCCTGGGTTCGGTATCGGGCCGTTATCCACCGGCGTGCATCATCAATTTCCGGATAATGCAGCCCGGCCAATATCATAAGAAAGAAAAGCCCGGAAATCAGCGTGGTTGCCAACAAGCCGATAAATAGCGGAATAATGCCGGTGACCTGGTTAAGGCCAACCCATTCGCGCATGCCAAAAAGTACTAAAATCATGGGGATGACTGCTAACAAGAGCATGACGAAGGTTTTGCGAAAACCCAAACGGGTCCGTGCCTTCCGATCCCGAAACGCCGCCCAGGTCAATAGGCTGCTATTGACCCAGGCAGCCAGCGCGGTGGCTAAGGCTAAGCCATCCGTGTGCATTACTTGGACCAAGATTAAGTCTGCGGTAATGTTGACCACAATCGTAATTATGCTATAACGCGAAGGACTGCGGGTATTTTGAGTGGCAAAAAACAGCTTTTGTAAATAAAATGACAAGCCAAAGCCAGGAAGTCCTAAGGAAAAGTATAGCAAAGTGCCGGCCGTCAAATCCGTGGACCGGTTGGAAAAGGCGCCATGCTGGTAGAGTAGCCGCAAAATGGGAACGCGCAAAACGATGAACCAGATGGTAATGGGCACAATCACGAGCAGCACTAGCCGGAATCCCTTCATCGCCAATGCATGGAACAATTGATCATCATGATGGCTATGGTGCTGTGACAGTCGCGTATAGATAGGGGTTGCCAATGACGCCACAACCAGTCCCACCGGAATCTGTACTAGCACATACGAATAATTTAGCGCTGCCAGGCTTCCGGTGACCTGCGTGGAAGCCAAAATGCGGTCGACAATTACCCCCACCGTCCCCACCGAGCTGACTAAGAAAAAGGGACCCGCCATCTTAATCATTTGTCGAAGCAAAGGATGGCCAAAGTGCCAACGGAAATGGAGGTGAAGATGAAGACTGCGCAACGCAGGCCAGGTGACGAACAATTGGGACACCACCGCCAAAGTGAATCCCACTGCCACCCCTTTGATTCCCCATAATTTGCCGAGCACAATGATTGTGACAATGCGGACCAAATTAATAGCCACGGGGGAGAGAGAAGGGAGAAAATATTGCTCCCTCTCTTGTAATATGCCCACAATGATTCCAGACAGTCCCCAAAAGATTATGGTAGGTACCATAATGCGCGTCATTGCAATGGTTAAAGGAATTTCTGGCCCATGAAAGCCCAGAGCGACCCAATGAATGATTTCTGGGGCTAAAATTTCCCCAAACACAATTAAACCCAACGAAATCACGACAATGCTGGTGAACAGTTCATTCAGAAAGCGTTGAACCGATGGCTCGGAGTATTGCGCGTCACCTTGAGTCAACATGGGAACCACGGTGGTGGAAATCGCGGCATTGACAGTACTAAACAATAAATTCGGCAGCATTGAAGCCATAAGCCACGCGTCAGTGGCTTGCGACGTGCCAAAATAGGCCGCCATCACAATTTCGCGGAAGAAGCCACTGATTCGACTGATTAAGGTGGCTCCAAATATGATGGTGGCCGACGTCCCGATGCTGTGAGAGCGAGGCCGCGATTGACGGGGGCGGCTATCATCTGCCAGAGTGCATCCTCCTACCAATTCAAAACTTCATTCTCTGTAGTATACCAGGACCTGGCTGGCGATTTGGTATTAGAACGAAAGATGACGACGAACGGGCGCGATTCAGCAAATTTAGCTTATAGGCTATTCGCCATACCGTGATAACCGATAGAATGGAAGGAGAAAAACCACACTACCGATTGGCAGGGGGCTCTGAATGACCAATCCACCATCACCCAACCGATTCAATATGGCCATCGCGCGGACCCGTGACATTGTGCTGGTCATTATTGGCATCGGCATTATTTTAATCGCTGCTGCCATGGCACTCTCGCGGGTAGCTAACGTCGTCGTAGTGCTAGTGTTGGCGATGATGTTCGAAATAACCCTCAGCCCGCTAGTGGAAAAAGTCGCTTTGGTTTGGAAGCGTCCATGGGCAGTGTTGGTGATCGTGGGAACCAGCGTGCTGCTGCTCGTCGCAGGCGGCGTCTTATTGGTCACCGTAATCGCGGCCCAGTTGGCCACCTTGGTTACTAAGCTGCCTGGAGAATTTCACGTCGTAGTCCAACATACCCCAGGAATTTTAAATGGGCTGTCCAATATTGGGCTGAAAATTAATGTGCCGCAAATCGAGGACAAGATCTTCAGCAGCATGGGCCAGATGTCGACCCTGGTGGTGCGGCAAACGGTGGTCATTGTGACCAACTTAATCGACTTTATCGTCGATGGCGTAATTATTCTCTTTATCACCGTGTACTTGCTGTTAGAAGCAGACCGCATCCAAATGGCGGTTTTACGCTTGGTGCCCAATCAGCACCGTGAGAGTTTATTAGCTGTGGAACACACATTGACCCGTGTCGTGGGCGGGTACGTGCGAGGCCAGTTTCTCTTGTCACTGATCGTTGGCACGGGTTTTGGGCTGGGAAGTTGGATTATCGGCTTGCCGTATCCTTTGGTGATTGGTGTATTCGCTTCGGTCATGGAACTGATTCCGTTGTTAGGACCAGTGCTGGGAGCAATCTTACCCCTTATCCTCGCCTTGTTCAACAATCCATGGGTGGCAGTTCCCGAAGTCTTGGTTCTTTTGGCGGCTATTCATTTAGTCGAATCACAAATTTTGGGACCCCGGATTATTCGCAATCAAGTAGGTCTGCACCCGGTGCTCTCGGTGGTCGCCTTAATGATCGGCGCGGAACTGCAGGGCATTTGGGGAGCTCTGTTTGCCGTACCCGCGGCGGGCATTTTGGTAGCAGCCTGGGTGGCAGCGGTTAGAGTCTGGCGGGAAAAAGTGGTCCTACCTAGCCAGACGGCGGCTAGTTCGGGGGACACAAATCCGGAACAGCCGCCAGCAAGGTGATAAATGAAGCCTACTTAGCCAAATTCGACAACTTTGTCGCCGTACACATGGGTGCGCGGATGAATAATCGCTCCTTCTAACCGGGTGCCCGGCTCGATTGTGACTTCATCACCAAGCCCGCTATATTCAGTGATGGAGGTAGGCCGGTCAGCGCTTGACAGGACTTTGACCATGACGCCAAGCAGTGATTGATGCACCCGGGCATACGACTCAATATAACACCCTTCATCGACATGGGATTGAAATACCTCGGCATATGGTTCCACAATGACGTCATCCGCCAATGTTGCGTTTCGAATTTTAGCATGAGGTCCCACCTGCACGTTGATGCCAAGATAACTGTTTTCCACTACCGCGGTCGGATGTACTCTTGGTTGCGCACGGTTGGAGAACGGCAAGCCAATCGGATGTTCGGGCCAGTCTAAAGCCATTTGACCCTGAAGAACCCTTTGCATGGTTGCCAAAAAGTCCGGGATGTTGCCTAAATCGCCGACATCGTGCGCTGGATAGGCATAGACTTTAAAATGCTCCTTCACCATCCACGGCAACAAATCCTTGCCAAAGTCCAGACGATCCCGACGCATTAATTGCAGGGCATCGCTGTTGTTAAGATCCTGCACAACCTCTGGACGCATCAAGTACACGCCGGCATTCATCCAAAATGGCACAGGCTTGGTCTCTTCCCACGATGCGGTTGCTGCCAACGACATCAACTCATCCACGCCAGGCTTTTCTTTAAAAGCTGTGATGCGTTGAGAATCATCTGACAGCACCACCCCATAGCGGCCCAATATGTGGTCGGCGGTTGTCTGTGCAGTAACCACGACAGCATCGGCGCCCGTGCTTTGATATAAGTCATATAATCCGCGCAAGTCCAAATCAAACAGACTATCCACCGGAAAAACCAGTACCGGCTGATCCAATCCGAAGTAGGCTACGTTACGGAGTGTGGCATCACCGCTCCCGGTATCCAAATGATCTAGACTAGGCGGAGAGTAGTACACTGAAATGCCCCGATATTGATATCCCACATTGCTTTTAACCTGGTAGCGATTTTCCATTCCCTTAGCAACAATCAAGGCATTATGTACGCCTTGCTCGCCCAACCAATTGAGTTGCCAGTGAATGATGCGTCGGCCCATAAAACGAATGACGGCCTTAGACCGGAGATAATTGGTACCTTTGAGGGTCAGGGGCCGCACGCGTTCTCCACGCCCCGCAGCTAACCCCAAGGCAATAATGGGCAACGGATCCATAAGGACTCCTCCGCAATTTTGACATGCTGCCATGAATGATATGCATCCTGAGCTTATTTTATCAGATTCCCGCCATTCAATGCCAATAATGGCAAGGTTGTACAGAAAACCTATCATTACACTGGAGATGGCCGTCTTGGATCTAACATCTTATGCTATAATATTAGCTGATCGAGAGACAATAGGGGATAGATCTCACATTTTTAGGGGGTGTTTGCTGTGGTTTCTTGTCCGCAGTGTCATATGGGGTATTTGCAAGAAATGGAAGATGCCCAGGGAAATTTGCGTATCGCCTGTTCGGAGTATCCGGTGTGTCGGTTTGAAAGTGACTCATGGGAAACCATTTATGCTGATGCAGCACGGTTTCGCCATCCCGTGTCGCCTGGCCAAATTTAACTGCATTGGCGCCATCCTCACTGCGCCGAAAATGACCATTTACTAAGTGCGCACTTCTTTAATGATGGCTCTTATGCTTCAATTCTCTTATACTGTAACAATGAGTATTTTTCGGATACCACCCGCACAAAGCGTGTTGCCGGGATTTCATGATAATCACGCGGGACTTTGGTGCCGCATCCCTAATCCATGGACTAACAAGTCGGGACTAACGTTTCATGCCTGGGACATGGTCTGGAGCTGGAGCAAAGACCACCAGGATAGTATGGCCCAATGGATACAAGCCTGGCATAATGTCGCGCTCGAACGGTTTCTTTTAGGATTGGCTGTGCCTTCTGCATCCTTGGAGATGGACGAAACCGTCCGTATCGGATGGACACTCATAGGCGACCTATCGCCCATTGAAAAGGCGTACGATGACGTGTGCGCCATGTGGCCTTGGACACCAGAATCCTATCTCGGCCAGTTTAGCGGATGGTTAAATGCCTGGACCGAGTCACGGGTGGCACAAGCCAGTGGCGTTTTATCGTTGCCCCGCACCATAGGCGGTTCGCTCGGCCGTCGTTTAGCCAACCGGGTGGCTGCAGCGCCTAATCGATGGCCACTTTCTGAGGATGAGCGTGTTGTAGTGCTCCAAGCTATTCAAGGCTGGCGCGAAAAGGCTCAATTGGACTTGCGCAACCTCAGCCAGACACCCGGGTATGAATCCTGGGTAGTGCGCTTGCGTGACGTGTCAGACGAGGCGGTGGCCGTTTCCGTGACCGATGAGGCAGACCGGGATCTGCGCCATACTGTAGCCTTGCGTTGGGGAAACGCTTGGACTGCCTGGCGTCAACTATTGGACGGACCCGAAGTTTTGGCTAGCGGCAGCGACTTGGATGTCTTTTGGGATCACGAGTTGGGGCGACTGCACGAATTGGGCATTGAAGTGCAGATTCCCAAACGGTGGCTTCAACATCGGCTGGTGGTTCGACCCAGCATTAAAGAGGATTGGCATCCTAAGACCTTGGACGCTCGACAATGGTTGGATGTGCAATGGGAAGTCCTGCTTGATGGCCAAACGCTGTCGGAAGAAGACTTAGCCAAGATTGCAAAAAATCAGACCGCGAGAATTCGGTGGGATCAGAAATGGATTGTGCTCAGTGAAGATCTTGTTCATCGAGCGCGCACTCTTTTGCGAACCATCCATCAACCAAAGCAAAGTTTAGGGCACCTATATTTTGAAGAATTATCCGCACGACGACAAGACCCATCATTGGTTCCGGCAATTCGGGATCGCGTGCAACAATTACTTGGTAGCGGTCCTGACATTGATATGGAACAATCGGGCTTTGAGGGTAACCTGCCACTGTATCAAGTTGAAGGGGTACGCTGGTTGCGCGCCAGAATGGAACGCAACTTAGGGTCTTTGCTGGCTGATGATATGGGACTGGGAAAAACCGTCGAAGTCATTGCGGCGATCGTGGATTTTTGGCGGCAAAATGCCCATCGCCGGGCAGCTATCCTAGTAGTGTGTCCGCTTTCGATTGCGTCCAATTGGGTCAATGAATGGGCACGCTTTGCCCCTTTAGTCCATGTAGTCCTCCACAGCGGACGTCAGAGAGCTCCCTTAGCCCTCGAACACGAACGCACGGTAGTGATTTCCACGTACGATACGGTGGTTCGCGACCGGCTTGTCATGGCGCAAGTGCCATGGGATGGAATTGTCGTTGACGAAGCGCAACACGTGAAAAACCGTCATACTCTAAGAGCCCAAGCGCTGTCGCTCCTACCCGCCCAGTGGCGCATTGCTTTGACAGGAACTCCCATTGAAAATCGCTTGCTGGACTTATGGGCGGTCATGGATCTTTTGAACCCTGGGCTATTGGGCAGCGCCCAAGCATTCCAAAACTTGTTTGAGCGACCTATCGTTCATGGCATCAGTGAAGAACGCCAAATAGTGGCCGATGAGTTGACTCGTGCGGTAGCGCCGTTTGTGTTGCGGCGCACAAAGAGCGATCCTGGCATCCGAGATGATTTGCCTGCGAAAACAGAGCAAACCGAATGGGTTGCATTGCAGGAAGAACAAATTGTTTTGTACCGGGCCGTGGTCGACCAATTCATCGACCAAATGGCCCATGGCGACTCGTTGCCGGTCATGGCCCGCCGCGGATTGATTCTTCGAGCGATTGGCGCCTTAAAGCAAATCGTCAACCATCCAGCCCAATATTTGAACCAAGATATCGCCCAGCGCGATCGATCGGGCAAATTAATGCGGCTGGATCATCTTCTGGTCAATACGTTGGAGGAAGGGCACAAAGTGGTGATATTCACTCAATATGTACGGATGGCCACCCTGTTGCAAACATTTTGCCGTGATCGGTATGCGGTAGCTGTGGAGATTTTTCACGGGGGCTTATCGGCCAACATGCGCGATACGGTGGTCGGGCGGTTCAATCAGTCCTCGCGCCCCGCCATTCTCATTGCTTCGTTAAAAGCCGGGGGAGTGGGACTCAACTTGCAATCGGCGTCCCGAGTCATTCATTACGACCGCTGGTGGAATCCCGCGGTTGAAGATCAGGCCACCGACAGAGTATGGCGGCTCGGCCAGACGGAGCCAGTCACCAGTTACAAATTTGTGAGCCGCGGCACCATTGAAGAACGGATTGATGCGCTTATCGAACAAAAGCACTATTTGACCTCCTTGATAATGGAACCCATGACCAAGCGCTCCGTGACGGAGTGGAGCGTGGGGGAACTGCGTGCATGGATGGAGTTGGCGAAGGAGTATGACCATGACTCCTAATGAGAAAAGCCATGTTCATCGCATAAATCGCCAGACCGAAGCCATTGATGCGTGGATCTCCAGCCGCGCGATAGATCATATTGATGTCATGATAGAAGGGGTTACAGCCGCCATTTTTGATGGCCAATGGTACACGGTGTGGGTTGAAGCCCCATCGATGCAACCCTCTGAAACAGTCCAAGACGGTTGCTGCTCCTGTCCTGCAGACGACTGTTGGCACATAGCGGCAGTAAAAACTCTGTTGGCACCGCTCTTGGCCGTCGTGGCCTTGGATAACATACCTCACGGGGATTTTTGGAATCAAGCACGATTCTCAGCAGATTTTGGAGCGGGTACCACAATGTTGCGCGATCAATTACAATTGCTTGCCAATGAGACGCGGCGCGCTGCGTGGACAGAAGCTGCCTATTATGCATATGAAACCACAAAAATGCGGGGTTAGAATGCTAACCCCGTGATGAGGATCCGATCCCTCAGCCAACCCTCAGGCACTCCGCTATCCGTTTAGTGCGTCCCATCGAAAATTATCTTAACATCTTTCTGAAAATTTGTCAAATCATCTGACAAGGCAATTTTATCCATTCTCTTGACAGGGAAGATTTCCTGCGCGCTTGGCAACAATATATTTCATATTCTATACTGAGACCATGAACCACGACCATCGTGAGGGTTGGCATGACTGATATTGTGGGCATTACAGGTTGCTCGGGGGGCATCGGCCAGGCACTGCAGACTTGGCTTGAAAACCGCAATGTGAAAGTTCTCGCCTTTGTGCGCAATCCGGGGCCTCTGGAGTACCCACTGGATGTGACATGGCCTGCGCATTCGATTGTGGAGGTCATGCGTCTAGCGGCCGAACATATAGGCGCCTTTAACGGATGGATAAACTTAGCCGGCGCCGACATACTGCGCGAGCCGTTGCGATCGCTTCCCTATGAAGAGCGGTTGATGCAACTCTGGCAAACAGACGTTTTGGGGTCCATCCGGTGTTGTCGTGCGGTGTTGCCATTTTTAGCAGAAGATAGTTGTGTGGTCAATGTTGGATGGGATGAGATATGGACTGGACACCGCGGCTCGGCGGGAGAGCTTTACGCCACAGCCAAAGCGGCAGTTACGGCCTACAGTCTCAGTTGGGCACAATCGGCAGGACCAAATCGGCGAGTATTCGTGGCGGCGCCGGGCTGGGTGAAAACGCGCTGGGCGGATACATTATCCCAAGCCCAGTTGAGCCAAACCGCCCGCAAGATACCCGGTGGCGCCTGGCAGAGCGCTCGGATGGTGGCACAAGCTATAGGCCAACTTGTGATGGAGCGTGCTAGCATTCCTACTGGCACCATAAGGCGTATCGGAGAAACCTCATGATTTGGGGACAATGCGCGTTACGTGCGCGATACCGGCACCGTGGTTATAAACCATAGAGCCTCCTAACGCCCCAGTAATACTCACCATAACGACAGCTCCAATAACTAAAATGGTGCCTATTAAGGTTTGTCGACCGCGGCCCGTATGCCACAGAGACCATCCACCAGGAGAACGTCCGGTGGACGGAAACCGGCTGAACCAGCGAACAATCCAGGCTGCCATAGCAAACAATCCGGTCAGCACGGCGTCCCTTTGGTGGGTTGCCAACATGGCTCCGGTGGTCGGGGTCCAGCGCACGAACTGTTCCGAAATCATGCCCGCGGCAGCGGCCGCAACAATCGCAAATAGGGAAAGGGTAAGGGACCAAAAACCTGCCCTATCGAAAAATCTGTCCTGGCGAGGCCTCATGTATCCGATAATTTCTATGAGCAGTGTGAGATACAATAAAGCAATGGGAAAATGGACAATCATCGGGTGAATAGTGGGGGGAAAGACTTTTGTCCCGATGCTGATCCACAATTTGGCAAGAGCGGCGATCATGTAAAAACTCCTTCCGATGCGGCTGACTGAAGTCAATGCCCGGGGTCTATTCTACGGACAATCCACACAAGTTTCATTCATTCGTTTCTCATATTAGAATGGGGCAAGCACGTCATTAGCCCGCCCCATGGAATATTCGACTAATCAACCTCCGTGCGTACTACCGCTCGAACGGATCAAACACTTCCACTGGGGTGACGCGAATATGCTTGGCCAGCCCTGGCAATGCTTGGGCAATAGCGTGATGCATGCTGACGGCGAGTTCCCGGTAGCTAAAGTGGCCCGCAGATCGTGAGCGAAGTTCAATGATGTAGGCGGCCTCGGCCGCATCCATGGCAAAGAGGGCGCGGCGACGGTGCGCCAACGGTAGCAAATAGGCCTCTTCTCCAACCTTTAGACCCACGTGGGCAATTGCCGCGTAATGCTGGCGCAGACGTCCCTCGTAGTCGATGCCCAAATTCAACTCACGCAACATCGCAGGCACGGCGAATCCCAGTTCTGGCTGAAGATCTGGAACCACTTTGGTAAGACGCCGATGGCGGTTGAAATCGCGGAATGCGCCGACATCCATGGTCATATCAAACAGCAGGGGAGCAGTACGAAAAAAACGCGGCCATTCATCATGTGGACCACGGCTTTGAAAAACGCTGTCGATTAAATCCTCCAGTTCCGCCCCACTCAGGGAAGAGAGGGTTTGTCGGATGGCCCCAAAAGGCCTAGAGATCACGCGGTAAAAAGCCATTGCCAGCGCGTCAATGGCCGGATCGCCCCCAAGGCTCAATTCCACCCCTGAAGCCAGATCTCCGACCGAGCTGTTGTTAAAAAACGAACCCGCCATCGCTAGCAGTTCGGTGTCGAGGTTGTCCCTATATTCACTGCGGAGAGCATATTTGATGAGAGTAGGAGAGACGGGTGCGGCGTTCGTGTTATCCAACGTGAACGGTGCCTCTACGGTCGCCGCTTCCTTCATTTGGCGGGCTATATCCTGTATTTCGGGATAAGATGATCCTAAAAGTCGACTAATTTGCTGCTCCAACACCCGTGCGCTGGTGACCTGACCCACACTGGTCAAGGTGGCCAGGGGCAGCGCGTAACGGGCAATGTCCAATGCCCGCGCTTGCATCGTGCGATGATAGGCGCTTGGCTTGATATGGTTTGGACGCGGATACCGCTCCTCCAAAGCCGCGGCCGATGTTTGGTAAAGCTCATGGTAGAAATCAAACAGCCCTCTGCATAGACTGTCAAAACGCGAATCCGCCGATATTGGACGATAGTAGGGCGCTTGGGTAAAGTTCTGGTATCGAGTGGATCGTTCTTGGCCGTCCCACAATGGCTCATCGACCACCGCCATAGCCGCCAATAGCGACACCTCCTCGATAGCCAAAGCCACATGCGCTAAGTCCGCGATAGAGGCATGGCCATAGGAAAAATAAAAGGTGTTGAGAAAATTCGCCGCTTTTTCTTCTGAAAGCTCACGCAGAGTATCGCGGAGAGCAGCATTAGACCTGGAGTATTTAGCCATCCCATAAGCGGAAACTTCAGGGGGCACATCGCGCAGAGCATAGACTGTGGGCATTTAAACTCCCTTAGAAATATATTTTTTGGGCACCGGTGATTTTAGGATTATCTTGTAATCCTTGGCCTTAAGCGAGCATAGAAAAATGCGCCCGGAAGCCACAAGATCTCGGGGTTAGCGGTATCGCTGACCTATCAGCAGTATGACCGCCGATCGACCTGCACTCGACAACTCGCTAATTTCAGACAGTTGGCAATCGCCGCCATTGAACAACGCGTGCGCCACACGCAGCAAAATGCGGGGCTCTGGCCTAAAAGCCCTTGCCGTCTCGTGAATTGCATCCCAGTCAATCGTCCGAGTGTCAAGATCAATCCACTGCATAATGAGACTGCGTTCCTGATCGCGAAATAAGGGAAGCGCCACCGCCTCCATCACTGCGTTCCAGGCCGGAGATCGTTTTATCCAGAGGTGCGGGCCGATTAAATATTGGACCGTGGTCATCGCGATCCTCCCCTTAGTACAAATGTCAATAGATATATTGTCGCTTTTTTTGTCGATTTAGACAAGACGGATGGCGCACATTGTCAAAATTTATCACATCCGTATTTTGGTAGAATTTTAACAGACTTGGACCCTGCAAACGCGGTACAATAGGAGCAAATCCATTGACAAGGAGGCGCATCTTTAGGTGTCCCGCCATCACCAGTCACGACGTCCGAAGTACCTAGTCTCGGTTGATGACCGCCCCAAACGCCATTGGATGAAGTCGGTTTTAGCCATCTTCACCGCATTGATCTTTCTCTTCCTAATGTTCGGAGGGATTCTCCAAGTGTTCATTCACTAGCAATGGAAAGGGGACATGGGTCATGCACGACGAATTATGGGAGACGGTCAATGAAGCTCGGCGAGAGGGCTACCTCGAAGGGCATGCGGTGGGTCTTCAGGAAGGTATTGAAACGGGGCTGCACGAAGGATCGCTGGTAGCCATGCGGGCGTTGCTTTTGCGCATCGTACAGCATCAGTACGGGGATGTGCCGGCAGATATTCGTACTGCAATCTCGGAACAAGGTCACTTGGAGACTTTATCACAATGGGTGACAGCCGTGTGGCAATCCAATTCCATGCACGAATTTAAAGACCGCGTTCGCTGTTAACCACACCAAATCGCGACTGCAACAAGGCTTGGATGAAATGGTGGGCCAAGCGTGAATTGAGATCGCGGCGATGCACCACGTAAAAGTTGCGATAAAGGTTTAGCCCATGCACTCGAATTGGGAACAGCAAATGGGTTTCCGTGGAGTGGATGGTGAAAGGCGACAGAATGCTAATGCCTAAGCCAGAGATAATCATGGCTTTAATAGCTTGTGTGGTAGCCAATACTAAGCGTACATTCAGGCTCTGCAGGTCAACCCCGACATGATTTAAAGACTCCTCCAAGGCTTGACGGGTACCTGAACCTGGCTCTCGTAAAATCAGGGGTTGCTCCAAAAACTCTGGCAGGGTAACCTCTTGCCTGCCCGCCCAAGGATGAAAATGCGGTATCACCGCGCAAGGACGGTCATCTAAAAACGGCCGGACGATGAGCTGGGGATCAAATAAATTCGCTTCAATAAGTCCAATATCGACTTCGCCGTGCCGCACCTGGTCAAAAATAGCGCGTGAATTAGCCATCATGACGGAAAGTCTGGGTGGTGAGGGCAGGGCAAGATACCTCGACAATAATTTCGGCAAGATGTATTCCGCAATCGTTAAACTGGCGCCTATAGCCAATGTCAATGGTTGATGGGCCTTAAGTTCACTCAGCGCCTGGCGTGACTCGTCGACTGTTTTCAATAGCGAACTAACGAATCGATAAAGCACTTCACCCGCTTCGGTCAATTGCACCCCATGGCTGGTGCGCAAAAAGAGCGTGGTATCGTAAGCCGCCTCCAGTTGGTGGATTTGCTGGCTTACCGCAGATTGCGATAAATTCAGGTGCCGAGCCGCTTTGGAAATGGCGCTTAATTCTGCTACCGTCTTAAATGTGCTCCAAACTTGTTCATTCATGAATTCACCCCATAAGCAGACGTGATGACCGCCATCGTGTAACCCGCGCTCCCAATAAAAGTTGCACCATTAAAATTATATACATAGTAAAGGTGATCTATCTAGAGAGTATGAAGGGAGTGAAACGTTCTGGCTATCGAAAATGTTAATCGGCTGAGCGACACAGTCCACGACATGAAGCCGAAAGAAACACAGCGTTTGCACACCACATGTTATATGTGCGCCTGTCGTTGCGGCATCGAGGTGACTGTCGAAAACAATAGAGTGCGTTTCATTTCAGGAATTCCGGAGAGCCCCGTGAACAAAGGAGTGTGGTGTGCCAAAGGCGGCGCCGGCATTATGACGGAGTATAGCCCGGCTCGGCTCACAACCCCCCTAATGCGCGCTCCCGGCGCCGAGCGGGGATCGGGGCAGTTTGTTCCTGTTGACTGGGATACCGCCTTATCTACCATCGAAGGATGGCTCCGCGAAATTCGTCAAACCGATCCCAGGAAATTAGCATACTTCACTGGGCGCGACCAAATGCAAGCCTTCAATGGCTTTTGGGCCAAGCAATTCGGCACCCCTAACTGGGCAGCCCACGGCGGGTTTTGCTCGGTAAATATGGCGGCGGGCGGCATGTACTCGGTGGGCGGCAGCTTTTGGGAATTTGGCTGGCCAGATTTGGAAAAGGCGCGCTGGTTCATGATGTTTGGAGTGGCTGAAGATCATCCTAGCAACCCATTAAAGCTTGCCATCTCTGCATTGAAGGATCGCGGCGGACGCTTCATAGTGGTCAACCCCATTCGAAGTGGATATGGCGCTTTGGCCGACGAGTGGGTCCCTATCCGGCCCGGCACTGACGGAGCCTTTTTATTGGCTTTGATGCACGTTCTATATAAAGAAGGGCTTTATGACCGGGACTACCTTGCGCGCTACACCAATGCCCCAGCCCTGGTTGAAGTGTCTCCCAACACAGCGTCCGACGGGATGCTTCTAAAATCAGAGACTGGCGATGCCATGGTGGCTTTGCCCGATGGCCAGATCGTATCCTTTATGCAAGCGCGCGGCCAAGGTGTTTTAGAAGGGAGCTTCAGCTACCAGGGAAAATTGGTGAGGCCCGCCTTTGCCATATTTTTGGACCGTTTGTCCGAGGCCACTCCTGCCTGGGCCGAGGAAATTACCGGAATACCCAAAAAAACTATTGTGCGGCTAGGCATGGAAATGGGCATTACCGCTATGCATCATCCCATCACGTTACCCATCGCTTGGACCGATTTCTATGGAGACCAGCATCCGGTGACGGTTGGGCGTCCCGTGGCATTTCACGCGATGCGCGGATTAGCAGCCCACACCAACGGATTTCAATCTATCCGGGGTCTCTTCGACTTGATGATGATGCTCGGCACGATAGACGCCCCAGGAGGATTCCGCTACAAGTCCCCGTATCCCAAGCCAATCCCGCCACGCGTCAAGCCAGCACCCAATCGTGCCGACTATCAGCCCAATCAGGCCGCTAAAGCGCCGCTTTTAGGCTATCCCACCTCGCCCGACGACTTATTGGTAGAGGGTGACATTCCCATACGCTTAGATGAGGCTTTTTCTTGGAAATATCCATTGGCAGCGCATGGAACTATTCAGAACGTGATTCGCAATGCGTACAGCCAAGAGCCTTACAGCATCGACACCTTGATGATTTACATGGCCAACGTGGCCTGGAATTCGACCTGGAATACCATAAATACACGCGATATGCTGGTGGCAAAGGATCCTGCATCGAACCAATACCGAATTCCCCATGTCGTGGTGATTGATGCCTATGACTCCGAGACGGTTGCGTTTGCCGACATCGTCCTTCCCGACACGACATATCTGGAACGTTGGGACGCTGCATCCCTTCAGGATCGTCCCATATCCGAACCTGATGGCCCTGCCGATTCAATTCGCCAACCGGTAGTGGAGCCCCCACCAGGAGTGCGGCCCGCAGCCGATGTGTTGATAGAATTAGCCAACCGTTTAGCATTGCCTCGATTCGTAGAAAATGGTGTGCGGCAATTCAACAGCTACTTCGACTTCTTGCAAAAGTGGGAAACCGAGCCGGGATCAGGCGTGGGCATTCTAGCCGGACGGCGCGGTGCGGCAGGCCAAGAAGCTCTTGTCGGTTCCCCCAACATGCAACAACTGGAAAGTTATGCCAACAACAAGGCATTTTGGTTTTATGAGTTGCCTCACGATATTAAATATTATCGGATGGCCAATCAACGTTACTTGGAATGGGCAACTGCAGCCAAGTTCCTAGCCAACCCTGAGCCTATAGTGCTGAATTTTTATTCAGAGGTGATGCAGACATTTAGACTCGCAGGGCAAGGATTGTGGCCTGGGAAGAAACCAACCGCACCCGAACTGCAGGACCGGCTCGCCACCTATTTCGATCCATTGCCGTCCTGGTATGCGCCCTTTGAAGATCAAATTCCCCAAAGTGCGGAATTTCCCTTGAAGATACTGACGCAGCGACCGATGACCCACTATCATTCCTGGGGTTCCCAAAACGCTTGGCTACGGCAGTTGCTAAATGAGAATCCGCTCTTTATGAACCCCCAAATGGCGCGTCAGTTGGGTCTCCACGACGGTCAGTGGATATGGATCGAATCCCGTTTGGGAAAGATGACGGCTACTCTGCGATTTTCCGATGCTGTGGAACCGCACACGGTTTGGACTTGGAACGCCATTGCCAAAGCACCTGGTTCTTGGGGTCTGGATCCGTCGGCACCAGAGGCGACTCGGGCGGTACTGATAAACCACATTATCCCCGATACCATCCCGTTGTCGCCCAGTGGCATCTGGTACAATAATGACCCCATTACCGGTCAAGCTGGATGGTACGACACCTTGGTTAAAGTGTACCCGTCCGAACTTCACGAAGTGTGGCCGACCGTGGCAGCGCGTGAGCCGATACATCCTACCGCAGCTGATACGTCTCACATGGCATACACCACCAAAACACCGCCCATTGGCATGGCGCGATAAGGAGGAAACCAATGCAACTGACGATTATCACAGACCTCAACAAGTGTGTTGGATGCAAAAGTTGTCAGGTTTCCTGCAAGGAGCACAACACCTCGGGAGCTTTTGGGCCGGTCCCCGATAGCGATCCCTACAGCGATCCCGATGGCATGTGGTGGAATCGCATTGTGGGGATGGAGGCGGGCGAGTATCCCAACGTCGGAGTGCTCTATCTGCCCAAGGCCTGCATGCATTGTTACGATGCGCCTTGCGTTCCGGTGTGCCCGACCGGCGCGTCTTATAAACGGCAGGACAACGGCGTAGTCCTGGTGGATTACGACAGTTGCATCGGCTGCCAACTCTGCATGTGGGCTTGCCCTTATGGGGTGCGAGAGTTTGATGAGGAGCATGGGGTTGTGAAAAAGTGCACCATGTGTGTTGACCGCTTGGAAGATGAGAGCTTGCCATCCTACGAACGGCAGCCCGCATGCGTGCAAAGCTGTCCCACCCATGCTCGCACATTCGGAGATCTTGACGATCCTGACTCGGAAGTGTCGCAACTGGTGGCCCAACGACAAGGATTTGCCTTGTTGCCGGAATTGGGCGCTAGACCGGCCGTACACTATTTACCACGACGACACGCTCCCGTGGTTATTGACGAAAAAGACGTGCTTCGGGTTATGGAGGAGCGATACTAATGCGGCCCACTATGCCATTACTTCTCATCACCATACTGCAGGGACTGTCTGGCGGATTGACCCTGGCAGCCGCAGCGTTCAGTTTTCTGTTGCCTACCGATGCAAGGGCCATCACCTGGGCACTGTTGTTGAGCTTTGGCATCGCAGTCATTGGCGGCATTTCCTCGTTTTTTCACATGCATCGACCTCAGGCTGGGAAATATATTCTTCGCCGGTTGAAAACATCATGGCTAAGTCGGGAAGCCTTAACTACCGGATTGTATGCCATGGTTTTGGGTGTGGTAGCACTAGGACCTTTAGTACTGCCAGTTAATCAATGGTGGTTTTGGGTCGGTTCCATTGTCGCCGCGTTGTTTGGCGTAGTAGCCATGTTTGTGACGGCAATGCTGTACGCCACCATCCCCGCCATGCGTAGCTGGCACTCTCCATTGACTGTGCTATCCATGATGGCCGTGGGGTTAACGAGTGGAGGATACATCATGTTGGCCGTTTTGGCGATAGCCCAAGACATTGCGGCAGTTCACCGCTTAGCCATCTTTTTGTTATTGGCGACCGCCGTGATTGCCGTAATCAAATTGTTACAGTGGAAGTTGTTCTCAGACGCCCGACGCTCTCTCAATGCGGCAACCGGAACTGGAATGCCCCGGGGGCCGTATCGCATCATTGATACGGGCACCACCCGGCCACCTTATCAAACCCAAACTCAAGTATGGCCCGACTTGGCCCCGACATTGCGAGGAGGTTTATATATCGTGGCTATGGTGGCTTTGGCGATCTTGCCGGCCGCCATCCTGGTCGCCATCATATCGGGCAGTCCGCAAGCTCTTTTAACGGTGACGGCTGCGCTGTCAGTGCTTTTGGGCACTTTTGCGGAACGCTGGCTGTTTTTTGGAGACGCCACCCATAGTTCCAAAGTGTGGTTTGTGGACCAGGAAAAAGTCGCCTCTCGGGTGGCCTCCGACCGTGTATCGCCTGCTTTTGTTCATCGATTTCGGAATCTATAGGAGAGCCGGAGTGCTATGGATTGGTATTTCATCAGCCAAACTTCACCGGGGTCGCTTGATTGGGACCTCGGTGTCGCTGTTGCCCACACGTTGCAAGAACAGGGCGATGGCGTCTTTGCCAAGGGACTGGGACAGGGTTTCAAGCGGGCTCCCCGATTCCGGGCCGGATCTGCGCTGACCGTAGGCTGTGGTTGGGGACAGCGAGGTCAAATTTTATTGACCACACATGTCATAGAGGGTCAAGCACCGATTACCCGATTTCGGTTGGTTCTCACCACCACCCCCGGCTTATCGAGCGGTGATTGGCCGGACTCGGTGCAATACCTGCCGTACCCCATTGACCCAATATTCTACGAGACGGAAGATAGTGGGTCAGTATTTGAGGTTACGGCCCAACTGCGCTTAGAACATCGGCCGCGGTTGGTGTTTGGCGGGAATTACCATGACGGGGCTGGTCTGACGACCCTCTTGACAACTGCCAAACAAGTGTTAAAACAACAAGGGGAATTGGTGCTATTAAATGGTTTGAAGTTTCGTGATCAATTGGCACCCGTGGTGCAACGCCTGAACCTAGCCGGTGTCGCAATCTTTGCGCCGCCTCTAGCGCCAGACTTGGAGTCGGCCATTATGCATAGCGCCGACCTATATCTAGACCCTACTCGGGGAGGGGAGTTGCCGGCCAACACACTCAAGTCGCTGGCAGCGCGCCTTCCTGTGGTCATGTGGCGAGATTCCCTAGGGGCTCAAATGAGCCAAGGAGCTGTGTTGATGGTAGAACCCGATCGGCCTGAGGTGTGGCCGGACGCTATTTCGGAAGGACTGGACAATGGGAGGCTGCGCGAACGCATGATGGAGCGCGGATGGGAAGCACTCAAAGCCCATCATCCCGAGCGTGTGGCAGAACAATTTATGCTCTCTGCAAGGAAAAGAGGTCTCACACGTGAATAGGTCAGCAATTGAACTGACGATCCGGGGGCTTGACAAGCCCTATCCGGCAATCTTTGAGGAATGGATCGAAACCGGACTAGTCCGTGCCCGCGTGACATCTGGTACTGTCGAAGGGCCATCGACGTGGCCTTTGAAGAGCGCCTCGTCCGCCGTAGACTTCAGCCTAGCCGACCAGTATCCTATAGTGCGGTTTGTAGGCGGTTGGCCGACCGGCCAGATTGAGATTGCTGCCATGAAAATCATGCGGCATTTAGTGTCCCGAGAGGTGACACTCTCGCCTTTGACGGTGAACGATATAAAAGAAATTCGGGAAACTCGGCAAGTCACCGTTTTGACCACGCCGGGCTGAGGCCACTGTGGGCATGCCGTGAGCATGTTTTCTGAATGCGCCATGATTAATCAACATATTCGAGTGTCAGTGTTGGGTTTAGAGGCATTCCCTGACCTAATCTCTACACTCTCGATCACGCGTACGCCTCAAATCTATCTTAACCACGTGCTGTGGCAGGCTCCTGTGAATGAATGGATTGTGGCGCAAGCCCTACGGGATATTAATGGATAGAGGAGGATTGTCACGTGCTAACACCTATCCAAACAGGATTGGCCATTTTTTCGGGCGTTATCGTCGGATTTTCTTTAGGGTTGATCGGGGGAGGCGGGTCCATCTTAGCGGTACCGCTGCTGATGTATGTAGTTGGATTGGACCGTCCGCACTTGGTGATTGGAACCACTGCGTTGGCGGTATCGATAAACGCCTATATCAACCTATACCCTCATTGGCGAGCCGGGCATATACGATGGAAAGCCGCCATATGGTTTGCCGTGCCAGGCATCTTAGGAGATTTTATTGGGTCTTCTTTAGGAAAGCTGGTCAATGGCAAAGACCTTTTGTTTTTGTTTGCCATTCTCATGCTGGTGGTGGCCATTCTCATGCTGCGTCCGCGCCGTGACAACGGTGGAGGAGGTTATGAATGGAGCCGACACGATTTTTGGCGGGTGTTGCCAGCGGGATTGGCGGTAGGATTCGTGTCGGGCTTCTTTGGCATTGGAGGAGGATTTCTCATTGTGCCCGGGTTAGTGTTCTCTACCGGCATGCCCCTCATTATGGCCATCGGTTCGTCACTGTTTTCGGTTGGCACGTTTGGTCTGACCACAGCGGTCAATTATGCCTTGTCAGGGCTGGTAGCATGGCTGGTTGTGGTTGAATATGTGGCAGGCGGCGCGGTGGGAGGGTTTTTAGGCACGCATCTGGCCACTCGCCTTAGCGGGCACAAACGATTGTTGAATTACGTCTTTTCCGGGATCATCGTTGTGGTAGCACTTTATATGATGGATTTGAACCTTTCAGCATTGCATTTCCGATAAATTAGAAACCTCTTAGGGCTTCCAGCCGTTAAACAGTCGAGGCTCGATTTTTGCTACAATGAGTCAAGTGATGGCGGGAGGTACATATTTGTGTCGTTAGCAGTAGTCGGGGCATTGAGTCTTCTTGGTTTGGCGGCAGGACTTCTTAGACCTCGCATGGGATGGTTGTGGCTGATTTTAGCATCAGTCCTAGTGGAAGTGTTGCATGCATTTTCTCCGGGAGTTAGTCAATATGGCCCATGGGTTGGAGTCTTTATCGGCATATTTGCGGCCGAATTGGTTAATTGGCGTCTATGGCTGTCTCATCTCCGAACCAGCCGACGATATTTTTGGTGGGTCGCCCTGTATTTAGCGGCCCTAATCGTTGCCACCATCTTCGGTATTGACCTGCGCGTCTCCATGCGGTACGCACTCGGAGTTCCCGCAGTGTTATGGGTAGCCACCCTATACCTTCCACAAATTGCCCGTTCTGGCTCTGTGACAGAACAAAAACTGGCTCAATCATGGGCCCTTGTTGGAGTACTAATGACGCTGACGGCTGGTCTGGGAGCACTGATATTCCATAGCGGGTTTCCCGTACCAGTCGGCCACCGCATCATTTTGGCCTGGCAGTGGCCTTTTGCCAACAAAAACACTTTGGGTATGCTGATGACGTTTGCGGTACCGGCAGCGTTCGGATTGATTTTTTACCCCGGCCAGCTGTGGGGGGGACGTTGGCCAGCTACGGTGATGGCAATTATTGTGATCGTCGGCGATGCACTGAGTTATGCTCGTTCGGGCTGGATAGCATCCCTAATTGGAATGGCCGTGTTTGTGCTAGCCTACTTTGGACGTCGCGGTTTCTTGGGAATGGCAATCGGCTTGCCAATTGCGGCGGTGGCGCTAGTGATGAAAACCGGTATCCGGCGTTGGACCTTGCTGTGGGATAAGGGTCTAAACGGGCGGACGATCTTGTGGCGCGCAGGCCTTAAGGCATTGCAGCACCGGTGGTTGTTTGGGGTAGGCCCTGGTAATTCTCCACAAGCCATTTTACCCTACGTACCAAGAGCGTATGCTGGTCTTACACCGCATGACAGCATCCTGCGCACTGCCGTCGAACTAGGAATAGTGGGTCTCATGATATGGCTTGTCATCGTCGTAGGGTCTGTGCTGAAAAGCGGCCAAGATTTTTGGCTATCACGCGAAGGGTCAGTAACCCGATGGAATACCAGCATCATCATGGCTCTGTTGCTCGCTACGTTAGCACAGCAGATGGTCGAATCGTTATTTTTAGGTGGAGTCTCATTCGGCGACTTTTTCTTTACTATCCTGGTGGGATGGGTATGGTTTGTCAACCGCCCAGCGCCTTCTCCCTATCGTGGCGCGCCAGACCGACGATAACCAAGTGCTCGAATTCTACGCGGGCGGAACTCTAACCTAGCGTATTCTTACCGATTTCCCTAGGTTAAGCTTAATCGATTTCGGAGTCGTCCAATCGGACATGACAGAATAAAGTCCGGGTTCGGCATTCATATCACCTGTAGGATGGTAAGCCATTTAAGGCGAGCCTGGGCATGCGCAATGCCATGTCCAATCATCATTTCCACAATTGTGGTTGCAAAAAAAGAAAGACTCGGCACGGGGCCGGGCAAAAACGGCGAAAAAGTCGAACGCGGCGTCTTACTCTTTGTTCATGTTAGATCAATTCCAGACCGCAGGCTTGGGCTGCGGTGGCCAACCGCGTGTCGCCTGTCGCGAGCGGGCATTGCAGCCGCTGCGCGAGTTCCAAATAGGCGGCATGGTAAACACTTAACCCATAGCTGGTCGCCAATCGCACCGTCGCATCAAACACACGGCTCGCAAGGGATGCATCGACGTCAATCGGCAATTCTCGGAGAATTCGGCTCGCGTGAACTAATTGCTCGGGGGTCAACCGGGATCGCCGGACGCCGACAACCAGCGCGTTCGCAACTTCCAACGGCCAAATCGCCGGGACCATGGCCGTCTCGTCCAGCGTTGGTCTCGTCTGGAAAACACCAAGCCAACGCCACCGAGGCATCGAGAACGAAGGCCATTAAAATCGCCGTCCTTCGTCGATTACGTCGCGGAGGCTTTCCCCGGGCTTGACGGTGGATCACAGGCGAGCAAACTCTTGGGCAATGGCATCTATCGTCATGGACGGCGCCCGATAGGGGCTAATTTTTGCAATCGGCTTGCCTCGCCGTGTCACAGGGATCGTTTCGCCCTTTTCGACGGCATCGAGAAATTCGGCCAGATGCGTCTTGGCTTCATAGGCGCCGACATCTCTCATTGATAGCCCCCCTTAGACCAGTCTTACACTTGTCTAATACGAGTGACGCCCCTTGTCACGGTATCATGCCGGCCTGGCTACGCTACATGGATAAGGGCCGCCTTATCGGTCGGGTTCCGGTTCGATCCCAGGCGCCGCCGGTGCCAGCTCTTTATACCGCGGAGCTCGGTAGACATGGCCGTCGGGGAGTGGGCCACGTGATATCTGTAAAATACGGCAATCCCCGGCGCACAGGCCGAGGCTTGAACATGAGCGACGGTTAACTCCTCGGCTAGGGCGCACCGAACGGCACGCCATGTGGCACACCCAATCGCGACAAGTCGGGGTTTTGATTCGATATCCCGAAGTCCAAAACGGTATGCGTTACGGGGTCAATGGTGAAGTCGATTTCGGTTCCCGTCGGGATTGCAGTCCCCGGCGGGATCCGGGCATACGTGTCTTTGAACTGCCCATGGAGAACGACGAAAAAGACGTTCGGGTTGGCATGAAAATGAGTGGCTCCCGCGACTAAAGATTCGGCCGCCACCCGGGTGGTTGCGACATACATCGCGGATGTTGGCTGCGCATCGCCCATACGTGCAGCCATCATTCGGGCAATCGCTGTCACATAGGTCGGTGGAGCCGTCGCCACGGATGCCGCGCGGGGCGTTGATTGAGCGTAGGCCAGTGCTCCCCCGCTGACCACAATAGCCGCACCACCAAGAATTGCGGTTAACGATCGCTTAGATAACTTCATTGTCGGGCCCTCCTTAGCTTTGTGCATCATCAATTTCTTTATCGGTGGGGACCCACCCGACACTAGCCGGGGAGTTGCAGGCCAAGCCGGTTCCCGTCCCCCAAGACGAGGTCCATGTTCCGCTGATGGTATAGTACTCCATGCCGGAGGAGTATGCACTGGCCAATGTACTACTGGATGACGTCGCTTCGGAACCCGTGGACATATATTCACTGTACGTTTGGTTGTTGGTCGAGATGCTGTTATATCCATTCGGATCCTTTTGCAGGGTGAAATTGTAGTAGACATTCCACTGATTGTTTCCGACGTAAGTGATTTCGATCGGTTCCCAACTGCCGACCGTCGGTGTGATGCTAGTAATTTGGTGCTTGTGATAGCCGCCTCCATTGGGACGATTGTCGGCCCAATAATATGTGAGGATGTTTTTTCCTTCCCAACCATAGGTATAACCCGCCTCGACCCAATAACTGCCACTTGGGCTGTTACTGGTTCCCTCCCATAAGGTTTGTTCGATGAATCCGCCGCTGGCCCAGTCTGCAGCCGAACCCTTGGAGATATACAGGTCGGTGTAAGGTCCTTCGTTCTGCGGGGCCGATCCCCATAACGTAATACCATAGTAATGGGCGTCGGCTGAAGGACTTGATGTACAAGCTGCGGCGAATGCGGTCCCGCCATGCCACCCTCAAGTACCAACGCTGCCAAGATACTGGCATCGCACTGAATCGCACCGTCATAAAAATACAACGCAACAATTGCGGGATAGGTTTCACACGTCTACATTACTGACTTGGTCACTACCGCCCTGCCCTTCAGGACAGGACCGCTCTCCACCCGTTGCCACACTCTTCACCAGTGGGGTGGCGTTTGTAGCGATGTCTCTCCGCCTTAATTTTCGTGGTGTACCAACGGGCCAACTCCCCGTCGTCTTGAAGTTACCAATTAAATTCGCACTTGTGCCAGGGTGTCCTTGTTTGAAATCGCAAAAACATTCGACGATTTCCGATAGGCGGCCTATTTCGCCCCGGTCTATTGCACTTTTCGTTCCGTTACTCTTTCCGAACCCCTTAAACCCCAGGTCTTGTATTGTTCCCAAGGATGGCAATTTACGAATGCTGTCAACCAACAATCGGACAATTTTGTTAATATGGTCAAGGGAACTCGTTTTACTAACTGGACTCAGAACCCTAAAACAGTGACATCAACCTTTTCTGGTTCTTATCATCGGCCAGCGCTTCGCTAGGGGGGATGGGGCCCAGTTAATCCCACTGTGGGCTACAACGCAGATACCTCCTCTTACACAGGGAGTTATTCCGAAGCGGTAACCATTGCCATTAACTCTAACGATTAGGGGTGGAAGGAATATGGCGTAGCCCGCGACGAAAGGTATGGTGATTATGGGGTACGGCAACGATTCCTTTCCAGCACTCTCACAAGACAGATATTGGCAAAGGTAGATAAGGGCACAGCCGTATAAGAGGTTTGTGTAGCGTTGGAACCAAAAATCGGAGTAAGATTTACCCCATCCCCAAGAGGGAATTCCTGCCAAATCGCCCGCAATTGCTTGAACGACTATATCCGGCACAACGAATGCATAGTGCCGGAGCATCGTAATGTGGTGATACCTGATGGGGCCAATCGGGTGATACCACCCTCGGCCTCATAGTCTGTCAACCCCATTAGCAGGTTTCAAATGTTTGCCAAACTCTCTGTCGTCCGCTACTGTTCATCGGCCAGATGCTTTCCGTGGGACATCGCTATAAACAGATGGCTGACAGTACCCGACAACAGAAACGCCGTATATTCGTAAGTCCGGCGGAGCACCCTTAATGACCTTGGCGCTCCCAGGGATGATCTTGACTTCCAAGATTTCACATCCGGGACGGTGTAAGACCCGTTTCCAATCCGTCGATTCGACGGATTCGCGCTGCTGGGCCGCCCATCGTTCCCATGCACTTCGTGACGCGGTGGCAGCAGGGGGCGGGGGAACTGTTTTATACGCAGCGGCATTGACGGAAACCGGGATTAGACCACTAAGCACCGTGATGGCGCTGGTAACGACCAATTGCGAAAATCTCATGAGTTATTCTCCTCCTTGAAATATGTTGTTAATAAGCTAGTCTGCCCCGAGTGGGTAGGGTTATGCTGATTTATTAAGTAACGGTAGATGGTCGAGAGAGGAAAGGCCCAAATTAGTCCAGAAACACCATGGCGGCCCCATCCCACGTAGCCTGAAACCAGCGGAAGGGGCGTTGGCAACGATCCTATCCAAGTGCAAACGACGGTCTGATACCCGGCCTCTATGAAAACCGTGCGATTGCTGCAATGCACATCACGCTGTTGAACGTTGTTCCTTATGACCGTTCAAGATGACGGATAAGAGATCTTACCTGGACGGTGGTTAATGCGCCATTAATTCGTTTAAGGGTAAGTTTGACTAAAACCCCGAGATGTCAATTAGGGCGTCAACGGCAACTCCTTGAGTGAGGAGGCGGCCAGTTCCTGATATCCCGCCACGCTCTATTGACGGTCACTATTCAGCGCTTCCACCCCATCGACCATCGTCGTCAGATCAATGCCCTCCGAGGGTTCACAAAAATTATATTTCCCATAAAAATTGACGTGCTTCCAACTCACGGGGCTCACACGTTTGATTTGATCCGTTTGCTCCTGATGTCCCTGGAGTTCCTGCCGTTTCAGCAACTCTGACAGGATGCAGGCATTGTAATAGATGACGCAATTGGCGAGCAGCCGTGAGCACTCGCTCCAGATTTGTTGTTCGAGATCCGTTTTGACACGGAGCCGCCCTGAATACGCATACGCGACGGCGCGCCGCAGCTTATGGTACGACTCGCCTCGGTTCAGCGCCCGCTGCACGTTGTGGCGCAGGGTCACCGAATCGACGTAGGTCAATAAGTACGCACTGCGATAGATATTGTCCAACTCCCACAGGGCTTTCTTGGTGCGGTTTTTTCTTGCGTAAGCGCTCAACTTGCCGATAATGACGCTTTGACTCGTCACTTTGAGCGCGAGCGATGCCAAGATGTGCTGGATATTGTCTGCTTCTTCGATAATCAGACGCGTATTGATTTTACTGGTGGGTTTCAATACAAATTTCTCATCATACTCCCGGGGATTTTTAAACCCATAGAGGGTATCCATTTTGTCTCGCAGATCCCGATAACGCGGCGCGAACTGGTAGCCAAACATCGACAAGAGGGTGAAGTTCACTTGATTGGTCCCGTGGGTATCGGTCGAGTGGATGGTCGGCTTGATGTCTGTGGTGTTGTTATAGAGCACATCGAAGACGTAGTGACTCTCATGATCATTCGCGCCAAAAATGCGGACATTGATGGGCACGTGGTTCGCAACCAATGTATACTGGACGATCCCTTTCTTCAAGCCGAAATATTTCGGCGAGTGCCGCGATCGCAGAGTCGAGAACTGCGTCTCGAATTTCTGGCCATCGCTCGACGAGTGAATCTCTTCATCGATGTCGTAATGGCGAAAGATCGGGAGTTGGGCCATGGCGTTGCTCACCCGATCATTCGCCGTGCGCAACGTTTCCGGGCGGAGGAAGTTATTCGCGGCGGTATGGAGCGTTTGATAATTGAGATCCGAGATGGATCCCATTTTGCCCAGCCCCACATTGGTCCCATACGCGACGAGGCTGGCGACAATGGCCTGCTGGTCCCGTGGTGACTTCACATAACGCGTGAGGATATGGGTGAAGGCGTCCAAACAGTGGCAGCGCCCATCCACGAAGTGGAGCACGTCGGCAATATTCACTTGGGGCAGACTCTCGAAGAAGGGATGATTGACGAGATCGTCGTCGCGGGCGTAGGGCAAGCTCCACGCGATGTCGTTCCGTCGTTTCGTGACTTTAATGTGCGCGTTGTCCCCGGATAGGATCCGGCGATTGACCTCCGTATATTGGGCCTCCAGTTCCCGTTCCAAGTCTTGCAAAAGGTTCGGAATGGGCTTCGCTAAACCGGGGATCTTCACCTGTTGCAAAATTTGGGCTTTGTTCTCTTGCCACGTGGACAGGGGGATGAGGTCCTCTTCAAAGCTTCTGAACCGCAGGGAATCGCTGACGTACACATCGCCGGCTTCCAGATGATTGCGCAACAGGCGGTACACCAAGAATTCGTACTTGTCCGGATGGAGATGCTTTTCGCCCTGATCATCCGCTTCATAGAGGTAGGGCTTGAGGCCCGAAGGAATAAAAGCCTGGGGAATGCGATCCAACCGATAGCGGGTCAGGCTGCGTCCTTTGTCAAAACTGGTTTTCAAAAACTCCACGGCGTCAATGAGGGCTTGGTCGCCCCGATGCCCGGCAAAAGATAGGGCCATGATCAATGGTCGGAGGTGCTGCTTAAAGGCCGGGGCCCCCGCGGCGATAAAGTCCCATTCCCAGACACGGTCTTGACCCGACGGATTCTGCATCGATTGGGAGAGCTGTTGGACGCTGTCCCGATCCAGAATGGTGAAGGCCCGCCGTTTGACTTCCCCGAACGTGACGTCGTCCGCAATACTGTCGTCAAGGAACAAGTTCAGGATCTGGCTGAGGTGCCGGAGGTTGTCGTGATTGTCCGCCTGGGTGTGCAAAATCTTCTCCTGCGCCGCGACTTTGGCGGCGTCGATCACCTTGCGCACCTGAAAGATCAAGGCGTGAATTAGATTGTCGTGGAACTTCTGGTAGCGGTGCCGAATGAAACAGAGCAAATAGAGATACACCATCCCGGTGGGCAATTGTTGCAGCTTTTGGACGGTGTAGTAATCGACAAGGGCGGCGTAGTAGCTGACACTATCGTTCGAGATCCCCAGTTCGGATAGCAGTGTACAGGCAATCTGGTACACCCCTGTCAACGCCTGGTTTCGGGTGATCTCGTGTTTAAGTTCCTTGAGAGAGAAATCTTTAGGCTCGTGTTTCAATGCCGTAATCGCGTAAACGCCCTCACGATTGACATACAGCGCATCCAGCGCGGCGCGTGTCACCGGGTCTAACGCCCGGTCGATCAGGGTGGTAATCCGCTGACGCTCCGCAGCCAACGCGCGACTCACGATATCTTGCAGGACGCTATATCCTGGCACGACAATGCGCTGAGCCTCCAAATAACGCATCAAGGTTTGGAAGAGATAGAGGGGCTTCGCGGAGACCTTGACCATCTGCCGGGCTTGGTCTGCCAGACGAGCGCGTTCGGCTTCCTGGCAGGCACGGTACCCGTACAGCGCTAAGATTTTCTGTTGCTGGGCATGCCGGGTTTGCCGGAGGATGGGTGCCTGCCATCGGATCTCCGAGACCAACGAAAAATGTTGCTGCAGAATATACCGAATGTCGTCTTGCACCTCATGCAGCTCGAACGTGAAAAACATCGTTTTGGCTTTAAAGTAACCAGCCTGCAAAATGAAGAGGATGCGGTTTTCCCGGGTGCGATAACTGTTGGCGATGTCGCGCTCCTCGGGGGTCAGGGCAAAATAATACGTCCGCTCCTCCGGATAGAACCGCGGTCGCCCGTACAGATCCTCAATCTCTGGAGTGTCCAGAATTTTTATACGCCCTTGATAGGGGGAAGTCATAGACTCCTCCTGCTTTCCGTGGCCGTTTGTTAGTGGCCTCGCTGGGACTTTCTTCCGGGCGCTCGCGGGGGAATGGGAGGACCGGATGGCGTCCGGTTGACCGAGCGCCGCAAGGTTTTCACGGACACCTGAAATTTGTTGGCGATCTCGCCTAAGGGGATCGTCATATCTTCCATCAAGACTCTTGCGAGTCGGATATCGTCTGCCGTCATTTTGGGTTTACGCCCGCCTAAACGACCCCGGGCCCGGGCCGCGACCAGCCCGGCCATCGTGCGCTCTCGGATGATATTGCGTTCAAATTCGGCCAGCGCCGCAAACATCTGAAAGATGAGTTTCCCTTGAGGGGTCGTGGTATCAAATGACTGATCGAGACATTTGAACCCTTTGCCCTCCGCATTCAGACGATTGATGGTTGAGACTAAGTCCGTCAGGGACCGTCCCAAACGATCCAGCTTCCAGACGATCAGCACGTCGCCAGCGCGCATATATTCCAGCGCCTTTTTCAGTCCTGGGCGCTCGGCGTTGGTGCCACTCGCCACATCGTCATAAATTAATTCGCACTGCGCCGCAATCAGCGCATCTTTTTGCAGATTCAGACTTTGCTCGGGCGTGCTCACCCGAGCATAACCAATCAACATAGATTTTTTCTTCCTTTGGCAGGGATTCGTATATTTAATAGTACCACAAGATAAAACACCGCCAAGTTATGTCCCTTTGAATATGTCCTGAGTTTTGACCATATAGATGGGCGTTTCTGCGAAAAATATACTCGGCCAATGAATAGGGACATTAACGAAGGTTGGTGGCCTTATTCGGGTAGAGTATTCACGGACATAATTCTGGTGCCACCGACTGGATTATTATTGGGGTTCCAACAAAACGCGAATTACCCACGCTAGAATTGGTACATCATGGTGCGTGATTGGCGACTAGTGGCAATGCCCGCTAATGGCAACCGCGTAACGATCCTTCCTCTTGTAAGGTCTCGATCCGGCACAGCAATGTGTATGGTGTACACAGACCCCCTCTATGCCGCCATGGCCGCATAGAGGGGGTGCGATCGCTGGCAAGACCCTCGCGGTACCCCAAGTAAAGGCGTTGCTGGCAGGAAAGACGACGGGGGAGATTAAGCGAGTCAGGGGCCAGAGCGACAAGGCCTCCTCCGCGCGGCTGCACCTCAATTTGGAGACCCAGCGCGTCGATTTTGTGTTCGGAACCCCGGATGCCCACCGAAAAACCGACACACCATCATAAAATTGCGATACCCCCGGGTTGTTTCATCTACGTCGCGCCACGCACGCCATCATACACGGGCAGAGAGAGAATGGGGCACAACGGAACAAAAGTGGCAATTTGCACCCGAGGGATTATCAGGATGGATAGGCCAATAAGGACGGTCGTCACGACAGCCTCATCACGGCGGCCATCCTTCAACACCCTAAGCCACTAAGAGTTTTGGGTCACCGTTAACAAGTGACGTGCGCTCAAGACGCTTAATTTTCCGACCATCGCGGACGCTTGATTGGTGTTTTGTGTCATCATTCCCATATCGACCACACTGCCGTTTTGGGCATCCACGATGACCACCAGGGTATTGCCTTTTTCGGTAGGAGCGCCCAACGGAGCCGTGCTCCACTTCGGATTGGAAAATGCACCATGCATCACGACGATATCCACGGGCATGGACCCACCATCGACTCGGGCTCCCGAGGTGGCCAAATTGCCTTGCCCGCGATTGGTCACAAAGTACACTGAAGAGGTCGGATTCATGTCGTGGGCCCCCTTCGCCACCATCTCGGCGAGGGAAGCTAATGTTCGTGTTCCCCATGCAGGACCCGTGTGGACCGTATTCGATTGTTGTGTCGCGGCGAAGACCGTACGATGGGTTGCGGGCGGCGAGAACAGTATAATCGATAATACCCCCGCTGCGACGATTGCGCTTCCCCCAGATAATAGCCATTTTCGGTTCATGATCGGCCTATCTCCTTTCCTGTCAATTTTCGGAATCACTGATTTCCGATGGCTTACTCACCCAACTCGCTGTAGCGGGCGAATTGACGGAGAGGTAAGCCCCGGTCCAACTCGTCCATGTATCCCCGGTGGTGAGATACTCAATGCCACTGGAGTACGCGGACGCCGTCATTACATCAGTGCCCGAGGTGGTTTCTAGACCAGTCTCTAACGAGGATTGCGTCGTATTGGGCGGGTTCGACGTCGACACGGACCCCGCGGTATTGGAGTCGCAGGTTAACCCTCCGCTACTGTTGATATAGCAGTTTTGGTTACCGGAGGCCTCACTAAAGTTATAGTAAACTCCCCATTGATCGCTCCCAAGATACTCGATTTCAATCGGTTCCCACGTACCGATCGTCGGGGTGATGGACGTAATCTTATGGACCCAGAGTGCCGAGTTGGGACGCTAATCAGCCCAGTAGTACGACGGGGTGGTCGCATTACTCCCCGGGAACTCGCCGTAGATGTATCCGGCTTCGACCCAATCTTGAAAGGCCGAGGCATTGTTGGTGCCCTCCCATACGGTCTGATTGACATGCCCACCCGATGCGTAGTCTTTCGCGTTCCCTGATTGGACATAGAGATCGGCGTAGGCACCGTTGCTGGCCACACTGGGATACCATTCCGCCACCCCGTAGTAATGGCCATTGGCAGCAGGTCCGGTGGTCGACGCAAAGGCTGACGATGAAAGCCCAAGCGTGAGCAACAAGCCACTCGCGATGGCGAGCAAGGGCCATGGATGACGCAGATTCATGACAATTCCCTCCTTTCTACTCTAAACGTCACGGTAGGCGAAATGGTTTCCCGACAAAAACTCCGGCTTCGCCTAAATCCAAACAATAGAGATTTATTTCGTGACCAATATCTGGAATCCTTTTTTGGCGGTTAAAATTTTCGCCATTAAAGCAAAACCGTCCGTTAAATCGGACAAGAGAATATGGCAGCCGCCTTTTGTGAAGAATCGATCATCGGGAATTGTTTCCGGTGATCGCCTTCTTGCTCTATGAAACGTCACGACTTGTCCTAAAGTTACACATCTTAGTAACATTTGGAACTTTCCCGCGACGTGGTCGGTCTATTATCCTGTTCCCATGCAGATATGAATCCCTTTCCTATTCGAGGTTGATACCGCCCAGCGGTCGAATGAACTGGGTGTAATAACGGCCCATCAGGGCCGGGGACAGCTGATGCTGGGTTCATAAGGCTCTAATTCACATTGCGGGGTTTTAGTCAAACTTACCCATATACGACTTTTGGTCGGCTCGGCGCCCCGCTTCGTCCAGCACTTGCACGGTCGTTTCGTCGGCCTGCAGAATATCGCGCAGTCGGAGAGCGATCTGGAGTTGGGCATACAGAGGTTGGAGCCAT
>JAJYHT010000018.1 GCA_021784595.1 Bacillota bacterium | reverse complement strand
GCCGAGGCATTAAGTCTGGATTCCTCCAAAATGGCGGCACCCTGGTGAGTCTGGAGGAGCAGCAAGCCCTCGCCGAGATTCGCCGTGCCCTGCAGGATTTGCGCATCCATCCGGACGGCATTAAAGGGGGGGAAACACGATGCCACCAAAGCCATCGGTACCATTCACCCAGACCCCGGTAATGCAGCGCTTTTGCGGTAATGCAATTATGTAACCTTCAAAAGTAGTTTGGCGTTTTAGTTTGTGAATAGGAGGTTATCACAATGCCTAAATCTGGTGCGATTTTGTCATCCGCCGCGTTGTTGTTGACTATTACCGGATGCGGTCTAAGTGGCGCCGCGCACATCACCAAGCCTGCACAACACTCCAACAGCTATACGGTTTCCGGTCAGGTTTCCACCGCTCCCAGTGCTAGTCCAACGTCATCAAGCACCTCAACCAATCCGTCGTCATCGAGCCCTGTACAGTCATCCTCTGCCAGCACCTCACCATCGGCCTCCCCGTCAACATCGAACAATCTCTCGTCATGGAATCCGATCATCGCCACAGCCATGAACAGTCTTGCTTCGTCCACCGATTTGCCTCTGGCCGCGCCCACAGTCATACCGCCTGCGCCTGGCCCAGGATTTGGATATTTAACCGCGCTGACCACACAAACCAACGTCAGTTGGACCGTGCATTTGCTTGATACCGCGATCCCCTTAGGGGTAAATAATCCGACGATAAGTCAACACCTTGATTCCCGAGCACCCTATGTCGGATCGTTTGGCCTGACGCTGCTGGGTTCTAGCCAACCAGTCAGTACGAGCCCCCAGAGGGCAACCGTCCTAAGAAGCAACAATCCGTTATGGTTGGCAAACCAAGCCACGGCAAAAGCCACTGCTAGCCAAAAAATGACAGTAGGCAATGGCGGCGATGCCTTAGTGGCGACCGCCTACGCATATGGCTCGAACTACACTAACGCCAAGTTAGTTTGGTACGAAGGCAACTGGACGATTGAAATTGTCGGAGCGTCTGCACAGTACGAGCAGGCAATGGCGCTTTCAGTCGTGAATTATCTTCACACGCATTATTTGCCGCCTTTTCCTGGGTTGATCATGATTGACATGATTAGCCCAAGCACTGCCGTCGGACGCATTGACTGGATCAACGGCGATCAATTGATGACTGTGGCCGCACGCCAACCGATGGCACAAAACCCGGTAGATACGTGTGCCATGGCTGTGCATTGGACGCCTTACCACTAAGGCGTCCAGTGATCATAGGTCCGACATTAATCCTGCTTGACATTGGACGATCGACGCACAGTGCAGAGCGATCTTGGCTCTTGTGGCCATCTCGCTAGTAGCACTCATCCTGCATCGGCCCATCTATCCTCTCCATACCCCAGGGTAGCAGCCTTGATCGGAATTATCGCCCGTAGACGGGACCTCAGAACGAATCGCGAGAGGAAACGCGGATGACATAACAAATGTGGCATTTGATGGTCGATATGCTAAATTCGTAGGTTTTGCAACAAATCGATCCACCGGTAGCCACCTTGCCCATGTTCTTCATGTGACAGATTATCTAATCTCGAACTTTAGCCCCTAATGCCCTCACAATCACAATGGTTTGAGATGAATCCACAATAATAGATTGCAAAGCCACGGCGCTCCAATCTATGCCCTCCACTTCAGCACCCCGAAAGTCGGCATGGGACAACCTGGCCTGGGCAATGTTGGCTCGAGTCAAATCAGCATCCCGAAAATCCACTTCTTGTAGGTCTGAGCCATAAAAATCCGCATCGGCCAGATGCATTTTAGAAAAATTTTGCTTTCGAAGTTTTTGGTACCTTAAACGACTAGCAGTCCAATCGCCGCCGCGAATAATGACTCCTCTTAAGTCTGCTTCATCAAACACCCCGCCTATCATTTTTAAATTGAGCAAGGAAGCTCCAAAAAACGAAGCGCGGGTCCAGTCACACCCCACGAACATACTCTCTTCCATCACCGAGCCGCGCAAAAAAGCCCCGGTAAAATCGCAATGTACAAACCGGCATCCCCGAATGACGGCGTCATCCAACACCGCGTACCGAAAACTGACGTTATCGAGTTCGCGGTGTTTCCATAGCATCTTAGGCATATTTTTTGCTTCATAATCTTCTTTGGACAATTTGCCCTTCCACCTTTACCCGAAATCCCGGTTTGGTTATCATACAGCGAGAATTACCCCAACAACAAGGAGGGCATGATGGCTGACAGACCCACTGCCCAAAAAGTTTTTCGCAACTCCATGGCGATGACGGGGGCTACGATCATCATCTTATTAATGGGCTTCGTGGTGATTCCTGTTGCGATTCATCGCGTAGGTCTGGCTCTTTATGGCGTCTGGGTGATTTTGTCGGGCGTCTTGAGCTATTTTTCATTATTTGACCTAGGAGTCGGAGGCACCTTTGTCACTCAGCTGGCCATGGCTGCCGCCCATCATGAACGCCATACAGTACGCCAGATTATCACCATTAGCCTGCTTTTATATGTGGCCATGGGAGTCGCGTTAAGCCCCGTGGCCTATTATGTGGCCCCACGATTTGGCTTGTGGTTTCACTTGAATGCTTCTGATCAACATATCGCAGAATCCGCGTTCTGGTGGGTTTATGCCTATTTATTTCTATCCCAAAGCTTTAGCGTCTTTGGTTCGCTGTCCATTGCCCTTCAAAAACTGCGCCTAGTTTCCACCATCAATGTGCTATTTCAAATCGTCAACTACACGGTGTTGCTGATTGGGTTAGCTCGTCAGTGGGGACTGTATGCTTTCATCATTGCTAATTACGTGTCGTGGATTGGGACTACGATAGTCTATGGGGTCCTGACGGTGCAGTGGCTGCGTGAGACGCCACTGGTCAACCCGCTGAAAATTTCCAAGACCTTGATTAAAACATTGTTGGCTTTCGGTGGCTGGATCCAGATCAATCGGCTGTCCAATCAAATCAACAATGAGACGGACCGGATTTTAATTGGGCTCTATGTAAGCGCAGCTGCGGCCGGGGTGTATCAGGTAGGCAATAAGCTAGCTTTGTTGTCACGACGTTTCCCATTAAATTTTTCGTCCGCCCTGCTCCCGGTTTTTTCTGTGTGGGAAGCGCAACATCAGTCCCAAGAGCATATTCGCTCCCATTACGTGGATGCCAGCCGTTATCTTGCCTTGGCCACCTTCTTCTTGTCTGGGCTTATCGCCGCCACCAGCACCCTCATCATGTACTTCTGGCTGCATCACCGATATTCTCAGTTTTTTTTAATTGTGAGCTTGCTCTTGATCACCTACACCGTCAACAATCTGACCGGCATAGGCACCACATATCTACGGGGAATCGGCAAACCACGCCTTGAATCCTATTACGCCATTGTGGGCAGCGTCTTGAAGCTTGGCCTTTCGTTAAGCTTGGCTTCCCGGTGGGGATTGTTCGGCATCCTGCTGGGAACTGCCGCCGGCACAGTGCTGGGTTCGGCATACTTTTTGTGGTTGTTCTTTCGCGTTTTGTCTCTAGATTGGTGGCACGGCTTGGGGCAATGGGTCGTGCCCATCATTGCCAGCACCCTCCCAGCACTTTTAGTGATACGCGAATTAAGTCATTGGGCACTGTCTTTGGGCACTGGCCGCGCAACAACATTTCTGTCTCTGTTGATCATGTCGATGCTGTATACCCTGCTGTTCGCTCTTTTCTTGCGGATTAGCGGATTTTACGCCGACCGTGACATCAACCGCCTGGCACAGCTCATGCCCACCTCATGGCTACATGTGATAGAGCTCCTTCATTTAATTCCGGTATTGCACCGACCCAAACCCTCCTAATCAAAAACTCCTATGGCGCCCTCGACGGCATGGACAACTCTGCCATAATGGCCGGGGTGAAAAGCCATCGAGTCGGGCAATTCTGTGGGATTAAACCATGATGCCGCGAGAATTTCAGATTCCTGAATTCGGATGCCGCCACCTGCCAAGAAACCTCTTATCACCACATGATACAGGTGATGAGCCAATTCACGGCGGTCCATCCAGTTGTCAAAGACTCCCACCACACTGAGCGGCTTCATAATAACCCCGGTTTCCTCTTGCACTTCCCGGACCACTGCGACACTGGGCGATTCGCCAATTTCCACAGCCCCTCCGGGCATGGCCCAAAGTCTTGTATCCTTACGCCGAATCAGTAAAATATCTCCTTGCTGGTTAAACACCGCGCCATCGACCCCAATTTTCGGGGTAACCGGCACCCGCGGGACTGGATCAGTACTGCCCACTGGCTCGGTGCCCAGTTGATAGGCCAATTCCAAAATGCGTTGGTACCGTTTTTTATCATATTCATTGTTCGCCCAATAGAGTCCATCAGTGGCCAACCCTTCCAGAATCTCCCCTATGCGCGCAATCGTCAACGAATTTTCCATTGCTAGACCCTCCTAATTCCCTTCAGTAATCAGTCCCCGCGCTACCGGATATTTTTCCAATAAGGCAGCCAGGCCCTGGGCGTCTATAATTTGTACGGCACTATTGCGGCACCCCTCTTTTACAGCGTGACCCACTTCGGACGGGGTGAGCACCACGATGGTTTGGTTTTGCAATTTCAGCCGGCTCACAGAGGCGGCGCTGAGTGAACCTAAGACAGCGACCACGCCAATGGGCAGACTGTCAGTCCGGGCCAATTGCCAAATACGTAGTTCTCCTACCATTTGAGGGGCCGCCATGGTCGGGTGATATCCCGATAATAAAAACAACTGGGTCGCCAGCCGCTCAAAGGCCTTAGGCGTCAAGTGCGCACAATCATCCAAGGTCATCCACCCCGTTTGCTGCAGTACCTGGCTTGCCAACTCATCGGCTGCCCGCTGCAACTGCCGACGATCCACTTGCCCAAGATGAAAGGTTTCCTCCATATAGAGCGCAAAAGCTTCGACTTGAACCCGCGACAACGGTTGGCCTTGATCCATAATATGGCGCTTTACTTGAGGCATGAGCTGCGGCCAATGTTTCTCAAACAGTTGTCGTCGCAAGTTTTGCATCTCATCGGCATACCCCGTCTCGAACCCCCTCCCTCCCAGCGTAACGATCAATGATTCGTTCGGCCGTTCTTTTAAGTGCGGTCTCCCTCTAGCATACCAGGCTCCTCTACCCACTCAAGCCAAAAGCTGTATTCCCGACACAAATTCCTAATCAGGCGCATAAGAATTGTTTAAGGCAATACGCCGCGGGGCTGAAGGCGGACATGGGCTTTCCCCTTGCTTTCAGGGGGAATGCATGTAGCGTACACTCACCCCAGAATGAAGATATTCTCTTCATGACACTGTCTCAAAAAATATTATTTATTGTCGCGTCGGACCCAATGGAATAACATGACTAGTAGGAGGATATTAAATCCCATGCTAAAACCCAGTGCCCAAAAGGTGCAAGACGTGTTGGCGCAATTTGGCCATCATAATGTCGTCATCGAACTAGAGGAGACCGCCCGCACGGCAGAGGACGCTGCACACGCTTTGCAGTGCGATGTGGGTCAAATTGTGAAGTCGTTGGTGTTTAAAGGACATGAATCACAAACTCCCTACTTGTTGCTCGTCAGCGGACGTGATCGGGTGGATTTGGAAAAAGCCACCGACCTGCTCGGTGAACCTTTGCGCAGAGCCGATGCCGACTGGGTCAAAGAACAGACTGGCTTTGCCATTGGCGGTGTCCCGCCAGTGGGTCATGCCAAAGCCCTAACCACCATCATGGACAACAATTTACTGGACTATCCAACGCTTTGGGCCGCTGCAGGGCACCCCTTTGCCGTATTTCCGAGCAGTCCAGAGTCGCTGTTGGAAATCACCCATGCGGCCTGCGCAGACATTCATGCAGTACAGTAGCGCTTTAATTCAGGAAAATTTCAGCTAAATTTATGTTGACATTGTGTTAAGACCGGTGTAATTCTAGCAGGAATTTTACTTTCCATGTCGAAATATATTGCGAGGTTGACGCCTTAAGATGCATAGCATTGCGTAAAAATAAGGAGGAGATAGCTTGAAGCGCAATAAAATAGCTCTGGCTTCTGGTTTACTACTAGCCTCGAGCTTAGCATTGGCGGGGTGCGGAAGTTCTACTAACCCGTCGACGACCACGAGTTCGTCGACTCCGCAGTCGGGCGGCACCATCGTTATGGCCTTACCAGCCAACAGCAACATAACCTGGTACTTTCCCTTGATGAATGGGTTACAAGATAGTCTTTACAATGCATGGGTACAAAACATGATGTACAAACCACTTTTCAGCTTGAACTCCAACGGCTCCATCAACTACAGTCGGTCCATTGCCTCGGCAATTACACCGAATGCAGCAGGAACTCAGTACACGGTCACCATGAATCCTAAATTCCAGTGGTCAAACGGCACACCGGTCACCTCCGCTGACGTGCTCTTTACCTGGCACATCATTCAAGGAGCTTCAGCCGCAAACGCACCTGCTCCATGGCCCTATGTGGGAGCTGGCACTGGCGACATTCCCACCGGTGTTCAGAGTGTGGTCGCAGACGGACCACACCAGTTTACCATCACCTTAAAGCAACCAGCCAACCAAGAATGGTTCATCTACAATGGATTGGGTGATTTTATCCCATTACCTAAAGCCGCATTCGACAAGTATGGCACCAGCACAGCAAGCGACATGAAACAGGAATTAACCTGGCTGGGTCAAATCGCCACCCAACCGACCAATGCGGCCTATAGTGTGATTGACGGTCCCTTCAAGCTCGTTAGTGCCACCGCCAGCCAGCAATGGGTATTTGCCCCCAACCCGAAATACGATGGACATAAGCCCTATCTTTCCAAGCTCGTCTTGCAGTATGAAACCAGCGACACCGCAGAATTTGCCGCTCTAAAGACAGGCGCCGTTCAAGTCGGCTATTTGCCCACTTCCTTGTACAAAGAGAGAAATTCCGTAGCCGGCTATAAGTTTGTCATCAATTACCCGCTTGGCTACGACGACACCATTGTCAATATGAACAATGGCAATAGCCAGGCCAGTCAAAACGCCCCTCACGGAGTGGGCAACATCTTTAAGAATCTCTATGTGCGCCAAGCTCTGCAGATGGGCATCAATCAACCAGCCATCAACAAGGCTGCATACCAAGGTAATGGCATCGTGGAAAATGGCATCGTGTTGCCAACCCCGCGCACCATCTTCTATAACCCCAATCTGAAAATGGATTACCCATATAATCCAGCTCAAGGCAAAGCTCTTCTGGAACAACATGGATGGCACGAAGTCAACGGCGTGATGCAGAACAGTAGCGGACAAAAAATGGCGTTTACCTTGGATTACTCCAGCGGTTCCAACTCTACTGTCCAAGAAGTCACGCTGATGAAGGAAGGATGGGCACAAGAAGGAATTCAGGTGACCCTAGTCCCCGAACCGTTCAGCACTATCGTGGCCCTTACCAACAACCAGTGGGAGATGGAGGACTACGGCGGGATTGCTTGGGGAGGTTCATACCCCACAGGCGGCGGCCTCTTCGGACAGCCTGGCGTCGGCCTTGACAGTCAGGGATACAGCAGTCCTGAAATGACCCACTTAATCCAATTAACCCACACGCCGTATAAAACGGCGGCCGAATCACTGCAAGCCCTGTACAACTTCCAATCCTATGTCAGCAAGGACCTTCCCATCTTATTTGTCCCTTATGGTCCCGGATATGGGCTCAACGCAGATAACGTGCATGGAGTCGTAAAATATGCGAATTCGTTTACACAAGGGATTGCACCCCAATATTGGTGGGTCTCTAAATAACGTTTAAATTGCCGTCAGAAGGGGGCCCAATCGTCGTGATTGGGTCCACCTCCGCTATTGAAGGGTGATGTTATGGCAGTTCAACCAAGTACAGTGCTCATTCCTGAAGAGATTGCCGATCCTTCGCCGGGCACATCGCGAGCAGTTCGGCTGTTTTTGCACAATCCCATGGCATGGGTGGGACTCATTGGCATTGTGCTGATTGTGTTGTTCTCGTTCGTGGGACCATTTTTGTATCGCGTCAATCCGCTAGCAACCAACGTCAACAATCTTATGGCCGCGCCTAGTGCCCAGCATCTGTTAGGTACTGACGATTTGGGAAGAGATTATTTATCCCGAATGATGTATGGAGGACGCCTTTCGTTAATTGTCGGTTTTAGTGCAGCAGTGGCCTCAATGATTATTGGCGTCACCTATGGGCTCATTAGTGGATTGGTTGGAGGCTGGCTGGACAGCCTCTTAATGCGTATTATTGACGTTTTACTATCTATCCCTACGCTGTTCCTCTTGTTGTTTTTAGACGTCACCTTCCAGCCCAGTCCCCTGATGCTGATCATCATCCTAGCCATCACCTCCTGGTTTGGAGTCACGCGTCTTGTCCGCTCCGAAGTGCTGTCAATAAAACAGCGAGACTATGTGGAAGCGTCTCGCGCTTTTGGCGCCAATAATCTTCACATTATGGTAAAGGAATTATTGCCCAACGTCATCGGCACCGTAATGGTCGCGACCACATTTCAAATTGCCGGGGCCATCATTACCATTGCCACGTTAAGCTTTTTGGGCTTGGGTCTTCCGCCTCCGGAACCCAATTGGGGCACCATGCTGTCCACCTCAATGTCCTATATGTACGAAAACTCATGGTGGTTGATATACCCACCCGGTATCGCGTTGCTATGGACCGTGCTTTCGATCAATTTTATCTCGGAAGCCTTGCGCGGCGCCTTAGACAGCCGAATGTAGTGCGAAAGGAGCGCTCTCAACCATGCTAATCTACGCTTTGCGACGGCTGTTGCAGGCGATTCCCTCGCTGTTTTTCATCGCTTTGCTAAGCTTTTTTTTGATTCACATAGTGCCTGGCGGCCCAGCTCAGTCTCTTTTGGGGCAACATTCAACTCCCGCTCGCATAGCCGCCATTAATCGGTCTTTGGGTCTGAACAAGCCCTTGTACGTTCAATTCGGCATTTGGTTCTGGCGTCTGCTACACGGCAACTTTGGCTACTCCTACACGTTTGACCAACCCGTCATCCATGTCATTGGCACGTATTTACCCCACACTTTGGAACTGGTGTCTGTGGCTATCGTACTGGCGCACTTATTGGCCGTCTTTATGGGTACTGTACAAGGATACTACCAGGGCCGATGGTTCGATCACGTAATTACCACGGTCACATTCTTCTTGTGGTCAATGCCAGTGTTTTGGCTTGGGGTTTTATTTGTAATGATTTTCGCCGTAGACCTTGGCTGGTTTCCCTCGGGAGGCATCACCAGTCCCAACGGCCCGGGCGGATTTGGAAGTTTTGTGATGCATGCCACCTTGCCTGTCACCGTACTGGTGCTTTCGACTGTGGCATCCTGGGCACGTTTTATGAGGTCCTCGCTGATGGACGCCATGGTTCAAGATTACGTCCGTACCGCACGCTCCAAAGGTCTGAGCGAGTTTGCCGTGTTGTTCAAGCACGCCTTGAAAAATTCTCTTCTTCCGATTATCACTTTGTTCGGGTTGTCTATTCCGGGATTGTTTGGGGGAGCTTTGGTCATTGAGTTAATCTTCAATTACCCTGGCATCGGGCTTTTGACATGGAATGCGGCTTTTCAACGGGATTACCCCATTATCCTCGCTACCGTAATGATAGTGGGGGTTCTCACGGTATTAGGCAATCTGTTGGCCGACTTGCTTTACGGTCTGGTGGATCCCCGCATTACCTATCGCTAACATTCAAAGCGGTCAGTGGCCACTTAAAAGCCATTGCCCGCCATCTTAGCCGAGATGTTTTGTTCGCCGGGAGGATATGGTATCGTTTAAAGGGATTGTGTCCATATCCAACCGGCCACAATGAGGGTCGAAATCACACGGCATCTGACCATGCCGTGTCTTTTTGTCGAATTCGATGGTCGGTCTGTTCTTGGTGCTTCTCATCTTGGCTACATTATACGAGGACAATGAAATTTTGTTAATCATACATATCATGATAACAAAATCTGATTTTTTGGTTACAATAAAAGAACAAAATATAACAAGAAGGGTGGTGTTTATGGCTTTCAATGTGATTGGCGCCAATCTTCGCCGAATTCGTGAGAGTAAGGGATTTACGCAAGAGCATGTGGCGACTCTGAGTGGTTTGTCCCGTCCTGCATACCGCAACATCGAAACCGGAGACTCCATGCCCAAAGTGTCCACGTTGCAGAACATTGCAGCAGGTCTTGGAGTGAGACTCGAGGATCTGGTGAGTCCCGTTCGTACGTTGGAGCATGTACGATTTCGGGCCCTCAAGCGGATGAAAAGTCGAGACCAGATCCTGACCGACGTGGCGCGATGGTTAGAGGATTTCGATTACTTGGAAGACCTGCTGGATGACAAAATTTCCTACAAGGTCGGCGGTCTCGCGCGTCAGCTTGCAGCAGTTCCCCAGGGGGCATCCCGCGCCAGACAGGCTGCCCAAAGCGCGAGGAAGGAGATGGGCCTTGCTCCGAAGGAACCAATTCGGGATACCGCCGGTTTGCTGGAATCCAGAGGTATTAAACTTTACCCGTTCATTCTTGCGTCAGATGACTTCTTCGGCCTGTCCGTCTCGACGCAAGATGGTGGTCCAGCTATCGTGGTGAATGTGTGGGAACGCATTGCGGTTGAACGATGGATTTTTAGTGCGGCCCATGAGCTAGGCCATTTGCTATTACACCTGGAAGCGTATCAGGTAGACGAAACCCAAGAGGATGAGGAGCACGAGCATGAGGCCAACATTTTTGCGTCCCACTTCCTAATGCCTGACGATGCCTTCGAACCGGAGTGGAGTGAGACTTATGGGTTGGCCTTTGTGGATCGCGTGCTTAAAGTCAAACGCATATTCCAGGTAAGCTACAAAACGGTGCTGTACCGATTGTCGGAGGGTTATGGAAGCTCCGTTTGGGAGAGGTTTCAAGTGGGCTTTAAGTCGCGAACGGGAAGGACCTTAAGGGTCATGGACGAACCCGAGGCGTTGCTGCCCTGTTCATTTCATCAATCTATGTCCGAAGTGTTGCGGTCCCAAGAGCCGGATTCTTTGTCTGCGTCAGATTTCGTGGAAGACCGGTTGTCCAAGCTAGTGCGTCTCGCGATCGAACGAGAGGACATTACCCTCAGCAGAGGCGCGGAAGTCCTACGATTAGACTTGGATACTATGCGAGACCGCGTTGCATCGTGGGAATAGAGCAGGTGAGCGGGACCTCTCGGCCATTGCTGATATTGGACGCTAACATCCTTGTGGACTATGCTCACTGCGACGATTCTATTATTGCGATGATCTCAACGCACGTGGGAACAATTAATGTGGCTACACCAGTGCTGGGCGAAGTGAAGGAACTCGCAGAGGCGGATTGTGCGCGGCTGGGAATCACTCTTGTAAAACCTGACGTTAACCAACTGCTTGCGGCCGCTCAAGGACGAGGTCGGCTGTCTATGCAGGACCACCTATGTCTGCTCCTTGCCAAAGAACGGGGATGGACGTGTGTCACCAATGATCGACCTTTACGTCGTGAATGTGAGGCCAAGGAGTCCCCCTCATATGGGGGATCGAGCTAATTTGCAAGTTGGTGGAGGTCGGAGGATTACCATCAGAAAACGCGAAGGACGCAATTTGCTGAGGACGGAAACCGATTGAATTGTAGGGCCACTTCTGGTATACTGACTACTGTCATCGGGCTGTGGCGCAGCTTGGTAGCGCGCTACCTTGGGGTGGTAGAGGTCGTGGGTTCGAATCCCGCCAGTCCGACCATGTGAAACAGGCTAACGCAAGCTAGCCTGTTCTTTTTTTGCATCAATTGCCCCATGGACCTCCCTGCAAAAGATCGCCTACCATCACTCCGTGGGCGGCATCCGCCTCTAGCTCGACCACCCACCATGCTTCGCGCACCCAGGGGCCTAATCGCCATGGTTTCATGCGATTAACCACCTTAACCACTTTGCCTTGGCGGTTCAAATATAGGACATCGATGGGAATCCGCATGAAAAATGTATGAATAGCGTTTGTACCGGGAAATATATAAGCCTCGTCGTGTATGGCTCGCCGCCCCATAAGACCCATAAATTTTTTTGTGAAGGATTGCGCCACGGTCATTTTCTGCGCCACAATTTGATCATTTAACTGTAACATATAAAACTCATCATTCCTCCTCGCTTCCGATCTCATTCCACATTATCATACCGTCTCGCAATAAGCCTAAGGGTTGCGCGGATTTGGGAAAGATTGGAGCGATGCCTTGACTGCCGGGGTATGCACCTGGTTCTTCGGTTCAACCTGAAACTTGCCGATTAAGCCAATGACGGCCCTGGGCTGGGATGCTCCACAAAAAAAGTCCAGCTCCCACTACACGCAGGCCAGTCGACAATGCGGCGGGCAACGCTACTGGGCCAAAGGCCAAGAGCGCTACCCCGCTCAATGCACCGGCCGCTCCGGCTAATCCTGTCATCGCGGTATTGGCGCCCACCGCCAGCAAACGATCTTCTTCGGGCACAACCTCCATCAGCCGCACAAATAGTAAGAGGTTTAAACCGGCTCCAGCTAAACCCCCGGTTACCTGCGCACAGATGATGCCTTGGAGGGACGGCGAGAAGCTATAGATGAACGGCGTCACCGCCATTAATCCAGCAGCCAGTGCGAGCAATCGAGCGGGTGCAATACTTTGACTCAACTTTCTCCAAATGGGCAGGGCAATCATGGTGCTTACCGCATTGGTTGCCGAATACAAAGCCATCCAGCCGTTGGTTGCATGGACATCTGACACCTGATACCTTAAGGCTACCGGCCACAGCATCAACCAACCAAAATAAAACAAGATGCCAGCTATCACAAAACGACGAAAGGGTGTACGTTTCATCAGGCGGGGCACAACTTCCGTCCAATTGCCCGCAACAACCTGAGGCACACCCTCGACCCGAAATCTTCGGTAAATGGTTACTTCCACAAAGCCAAACACGGCTGCCACGGTATACAGCACGATGTAGCCATGCACACTCGGGTCACTGGAAATGGCAATTCCGCCAACGATGACCGTAACCAAGCCCACTAAATTCATGCCCCATTGACGCCACATCACAGCGGTCACTCGGGTCCGGGAGGAAAACAGCTGAGTAGTCAGACTTTGCCATGATAAGGTGGCTAGTGCCGCTGGCATATCCATAGCCACTATAGCCAAGAGCATCCAAGTGGCAGCAATTCCCGGGCCCCGCGCCAAAACGTCAATCAGCGCAAAAACCAAATAAAATGCTCGCGCAATCAGAAATAGGTGCATGGTCGTACGATGAGGATCGCGGCGTCTTGACAGCCAAGGCGTTCCCAGCAGAGCCGCCAACCCGCCCGCAATCGAAGGAACAGCGTCTAAGATTCCCAGATACAGATTAGGAGCGCCCAACCGAATGAGATTGATGCCTAAAAAGGGATTGACTAGCCGTAGCGCCATAGCCTTAAATATGCCATTCCAACTGTTAATGCGCTGATTATATTGTTCTGTTTGACTATCAGGTTCCACGTAGTCCCTTCTCTCTGCTTCCACTATAGCAAATTCCTCATGTACGACGCTCGTCTTTACTCTATACTAAATACATTCATGTACTGGGAGGTGTCTTATGTATCAAAGCTCTTCATATCCATCCGTCACTCAATCACAAGTGGATCAATTCATTGCAGAAAACTTCCAGGGCAAATGCATTGCGGTTGACCCCGAAGGCTATCCGGTGGTCAGTTTACTGCCATTTCAATACTTTGCGGCGCCGGATGCCCATACTCCTAGCCGATTCGATTTGCATTTAGTTCAAGAGGACAAAACCTTTCAAGCTCTTTCGGCACGCGGTGCTTGTACATTTTTCATCGATCAGCCGTTGGCATTTACCCCTCACACTACCGTAAGCAAAGACTACGCGGGATACGCGACCTTGCATTTCCGCGCTATTGCGTTTTACTGCCAAGCCACCACCTCAATTGATCCGACTGAGGTAGGTCAAGTGCTCGATCGCTTAGTCCACCATTATGAGCCCAATCAATCGTTTCATCCCGTTACCGATAACGCCTTTTACCACCGCGACCTGTCGCGACTGGGTGTGGCCCATTTAACTGTTACGAGGTGGGACGCCAAATTCAAATTGGCCCAGAACCGTTCCCCCGAAGAGCGAGCGATTCTAAGCCAATTCTTGGAGGAACGCAATGCGCCGTTAGACCCTATGGCGCTTCAAATCATGAAACAGGCATGGGATTAATCAGTTACCGCGCCAATGCTGCTACTTGAGACCAGTTTAGCGTACTTAGCCAAGACACCTCTCGTAGCACGCGGCGTCGGCGGTTTCCAAGCCTGGCGGCGCCGTTGAATTTCTTCGTCCGCCACATTTAGTTGCAGTAGCCGCTTGTCCGCGTCAATGGTAATGGAGTCTCCCTCCTCCACCAATGCAATGGTTCCGCCCACAAAGGCTTCAGGAGCCACATGGCCGACGACCATGCCGTATGTCCCGCCCGAAAACCGACCATCCGTGATGAGGCCCACACTGTCACCTAGTCCCAAGCCAATGATGGCTGAGGTAGGCGCTAACATTTCCGGCATTCCAGGAGCGCCTTTAGGCCCTTCATAGCGGATCACCAACACATCTCCAGGAACTATTTGGTGACCTAAGATAGCCGCCAACGCTTCCTGCTCGGAATCAAAAACCCGAGCCGGTCCCGTAATGGCAGATGCCTTAATTCCGGTTATCTTTGCAACTGCGCCTTCCTCAGCCAAGTTTCCCTTAAGAATCGCTAAATGTCCCGTTTCGTGCACGGGGTCATTCCATGGTTGAATCACGTTTTGATTGGCATCAGGCTCATCTGGCACACTATCTAATGTTTCGGCCACGGTGCGTCCGGTAATGGTCATGCAATCGCCGTGCAATACGCCATGGACCAACAACATTTTCATCACTTGGGGCACCCCGCCTGCACGATGCAGATCGGTGGCGACAAACCGACCAGAAGGTTTCAAATCGCATAAAACGGGCACTTTTTTGCGAATTTCCTCAAAATCATCAATAGTCAAAGGAACCTCTGCTGCATGCGCAATCGCCAGCAAATGCAACACGGCATTGGTCGACCCACCCAGAGCCATGACGACCGCAATAGCATTTTCAAATGCATGGCGTCCCATGATATCACGCGGCTTGAGGTCAGCTTGGATGGCCTGAACCAACACCCTGCCTGATTCTGCCGCACTAATCATTTTCTCTTCATCTTCTGCTGCCATAGTGGATGAATAAGGAAGACTCATCCCCATAGCCTCAATCACGGAGGACATGGTGTTGGCGGTATACATTCCGCCGCATGATCCCGCGCCGGGACAAGCATGACGCTCAACTTCGTACAATTCGTCATCGGAAATTTTTCCCGCCGCATGCGCGCCGACAGCTTCAAAGCTGCTGACAATGGTTAAGTCCCGACCTTGATAGTGTCCGGGTTTAATAGTACCTCCGTACACAAAAATTCCGGGAATATTCATCCGTGCGAGCGCCATCATGGCCCCCGGCATGTTTTTGTCGCATCCCCCAACCGCCAACACACCATCGACACTTTCAGCTTCACAAACCGTCTCGATAGAATCGGCAATCACTTCGCGCGACACCAAAGAGTATCGCATGCCTTCGGTACCCATCGAGATCCCATCGCTAACCGTAATCGTGCCAAATGTTTGCGGCATGGCTCCTGCCGCTCGAACCGCTTGTTCGGCCGCAGACGCTAGTTGTCCCAGTGCCATGTTGCACGGGGTGATGGTACTCTGACCATTAGCTATACCCACAATGGGCTTGGAAAAATCGTTGTCGCCAAACCCGAGTGCTCGCAACATCGCACGGTTTGGCGACCTTTCTGCCCCTCTAGTTATTCGTTGACTGCGTCGATTCCAGCCCTCTGGCATTGATATCCCGTCCTTTATACTAGTAATACTCCCTAGTATAGACGTTGAACTACCACAGGATAAAGGGCAAAACTCTTGCATACCAACGAAATTTTGATTTTAGTGGGTTAAGCTAATTTTCATCGACTTTTCGACTTTGCTGGCAAACGCTTGATACACGGTGTCTTGAGATTGTTGCAGCAACACCGAACTGACTTGGCTCTGCACCTGGGAAAATGGAGACACCGTCGCCGGCTTGGTAGCTTCCAATTGAATTACGTGATATCCTTGGCTGCCCTGGTAGGTGGTATATTGCCCAACCTTCATGGATTGCACTGCTTGATACATCCCAAGTGACATGCCCCCTGTAGGACTCACCGGCAAATATCCCAGACTTCCCCCGCTCTTGCCTGTCGAGGCAATTGAATCCTTGGTTGCCAACTGCGCAAAATTTGCGCCATGCTGAACCTGGGACAAAATAGTCGCGGCTTCACTCTTACTTTTAACCACAATATCGCGAATCTCATCTTGCTGGGGATTGGTGAATTGTGTTTTGTTCTTTTGATAATATTGTTGTTCAGAGGCTGTGGTCGGCGCCTTGACATTTTTAGTCGCATAAGTGAAGGCGCTTTGCGTGACCATTTGGTCCGTAACGTACGTTTGCAAGGTCGCAAAGGTTAGGTGTTTGGACTTCAGCAATTGGTCCAAGCCTTTGGCCCCGCCGACTTGGGCCTCAATCTGGCTGGTAATTAGTTGATTGGCTTGACTAGAAGCTTTTTTCATCGTAATGAGTTTATGTGCTAGGGCCCACTGATTCACGGCTGTTTGCTGAACCAGCGCTTTGACTTCCAAGGTTTTTTCTTGACTGTTGTTCGGCAAGGTAGTGCCCTGAAAAAACTCCGTCATTGCGACAAAGTTGGTCAGTTGTGCTTTTGTGATCGGCTGTTGCTGCACCTCAGCCACCGTCAGAGGCTTAGCAGCGGCAGCGGTTCCGCAGCCTGCGATTCCCATCATCATACCGGCGCTCGCCAACGCCATGGATACTGATCCTATCTTCATACTGACCCACCCTTTCGTACGTCCCGCTCTGATTAGCCTGTCCGATGACCTACTATACACTACTTTCATTGCAAAGTTGTTACAAATTGTCTGAGCAATTTTTGGCACAGGATCCACTAGCCATGGCAAAGCCACCCACGAAAAACGCTTTGGGCGGCTTTGCCATCATCCGTATAAGACCCTATTCACACCAAGCTTGGCTTAATAATTCGGCAACCTTTGTCATTAGCTCCAGTTCCAAAACACCGAGACCTTCCACTTGCTTGGACTGGGCATCAAGGACAGCCAACACCCGTCCATGGCACACGATGGGGATGGCTGCCTCACAACGGGTCTCCGCAACGTGCGCCAAATAGCCAGCAAAGTGTTTTACCCCATGCACCAACTGCACCGAACGTTCTCGAGCTGCCATGCCCACGATCCCCGTTCCCCAGTCCAACGCGGGAGGAACTGGGCGACCTTGAAAAGGTCCTAGCATCAGAGGTGATTCCCAAGCACCAACCAGGTAAAATCCCACCCAAGAAGCGTGTTCCCAGTGTCCAAAGAAAAGAGCGGCAACGTTCGCCATCAAGCCAATCTTGCCGCTCCCTTGACTTATCCAATTAGAGACTTGGGGCACTATTTGATCCACTGAATGGACTTCCGTTTCGCCATCCACGGCTAAAACGTAATCACAACGTCGGACTCAAGAGCCATCTCATTAACTGCTGTGCCACCGACTACGCCCTCATTGTCGATCAAATCTTCAACCGAACAATCATTCAAGTCCAAGCTGGGAGCACAGACGTAGAATTTCACCCCTGCCTCACGAGCTTGGTCGATAAAAAACTGAAGGTTGGCTCCTTCTCCCCCTTCTTTCACCATCAAGGTTTCGGCCAATCCTCTTTTCAGCAACCCAGTCGCCTTGATGGTGAAGACCATCGATACGTCGTGGTCCATAAGCGCGGCGGTGGTAGCTAGGAAAAATGGCGAAGCGGAGCGATATGCCACTTCGGGACCGGTGGTCAGGATATATAGGTACTTTTTCGTATCATCCATCTCTTTTACCTCCCTATTTCAATCTCCGAATAACAAACCGAAACACGTCGCCATTTTGTTCTGCCAATAACAGTTCATTTCCGGTTGACCTGGCCCATGCCTTGAAATCAGCCATAGCACCCGGGTCTGTCGCCAAAATCTCCATGTTCTGACCGATCTCAACACTCGATATCCCTTTTTTGGCCCGAATGACCGGCATTGGGCACTTTAAACCGGACGCATCGACTTTTAAGGCAATGGTTTCTACGCTGCTTTGTTCGCTCATGGGATTAGCCTCCTGATAGTTATTTGTGATCTAGGACCCTAGTCTTGCAACCTCCAACAATTGCGCATTTAAATATGCTTGCCGAATATCGTCTGCTGTGACTCCGGGGATATAAACTCGAGCCAACAACTGAAAAGCCGCCTCTAATATCATGGTATCACGGTTTGGCTTGCCCACCAGAGACCTTTGAAACTCACCTATGCTGCCGTCATCCAGCGGTGTGACAAAGAAGTCTCCACTGAGTGCCACATCGTCAATTAAACCGTCCCGAGTTCGAAAAATGAGCCGAATCAGTCCACCTGGTGCCTTGTGCACTCCTTCAAACAGGTGAACGTCTCCGCGAATCTTAACGCCAGCTTGAATCAAACCGCGTTCTCCCTTATACACGAAATCAGGGTCAAACAGTGTGTGTGCATATTTGTGGACGCCATCCCATTCTTGCGGTGTTAGATGACTGTCCCGCACTTCTTGACCCAAGGCGATGCAGAATTCACGAACCAGCAGTCCCGTCGCCTCTTCACGACTAGGAGCCGCCTCGCCTAGTTCCCGCCGAACGGTTGTCATATACTCGTCCAAGCTCGCTACCATCTTGTCACGAAACTTTTCCGAGGGCACTCGCAAAATGCGGGCCATGCTTTTGCTGTCAAAGTCCATCAAAATGCTGCCAACGATAACGGTGGCCTGACCCAACTGAGCCGCTCCCGTGCCGCCAATTTTCCGGGAACCGACCACGATGTCGTTGACTGGGCGATGTTCTGCACTGATGCCCATTTTTCGATAGGCCGCAATCGGTGCTTTCAAGATGTCGTGATACAGAGTCTCTACGGTCCCATGGTAGGTCGGGAGCAGGAGATGCCAAAAGATTTGGTCATGGTCGAGGTAGACGGCACCGCCCCCCACCATGCGCCTTCCTACCAAAATTCCCTGCGACTCGCAATAGCCCCGATCAATTTCCCGACTCGCCACTTGATGATATCCCACACACGCGTAAGGCCTGTCTGGACTAACTGTCACTAATGTCGGTTCCGCAGTCTGGTCCGCCATACGTTCGGCCAGTGCGTGATAAACGGCTTGAGAGCTCGCACTGGAGACCGTTCCCAAATTAAGGTAGCGCACTGCCGTCATCCTCCCCATCCAAAGGCGCGCACCGCATACAGGTCAAGCCCGCCTCTTTCAGCTTCGATTGATATAATGGCGCCACATCTTCCCCTAGCACCAAGTCCGGTCGGTGCCAGTCCGGGTTTTCCGGCTGAATTTCAACCAACCATCCGGCCCCATACGGATCTCGGTTAATGAGATTGGGATCGGCCAGTACCGCTTGATTCACCTTGACTACAGTGCCCGCCACCGGAGCCGGAAAAGGACCTACCCATTTCCCCGATTCAATCGTGGCCAGACTTTTCCCGATAGGTTGGGTTTTTCCCGCCCGCGCCCGCACATGTAAAACTTTTCCGGACCGAGTTTGGGCAGGATCTGTCATTCCCAACCGCAGAAAACCGTTCTCAAGAGCCAGAATCCAGACATCCCGCTCCACGTCAAACCACAGATGGTCGGGAAATTCGCAGGCAAAGACTGTGGACAACGAAGATCCCTCCTTCTATCCACCGCAATGAATGCCATCCGCTTCCAATTTATCGCGATACGCTTGCACACCAACTTCTGCCGTCACTAGTTCTCCTTGGTCACTTTCCCAATTGGACGGCTGAACCCTGATGATCCAGCCATCTCCGTACGGGTCATCGTTGATAATGCTAGGCTTGCCTTTCAACTGCTCATTGACCGCAATCACCGTTCCGGCTACCGGAGTAGGAATGGATCCGACCCACTTTCCGCTCTCCAACGTCCCCGCGCTCTTGCCTCTCACCAATGTTTTATTCAAAGAGCGCAAGCTCACCACCACAATCTTCCCCGCCAAGCTTTGCGCTACGTCCGTCATCCCCACCAACACGGTCCCGTCTTCTAAAGGTTTGGCCCATACATGCTTATCCACCCAGTAGTACAAGTCATCAGGCAGTCGACATCCGTTCACTTCACTCATCCTAAAACCTCCCGTTATTTACTGCCATCAGCGGGTTGCCACCAACTTGTCTGGGATGCCTAGACCCGCCGCTTCCGCCAAAAGTTCAGCCACATCGACAACGCGAAGCCGCCCTTCATTTCCGGTCGACGCTACCGCTGCAGTAAACATGGCCACATCTTTAGGACATGCCACCACAAAGTGCGTCACCCCCTCTAAGGTCAGCGCCTCCTTAATTCGTTGATCTGCGGGTCGCTCTTTGATGCCCACTTCTTCCATCCAAATTCGTCCACCACCCGCTCCACAGCAAAAACTATTCTCGCCGTGGCGCGGCATTTCCACCAAATCTACGCCCACGCGTTTGATTAGCTCTCGCGGCGCATCAAAAATCCGGTTCCATCGCCCGAGATAACAAGGGTCGTGATAGGTTGCTCGAATTCCCAACGGTTTCAAATCAAACTTTCCACCCTCAATCAAGTCTACGAAGGCCTCCGTATAATGCTTAACGGGCCGATCGAAGCCGTACTTGACATACTCGTTTTTCAAAGCGTTCAGTGAATGCGGATCCGTGGTAAATATCATGTTGTATTGCGCTTCTTCCAGCTTCGCCAGGTTTTTTTGCGCCAAAGCTTCGAAGAGTCCAAACTCCCCTATCCGCAGTGCATCGTTTCCTGAATTGCTCTCGCCATCGTAGAGAATTCCAAAGTCCACCTCGGCTCTTTGCAAGAGTTGCGCCACCAGCCGCGTAAGATCTTGCAAGCGAGGGTCATAGGAAGCAAAGTCACCGACAAACCAAAGCCAATCCACGGGTTCTCGACGGGCATCCTTTATTGCAACATCCAGCCCTTTAGTCCATTGTGGACGTTTCTTTAACGGTTGACCAAAGGAATTCCCCTGGCGGTCCCACCCTACCAGGACTTTCTGCGCGCTCTTATCAATTTCACCATCCTCCAACAATGCTGCCCGCATGCCTACAATCTTGGGGACATGTTCGATAAAGACCGGGCACGCTTCCATGCAGGCTCCACAAGTCGTGCATGCCCACAGCTCTTCCTGACTAACTACACCTCCCGCCAAGGGAATCGGCTCGCCACCGGCCAATTCTTTCTTAAGCGCCTCTCGCAACTCCAAAATGATCATCTTCGGAGACAAAGCCTGGCCTGCCGCATGGGCAGGACAGACGGCCTGGCACCGTCCACATTCGGTGCAGGTATAAAGGTCCATCACATCTTTCCACGATAAGTCCCCAAAACTTCTAATGGCGATCCCTTCTTCCGGCACTGGAGAAGGCACCAATTCGCCGGGGGGACGCATTTTTCGCACAAAGATATTGGGTATAGCCAGAAAAACATGCAAATGTTTCGAATATGGCAGATAGGCCAAAAATATCCAGATCACCAAAATGTCCATCGCATAACCAACTGCATAGCCAATACTCGCGGCCCTAGGCGCAGTCCAGCCCAGTGTCGCCCACAAATGAGACAACCCATAGGCTAAAAACTCCATTGCACCGATGGGCGCCGACTTCACACCAAAGACCGGTATTGCTGCATAAGGATAAAACGATTCATGGATGGCAATACCAATGACAATCATGGTAATCATCCCTAAAATGATGTAGCCATCCGTCTCGTCGGAGCCATGGTAGCGTTCCGGTTTTATCACGGCGCGTTGATAAATGGCCATCACCACCCCGATAAGCACCAGGCAGACCCATATGTCCACTATCATGCCCAGCACTGGCCCGATGGAAAATCCTGCAACGAACAGTTGCAATATGGACCCCACCACGTCGATCAGCAACACCACAAATCCACTGAATATGAATAGGTGGAGCACGCCGGAATATCGGATCTTCAACATGCGTTTATGAGCAAATACCTGAATAAAGGTAGACGTTAAGCGCTCTCCCAAGCGATCAGACCGATTGGTGGGACGCGACTTTTTCATCACTTGGTAGATATTCCAAAAGCGCCGGGAAAAAATGGCGCCGGCGGCCACAAACATAATGATTGTAGCCGCCATTAAAACATCGCGCAGCGCCAACGCTACTCCCCCCTCAACCGTTCAGCTAACGCAGGCATCAAATCCAAGATATCCACGGTAGTGCCATAATGAGCCACTTCCATAATTGAAGAGGATTCATCGGTATTGGCAGCAATAATGAGGTCGGCATCCTTCATGCCTTGCAAATGCTCCGGTGCCCCGCTGATTCCCAACGCCAAATATAATTTGGGCTTGACGGTTTGACCAGACTTTCCCACCTGTCGTGCCTTAGGCAGCCATCCAGCATCCACTACCGGGCGCGAGCAACTGACTACTCCCCCAATAGCCTCGGCTAGTTCTTGCGCCAGTCCCAGGTTTTCTGGATCTCCTATCCCCCGACCGACACTTACCAGAATATCGGCCCGGGTAATGTCCACGTCGCCCTTTTCCGGCTCTAAAATTTTCACAACGTCCATCCCTGGCACAGAATCTACTGCCATCACCGTGACTTCAGGATGGCCGCTGGTGCCAGACGACCCAAAGGATCCCGGCAACACTGTGATTACAGCACCACCGGCCGGTACCGCCACCTCAGCCAGCAATTTCCCAGCAAAAGCCTGGCACTGCGCCACAATATCCTCTGCGTCAGTGTGTAGCCCGTTGCAATAGGCAATCACCGGCATGTGCTGAGCCGCCGCTACTCCAGCTCCCAAATCCAGTCCCATAGTAGAATTTGCCACCATGGTCAGTAGGGGGTGATACTCCGACACAATCTGAGACAATGTGCGTTCGTAAGTAAGCGGAAGATATTGGTCCAACCCTAGCCCGGTTATCGCTACCGCGCGATCCGCATCCGCATTGGCCATCGCGTGCTCTGCATGAGATCCAAAGCCTACCGCTATCACTTCCGAGCCGAGGGATTGCGCCAATTCTCGCGCCTTGGTCAAGAGTTCTCGACTGGTATCAGACAACTCGCCTTCTGTAAATTCCGCCACCACCAGTATCGGACCCACTCGTTTTACCCCCTTACCAAATTACGTTCTTTTAATATAGAGACAATCCGCTCGGCGACTTCCTCCGCGTCCCCATCAATCATTTCGGCATGGCCCGCGGCCACTGGCTTGAAGAATCGTCGAATCTCCAATTCCGGCACTTCCTCGACAGCTACTTCAACCTCTTCCAAAACAGAAGACTTCATCATCTGACGCACCTTAGCTATCGAGGCGTATCGGGGTGGCTTGCGCGCCGCTTGAATCCCCAACACAACCGGCGTCTGACTAGCCAGTTCGGCCTGAAGCCCTCCCCCATACTCTTGATGAAAATGAACACGGTCGCCATCTAGCCGGACATCGGTCACCACGGAAGCATGGGGCATCCCCAACAGGCCAGCCACCATGGCAGGAATTTGGCCATCGATGTCATCAATGGCTTGAACCCCGGATAAAATCAGATCGTAAGGGTTTTCCTTCACATAGTGCGCGATCGCCTGTGCCCGTTTACGGTTGGATGTCGACAAGTCGAAATCCCCTTGGAGCTTGATTGCCCGGTCTGCTCCTTTAGCCAACGCCGTAAACAGCATGTTGTCCACGTCTCCTGTATCCACAGCCAATACCGTGACGTCGGCATTCGAGTCCTCTTTTATCAACAGTGCTTCTTCCACCGCATGATCATCCCACTCGCTGGGCACATAGGTCATCTCATCATGGAGCAGCTCCCCGCTGTCTTCGTCTAAAACCAGTTCCTCAACCAAGTCAGGAACCGATTTGGTCAATACCAAAATACGCATTAGGAACCTCCTTCATGGGGTACGAATTTTTCCATCAGAGTGAGTCGGCTCAAATCAACTCCGCTGAATAAGCCAGCAATTCAGCAATATCTTTGACCTCAAGCCGGCCCCCATTTCCTGTCGACTTGACTGCATCCTCAAACCGGGAGACTTCATAGGGACAGGTGACTGCTAAAATGTCCGCTCCATATTCCACCGCTTCCAGCACTCGCTTCTCCGAAAGACGTTGACTGGTATAGTCCCGGGTAAAACTATCAAGCCACATGCCACCACCGCCTCCCCCGCAGCAATAAGCGGTTTCCCGGCAGTGACCCATCTCCACTAAATCCAGTCCCGGAATGGCTTTCAAGAGATCCCTCGGCGCCTCGTATTCACCGTTGTGCCGGCCTAGGTAACACGGATCATGGAACGTTACCTTTTTGTTTAAGGGACGGGTCAAATGCATTTGGTCGATCAGCGGAGCCAAAAATTGCGTGTAATGCTGCACCGGCCATTGGCCGCCATATTTGGGATACTCGTGCAGGAACGCATTAAATGCATGAGGGTCAGTAACCACGATTTGGTTGAACTGATACTTCGACAGCATCTTGATGTTGTGTTCGGCTAACATCTCGAACAGCCCTTTTTCGCCAGCCATTCTTTGTGAGTCTCCCGAACACTTTTCCTCGGTGCCTAAAATACCGAACTCGACGCCTAGTGCGTTGAATAGGCGCGCAAGGGCAACCGAGGCATCCTTGCCTCGTGGATGATACGAGGGGTAGCATTCTACAAACCATAACACGTCGACCGGTGCCTTCACCTGGGACATCACCGGGACCGGAACTTCAGCGCTTTTCACCCATTCAGTGCGCTTGCGTGGCGGTTCCCCCAACGGATTGCCATAGCGTGCCGTATTCTCAAACGCGGTCAGCAACTCTGCCGGTGCCTTACCTTCGAGCACCGCCTGCTCCCGCACTGCTGGCATAATGTCAATCATGTTGACTTCTTTGGGACAGACCCGTAAACAATTGCGGCACGTGGTACAAAGCCATAAGTCTGGACTATCCATCAAAGACACGCCGAGTTGTGTTTTTCGAAATATCTTGCGAGGTGAGTAATCCCCCACGGTCTCAACGGGGCACACGGCGGTGCATTTGCCGCATTGATAGCAGTATCCGAGCGACTCTGCGCCAGGTATGCTGGTGACTTGATCAAGCACTGACAAGTCATACTCCGAAATCACACGAGGTTCGAACATGCGGTTCCAATGCCCCGGCAATTCGATGCCATTGACTACCGCAACCTCCAGTTCAATAGATTTAGCCTTTTGCAAAGACGGATCCCTCCCATCTATGAATCCCAAGAAGACTTTGAACCACCTTGGGAAATGGCGGCATGACTTGGGTAAACTCCGTGGTGAGTCGCCAGGATGCCATCGTGAACATATAGACCGCATAAGTGCAGGCAAGGCCAATCCAGCCACGAAACCGATCCGAAACCACATTGAATCGTCTGGTCGATTCCAGCACACTCACGTAAAACGTGACTCCCATGCTTAACTGCTGATACAACTCGTCTGCCGTGCTGCTGAGCTGCTCAGGGTCCATCATCACCAACGCCATCGAACCGGTGCGGCTGTCTGGGGAATAGAGCCATCGGCTCCACCATGGATGCTGGACGGGATCGATGGTAAATCCCCAAAAAGTTGCCCATTCCCACAACCAACTCGGAGCCGAGTCCAATCCTCCGATGTAAGGCACAACGGCCTGAACATCGTCGATAGTCAGATCGAGAACTCTTTGCATCACAGGCATCCACGGTATTAATGCGTCTTCTGAAAGCCTGGCCGTACTGGCAACCAATGCTGATAGACTTTTGATACGGGCGTTCGAATTTAGAGATGGTTTGAAGAGTATCTCGGTTAGTTTTTGCTGACGCGCTAGCAACGTTACATCCCAGTGATGCAGCATATCCGACGTTAAAAATGGCTCGGCTTTGTCGAGAAATTCTTTGACCGCTTCGGCATCTATTACCGGCGTCATCATCCCACTTCAAGCGCTAGCCGATTTAAGGTTGCCACCGCTTTCATGGCTGCTGCACCACCCATCGAGACCGTATCTTCAATGTCTTTAGGTCCTGCTGCGGCTCCCGCTAGGAATATGCCTGGCACTTTGGTGGAGACCGTGTCCAAAGGACCACCGTCTTTGGTGGCAATAAATCCATGCTCTTCACGCGGCAGATTGAAAATGTTGGCCATTTCCAGCGTGCCTTTCGACGGCTCCATACCCACTGACAAAATCACCATGTCCATTAGCACCTCCATCGGCCGCCCCATGGTGGTGTCTTCCCCTTTGATCAGCAATTTATCTCCTTTCCGAATGATTTCAGTGACAATCCCGCGAATATAGTTGACCTTGTACTCCTCTTGCGCCTTCCAATAAATCATGTCTTCCCAAAATCCGTACATCCGCATGTCGATATAGAAGATGAAGACTTTCGCATTCGGCAACATCCGCTTAATTTCGATAGACTGTTTGGATGCAATACCGCAACACACTTTGGAACACCACTGATTGCCGATTTGACGGTCCCGCGATCCCACGCACTGAATAAAGGCTACCCGTTCCGGAACTTCGCCGTTGGAGGGCCGGACAATTCGTCCCGCTTTGAACATTTGCTCGGCATCTACCAGAGTCAGCACATCATCGTACTCGTAGTACCCGTACATCTGGGTCTCCCGCCCTGGATCAAAGTGCTGGAATCCTGTGGCGACAACAATAGCGCCCACCTCTTCCTCGGTTCGCGACCCGGACTCATCCTGCAGTGTCACCTTGAAGTGGCCGATCTCTCCCTCGCTATTGACAACCCGAGTATTCAATCGCAAGTCAATCAACGGATGTTCTTTTACTGCAGTCACCATCTCATGCATCGCTTCATGAGTTTCGCGCAAATCGGGTGTTAAGGTGGCATAATACTCGTAGGGGGTGCCCCCAATATCGCCTTTTGTCTCAACCAGGAGAGCACGTTTGCCAAGGTCGGCCACTCCTCGAGCGGCTTCGATCCCACCCGGTCCCGCTCCCACAATCAATACGGTATCTGAACCAGCCATAATCGCCCTTCCCTCCATTTTTGTCTAGAGCACGTGCTCCCACGTTAGGTAGTCCATGGCTCCGCTCTTGATTTGCTCCAAGTCACCTTGGAATTCCATCCACGCTTTTTCTGGATCAATCCCCATTTTGCTGAGCAAGGGCCGATAATCAACAGAGTGCCAGTGGAGCTGCGCTACCCGAAACGGGTGCGCGCCAACAGCAATCGCAGCAAATTGAGATTCTGACATGACCGGGACTCCGACATTGCGATTGTGGGCTTGCGCGGCAAATTGGCTTTTGTCCAGCGAAGTCACACAGCCTGTGTCATGCGTTAAGACCACGTCGGGATTGGCCTCTTCCTTCATCACCTCAATTTTTCGCAAGGTGGCGAAACTTCGGGTAAAGTCTCTTTGCACCAAGATGTGCCGAAACCCAAATCCGCAACAATCGTACCAACTAGAATAGTCGGCTACGGTGGCGCCTAAGGTTTGCACTACCCCGGTAACGGCTGCGGTCCGCTGTCCACCATATATCTCAGGGTCATAAATGGCGTCTCCGGTTTGCAGTTTGTAATAGTGGCACGCAGGATGGACCGTGGCTGTAATGTTCGACAAATCGTACTGAACACGGTTTTTCAATTCGTCACGAATCGCATACATCCATTCGCTGTAATGCACAATTTCTTCCGGCATCACAAAGGGTCGGCCCAGTTTGTCCATAATGGCCCGCACCTGACGACGCAATTTGGCATCATGCACCAATTCGTGGCGCACCTCTTTGTAGTGGCCGAAACTCGTTCCGCAATGAATCATGGGAAAATATCCAGATTCATACGCAGCGGAAAAATTGCGCATAGCCACCGCGGCTTGGGCAACCTGATTGGATGTTGCTGAGGCGTAATAGTTCCAAGCGGTGCACGACGTCTGGTCGCGGGGGTCAAAGTAATCGTAGCCCAACAGACGGTTCAGCCAAAAAATCGAGGTCGAATAGCCGGGAATATGCCCACATTGACCACAGCTTTTGTGATGCCAGGTGTGCTCAAGCGGAATTTTCTTCAAACGGCCATATTTTGTGGGTGCAAGATAATATGGTTCTGGAACCGGCTGCACAATCCACTCGCCTTCGCGGCCCAACGCCCATATAGCTTCACGCAAATCTTCCTCGGGCACAGTATCGGGATCACGATCAAACACGCGGGAGGTCGCTACCTTGGTGCCGCCTTTCAAGACGGGTATTTCCATCGGTTCCATATTCGCTCTCCTTTCTCTAGTCAACCGAAATGCCGCTCTCTTCTAGTGCATCGTCCATAATTTCTTCCATGATGTCGTGCAGGCCTTCATCGACCTCACTAATCATGTCGAGAGTTCCGGTCAACTTCCATATCGCGTAAAGCTCCTGCATAGTGCGCTCCTCAACCTGCCAAGACAATCCTGTTGTATGCAGGGTTTCGGGAGGCAGGGCGCGACGCCACAAATCCAAATTGTCCGACACCATCTTGACTTGAGGTCCCCAGTCAGGGAAGGCATCCTCTTGAAGCATATCTGGTGAAACCTGGGTCCCGGTGGTCATGATTTTGTAAATAATGCGAGTATATCCGGCCAAGGCCTCTTTCATGGATCGCATGCCGTTTTTTACGGCTACTTCACGCATGATAGTAATGAGTCCCCCAGGACTGTTCTGGCGAGGGCAGCGATTGCACGAAAAACATTGCGAGCAATTCCAGATGTCATCGTTCATCTGCTCGTAAATCAACTCAAGATCTTCCCGCGCTGCCGCTTGAGCAATTTTTCGCGGTGAAAAGTCATAAAAACGAGCCGACGGGCAGGCCGCCACACAAATGCCACATTCGTAGCATCCATACAAGTACGTGTGAAATCTGGGGTCCGCCTTGACTTCATCGAACAAGCGCTGTTTCTCCACCAGAGGAACCTCCAGATAACGGTCTGATGGCATCCTCCTACCTCCTTTGAAAACAGAATTTTCATCATACCTCAACGCAATAGCACAGCTACCACAGGTGTTGAAGCCCTGTAGACCTATCGGTCACTCATTTGAACAATGCCGCGTTGTTAAATAAACAAGCTCACTTTGGCGTCCCGGGCAAAGTCTAAAAACGTTGCAGCTCCCACGACGTCTTCCACTTCAGGCACCAGTTCTTCGCGTTTTACACCCAGTACATCCATCGACATTTGACATGCCACCATGTGAACTCCCAACTCTTTAGCCTCATGCACAAATTCGCGAATCGGCATCACTTGGGACTTGGCAAACTGGCTCTTAAACATAGATGACACCATTTTGGTGCCAAACGGGACGACACCGGCCACTTTAGCCATGGTAGGCATGCCGGGATTGCCCGCAATGGAGACTTCTAGATTGTCAATTTTGTCCTTGTGGATTACATCGAGGCCCCAAAATGTAAAGAACAACATGCATTCCATATCCAAGGCAGCCGCAGCCGTGGCCAATATAAACGGGGGATAGGCCATATCTAAGGTACCCTTAGAGACAATGATCGCTAGGCGGTCTTGCAACACGCTCACCCTTCCTATGGTTTACGAGGGAATCAACCGTCACCACCCGACCCCTTTTCTGCTAGCCCGTAGTCACTAGCCCTGTCGGTCAACTCCATGATAGTACTGAATATATTACAATTCAATAAAGTTTCCTATTTGTGAAAAAATTAACTTACTTTCATCAAGGATAAATTTATTAAGTATAGTAGATTGACACATTAAATAAATTTTACAAACTTACAGGTTCAAAAATTAAAACCCTGAATTGCGATACTCCCCATTATCTTTTACCATTAACAACATAACTGGTGGAAAAAAGGCCAAGATGAGCGTATGAAAGAGGCGAAACTAAAAACATGGCGAGCTACATTGTTGACACGAACATCGTGAAGGCTCTGTTGCCAGAGCTTAACGAATCTCTCGATCTTATCAATCAAGCGTTGCGCAACATTAATATGGGAAAAATGGATCATTTGCCATACTATGCAGCCGTGCCCGGCATCCACGTCTTAATGCAGGCGGAACTGTCTCCCCAGGGCGACAAGCGCCCGCCGGCGGTAGGCCATTGGCAATTGTTGATTGCCAAAGATGGCGCTCCTTATCACGTATGCCTTCACGGCAAGGTCAAGGGTGCCGCTGAACGAGCGGAAGTCATTTTTGTTTGTCCTGACACTCCCCAAGAGGTCCAAGTGGCTGACGCAGCCAGCAGTTCAAACGCATGATAAGAGGTTTGTCCCAACATGAACAACAAAAGCCCTCGGGCTGTTGCCTGGGGCTTTTGTTGGGGTATGAAAGCAAAACCATGCTCAGAATTACAGGTCAACCCGCTGTATTTGAAAGTTTTGTCCTTCCCACCGCCCGGCCACGGTCCAAAAAAATGTAAATTCCACTTGGTCGGTCTCTGTGAGATCTATATCTTGAAAGTACATGCCGAGACCGCTGTCCTGGAGCGTAGCCGTATGAACGTGTTGCCAGCCATCGGTCGTATATGTCAGTTGAGCTGGAGCCAATACTGAAATCTTAAGGGTGTGCTCCCCGGTTTGCCAGCGTCGCCGTTTATGATTGAACTGCCAAAATACCCAGCCCAGTCGGTGAGCGTCGTCATTGGCATAGCGCTTGCGCACAACATCTTGCGTTTCAAAAATTTTACCAAGCGCTACTGAACGCACAAGCTTAATATATTCGGCATGAGCCCACACCAAGGGCATCGCGGAGCCCGAAGGCCGGCCAGGATAAAGCTCTCGTTCGGGCAATTCAGGCCCATCCCACACTTGTTCCGGAATCAAGCCACCTTCTGAGGCGGCTCCTTCCATAGAACGCAAGTAGGGCAACGCGCTTTCGTTGCGGGACAGCGCATAGTGGCCGCGTTCACCGGCCAGCAGAGGCCAGAGTCGCCCGATTCCTGCCCCCATGTAGGGCGAGCCGTCTTCCTGCTCGCCATACCCGTCATGATTATAGCGATACCAAAGCGGTCCATAGGGCATCTCTTTTCGCAGCAATCCATCGTATGCTTCTACGGACATAACGACGTGCTGGTCGTCGGGTTCTTTTATCCCATGCCGTACCAGCTCTAGAAATCCTCCGTCAATAACCACCTGTTCCGGGAAAAAACTGGATGCCCCCGGCGGCAAATTTTTAATAGGAACCCATCCATGCTCCAGGTTTCCGTCCGCACTTTCCGTTTCCGCCACATGTATACGCACATAGTGGCTGGGATACCGCTGATCAATGGCGCCGTCGTTGGTAAACGTCCATCGATCAATATTAGCCTGCCAGTAATCCGCTACATTTTCCGCGTACTCTGCCGCTTGACGGTCTCCTCGGTCGCGGGCTAGAGCGGCCCCCATCACTAAAGCACTGATGCACGCTGCAAGTGTAGCCGGAGAGTATCCGCCATCTTCCTCCCAACGCTCTTGTTGCGTTACAGGTCCTGCTTGGACTAAAAAGGCCATGGCCTTTTTAACCATCGGATAAGGATCTTCACCGGGACGCATGGCATCCAACTGCTGCAGCCGAAATGCCAGATGAATGGGAAATGCGGTTTCGTCCAACTGGGATCCATCCCAATAGGGTGTGCCATCCAACCAGAAATTTTGAGCCCAAGACCCATCCGTTCTTTGTGTCGCCATTAAGAATAACAGTGACTGCCGGGCAGCGTTCAAGTCCCCTAGTGCGATAAATGCATTGGCCGCCTCCACCATGTCGCGCGGCCACACTAAATGGTATCCGCCAATATTGCCATCCCCACACACTTGGCCCCAGGGAATGGACAACGACGCAATCATGCCCCCGGGAAACAACTTCCCATGGTGAGTCTTTAAAACCATGGCCGCTATGCGTTGCATCCGACTGTGGGGATCTTTCTCAGGCAGGATATGCGGCAAGCTGTTAATGTAGGCTTGCCAACCCGCTATATAATGCGCTTCGATATTGGCATACTGGTGCAACAGTGCAAGTTCTGCGGTAAATTTCGCTTCGGACTGATTGCGGCCAAAACTCATCACAATAGTCTGCGCACTTTGGGTGCGAAAGTCTAGTTCAGCGGTGACTGCCACGTTGCCATCATAAGCTTGATCATAAACCGTCAGTTCATGGTCCCGCCGCAACAGCGTCCAGCCGTCCGAAACTCCTACAAATCCCACGCTTTGTTTGAGAAACGATGTCGTCGAGGTAATGCACAGAAATGTGCCATCGCGCCAAGCCAGCAATCCCGACCTTTCTCGAAGCGACGTGACGGCAGCGAAGTTACCACCTCCTTGGTTGCTAATATGGGGTGCCGCCAGCAAAAAGACACGGTAGTCGGCAGGGTCGCCATCAAGTACCGTAAATTCCGTATATTGCACAAGAGCATTGCCACCGGGCCAAGTTGCTATCCGTTTCGTAATCCGGAACTTTCCTGATGGCTCGTCGTTGATTAATTGAAATGCTGGCGCCTGGGGATTCACATATTCAAATGAGTGGACCAAATCGCGTTTCTCTTCCCAAAATCCTCCATCACGGGAGATAACTAACAACTGCACATCCCGTGTGTTGGCGACATCCATTCGAGGAAAATAGATCTCATTGAGGATACCATGCGATAGGGTGAACCATACCGCAGAAGTGGAATCAATCGCCGTACCCACCCCAGCCTTGGCACTGCTGGTCCACCGAGCTTGCACTCCAGGCTTTCCTGGTGCTTGCATCCGTGCCGCCTCACTTTCATCATACAATCATTCCATGGTATGACAACCCATTGGTAATCATTGTAGCATAGCGGCCACCTCTGAACAGGCTTGGAACGTCATGCATCCGTTTCAGATCGCCAAAAGCGTTCAGCATTTCTCAAAAAAACTTTGTCTCGCAAGCCGGGATCCTCAATAGCCTGAAGAATTCGTGTGCGATGGTAAGCCATCGGTTCTTCCAGGATAGGCAGATCACTGCCGTAAATTATGCGGTTAGGAATTTCGTTCAAAATTTCCCCCAAACGCTCGGTAGACAGAAGAAAGCGGGAACTTGGAATCATAGCCGTATCAAAATATACATGCGGATAGTCATGACTTACGGCAATAAATTCCGCTATTTCATCATGTCCTAAATGCGCGATCTGAACTTTAAGCTGCGGATAGCGTGCCATCAGGCGGGAGAAAGGTCTCCACCCCACAAAGGCATTGGCATGCGGTTCTCGCCCGGCATGGATGATGAGGCCTCGACCTCGCTCCTGGATGCCTCGCATCATCGGCTCTAACCGCTCATCATCCACCGACACCCGCTGCACGTTGGCATGCAGCTTAAACCCCGTAAAGTTCAAGTCATCGAGACATCGCCTTACCTCCTCCTCCATATTGACATCGTCAGGATGAACGGTGCCAAATAAATGTAGACCCGCGTGCTGCTGTCCAAATTGATGCAACCAAGAGTTCAGTTCCGAAGCCATTCCTGGTTTATGCGCATACACCAAAACAGCCAATTGATCCACGCCGTCTTTGCGCAAGAGTTCCAACAGTTCAGATGCTTGCTGGTCCCGGTAATAGAGAACCCATCCCTCCCGCTCAAACCAATGGTCGATTGCGGTCTTGAGTTGAGGTGGAAAAAAATGCACATGCCCATCGTGATATTGATGTATGCTTTTCACGTCCTCTGCAATAATTCATGGCGTTCCTGTGAACTCCACGTACCCCATCGGCTCGATTATTCGACTACCGTTGGATACAAAATATGGTCGGAGTCTACCTATCGCCTAAACTCAACCCAACCAGTATCATAGAGATAGAATATCACTGTGCCCTCAAATTGGAAGATAGACATGACCTTAAGGCAGTTGTAATGAGCGCGCCACATTAAATACGCTGTTTAGACGGTGGTAAGGAGATCTTGATGTTTAATCGATTGGTAACCGACAGCATTCATCTTCGGATTTTAGAACTTCGCGATGTTGAGCAATTATATGCATTAACCCATACATCGCGCCAACACTTAAGAGAATGGCTTCCGTGGGTCGACCACGTCGAAAGCGTCGATGATTCCCGGCAATTTATTCAGTCCACGCTCTCCCAATATGCTGGCAACAACGGATTTCAACTGGGCATATGGTACCGCGAAACTTTGGCGGGAGTCATAGGCCTCCATCACATTGATTGGCCGAACCGCTCCACCGCCATTGGGTACTGGCTTGGGCAAGACTTTCAAGGACTTGGCATCATGACGAAAGCTTGCCAATCCTTAGTGGATTTCCTATTCGATGACTACCAGTTGAATCGGGTCGAAATTGAGGTGGCTACCCAAAATTTCAAGAGCCAAGCCATCCCGGACAGATTGGGTTTCGTCAACGAAGGCTGTCGACGACAAGCGGAATGGCTCTATAACCATTTTGTCGACCATATTATCTATAGCATGCTGGAGCAGGATTGGCATCCCAACCGTTAATCCATCTCCCTGAGCAAAATTTGTCGGACCGCAACCCAGGCCAGTACGGAATGCCACGAGGCGGGGAAGACGATCAGGAGCAACCGGAAACGCAAGACTGGTCTCCCAAGGAAGAAGTTTTATGGCCAGCGCCCTGAACACCAACCGAGCGCCCGCCTTTCCGATGCAAGCACGCGGTCTTTGCCGCAAAAACATTCTCGGTCGAACCACCCTATTACCTGCCGGGAGGCCTCGGAAAGATCAGTTGACTGCGCTAGGGTCCGGCTTTCCCCTCTCAGCGTGGCCTAATGAGGGAAATGGTGACTATTGACCCAAATGCCCCGTTAAAGGATCCGTCAGCACTTGTTCAAGAACGTGTCCTGTCTGAGCGCTAACTATAAACAAACTAGCACTATAGGGAGACGACACTGAATGGGACCACTGGTTAGGAATTCCTGATACCGCGACTAACCACAGGTTTTGGGCTCCAATTTTGGGCACCGCCGATCGCGAATGCTCTAACCGGACACTCGTGACGCTAATGGGCATCGTACGGGCCGACGCCGGATACAACTTATCAATATAGGCCATGACCGACGCAATAGCCGTAGCCCGAGACGCACTCACTCCAGGCCCTAATGTTGTAGTCACTGGTGTAGCAGCCAAATCAGTCGGCACATAGGTATTCATATTTATTGGTCGCGGCGCTGCACTCACTTTCGGTGCCATTACGGGCCCGACAAGGAACCACACCCCTACACCAGCAACTAGACCTACTCCTCCTATTACCCCCCGCCATTTATTCTTCATGGATTAGCCCCCCAATGTCTGCTATCCCAGACTTGAACTGTTATTATCCAAGGGATAATACACATTCTGATAGTGCCCGTTACCTTGCTACATACATGTCTTCGACCGCCCCCACTCGGGTACTCGTTTTACCTAAATTGTACCATGCTCTCTCCACCTACAAGGGACTGCCTGACGTATCTTATGATGTACGTAATTAAAACTCCCAAACAAATCCCAATTGATCTGGGCGAAATCGTGGGGTATGTTATCGAAAAAGGATGATTCCAATGAATGAGGGCGAACCCCACTTTTCCGCGCGCCAATTCATCGACTATATTTGCCGGGCGCGCAATATTGAGCGCGAAGACT
>JAJYHT010000016.1 GCA_021784595.1 Bacillota bacterium | reverse complement strand
TGTGCAAATGCATTAAATCATTTGCCCATAAATCTCTATCGTTATATGTCTTTACCCTATGCTGCGTATCGATTTCCAGCATCGTCGCCATGGTTATCAGACCTTTCTTTTAATCTCTACCCCCTGGGTTGGATCCCTATATCGGGTTCTTCATCAGTTCCAACACCAAGTGATGCCATAGCGGATGGACCATAAAAGGAGCCCCGATGCCTCCACCAATCACCAAAATGGCTAAAACCAGATTAGGCGCCAATAAAGTCCACGGCTCTTTGATCTTTTGAAGATGATCCTTTTTTCCAGGAACCCAAAGCCATGATGGCATTCGCAACGCGATGCCGGAAAAAATTATGACCAGCAACACGATGGCAATAATATCGGGCAAGCGATGGGAAGCGGTCTGAAATCCCCCCACCAAAATCAACCACTCACTCCAAAACGGCGCGAAAGGAGGAAGACCCACTATAGCCGCTGTTCCTAAAGCTAACATGCCTGCAGTCCACGGTGTGCGCTGTAGCAGCGCCTTGGCTCCCTGGGTGGATTGTGACGTATGATAGAGAAGCCTTACCGTGCCAGCATTTTGAAACAATAGCGTCTTACTCGTGGCGTGCGTCCAAATGTGAAGCAACGCGCCCACCAAAGCAATGCCACCGAATCCTAGCCCTAGACTGATAAGGCCGATGTGCTCAATGCTGGAGTATGCCCACAAACGCTTTAAATCCGATTGGAAAGCAACAAATCCAGCCGCCACGACCAGCGACAACAGGCCCAAAATAATGAGGCCGTCTTTCAACCGACTCGGCGGCACATAAGGTGCTAAGACATCAAACAATCGGTAGACAATCAAAATCGCGCCCGCTAATTTTAGTCCTGACAGCAGTGCCGAGACGGGAGCCGGGGCCTCGCTGTGGGCATCCGGCAACCATGTGTGAAAAGGAGCCAAGCCCGCTTTGGTGGCATAACCGATCAATGCCATGTAGGCCCCAATCAAAATCCAACGCCCTGAAACCCCACTATGGACGAAAACCACTGTACTCACAAAATTCCATTGGTCAAACGGGCGCCCAGTCACGGTTAATGCAATTACCATCCCCACCAGCGCAGCCAATCCGCCCGCCTCGGTCACTATCAAATATTTCCACGAAGCCTCTATCGCACCGCGGCTTTTTGGAGTAGCAACTAAAAATACCGAGCTTAAGGTAGCGGTTTCAATGCCTAGCCATAACCAAAAAAAGTTGACCCATACGGCGACTGCGACCAGAGAAGCAATAAAAATCAGCAGAATACCGGTATACCGCTTGACGTCAGCCACTGTCCAACGAAGATGTTCGGCTTCCAATTTCACGTAGGGCTCGGAAAACCACAGCGCAAATATGGATACAACAGCCACTACCACATAAAACCAGGTCGACATGGCATCAGCTAGACGCCATTGTCCAATGGCCAATGCCACTAAGGATGCCACCAAAAACGCCATCGCAATCCGTGGCATCCATATGGTGAAAGCTTTTGGCAAAACCATTGCCAACCCGGCCAAGACCAGCAGTACGGCCACCGGCAGCCATAACGACGAAGTCATCATCACCCTATCAATTCCTCCACATCCCTGACATCCGTAGTGTGCAATGTGCTGGCAATGGTTCGCGTCAAAAGTGCGAGCAAGACAGCTACCACCAATGCTCCCACATCGATTCCCACTCCCGCAAATTCGGGAATTGGGCCCGCCACGGCCACCGCCAAAGCACCGGAAATAGTGTCTAGACTCAACAATGCCCACGACATGCTCCACGTTTCATAACGCGATGATAGGTGCATAAAGCTCACAAACCAGGCTCCCAAAAGAACACCCGCCACTAAAGGATGCAAGAGACCTGGCACTTGACCGAGTGCCAACCCGCCTAAGGTGAAAGCGGCGGCTACGAACAGCAAAAACGTCATGCCTACCGTGCCCTTGGCTCCATAATCACGGGCAATCATTCCCTTTTGAGGTCCGAGAATTTTCGGTATCGCTATCTCTTTGATGAGCAGTACCATGATGACATCGATCCATAACAAGGGCTCATGGTCCAACGCGATGACAGCCAACAAGCCCGCTTCTCCCAAAGCTTGCAATCGGTACAACAGGCGAGCCGATTGGTGTGTTTTAACCAGCAAGATGGCCACAGCCATAACCCATATTAGAGACCCTGCCAGTCTCCATAAGATTTGTTCAGTCATCCGCAGTGAACCCCTTCCTTCATCCTCTACACACCAATCCCCATCGCCGCGCTAATCGCTCCAATAAATGCTAAAACAATGGCGGCCGCCAAAAAGTCCACATTGCGTATCAGTCGCAATTTGGCAAATCCCGCCTCAATAGATACCAAGAGAAGAACCGCGACGATAATTTTGAGTGCTATCAATATAATGGCTTCTAACACATTGGCCAGTCCAAGCGAGGTTGCCAAACCCCACGGCGTCAGGAGAACATTCATCATAATGATGTTGAGAACCAAAAACTTCATCCAGCCGCCCCATTCATAGAGCGCGAGATCCGGTCCGCTCGATTCAAAGGTTCTTGCTGGATCAATCATGGAAAGTTCTTGGCTGGTCGACGGATTATCCACCGGGATGCGCCCAGTTTCCGCGATTAAGAGAAAAAACCATCCAACCACCACCAAAATATGGGAGGGGCTGATAATCCATGGAGAGTGTGACAAGGTTTGGTTGACCACAAACGGAATGGTGGCATTTGCCGCAGTAGCTGCCACAAAGATCAGCAGTAATACCAACGGTTCGGTAAATGTGGCAATCAATCGAATGCGGCTCACACCCAGCACCGGATATACGCTGCCACTGTCCAACGATGCCATCAAAAGGGCAAAGCCCCCCGCAGCTAAAATCATTCCGCCGCCCAGCATATCTCCCATCCAGGCAAACGGAAGCGGAAATGCCGTCAATACCGGAATCAACATCGCAACAATCAAAGGGGCAACAAAATAAAATAGGGGAGCCCACTCTGACACCCAACTCGTTTGGTCGCTGCGGACGGTCTCTTTATGCCACCATTTCCATAAATCTCGGTACGGCTGCCAAATCGGCGGCCCGTGGCGACGCGCCAGTCGCGCTCGATACCGTTCCATAATGCCCTTTAAAAGAGGTGAAAAGGATAGCACAAAGAGAACCTGCGCGGCTTGAGCAAGATATTGATTCATGTGTCAGCTCCCGTCCCGTTAGTCTGGCCCCACACAACAAAATTAATGACTCCTGACATCACAGTCTGTCAGGAGTCATTAACCGCCACTGGGGTAGTTTCGGACCATTTGTCCGGGGCGGATTCCATCGCCCTAAATAATACTTTGACAATTATACGTAAAGTGTAGCAATGCTGGCCCTGAGCGTCAATAACCGGTGTCCGCGGACTATTTGGTATACCGATCCGCTACTTTGGACGCGCCAAAAGAGTAAGGCTTGATAGCAGCCTGGTATCCGCTGCCCACTACCATCCCCACAATTTCACGAATCAGGTCTTTGGTTTCCCCTTGGTGGCCGACATCGATGTGAATCTCTACATCGATATCTCCAAAGCCCGATTGCTCGAGCCAAGTTGTCAAACCTGCCGCAGCCGTCAGACTCATAGAGGTTTCATACATAATTTTTTGACGTAAACTTTTGATGGCTCTACGGCGTGACTTGTGAAAATAGTAACGCCCACCCTTGCCCAAGTGGTGCACCACAACGGCAGTGACAAAAATAGTCTCCTGGCGCGTATGCGAATCTGTGCCAATGATCAATTTGTACCGATCATTGGGATTCTCCGTCATATAGGCCAGCAAATCCGCATACATCGCCTCAACACTTAATCGTCCTTTGGTCGGACTTTCGAACATCATTTAGCATCACCTCGTATGGCCCAAAAACACCTGGGCCAACACAACCCACTCCTCAATGGTTAGATTTTCCGCACGTGCTGTAGGATCCAATCCGACGCCGCGCAACAAGCTTGCCCACTGTTGAGCGGAAAACGGTGATCGCAGGCTTTGTGCCAAAGCCTGCCTCAGCATTTTACGACGATGCCCAAATCCCGCATGCACGACCCAGTGAAAAGCCTCATAAGAGACGGGCAAGGGATCCTTGCGCACCAATCTAACGACGGCCGAATCCACTTCAGGAACCGGATAAAAATTGGTTTTGTCCACCTGAAATACTGTTTCCACAGTCGCATTGTAACGCAAAATCACGCCTAATGCATTGGTTTGACGCGCACCAGGCATGGTAGATAGTCGATCGGCCACTTCTTTTTGCACCATCACCACCGCAGTCCGCCAGGAAAGCCTGGTTTGTGCCAATTTGGCCAGAAGAGGAGCGGTGATGTAATAAGGCAAGTTGCCAACCACATCCCAAGGCGCCGGCGGGTCGCAACCTTCTAGAGATGCCCAATCCATTGCCAAGGCATCGCCTTCCACCACGGTCAAACGGTCCGGAAATTGACAAACCAATTGGTCTTCCAAATGCTTAGTCCATCGTCTGTCAACTTCTATCGCGAGAACCTTAAAGCCTTTTTCCAATAAGGCTAAGGTTAACCCGCCCGGACCGGGCCCGATTTCCAACACCTCCACACGCGGTGCAGGCAGCAACTCCACGATGTGGTTCAATATCTCCGGACTCATCAAAAAATGTTGTCCAAGCGGCTTATAGGGATTTAAACCTTGGCTTCGCACCAACTGCAATATGCCTTCAGAGGTCCTGGGATCCATCACGTTCTGTGTCTACCGCCTATCCTAGTTGAGGACGAAAACCGTGACGTCCTTCACACCCCAATCAATCGCTTGCCACCCGTTATCAAAACACAAGTCAATGCGGTCGCCGACAATCGCCGATCCAGTATCAGCCGCGATGGCAAACCCATATCCCGGTATATATAACCTTGTGCCCAATGGAATCACGGCAGGATCAACAGCCACTACCCCATATTGTGCCTTTAAGCCGGTAGCGGTATACCCATTGGACCATAACGGGTCCGGCCAATATCCCGTGCTGACCATGGCCACTTCTCGTGAAAATTGAACTACCTGACCCCCGCGAGCAATCAACTGTTGTGTCCCATACAACACTACCCGGTCTCGCGGCGGTTTGATGACCTTGGTCGCCAATGATTTTTCAGATACCGCTTGGCCATCTCGGTATAATACCTGTACCGTCTTCGCTGCTTCCCCTGATTGACCAGGACTGGAAATCTCATTATGGCCCCGGTAGAGGTTGGGATCGGGCTGATATTGGGTAGCAAAAGGTAGTGATACGGTAATCGTTTTGTCCGACAACCAACGCCTAATCACGTCAATTTTAGCGCCAGACGCCACATGAGCATTGAGTCCCGGATTAACGATGTCCAAAGAACCCAAATGAATACCTAGCGCTAACAGAATGTCGCGCACTCGATAATCGGTCGTCCAATATTGAAAGTGGCGGTGTGCGGTTCGTATCCAAATGGGCACCGCTTGTTTTACTTGCAATGTAATATTGCCAGAAACTTTCTGACTGAGACTCTGGGAGACGGAATTATGCACATTGATGGGGATTTTGGCTTCTGCCAAGATCCGCCGCACGGTGGATCGAAATGTCCAAAACTTAATGGTGCGTGCTCCCTGTGGTCGATAATATGTTATGTCGACGTGATGAAGTTGAGTTCCGACCAGCCCAGTTCCTATGGCGGTCGCGGCCGCGGCGCCTAACAGCCACATTCGCAAACCCTGTGATTTCCATATTGTCAAAAGCCGTCCTCCTTTACCCCTCTTCTTGCCGTCTTGGTTCTCAGATTATCCAGAAAATTACAATCCATGTCCGAATTTTAGCTTCGCACGGTCGTTCCTGTCAATCCGAATCGTCCCAACTCCTTCCAATTTTCCCAAGTATTTCTATTTTCGCGGCATCCGCGAAAAGAGGTTATAAGTATTCGACATGGTGAAGGAAAAAACCTCTTTTGTGGTGCAATTTTTTTGTGCGGCCACCACCTCGGCATTTCGGATCACGCGCAATGGCTCGTTTCGCTGTCCTCGCCAAGGGGCGGGAGATAGATAGGGCGCGTCGGTTTCCACTAATAAACGGTCCTTTGGCACCGCGCTTACCACTGCCCGCAGCGCATGAGCATTCTTAAACGAGATAGGTCCGGCAAACGATACGTAAAAACCCCGCGCTAACAGTTGATTGGCGAATTCTTCTGATCCAGTAAAGCAGTGCAGGACTCCTTGCACCCCAGGCACCTGATCCAAAAGCTCCAAGGTATCCGGCTCAGCGTCGCGGGAATGCACGGACACCGGGAGCTCGAGTTCACGCGCCAGCTCTAGCTGCCTCAAAAACACTTCTTGCTGCCTTAGAGCGGGACTATTCATGTAATGATAGTCGAGACCGATTTCCCCAATACCTACCACCTTAGGTGAGTCACTCCACCTGCGCAATTCGGTCAAATCCTCTTCGGACACATCTTTGGCGTCGTGTGGATGGACCCCAATCAAGGCGTACGCCTCGTCATGGAGTTCGGCGAACTCCATGGCTAGATAAGATGTTGCCATGGAATATCCCGGCACCAGCAAACCCACGCCCTGAGCCCGGGCTCTTTGGTATACCGCCTCACGATCCGCGTCAAAATCAGGATCTTGAATGTGGCAATGACTATCGAACAGCGTTAGGCTCATTTGACTTTCGCTCCTGCCGGAAGAGGCTGGACTGGCGCTACTATGCTTAAAGTTTCCCCAACCGATCCTGCCAACAACATTCCTTCACTGCGTATGCCACGCAGTTTGACCGGTTTCAAATTAGCCACCAATACGACTTGCTGCCCGACTAAGTCCGTTGGCTGGTAATGCTGACGAATTCCCGAAACAATAGTACGTTCCCGTTCTCCGTCAAAAACGGTCAGTTTCAATAGCCGATCGGCTCCCGAAACAATTTCCGCATGGCGCACTGTGCCCACTCTAAAGTCGATTTTTTGGAAATCTTCCAGAGTGACCCACTGATCTTCCTCGATTTTGTTCTCAATACGGGGAAATAAGCTTTCACCCCGCCGCACCCGAATTCCCTCGGGAAAGCCCCCAAATACCGCTTCTTTATATTCGCGTACTGGATCATCAATTCCCAACTGACGGCGAATATTTGTTGGCGTGTCAATTAAGAACGGCGACAACAACACCGATAAAACACGGCACACTTCGGCCAAATTATACAGGACCGCTTCCAATTGCGGACGACGCTCGGGACTTCGAGCTAAAGCCCAGGGCTGCTGATCTTCAATATATTTATTGGCAGTCCGGATCAGGTCTGCAATCGCCGCCAGCGCATCGGAGATTTGCAGGCGGTCCATAGACTTCTCCACCTCACGATAAACTCGTGCCACTTCACCCGCTATGATGCCAGTGTCCCATTCGCTGTGCAAAGCGGGCACCCATCCATCATTGAACCGCTCCACCATGGCAGTGGTCCGGCTCAGCAAATTTCCTAGATCGTTGGCTAAATCTACATTGATGCGAAGAACCAAGGCGTCTTCGGTGTAGCTGCCGTCCGAACCGAAAGGCACCTCCTTCAACAAGTAGTACCGCACAGCATCCACCCCATAACGGTCGATCAAGACTAGAGGGTCTACCACATTGCCGCGTGACTTGGACATCTTTTTATCCCCCAGCAAAACCCAGCCATGCCCGAACACTTGGCGCGGCAAGGGCAATTCCAACGCCATAAGCATAATCGGCCAAATAATGCTGTGAAATCGTACGATCTCTTTTCCGACCAAGTGCACGTCGGCAGGCCAGGTACGTTGAAATTTCACAGGGTCCGACAGGTAACCCGCAGCCGTAAGATAGTTCGACAAGGCGTCAAACCAGACATAAATGACATGCTCCGGGTCATCAGGAACAGGAATGCCCCATGTCAAGCCAGTGCGGGAAATTGACAAGTCTTCCAATCCAGCGCGTAAAAAAGCCAGCATTTCATTGCGTCGAGATGTAGGTTGAATAAAGTCAGGATGACTTTCGATATAATCAATCATCTGGCTCTGGTAGCGGGACATGCGGAAAAAATAGCTCTCCTGCTGTACTTTTTCCACTGGTCGTCCACAGTCCGGGCAATTGCCGTCAATTAATTTGGACTCCGTCCAGAACGATTCGTCCGGAAGGCAATACCATCCTTCATAAACTCCTTTATAAACATCCCCCTTTTCACGCAACTGCCTAAAGATAGACTGCACCACCTTATGGTGACGGGGTTCCGTGGTACGGATAAAATCGTCGTAGGAAATACCCAAACGTGCCCATAGCGGGTCTTGAATACGGCTGACAATCTTGTCGACTAGCGCCCGAGGTGCAATGCCCGCCTTTTCCGCACTTTTGGCGATTTTTTGTCCATGTTCATCGGTTCCGGTCACAAAAAGCACAGGTTGCCCTTGCAATCGATGATACCGGGCTAGAGCATCTGCGGCCACCGTGGTGTAAGCATGGCCAATGTGCAAATCTTCACTCGGATAGTAAATAGGGGTGGTAATGTACCACACGGGATCTCCCACCATTTTCTCCTGCCTTTCTTCTGAACGTTTCTATTCTCCTCCGCAAAAAGACATCACCCCTATGCTCAGGGGCGATGTCATCGCGGTACCACCCTATTCGCCATCGTCACGATAGCCTCGTCTGTTCGTTAACGGGAACACCCGAAGGCCCTACTGCAATTCAGACCTTAGCTCCAGGGCCATAGTCAAGCTAGTTTGGACACCGGGCTTGCACCATCCCCGGCTCGCTTCGGACCACCCCAAGCTGACGCTCCCTTTCCGCGCCATGTTACCGATATTTTACCAAGAGCTTAGGCCCTCGTCAAACGCAGCCGATGACTCATAAAAAAGTACTCCAAACACTTTCGTTGCCTCTTCAAAAAAGGAGTGCCCGACGGGTATCGGATTAGATTATTGCGGTTCGATTCGGCCCGCAATCAGGGCATCGTTGTCTACTGAGGCG